>CAZCXK010000015.1:46582-65038 GCA_964502605.1 uncultured bacterium
CTTGTTGTGCGGTGACGACAACTTGTTGTGCGGTGACGACAACTTGTTGTGCGGTGACGACAAGTTCTGCGGTAGTCACGATCGCAATCTGCATTAGTAACGACAGCTTCTGCAATGGTGCTAGCCTGTCTTTATCTAACCGGCTCCAAACGATTTGCGAGCGAGCGAGCTAAGCCTTGTCGCTCGGCTAAATCTTGTTGAGAAAGGTGTCAATATCCCGTTCAAGTTGGGGCAAGACCGATTGTGCAAGGTTTACATTGACTAAGAGCTGATCATAATTGAGAGGTACTTCATAGGCATGGCGGAAGAAGTGACGAAAGCCCCTTAACCCATTTAAAGCAGTAAACGTTTCTAAAGAGAGTACGGGTGGCCGAATTCCAGGGATTTCTTGCATCATGCGCTGCAGTAAGATGGAGTGCCATCGCGCCGAGTCAGAAATATTGTTTTCAAAATGAGTGGCAATGAGTTTGAGTAAATCTTCGGCGGCATTGTAAACGTTATGAATCTGATATGCTGCGCTTTCCAGGCGGACGATGTCTTCAGAGGTTAACCCCGTTACGCGATTGTCTAAACGCGCAGCAATGCGACGCAGCGTTGCCATTTGAGCTGCCAGGTCAGTCATGAAGATTAGCCGTGCGTTGCTGTCCATGCAATTCCGGTTTCTCGAATGCGGTGTTGAAACGGACAATGATTTAGGTTGATCAGATCAACGTCACGCTCTAACCAAGACGACAGGAAGCTGATGGCCATAAAATAGCGATCGCTCGCAATCGACTCTACTGCAATATCGACATCGGAGTCTTCGTGGAAGTGCCCTGGCCGACTGGCAGACCCAAATATGAAGGCATGAGTAATGCCATACTCAACACCATAGGTACTAAGCCACTGCTGCACCCGGAGCACAACCGCCTGACGCTCATGCTCCTGGCGATCGCGCCGCTGTTGAATGAGTTGATTTAGCAAGGAGAGAGACATCGCGTGCATGGGGCAGAAGGCGTGTCTTCATTTTAGATCTGATTAGTTCTAAGGCGACTTCCAAACAACTGGTTGATTGTCGAACTGAAGTCTAGAGATGGCGTGCGTGCCGATTTAGGAAGAACAGATTCAGACTCAGGTTCAGAGCTACTATTTACACATAAGAGCTACTACTTATACACAACTGCTATAGCACCGAACGATACTGCATTCACTGCCGCTCAATGGTTGCTGGGGCTCAGCAGCCCTGTTGGGGGGAGTGTCCCCCAAATCTCTAATTGAGGGACGGTTGCGTCCCCTAAACCTCCTCCAAACGAAATGGCTGACGGGCGTTTCGAGGCTGGGTACCAGAGCAGTAAATTGGAGTCATCTCCAACATGGCGTCTTGGAAGCCTTATGTGTCGATGTTGTCTCACATGTCTCGTCGCCTATATCTTAAATGCCTCGCCCCAGCCTTTTTCAGGAGCGCGCGCGGGAGTTAGGCTCCCGCGATGCGGGGAATCGGGGAAAAGTCTCCCGAGAGAGGCTGCGGCCATAGCAAGAAACGTGTGCATACACGATAGGGGGCAGAGAGAGGCATGATGCAGTGCATGGGGTCACCTTATACCTTGAGACAGCGTGGGTCAGGTAGAGTTGCCTTGTTTGGATCGCGGGGAAACCAGAAAGCCGTGTGCTTACAAATTTCAACTAGCATCAGCATCACCGGGACTTCAATCAGCACTCCTACCACGGTGGCCAAGGCTGCACCTGAATTCAATCCAAACAGGGTTACAGACGTGGCGATCGCCACTTCAAAGTGGTTGCTGGCTCCAATTAGTGCGGCAGGGGCAGCATCCTCATACATGAGGCCTAGCTTCTGAGCGGCAACGTATGAGATTAAGAAAATGAAGTTCGTCTGGATGAACAGCGGCACCGCAATCAGCACAATATGAAAGGGGTTGTTGACAATTAGCTCGCCCTTAAAGGCAAACAGCAGCACCAGCGTAATTAACAGTGCCGCCACCGAAATCGGACTTAAATGCTTGAGAAACACCCGATTAAACCAGGCAAGTCCCTTGTGTTTCATAATCCAATATCGAGAATACATCCCCGCAATCAAGGGTAGCCCCACATAAATCAGCACCGACAGCACAATCGTCTCCCAAGGCACTGTCAAATTGTTGGCAGCCAGCAGCCATCGACCCAACGGTGCATAGAGAACCAGCATTGCCAGTGAATTGATCGCCACCATCACCAGCGTATGCCCCTGATTGCTATAGGAAAGATAGCCCCACATCAGCACCATTGCTGTGCAGGGGGCAATGCCTAACAAAATCGTTCCGGCAATGTAGGAGTCGGCTAGGGCAAGTTCGCTGCCTCGAATCAGCTCTACTCCTTCTAACAGCGAACGAAATAGCCAGCCCAAGAAGAACTGAGCAAACACGACCATGGTGAAGGGCTTAATTAACCAGTTGATCACCAGCGTCAGAATAACGGGCTTCGGCGTCTGTACGGCTGCCCTGGCCTGACTAAAATCAATCTTCACCATGATGGGATACATCATGAAGAACAAGCAGATGGCGATCGGCACGGATACCTGATAAATGCTCATTGAATCGAGTACCGTCGCGATGCCTGGGAACAAGCGCCCTAAGGCAATACCCGCGACAATGCACAATGCCACCCACAGGGTTAAGTAGCGCTCAAAAAAACTCAACTGCCCGCCTGTCTGACCAACACTCGCGTTCATTTCAAGAGGGTCTGATGACTGCTTCATGCACGATACTCCCTAAAACTAGAATTTCTGTTGCTCATCGTTTCTCTAAAGGCTTCAGAGCTGAGTGCATCCCAGCTTTGCAGTTGCAGTGCGTTCGCTTTAGCAATGCATAGCATCTTCGTCTCGCTCGCAGGCAAGATGCCCACACTACAAACATCGATAAATTTGCAAATGTGGGATGCTCCCTTCAGAGCTTCGGCGTGAAACTACGCCTGTTAAGACCAGCTCAAGGCCTCCAGTTCATGAGTTCTCATCTATTAATGGGCCAGACCTTCTCTTCTTATGATTCAAAAAAAGTTGATTTGTCAAGCGATCGCCACTCTGAATTGCACTCTGCTCTGACATCCACTCATCACAGCGATTCTGATTAAATGTCGGCAGCAATGCCCAAAAATTTGTCAATGCCTAACGTCATGAAATCATCTCTAATATCAACTTTCACTGAAAGATTAATCTCGTCTTACCGTTTAATTTACGACATCATAACCTCGTGACCTTAGGATTCTAGGTGGGTTTATGAATTGTTGTTAAGCTTGGTTAAAGTCTATGTTGAGTCTTCGTAGGCGTAATTCTCTGTCATGTCTTGCTTTTGCAGGTTTGACCACTCTAGCTGTGTCATGTGCTCAGCCCGGTTCAGAACCAGCGTCGTCAGATGCTGCGCCCGATGCTGCTGCTAGCCCTGCCAGCACCGAGGGTGAATGCCCGAGGCCAGCCGAAATGGATGCCAGATTTTGCGATCGCGACGATGACTTGGTTGCAGACGCGCCTGAAGACCCATCTGAGTTGATTAACCCCGACACCCTCATTTTTGCCTACACGCCTGTAGAAGACCCCGCAGTTTATGAAGAAGTCTGGGCAGAGTTCCTCGTTCACATGGAAGAGGTTACAGGCAAGCCAGTCGAATTCTTTGCGGTTGATTCCAATGCGGCACAGCTGGAGGCTATGCGGGCAGGGCGGCTGCATGTCGCTGGATTTAATACCGGCAGCAATCCCTTTGCGGTCAACTTTGCTGGCTTTGTGCCCTTTACCATGATGGCAGCCGAGGATGAGTCTTATGGGTATGAGATGGAAATCATCGTCCCAGCAGACAGTGATATTCAAAGCGTTGACGACCTGTCAGGAAAAGAGGTCGCCTTCACAGAGCCAACGTCTAACTCGGGCTTCAAAGCGCCGTCAGCCTTGTTAGAGTCTGAGTTTGGTCTTCAAGAGGGCACCGATTTTACTTCGACTTTCTCAGGTGGCCACGACAACTCGATTTTAGGAGTCTTCAACAAAGACTATCAGGCAGCGGCGATCGCCAACTCGGTCTTGACCCGCATGACAGAGCGTGGTGTGATTGACGCCAGCCAAATCCGCACAGTATATAAGTCTGAGACCTTTCCAACTACGGGATATGGGTATGTCTACAACCTTGATCCCGAATTGGCAGAAAAGGTGCAGGAGGCTTTCTTTAGCTTTGACTGGGAAGGTACAAGTCTGGAGGAAGAATTTGGCCAGTCTAATGAGGCTCAGTTTATTCCGATTACATACAAGGAATATTGGTCAGTGATTCGCACCATCGACCAAGCCTTGGGCGTTGAATATACTCAGCCCCAATAGCTGATGGCTCTAGCTTGAGAGGCGATCGCCAAGTGGTGCAGGGGGCTGTTAGGCATAGCCATGATGTATGAGGCGATCGCAATGCTCTGACTATTCAAAATTTGGCGTTGCTGAATGACGAGATGGTTATCAGTGCGACTGTCTCGGGTCTCAGTCACGTTCCTGAAATCAACGGATACTTGTTTCGCGCGCTGCATTTCTGCTCAGTTGTTCGCAGCTACAAATCATCATGCTTCGTTTAATTGGCTTGACAAAGCGATATAGCACAGGAGATTTGGCCCTTCGGGATGTCAGTCTTGATGTCCCTGAGGGTCAGGTTATGGCGCTCATTGGCCCTTCCGGTGCCGGAAAAAGCACGCTAATTCGCTGCATTAATCGGCTGGTAGAGCCAACGTCAGGGCAGGTTTGGCTGAATGACATTGATATTACCCAACTCTCTCCGGCGGCGCTGCGTCGAATGCGTCGCAGAATTGGCATGATCTTCCAGGAGTATGCACTGGTTGAGCGGCTAACCGTCATGGAGAATGTGCTCTCCGGTCGCTTGGGCTATGTCAACTTCTGGCAGAGCTGGTTGCGTCGTTTTCCGCAGCCCGTCATTGAGGAAGCTTTTCGCCTTCTGGGGCGGGTTGGCATTCCAGATTTTCTAGACAAGCGGGCAGATACGCTGTCGGGTGGTCAGCGGCAGCGCGTAGGTATTGCCCGTGCTTTGCTACAAGACCCTGAAATCTTGCTTGTCGATGAGCCTACGGCCAGTCTCGATCCTAAAACTGCGCGTCAGATCATGCGGCTGATCACCGAATTAGCTCGCGAACGAGGCTTAGCTGTCATTATCAACATTCATGATGTACGGCTAGCGCAGATGTTTGCTCAACGTATTGTCGGGCTGCGATCGGGCGAGATTGTGTATGATGGCACCCCAGATGGCTTGACTCCTCAAGCCTTAACAGACATTTATGGCGAGGAAGATTGGGATACGACTCAGGCTGATGAGCCGGTCGGTGAACTGGCCGACGACAAACGGCCCTCAGCTGCTGTCAATATCTAGTGGGGTTAATGGATCATGCAAACGACTCGTTGTCAGACTTGGTCATCCCCTCCCTTGATTCGCAACCCGATTTGGCGCTGGATGCTCATCCTTGGCATACTGCTTTATCTGGTGTTTGCACTGAGCACCTTGCAAGTTGATGGTGGGCGTCTGGCGCAAGGGCTAGAGCGCGGCGGACGGATTCTAGCTAGCTTCCTTCAGCCTGATTTTGTGTCGCGCTGGCGAGATATTCAAAAAGGGATTTTGGAGAGCCTAACGATGACTGTTGTCGCTACGGCAGTTGGCTTTGTGATCTCTATTCCTGTGGGGCTAGGAGCTGCTCGCAACATTTCAATTACGCCGATTTATCTGGTGTGTCGGTTTTTGGTGGCTATCTCGCGCACATTCCAGGAAGTGATGATTGCCATTGTGTTTGTGGTGATGGTGGGGTTTGGGCCGCTGGCCGGAGTCCTGACGTTGAGCTTCACGACGATCGGCTTTTTGTCGAAGCTGATGGCAGAAGACATTGAAGAAATTGACGCCGCCCAAGTAGAAGCGATTCAAGCCACGGGTGCTTCGTGGTCGCAGATGATGACCTATGCCGTTCTGCCTCAGGTAATGCCTCGCTTGGTGGGGCTAACGGCGTATCGGTTTGATATTAACTTGAGAGAGTCGGCTATTGTCGGTGTGGTCGGAGCCGGGGGCATTGGGTCAACCTTACAGACGGCGTTTAGTCGTTATGAATTTGACACAGCAGGGGCAATTTTAGTGATTATCATTGCCCTGGTGATGGCTACAGAAGTTGCGTCTGGCGTGATTCGAAAGAGGTTACAGTAATGCCTGTCCAAACGATTCAGGGGACAAAGGTTTGGCAACGACGCGATCGCCTGACGACCTTCAAGCACTGGCTGGGCTGGCTCTTGGGCGTGCTGATTGTCTGGGTTTGCTGGCAGCTTATTTCTGAGTCTACAACCTGGGCCTTTGTTTGGGATGCTCCCCAGCAGGCCGCCCAACTGTTTGCGCGGATGGTGCCACCCAAATGGGAATATGCCAACCAACTCTGGCAACCCCTCTGGGATACGCTCAATATTGCGACGCTGGGCACCATAATTGGGGTGGCGATCGCCTTTCCGATGGCGTTTTTGGCTGCCCGCAACACGACCCCGCACCCCTTGATCCGCCCGATTGCGCTGCTGCTGATTGTCACATCCCGCTCGGTCAATTCGCTAATTTGGGCTCTGTTATTGGTTGCCATCATTGGCCCAGGATTGCTGGCCGGGGTAATTGCAATTGGCTTACGCTCTATTGGGTTTGTTGGCAAGCTGTTTTATGAAGCGATCGAAGAAATTGACCCTGAACCTGTGGAGGCGATCGCGGCGACTGGGGCAAGTCAGATGCAGGTCTTGAGCTACGGAATTTTGCCGCAGGTTTTGCCATCGTTTACAGGTGTCAGCGTCTTTCGCTGGGATATTAACATTCGAGAATCAACGGTCATCGGTTTGGTGGGAGCCGGAGGCATTGGCATTAGCCTTAATTCATCGGTCAATGCGCTGCAGTGGTCGCAGGCGAGTGTGATTTTTATCGCCATCTTTGTGATGGTGTTTTTCAGCGAATGGGTCTCTGCCACCATTCGCCGTCGCATTATCTAGTCACAACAAGCTTCTTCAGCATGCATGACCTATCAATGGGTATCAATTCGCCATGCTGGTTGGCTGCAAGGGCTGAGATGCGTCTACGGGCTGCTTCATTTTTAAGATTTTGTCGCGGTAGTTTTCTCCTGAAATAATGGGCAGATACCGAGCGGGATAGCCGTCATGAGAACACCCCTCTAGGCATTCGATTTGAATGTTGTAGTTGGGCTGGTGAAAGTAAGCAAATGATTGCCGTCTGCTAGTAGTCGCAATGTCAGCCGGAGGATTGACCACCCGATGTAGTGTCGAAGTCCAGCGATCGTTTGTCCACCGAGCCATCAAATCACCAATGTTGATGACAAATGCGCCGGGGACATAGCCTACATCAACCCATTCATCCTGTTTGTCTAGAATCTGCAATCCACCTTCAACACGGTCTTGATAGACGATCGTGAGTGTGCCGAAGTCAGTATGAGGGCTCGCTCGTAGCTGTCCTGGCAGTGGGGGCTGAGGCTGTTCTGGATAATTGATCAAGATGAGATGGGAGCCATGTTTATCGACTTTTGCATCAAAGAAAGATTCGGGTAAGCCCAAGGCGATCGCAAACAGTCGCATTAAGTCAGTGGACAAAATCTCCATCTGCTGGAAGTATCGGTTAATGATAGTTCTAAAGTTGGGTGGAGACTCCGTCCAAAGATTGGGAGCAAAGAAATAGCGTGCTAGCTCAGTTTGATAGTAGGCATCTCCTGCCGGAATATCGTCTTTCCCCATGTAGAAATACTCGCGCAGATCGGGGGGCGATTCTCCATTGAGCGTTTTGGCTAGACTCGCTGAATTGGCGATCGCTGTGTAGCCATGATAGGCAGCACCGGGGGGGACACTAACGCTTAGCTTTTCAGCAAGCGGCAGGTCAAAAAACTGCCGGGAGATATCAAATGCTTCATCAATGATAGATTGAGGCACTGAATGACCCGTAATGCAGAAAAAGCCAATCTGTTCACAGGCCTGATTGATTTGCTGAGCAATCCGCTCTTTGTCTGCTTGACTGCCCGCATAAAAATGATGGATATCGATAACAGGAATGGCGGGTTCCATAGCCGATTAAACCCCTGCTGTTGCTAAAGTTGCCTGTTGGCTCGCATAGTAGCGAGCAATTTCTCCACAGGTTGTCAGCCAGACCCCGTCATGAGCGCGGATATGATCAATCAACTGTTCTACCATCAGCACCCGTGCCGGACGACCGATCAGCTCTGGATGCATGGTTAAGATAAAAGCACTGCCATAGTGATACATGCCATCAAATTCTTCTTTCCAAAGTTGCAATGCTTTTTGGCAGGTTTCAATCACGCCACTTCCCATCGGGGGATTATACAAAAACGCAAACTGCTCCCAATCATCATTCGTCCAGTGGACGGGTAGTTCAACTAAGTCTCCTGATGGTGTGGACAAGGTGTAGGGTTTGTCGTCATCCATTAGCGACGAGTCGTAGAGCAAGCCATGACGCGCCAGAATGTCAGCAGAACACGGATTCACCTCCCAGAGTGGGGCGCGATAGCCGATGGGTTTGACCCCAGTAATTTGTTCCAGGATGGTGCAGGTTCGCACAAGGGCGGCTTCCTCCTCAACGGGGTCTAACGTTGACACCGGTTCATGGAGATAGCCGTGCGCCCCGATTTCATGCCCCTGATCATGAATGCGCTTGATCAGATCTGGGTACAGTTCAGCAGTGTAGCCTGGAACGAAGAACGTCGCTTTCACCTGCTTGGCTGCCAGCATATCTAAAATGCGGGGCACACCTGTCTTCGGGCCGTAGCGTGCCCAAGACATAACAGATAACCGATCCTTGTTTTTGGGATCAGCTTGGAGCATTCCTGACTCTCCATCGACATCAAAGCTGAGCACGGCAGCGCAACGAATATCTTTAGCCCAAGCAAATTTCATAATGAACCCTCTGACGTTTAAGAACGAGTGATATTTCTAGTTATTCAACACCAAGAATTGAGCATGGAAAGGCTGTAACCAGGTTCAATGATTAACATAATCAGAAACTCCACTGATTAGTGACATGAATTATGGCAATAATGGGGCTCGCAATTCATCGGATGATACCAATTCTGATAAAACTGCTTGACATATGGGAAAAGCTGCTTTGATAACTGGGCGTTGTAGTCTTCTTCCGGTGTTAATGGCACCTGCAGAGATGCCGCTAGCTCTTGTAATACAGCTTGCTTGTCGATTTTGGTAAACGTACCGCTATCCAACACAACGTCTCCTCCAATCATGACTGTTTTGATGTTAGACATACGAGCCCGATGTACAATCGCGTCAACAATTGAAATATTTGCATCTAAGTAAGGAAAGGCGATCGCCTCCCAATCCAGCATGATCAGATCAGCGGCCTTACCAGGCGCAAGGCTGCCAATCGTTCCACTAAAGCCAGTGGTTTCAGCCCCATGAGCAGTCGCCATCTGAAACACCTGCGCCGCCTGTGGCACGCGTTGATCATGCCCTGGCTCTCGATGCAGGTTTAACACGAGACGCATCTCCTGTAAGATATCCTGATCGTCATTAATGCCTGACTCGTCGAGTCCGATGGCGACTTTCACGCCTGCATCTACAAACCGATTGAGCGGCGCAATCCCACTTTGAAAGCGTAAATTAGAGCTAGCATTGTGGCAAATCATGACCTGGGCATCCGCAATTAAACCGATATCATCTACAGTCATCCAGGTGCCGTGACCCAGGGTTAGAGCTGAATTCAGAATCCCAAGCTGATGCAAATGCTGAATGGCTGTTTTCCCAAACCGTCGATGGGCATACTCTTTTTGATAGGGTGTCTCTAGCACATGCATATGCAGCTTGACGCGATAGTTGTCAGCATAGTCTTTCTGGGCTAGCAACGCCGCATCTGAGCACCAGTGTAAATTAGCAGGAGCCAGTTGAATTTGAACGCGATCGCCCCTGTTATCCCCCCAGGTAGACCACAGATGGACGAAAAAATCGAGGGAGTCTTGCAACGGTACGATTTGGGCATCAAGTAGTTGCTTGGCATCCGCGTTTAACGGAGCAGGAAGGGTTGCGATAAAAGCCTGATCGTCTCCATAGACCAGATGATTTTGATCGCGCAGCATAAAACAGTAGGAGACCCGCATCCCCACATCTTGATAGGCCTGGATAATTTGCTGGGCGATCGCCTCCCATATAGCAGGATTTCGCCCCGATAATCGGTGGATATGTTGCACCGTAGTAATGCCCGATTCGATCATCTGCAACGCAGCGTAGAGGGTATCTAGGTACGGATCGACATGACGATGGGCAATCCGGTTTGCTAACCACAGCTCTAGTGGCGCATCGGCTGAACCGAGCTGAAACGAACTCAAGCCAATGTGATGATGACCGTTGACAAAGCCGGGTAAAACCACCTGATGGGCCGATCCCAGCATGTGGGCAGATGGGTACTTGTGAACCAGATCGGCATAGTTGCCAATTTCAAGAATCGTGCCATCTTGCTGGGCGATCGCCCCATCTTCAACTAATTCGACATCGGTAGCGCTTAACGCGTTGCAAAGAATATATTTCCCCCGAATCAGCGATAACACCATCGTTAATCAATTGCACCCCTTCTAACAGGTTCCGAATTTAAGACCCAACTGTTTCAGCCACTTGCGGTATGTCACAGATAGTTTGTCAGCCGGAATGTGAAACTCCGCCTGCAAATCTAACGGCAAGCGCTGAGGACGCTGCGATTCTACCATCGGGATATCCTGTGACATCAAATGATTCTGAAACTCCTCTAGTTGGGCATTAGGAGTATCAAGAGCATAGTTTCTACATAGTCCTAACCAGGCAACGCTGGCAAGTTCTGCAACTGGCGTAACGACCAAAAACATAGAGAATTGACCCGTTCCATCTCCTTTGGTGAAATAGGCAATCAAGGGGCGGCGGATCTGACAGATATACGACACATGTTTCGCTGATCCGGTGCCATCTGGATTGGGTTGATAGATCTGGATGTCATGGGCTGTGATGCCATCGTCATCGACAGTCACGGCATAGTCAGAAATCTCGGCATGCGCCGGACTGCCCAGTAATTCTGGATGGGTATAGGGGAGGTGGGCAAAGTCAGTAAAGTTTTCGACAACCCGCAATGGGCTCGTGTTAATGAAATATGGGCCGCAGTTGAAAGCGATAAAGCCGGGTTGCTCCCATTCTGGAAAGGTCGGGATCGGCGGCGGCGACTCTCCTAGTGCCACCCAGAGATATCCGTATCGTTCTTGCACGGCATAGGTGCGAACGCTGGCGTGTTTCGGAAATGAGGTGAGATCAGGATTGGCAGGCGCATGAATACAGTGCCCTTCAGGGTTAAAAACCAATCCATGATAGGGGCATACGACACAATCTCCCTGCGCGCGCTGCTCGACCCAGCCCCGAGATAAGGGCACGCCTCGATGCGGACATCGATCGTCCCATGCCAGTACACCTTGGTCACATCGCCATAAAAGCAGTGACTGTCCTAACAAATGCACCGCTAACAGAGAGTGGCGATTCAAAGTGTCTGACCGGGCGACAACATGCCAATCATGATATAGAACTGGATCATGGAGGTTAGGAGTATCCGTTAGCATGGCGGGTGTGGCTAATTTTAAGGACGCGCAATCTTTGAATCTTCTGTTGAATCCTCTGCTGTAAACGGCAGTGCTACGCCCCTGCAACGATTGTTCCTCGAATCTGCAATCTCTGAAATCCTTGCGTAATTACCATGCCTCTCTGATTCTTCTTCCTTTAATCCATATGTTTCAATCAGTAGTGTTTGAAAGCCTTGCTGGGACGAACTGTTGCTGGGACGAACTGTTTCACTTGCTAGGATCTTCTTTGACATAAGGAATGCCCAGAGCCGCAGGCGGCAGTGATTGACCTGCTAGCCCCACCAATGCCATCAGGGCGATCGCGTATGGCAACAACGTCAGCAGCTGATAGGGGATATCAATATTGAGCGCTTGAATTCTCAATTGCAGTGCTTCACTGGCCCCAAATAATAGACAAGAAAATGCAGTAGCAACGGGATGCCAGCGCCCAAAGATGAGAGCAGCCAAGGCAATGAATCCCTTGCCTGCACTAATGTTTTCTGTGAAAAACTTCACATGCCCCAAGGTTAGATATGCCCCTCCCAGCCCCGACAAACAACCACTCATGATCACGCTGATATATCGCACCATCCAAACATTAATGCCCGATGCATCCGCAGCTTTAGGATAGTCTCCCACGGCTCGGAGGGCTAAGCCATGCCCCGTAGAATACAAAATATACGTGCTGAGAACAACCAGCACAACTAGGGCATACATAATCACATCTTGCTGAAATAGGACTCTGCCAAGTATAGGGATATCTTGCAGGATGGGAACGTTGACGACCGGAATATCGGGGAGCCTGGGAGTATTGCCTTCTCCAAACAGCACTCTGACAAAGAAAGACGTGAACCCGACTGCTAATAAATTAATTGCCAACCCAGAAACAAGCTGGTTCACCCGCAGCGTCACACACAGGTAAGCATGCAGTAAGCCAACCATCCCGCCAACGACAATAGCGCACACAACCCCAACTAGGGCATTCTCCGCCCAAAGTGCCCCAACTGCCCCCGCAAATGCCCCCGAAAGCAGCATTCCTTCCAGCCCGATATTAATTACTCCTGATCGCTCTGCCCACAGCCCTCCCAGTGCAGCTAGCACTAATGGCGCAGTTAAGCGAAAGCTGGCGATGATGTAATCTACCAACTGTCCAGAATTTTGAGCGGCTGCCCCTGTGGTCATCAGGAAAGTAGGAAAGGCCACGCTACTAAGACTGATCATGATTTGGCTCCTGCGGCTTCAAGCTGACCTCGACGGCTTGTCATCTGCTTCAAGACTTGGTGCTCAATGGCAAGGCTGATCGCAATAAACAGGACGGTCAATCCTTGAATGGCGTAGACAATCGTAAACGGAATTGCAGCCTCGCGCTGGAGAACATTTGCGCCACTCCGCAAGGCTCCAAAAAAGACCGACGTTAGTACGACTCCGGTAAAACTGCCCCGGCTCAAGAGGGCGATCGCCACAGCTTCATAGCCATAACCCGGCGAGATGACTTCAAATAGTCGGTGTTTGATGCCCATGACTTCTGACGCTCCGGCTAACCCGGCTAGTCCTCCGGCGATCGCCATCACCAGCATGATGATTTTGCTGACTGAAGTGCCGGCATAGCGAGCTGCCACTGGGTTTTGCCCCACCATTTCAATTTGATAGCCCAACGCCGATCGACTAAATATGAGGCCCAAGATCCCGGTGGCGATCAAGCCGACAAAAATCCCGGCATGGGCAGCTCCCCCCGGCACGAGAATAGGCAGCTTGGCTGACTCATCAATGATGGGTGTAAACGGATTCGACGCCCCCGGTTCAATCATGGGGTGTTGGACTAAATAACTGACGATATTCAGCGCAATGTAGTTGAGGAGCAGCGTTGTAATCACCTCATTCAAGCCTCGGATAGCTTTGAGATAGCCGGGAATGCCACCCCAGATCGCCCCCAACAGAAACCCGCCCAGCAGAGCCAGGGGAATATGAATCCACGCGGGCAAGCCATGCACATAGAGCCCAATCACCGCAGCACCCAGCCCCCCCATATGGATTTGCCCCTCGCCTCCAATGTTGAGGAGACCGGCTCGCAGGGCGACTAACACGCCTGAGGCTGTCAGCAGCAGAGGCGTCACCTTTGTCAGGGTGTTACCAATGCCGTAGCCATTTAGCAGTGATTCGCGAAACAAAATGCCATAGGCATTAAGAGGATTGGCTCCAGTTAGGGCGATCAACATTCCACCAATCAGGAGGGCAATGGCGATCGCCACTAGAGGAGAAACAATGGGTAACCAAGGATAGGGAGTTGGGGATGATTTCACAATACACCTCGTTCGGCTGCAGTCATGGATGCCGATCGAGAATGGGATATTTCCTTGATGTCTTGTTGCCCTGCCATCAGTAGCCCCACCTCATCGATTGTCGTTGCTGCGGCATCAACAATATCGACAAATCGCCCCCGATACATCACAGCAATGCGATCGCTCATCACCATGACCTCATCCAGTTCAGTTGAAATATATAGAATGGCAGCCCCCCGCTGTCGTTCTACCAGTAGTTGCTGTTGCACATATTCAGTTGCACCCACATCCAACCCCCGGCAAGGCTGCATCGCAATAATCAGCTTGGGATGACCCGACAGCTCTCGGGCCAGCACCACCTTTTGTTGATTCCCACCTGACAACTGATTGACCTTGAGGTGCTCATTGCTCGCACGAATATCAAACTGCGTGATAGCACGCTCTGCATGGGCGTTAATCACTGGAAATCGCAGCAGCCCCTGCCGACAAAACGGCAACCGCTTGAATGCCTTAAGAATCAGGTTCCGGGCGATGCTAAAGTTCATAACCAGCCCCATCTTCTGCCGATCTTCGGGGATGTAGCCCACCTGGAGCCGCTTGACGCGCTGCTGCACCGACCACTGCGTAATGTCTACCCCCTCTAGCTGAATTGTGCCTTGACAGGCAGGACGTAACCCAGCGATCGCATCTGCCAGCTCTCGTTGCCCGTTGCCATCCACGCCAGCAATTCCCAAAATCTCACCCGCCCGCAGTTGAAAGGAGATATCCTGAACTGCCATCAAGTGACGGTCATCTTGAACCTGGAGCTGGCTGACTTTAAGCACCTCAGCCCCCACATCAAGGGGAGGCTTTTGCAAATCAAACAGCATATCACGACCGACCATCAATGTCGCTAAGGCTGATTTTGAAATCACATGAGCCCTTACTGTGTCTACGACCTGCCCCCGGCGCAAAATGGTAATCCGATGGCAGAGGTTGAGTAGTTCATCGAGCTTGTGACTGATGAATAGAATGGTATGCCCAGCCGACGCCAGTTGCCGCAGAATCACAAACAAGGATTCAACCTCTAACGGAGTTAAAACAGCCGTCGGCTCATCTAAAATCAGCACCTTTGCGCCTCGATATAGCACCTTAAGAATTTCGACGCGCTGCTGCATGCCAACGGGTAAATCTCCCACTTTGGCAGTTGGATCAACCTGGAGGCTATAACGATGGGACATTGCTTCAATCTGGTCGATCTTCTCAGACAGGCTGAGATTGAGACTAAAATCAGTTCCCAAAATGATATTTTCAGTCACTGTCAGTTGTGGCACCAGCATAAAGTGCTGATGAATCATCCCAATGCCATGCCGAATAGCCGTGCGTACCGACGTAAAATGGATCGGCTTGCCCTCCAGGTATATCGTGCCCGCGTCCGGCTGATAAAATCCCGACAGAACATTCATCAGGGTTGTCTTACCGGCTCCGTTTTCACCTAAGACCGCATGGATTTCTCCAGCATCCACATCTAAATTGATGTGGTCATTGGCAACAAACGAACCAAAACACTTGGTGATGCCCTCAAGACGTAAATAGGCCATAGATCCGTCATGATATGAATCTGAATTGCTCTGAATTATCGTGTCTATGCGGCGGCGGCATCCTGAAGACACCAACTCTCAGCGCCATCAACTTGGCAATCCTCAAATATCAGCTCACCGGCTTGTAGTTGTTCTTCCACATCTCCCACTACTTGCTGAATCTCAGATGGAATCCCTTCACCAAATCGACCCACATGAAGTACCTCTGGATTTTCGGCACCCACCACATAGTTCTGAGGCTCTAGCTCTCCATTTTGGGCTAACTCAACGACACTGGCGATCGCCATGCCGACGTTTTGAACGATACTTGTGATGATGCTTTCAGGTGCAGTATCCAGGCGATCGCTCGTATGCCCAATCATATACACGCCCTTCTCTCTCACCGCCTCCAACGACCCCACAAAAGCCGTATCCAGATAGGAATACACCACATCTGCCCCAGATGAAATCAAAGCAGCCGTTGCTTCCTTCCCTTTTGCCACATCATCCCAATCTCCCGTATAGCTGGCAGTTACTTCGGCAGAGGGGTTGGCCGCTTTGGCCCCTAGCTCAAACCCTCGCAGTAGTTGATCCATCGCCTTAAACTGTTTGGCAACCACAAAGGCAATCTTGTTTGATTCGGTAGCCAAGCCAGCGGTGGTGCCTGCCAGATAACCCGCCTGCAAATTATTGGTCTGAACTGATGCAATGTTAGGGCCGGAAATATTACCGTTGGTTACTAAAAACTGAGTATCGGGAAACTGACCCGCCACCTGCTGAGTTGAGCCCACAAAATCGCCACTATGGCCTAACACCAGATTAAACCCCTGACGGGCAAACTCTGATAAGGCTTCCGCATGATCGGGTATAGGAATCTGTTCAACGTAAGAAAATTCAAACCCCAGTCTATCTTTAGCAGCATTCAAGCCTTCAAAGGCAGACTGGTTCCAGCCATTGTCAGTCACAACTCCAGCAAACACAGCAGCAACTTTGAATGGCGTAGCGTCACTCGCAGCGACATCACCCGACTCAGATGATGACGGTTGGCTAGTCGTTGTGCAGGCTTTCAAGAACATGCTGGTTCCCAATGCTGCCGAACTGTAGGCAATAAACTTACGGCGGTTAAATATCATAGCCAGAGACCCTCCATTTTCAACACTAATGTTTATTTAAGCCCAGTTTACTTGAACTCTCGTCTATCAACGGTCAAGATTGCTGAACCAGCGGAGAAGGCAGTTTTAACCAGCCCAATGGTTCTCGCAAAATCAAAAATGAAACACCAACTCCGCCAACAAACTGATCAAGATCTAGCCCGTGTTCGCGATCGACCACCCTCCCTTGGCCAGCAAATAAGCGCGTAATCCGAAATTTATGGTAATTAGACACCAATCGACCTAACGGAATATGCTGCCGATAACCTGTTGGATATAGCTCAGCATCGAGCTGTGGCAGCAAATACCACGGACAATGAATGACGCGGTGGTGGGCATTGTGATACCCAAAGTTAAGAAACAAAAGATTGAGCCATCTGCACCGATATGACATGAGATTGGAGTAAGTATTTGCCTCCTCATAGTCTGCAGAATATTGAGGCAGCGTTTGCCCTCGTTGAAACACTGCATAGGTATGTTGGAAACAGTCAATAAATCGCAAGAGGTTGATGAAGCAAATATACGCAAATCCATAGAGGGCGATCGCCCATAACGAATACCAGCCTAGCCCTATCAGCAAACCACCTCGAACTAGTAGAAATGCAGTATTTCGCAGCCGCTCACGGCATCGAGACTCTCCTAAGAATGGAGAAATAATGCAAAACCAGCGCAGAATGAAATTGACAATCGGGAAATATAGCCACTCCAGCGCAATAATCAACTGACGGATTGGCCGAGGCAATGACGTTAAGAAATCTGAAATTGAGAATGCAGAGAAGTCAGCTCGGTTTTTGTGGTGCGCCAGATGATCGCGGGCTAGATCTTGAAACCGGCAATAGCATGAACCCGTTAAGAACAACATCACATTACCCACGAGTGCATTCAGTTTGGGTCGCCGGAAGATAGTGCCATGCACCAGCTCATGGACAAAATAGGCTGCCCACACTAGCGAGTGGATCAAGAGAATGACTCCAATGGCATTGATCAAAAGGCGAGATGAACTAATAAAACCGATGGCAAAGACATAGCCAATCAGGACATACAGTAACGCGAGTCTGCTAATCCAGGCATTACGTTGGTTAATTTCAGATTTTAAGTTGAAAGAAATACCATCCATCGATCACTCCAAACGGCAGAGCATCCCGAGCGCCGCGATACATTACCAACTCTTGCACTATGGAAGATAAGTTAATGAATTCACAAGTTATAAACTGTTTGTTTTAATACAAACGTGATAACCAGATTAATAGTTGCTAAGTTTTAAAGATTCAGCATCTAAAGTTAAGGATTTGTGAAACGGCGTGCCAGATTCTGCATCAACCCTCAACATGGGTAAGACCACACCGACACATAACGCGTCCAAGATGGTGATAGAGATGACTCCCATTCACCGCTCTTGCCCCAGCCTCGAAACGCCAGTCCGCCATTTCGTTTAGAGGGAGCTTGAGGGATGCAACCGTCCCTCGCTTGCGGGTTTGGAGGACACTCCCCCAAGCGAGACTGCTGAGCCCTAGTAGCCATTGAACAACAGTAATGCAGCATTGTTCGGAGCTATAGCAGTTGTGCACACACGATAGATTTAGAATGATGTGGGTGGCGACCCTAAAATTTCTCCCTCCGACCCAAAACATTTGGGGTGACGACCCTAAAATTTCTCCCTCCGACCCAGAATGATGTCGTCGTAGCAGTCGTAGTAGCTATAAGACTGGCAAAGCAACGCCCTCCCATCATGTCAGTTGCAACAGACACTGACCTGTTTAATGAAATCGTCAAGAATGCCGTGCAATTAAACCCAGTGAGCGATCGCCTTCGGGTCTGTTGATTGTGGCGATCGCCACAATTTCCCCAGTTGCGGTT
>CAZCXK010000016.1:0-24480 GCA_964502605.1 uncultured bacterium
TGGCCAGTCTCGAATAAAACTGGCATCGTCTTTTAGAATGAGGAAGGGCAGGACGCTTAACTGGATCAATGCTTCAAAATGGCTTGGTGGCTGTTGTGCCCCAGAAACCGATGAGTTAACGCTGCAACGCAGGTTTGGGCTAGCGCTATGCAAGATTTTTGGCAAAACGTTCTTCGCTATCCGAGATATCTCATCACCTTTTCGCTGGGGGTGCTGTTTACATTTGTGCAACCTCTCATTCCGTTGCTGAAGCGTCCGACAACGGCGATCGCCCTCATCGGTGCCACAATCGGCGGGTTTGCCTTCTTGACGTTTACCCTACGGGCGATGTTGGGTCTAGATGCCGGATAGTCTGGGCGTGATTTGGGGGCGATCGCTTTATTTGCCGAGGTTCTGTGAGTTAGAACGGTTTGGCAAATGGCAAAATCGCAGCCAAAATTGAGATTCCTATGAGTTCATCCACAGGATCGAAGCGTCACATCATCGTCATGGGATTGGCGAAAGGAAGAAGAAAAGTATGGCCACCAATCGTCGGGTTGCCCGCATAGCCGAGCTAATTAAGCGGGAAGTAAGCCAGATGTTGTTTTCTGGCATTAAGGATGATCGCGTTGGCACGGGCATGGTCAGCATTACGGATGTTGATGTCTCCGGTGATTTGCAACATGCCAAGATTTTTGTCAGCATCTACGGCACCGAAGAAGCCAAGGCTCAAACCATGGAAGGGCTAAAGTCTGCGACTGGATATGTTCGCAGTGAGCTGGGGCAGCGCATTCGTCTGCGGCGGACTCCAGAGGTGATGTTTGTGCAAGACTTAGGCATCGAACGTGGAACCAAGGTGCTGTCGCTAATCAATCGGCTCAGCGAAGAGCGCCAGGCCAAAATCGACTCTGGCCAACTCGATTTGTCAGATCTCGATGTGTCAGATGATGAAGACCCCGCAGGCTAGACAAACTAGATATGGCTCATTCACTCCCAGACTGGCGTGAGCTACCCCTAGCGCAACAGGTGGCTCAGATGGTCATCGTGCGGGCATCGGGCTGCTTATTTGACCACCAGATTCAATATCCAGCGTGGGAGCCCCCCCAGCATCAGCTGCAGCGCTGGATTCGTGAGGTGGGCGTCGGAGGTGTGATTTTGCTGGGTGGTAGTGCCGCAGAAGTCGCAGTGCGATCGCACCAATTGCAAACATGGGCAAACATTCCGTTATTTTTGGCGGCTGATATTGAAGAAGGCGTGGGGCAACGATTCGCTGGGGCAAGTTGGTTTCCGCCGCCAATGGCGATCGCCGCTCTAGCTGAGACTGATTTCAGGCGCGCCATTCATGCTGCCGAAGGCATGGGAGCGGTGACGGCTCAAGAAGCGATCGCCATTGGGCTCAACTGGGTGCTAGCTCCAGTGGTCGATGTCAACAACAATGCCTTAAATCCGGTGATTAATGTGCGGGCTTTTGGCGATACGCCCGAGAGGGTAAGCCAGTTGGCAACGGCGTTTATTCGGGGCACTCAATCCTATCCGGTACTTAACTCGGCCAAGCATTTTCCGGGGCATGGCGACACTGCGGTTGATTCGCACCTCGAATTGCCGCTGATCTCCCATGACTGGGAGCGGCTCAGAGCCATTGAATTGCCTCCATTTAAAGCCGCGATCGCCGCTGGGGTGAGTTCGGTGATGAGTGCCCATTTACGCATCCCAGCTCTCGATGCCGACTACCCAGCCACACTGTCACACCGAATTTTGACCGGGCTGCTGCGTAACGAGCTTAGCTTTGACGGGTTAATCGTGACCGATGCACTGGTAATGGGGGCGATCGCCCAGCATTATGGCATTCATGAGGCTCCGGTGATGGCTGTCGAAGCCGGTGCCGATATTTTGCTGATGCCGCCTGATCCAGAAGGGGCGATCGCAGCGGTGTGTGCGGCAGTTGAGTCAGGGCGCATTGCCCCTGAACGTATTCAGGCATCAATTGAGCGCATCTGGCAGACCAAACAGGCGATCGCCCCTCTAGCAGTCAGTCAGCCCAGCTCAGATTGCGAGCTAGACGATTGCCACACCGCCCCCACCCAACATGAGATCATTCAGCTCTCTCAGCTTTCACAGCCCACTGCTCAGAAGGCGATCGCCCGTATTTTAGAAGACTCGATGCAGGTGCGCGTGCCTCAACCTCTGCCCCCGGTCAAAATTGGGCGCAATGTGATTGTGATTGACACGGCCTTAGACTGCGAGTTTTTGGGACATCACACCCCGGCGATCGCCCGTCTTGCCGCTCATGGCTATCAAACCCTGCATCTCATTGATCGTCAGACGATGTTGTCTCCAGAGCACTTGGCAGCAATGCCACCGCTGCCGACCGTGCTGCAGCTTTTTGTCCGAGGCAATCCGTTTCGGGGTAGCGCCGGACTCACCCAGCGATCGCACGACTGGCTGAAGGCGCTGATCACCCATCAGCACCTCCGCGCACTAATAATCTATGGCAGCCCCTACGCATTAGAACAGCTTCAGCCTCAGATTCCTGAGCTGGTGCCCTGCGTGTTTACCTATGGTCAAATGCCTGTAGCCCAGGCGATCGCCTTGGCAGCACTCGGTATTTGATATCCAGTGATGCTGAGTTTAGATTTGGTATCAACCGTTCTCACCGACACCCAGTGACCGGAGTGCTTTCTAGGCTCAGCGTGTCGCCCATCACAATGCCATCGTGATACGCCGCCAGCAGCACTTCGCTGGTTTTGCCCCAGGCGATCGCCCCAGTCTGGTCAACCCCAATCGCACCAAAGTCGCGGTGATTGGCAACAGCTTCTCGAAACGACCGCTCAAAGGCCGCAGCCAGGGTTAACCCATCCGTGACGCGCACCACAATTCGAGCCGCCAAACATTCATCAATAATGTCTTCACCAATGCCCGTGCAGCTGATGCCTGCCGTCGCATTGGCGTAGTTGCCAGCAGGCATTGCCGAATCACTAACTCGACCAACGCGCTCAAACCCTTTACCTCCGGTTGAGGTTCCAGCGGCAATTCGCCCTTGACCATCCAACGCAACCACGCCAATCGTGCCCCGTCCTGTATTAGCGTCAGTCGCCAATTCTTTCTCAGCAACGACCCCGGCCATTGACCGCTGAAAGTTACCTGCCCGCTCTTGCACCCATTCATGGAGTCTGATCTCAGTTAACGGATCATAAATTGGGAGTTGTAGCTCGCGTGAGAGCAGTGCAGCCCCATAATCCGACAGCACCCGATCGGCAGAGTTTTGTAAGAACTGCGCCAAATCGATAGGATTTTTGATTTGAGAAACATTGATCACACCACTAAACCGCTGACTAAAACCATCCATCAACGAGGCACTCATTCGCACACAGCCATCTGACTGCAAGACTGATCCCGTGCCTGAGTTAAAACACGGCTCATCTTCTAGGCGTTGACATCCTAATACGACGGCCTCAGCGGCACTCGTGCCCCGCTCCAGACAGGCATACACTTCTTCAATCACCTGATAAAGTGCCTGACGAACCACCTCTACGCCGCCCTTGCCTTGCAACGAGCTTCCAGCTCCCCCGTGAATAATTAGCTTTGGCTGCACCCGCTTCATACCTCTCCTAAAAATCTGATATTGGATATTGAATGATAGTTGTACCAATCATCTGTCTCAAATGTCTCAACATCATGCCTACTCCGACGCTCACGCTTGAGTCTGAGACATGTCAAACTCCGGCCTCGCCACCAAAGCACTTCAATGAAATAGTTCTGCCATCCCTGCCTGAAAACAAGGCACAACACCCCGCAGCAAACTCACCCCAGCACCGAACTCACCCAAGACTGTATGATGATCTACTGCGGAAGCATGATCTGACGCGCGCAGGGCTATTGGGCAGGCGATCGCCGCCGTCGGCATCTTTCTGAACAATATTTAACCTCGTCCCAGCAATCTGCCCATTTTTTTCGCCATGTAAATGGCCGCTGACACACTGGGCAGAGTTTTGTAGGTAAATCAGACTTGGCACGAGAACGTCCCATGGGCATGCAATGTAAGGTGGAAGTGAGAATGGCACACTGGCATCTGATATAAAACGTAACATTAACTGAATCCTTCATGCCGAATTTAGCGCTAGGTCGGGTCAGAGTTGTGTTGGTCGAATCGGCTGGCCCGCTTAATCTTGGCTCCATTGCCCGAGTGATGAAAAATATGGGGCTGCATCAGCTGGTGTTGGTCAATCCGCTGTGTGATCCCCACTGTGAGGAGGCGCAGCAGATGGCAGTTCATGCGGCTGATGTGCTGCAGTCTGCTCAGATTGTGAGCACGCTCCCTGCCGCTCTAGCTGGATGTCGTCGGGCGATCGCCACAACGGCTCGCGATCGCGCCCTCAATATTCCTCTAGAGCATCCCCGACACGGCCTGCCATGGCTGATCGACACCAACGATGGCACCACACCCACCGATGCAGCTCTCATCTTTGGCCCCGAAGATCGAGGCTTGAGCAACGTTGAGCTTAACTATGCGCAGCGCTGCATCCGAATTCCATCTAGCCCCGTCTATGCCACACTCAATCTGGCTCAAGCCGTAGCCATTTGTTGCTACGAGCTATATCAGATTGCTCATGGCTTCGATGCGCTGAGGCTCGAACAAACTTCTGATAATCAGTCTGATCAGTCTAATTGTGCGCCCATGCATCTAGATGAAGCGCCTTGCTCAAATCCCCCAATGGATCAAACCAATAACCACGCTGACGATCGCACTGAGAGCCCGCCAAATCAGCTCGACATCAGTGCGTCGCTTGACATGCTAGAAGGCTACTACCAGCACCTCGAACGCGTATTACTCGATATCGGCTATCTCTATCCCCATACAGTAATCCGACGCATGGAAAAATTTCGCCGGTTATTTAACCGATCACACCTCTCTGAAACCGAAGTAGCCATGCTCCGAGGGATCTTGCGGCAAGTTGAGTGGGCGCTACAAAACCCGCAGTCCAGCATTACCAGCCCCAAAGAATTGCGAGAAAAACCCTAACCCGCTGCCATCAATATGCTGCTAAATGCTGCTAAATCTTGCAGAGCGAGAATTTTTATTGCAAATTGATGGAGATAGGCGCATGAATACCCGCCAATTGGCGGGATAATGTGCATAATTTAGAGCGAGAGCGATAAGGGAGTTGAGCCTGGTGGAATCGAGTGATCGTTCGAATATGTCGCGGCGGCGCTTACGCCGCCGTCGCTCCGCCGAGGCATCATCGCAGCCACTGCCGGAACATCCGCCGCGACGTGTCATGCGAGGCGAGGGGGGCAGATCGGCTCATAACTCAACTCCTAACAATGTCATTGAGGCCAGACAATGGCAGCGCAACCGAGACACCCCTTCGACGCGTCCGAAGATACCGCGTCGTGCAAATGGTGAGGGGGTGCGGCCAGCCACGGCTGATCGCATGCGCTCTCAGCGGTTATTACCTAGCAGTTCTTCGTCTGAGGCAAATTTGCCAGCAGCTAGATCACGAACCGACCTGTCGCGCCAGCCGCCCCGACGACGTATTCGCGTGGGGCCTGATCTGCGGGGGCGTATGCCTATTTCATCTCGCACACCCGCTTTTAGCAACCGCTCTCCTCGGTTACGTCAGCCTGCAGCCCCTTCTGGGTCGGGCTTGAGTCGTGTTTCATCTCGTGATCAGCTGTTGCCTGTGTTGCCCTCGCGCCAGGCGACTCAAATCACTCGCTATGAACGGCCTATCAAACGATTAAATCCACGTCCGGTAGCGACAGCAACTCGGCCACGCCCAACTCGAAAAGTCCGTAACCCCCGGAAACCGGCATCTCCACTCGTTTATGCCACGCGATTATTGATTCTTGGAGTCGGAATTGGGGCGATCGCTGGAACGTTGATTTCAGTGTTTGACCCCGCTGCCCGCTATGGCGGTGGAGTAGCTAATCCAGCATTGACAGCGGCTGGAGCGCAAGCCACGTCTGATCAAGCATCTGACTCGGCCCTGTCTAGGACTGTGCTTAATCCCTCTCAATCGGGGCAATGGGCAGATTTTGGACGAAGACCCTCGCTCCTAACCGCACTGCAGCTTGGGCAAGAGCTGACCCAGTTAGCAGCGGTGATTCGGGCTGATGCCACTATCGAACCTGACCTAACGCCTGGATTGTTTTTGGTTGATCTCGATAGCGGAGCCTATGTCAATCTCAATGGCACTCGGCGCTTTGCATCCGCCAGCATGATCAAAGTGCCCATATTGGTTGCCTTTTTTCAAGATGTAGATGCTGGCAAAATTCGCTTCAATGACCTGTTCACAATGCAAGAAGAAGACGTCGCTGGCGGATCGGGTGACATGCAGTTTGACGACGTGGGCAGCGAATACAGCGCGATTGACGTGGCCACAATGATGATTACGATTAGCGACAACACGGCAACCAATATTCTGATTCGAGAGCTGGGCGGCGCTGAGGCGCTGAATCAACGCTTTCAATCATGGGGAATGTCAGGAACACAGGTGCGTAACCTTTTGCCTGATTTAGCAGGCACCAATACCACCACGCCGCGAGAGTTGGTTGAGCTGATGGTATTCGTGAGTCAGGGAGACTTAATTTCACTGCGGTCGCGCGATCGCCTGCTTGAAATCATGAGAGGCACTGTGACCGATACTCTCTTGCCTGCTGGCATCGCGCCCGATGCCACCATTGCTCACAAGACGGGTGACATTGGTTCACTTGTTGGTGATGTTGGGATTATTGACATGCCCGATGGTAAGCGATATGCGATCGCAGCTATGGTGCAACGGCCCCACAATGACGATCGAGCCCAAGAGCTGATTCGCCAGATGTCCCGCACAGTATATGACTATCTGGAAGATCCTCAGCAGTTTCAGCCGTCAGGCTTAGCTTCAGATAGGTCGCTCAATCGTCTCAGCCCCAACGCCGCCCCGTCCTCTTCCTATGAGGATGTTCCAGATGATTTAGACTCCGACCTCTGGAGTGACTAGACTGGGCTAGAGTCAAATTCTCAAGCTAGAGATGCTTGGAGGGGGTTTGGGAGATGTTACGCGGCAGAGACTATGGCTATAGCAAAAGAACGGACATACGCAATAGCTTATGCTGAAAGGCGTATGGGAATTTCAATCCGAAAGGTGGTGCCAACACCGAGCTGACTCGATACGGTGATCTCACCCTGCATCATTTGCACCAGCGACTCGGTGATGGTGAGCCCGAGCCCGGTGCCAGCATGTTTGCGGGTGTTGGTTTGGTCGGCCTGTCGAAATGGCTCAAAAATAGATTTGAGATCGGATGAGTCAATTCCGATGCCCGTGTCTTCAATGACGATCGCCAGTCGATCAGCCCCTACGGGTGAAATATCAACCCGGATGTAGCCGGTTTCAGTAAATTTGATGGCATTGGACAACAGATTGACCAACACCTGCCGCACACGCGACGGATCGTTGACGATGTGAAGATAGGGCAGGTTAAGCTCAAGATGGATGTCGAGAGCCTTTTGCTCTG
Organism: uncultured bacterium; assembly: GCA_964502605.1. Classification (GTDB taxonomy): domain Bacteria; phylum Cyanobacteriota; class Cyanobacteriia; order CAZCXK01; family CAZCXK01; genus CAZCXK01. The sequence continues at coordinate 7,477 of CAZCXK010000016.1, forward strand.
CCAACGAGCGTAATTCGTCGATGGTGGCGATCGCCAATTCGCGGATATCAAACTCTCGGGGGCTCAGCTCTAGCCGACCCGCTTCAATCTTTGAGAAATCTAAAACTTCATCGACCAACATCAGCAGCCGTTTGCCATTGTTTAGGATGCGCTCGACCATATCGGTCAGCTGCGCAGGCAAGGGACTTTTGCGCTGTCGCAGCAGCAGTTGAGAGAAGCCAATGATGGCGTGCATGGGCGTCCGCAACTCGTGAGACATGGTGGCTAAAAACTGTGATTTGAGCCGAGACACCTCGATCAGCTGAATGTTTTGCCGCTGAATCCGCTGCCGCTGATGCTCTAGCTTTTGGTTTTGGCGGGTCAACAATTCATTTTGAGCCGTCATGCGCTGTTCGATGCGCTTGCGGGCAGCAACCTCTCGCTCCAATTCCTGATACGACTGCTCTAGGGCCAGGGTGCGTTCACGCACTCGGGCTTCGAGTTCGGTATTGAGCTGATGAATTTCGGCCTCTGCTTGCTTTTGCAATGTGATGTCGTGCATGGCGACCACTGCGCCCAACCGTTCGCCATCAGAGCCAATGATGACGTCGCCATTGGCAATGACCCTCCGGAGGGGGCCACCTTTGGGGGCGATCGCCATTTCACAATCGCGGACGCGTTCTCCACTAAGAGCCCGATAGAGCGGAATTTCTTCAGTGGTCATAAGTGTGTTGCCATCGGGTTGATAAAGGCTGTAATGCTCTGCCCACGATTCAGGTGAGAGGGATTCTTCCGGGAGACCATGAAATTCTCGAGCCATCGGGTTGAACATCATCAGCATCCCATCTGCATCGCAGGCCACAATTCCTTCTGAGAGATTGAGCAAAAGGGCTCTCAAAAACTCTTGTTCAGCTTTTAGCTGCAGCTCAGTCTGCTTGTGGCATTCGATGTTGGTTAAGGTGCCAATCCATTCGATGACCTGTCCGCTATCTGCCAACACAGGATTGGTGCGAATGGCAAACCAGCTGTAATGTCCGGCGGCATGAATAAGTCGCAGCTCAGCTTCATAGCTTTGCTGCTGCTGCATCGCCTGACTCCAAGTCTCTAAAAACGCTGTCTGGTCATCAGGATGAATAGCCTGGATGAACCCAAACTCGAGTGACTCTGCAAGGGATTGGCCAGTTTGCTCGACCCATTCCTGATTGACATAGGTAAGGGCTCCGTCGTGGGTAGCCATCCAAACAATGTGAGGAATAGCGTCTAGTATGTGATGACAATGATAGACCCGCGAATAATAGCCGTCTTCTGATTGAGTGTCAGGAGATGCCGATGATAATAAATCATCTGATGTTTTACGATTAAGCTGACCCATTGCTTGAATTCATTAAATTGTAATTACAAGAATCCGTGAAACTAGTGTTGTTAAAGGTGCGTTGCTTAGAATCAGGGGCGATCGCCTCATCTATCGCCTCATCTATCGCCTCATAACGATTATCAGCCATGATTTACATCAACAGCGCCAATCATAAACGAGCCGCCACTATCAAAGCCGCCACTATCAAAGCTGCCATTAAATTAGACGCTGCAATTGTCTCTCGACACCGATAGATTGCTAAACTGCTGTCAATCAAATGTTCTTATTTAAATGCACTTATTCAAATGAAACACATAGGCAAGTCCATCAATTACGGTGGTTCTCTTTTCAGACTACAGAGGTTGTTGCAATTCTTACCACTATCGATAGACAGAATCCCGCTCAAAATCTTCCATAATTTGTAGGTAAGAACTTTAGAGCGCTGGACATTAATCCATGAGTCTTATCCGTGTTGTCCTCATTGAAGATCATGATCTCACCCGAATCGGTTTGAAGGCTGCGCTTCAACAGAATGACTCAATCCAGGTTGTGGGTGAGGCACCGGATGGTCAGCAAGGACTCGAGATAGTGAAAGCCACTCGGCCTGATGTTGCCATTGTCGATATTGGCCTACCTGGCATTGATGGCATCGAGGTAACGAATCAAATCAAGCATTCGATGAGCGTGATAGACGCTGAGGATTCGTCAGTGCGAGTCTTGATTTTGACGATGCAAGATAATGAAGATGCTGTGCTGGCTGCGTTTGCTGCCGGGGCCGATTCATATAGCATCAAAGATGCCAGTGTAGAAAAGCTGACTGAGGCGATTCGAGCGACCCATGAAGGCAACGCCTGGATTGATCCGGCGATCGCCCGTATTGTGCTACAGCAAGCGCAGAAGAGCCCAGGGGCGATTAAGAAATCTCCTGCGGCTGATGGTGACAGTGCCGAACACGCAGAATATGAGCAGATTTTAGAATCTGATCCTCTCACCGATCGCGAGTTAGAGGTATTAGAGCTAATTGTTGATGGATACAGCAATGCCGCGATCGCAGAGGAGCTCTACATCACGGTTGGCACAGTGAAAACTCATGTTCGCAATATTTTAAGTAAACTCTGTGCTGCTGATCGCACTCAGGCAGCGGTGCGGGCGCTGCGGTCGGGGTTGGTGAGTCTGTAGGGGTTGGCGCTTAGGGGTTGCATGGGGTGCTAGATGGGCCGACGTTATCCAGATTAACGACATTCAGCACCCACTCAATGGCACCCAGGCCAATCACCTAGGCCAGCATAAAACCACACTGCTTCAGCCAGACGCTAATGAATATCCGTCCTTGAACATCAGGCGTGTGACATCTCGGCAGACCGTTCATCGCGCATCCGCTCTCCAGTCTGTAAATTAAACCAGTGCAGCCGTTCCGGAGGCAAGGCCAGCGTCACATCATCGCTCCATGAATGATCCGCAGGCAGCAGTGACCGGATGACAATATTCTCACTGCCTTTTACCCGAACGCTAAGCAAATAGCTCATCCCCAAGTTTTCAACGAGGAAAACGTGCCCTTCTACCGTCTGTGTGTCTTGAGGCGTTGCCAGCCGCACATGATCCGGACGAATACCCAACACCACTTCTGGAGGTGCTACAAAGCTACTCGGCAGCGAAATTCTAGCATCTCCCAAAACAGCAGATGACCCCTCACATTTCAGTTCCAGCAAATTCATCTGGGGGCTACCAATAAACCCAGCCACAAACCGATTGGCCGGACGATTGTACACCTGATCGGGTGAATCAAGCTGCTGCACCACGCCCTCATAGAGCACCGCCACCTGGGTTGAGAGGGTCATGGCTTCGGTCTGGTCGTGGGTCACATACACCACGGGTGCTTTTTGTTGATCAAAAATCTGCTTGAGGTCAGCCCGCACCTGTTCTCGCAGCAGGGCATCTAGGTTACTTAGGGGTTCGTCTAGCAGAAACGCATGGGGCTGACGGACTAAGGCTCGACCCAGCGCGACTCGCTGCCGTTGCCCCCCTGACAGCTTGGCCGGACGGCGATCCATTAGGCCGTCTAACCCCAAAACGCGATTGGCATCTTGGATGCGCTCTCGAATCTCAGATGATGAGATATTGCGGAGTTTTAGTCCAGAGGCCATATTTTCATAGACCGTCATATGAGGATAAAGCGCATAACTCTGAAACACCATAGCCAAGTTGCGATCGCCCGGACTGACATGCGTCACATCTTGACCATCAATAAAAATTTGCCCCCGAGTAGGCTGATCGAGCCCTGCAATCATTCGCAGCGTGGTTGATTTACCACATCCAGATGGCCCAACTAGTGTCAAAAACTCATTGTCTTCAACAACCAGATTCATGTCTTTGACAGGAATAATCTTGGGTGAATAGGTTTTATTGAGATGTTTAAGTTCGAGTTTAGCCATGATGCTATCAGAAATAAGGGTCAAACAAATCAAAACGAAACACAGTTAGAGGCCATGGAGCCCACCCGCATAAACAGGGCTAGCCCTTAACCGAACCTGCCGTCAAACCTTGGACAATCTTGCGTTGGAAAAACAACACCAGCACAATCAAAGGCAACGTACCGATGATAGTCGCTGCGGCCAACGGCCCATACGGAATTTCAAATAGGCTGGTTCCGGCCAGCTGCGCTGCTGCCACCGGAATCGTCAGCATCGTTTCACGGCTGATAAATGTCAGCGCGAAGATATACTCATTCCAGGCAAAGATAAACGCCAGAATGCCTGTTGTCACCAAGGCGGGCAGCGTCATCGGCAGGATAATTCGCAGCAGCATCTGCACAATGTTGTACCCATCGACCTTGGCAGAGTCTTCTAAATCGCGCGGCAGCTGCTGAAAGAAGCTTCGCATTACCAAAATGGTGAGCGGCAGGTTGATCGCCGTGTATGGAATGATGAGCGCCAGGTAGTTGTTGGCTAGTCCAGTGAGCTGCACCAGCTCTAGCAATCCCAAAAACAACAGGATATAGGGAAACAGCGTCACAATCAGCACGGCCCCAAGAACAATCTGTTCTCCTGGAATTCGCAATCGCGCCAGGGCATAGGCCGCTGGAGAGCCAATGATCAAGCACAGCACCGTCGAAACAACAGCCACTAACGCACTATTAAAGATGTAGATATAAAACTGGTTTTGCACAAACAACTGCTGATAGTGCCGCAGTGTGAGCTGGTTGGGCGTCGGAAAATAAACCAGCGGGTCAGCGGTGATGGCATCATTAGTCTTGATAGATGTCAGCAGTTCCCACAGCACTGGCCCCAAACTAAAGCAGACCACCAGGAAAATGGCGACTCCAAACAGGATCGGTTTGAGACTGAGCTTGGCTGAGCCTTGGGGCTGCTGTGCTGAAACTGACTCGGACGTAGCTGTTGTCATGATTACTCCACTCCTGTTGCTGTGCGGGCTTTCGACAAGAACGATAGGGCGATCGCCACGACCGCAATCAAAATCAAGAAGGTAACCACCACTAAGGCTGCGCCATAGCCAAAGTCGAGGTAGCGCATTACCGTGGCATATATATAAAGAGACACCATCTCCGTTGCACCGCCGGGGCCACCCCCCGTCATCACGGCAATCAGGTCGAAGATGCCAAACGCTTGAGCAAACCGAAACAGCATCGCAATCAAGATCTGCGGCATCAGCAGCGGCACCGTAATCTTGGTAAAGCTTTGCCAGGGCGTCGCGCCATCAATGCGATGGGCTTCATACAAATCTTGAGGAATCGATTGCAATCCGGCAAGTAGCAAAATGGCTACAAACGACGTGGTCTTCCAAACATCTGCCGCAATGACGCAAAACATAGCCCACAGCGGATCTCCGAGCCAGTTGACAGGCTGATCAATAATGTGTAGCCAATTGATGAGAATGTCGTTCCAGACGCCAAATTCGGCATTAAAAATCCAGCGCCATGCCAGAGCAATCAGCGCTGTCGGCAGTGCCCACGGCAAAATAGCAATCGTGCGAACCAATCCACGTCCTCGAAACGATTGGTCTAGAGTTAGAGCAATGCCCATGCCCAGAACCAGTTCTAGAGCTAGTGAAATCACTGTATAGAAGGCCGTATTGCGGATGCTGCTCCAAAAACGGCCATCTAGAGCCATGCGTACATAGTTGCTACCACCGCTAAAAACTGGCTCTAGATTGGTGCTTAAGTTCTCAGTAAAAAAGCTCAGAATAAATGCTCGAATGATGGGATAGGCGTAAACCAACAACAGCACTAAAATCGCTGGAATTGTTAGCAGCCAACCCACTCGCTTCTCTTTGGCTTGAATCGTCTCTGCCATGGCGATCGCTTTTTGTCCTCAGTTACGTCAGTTTCAGCTACGTTAGTTTCAGCCCTTCCAGCATCAAGGGTTATGCAGCTCTGTCTTGGCCGCGTCCGAGCATACGTCGGGTTTCTCCAGCAGCACGGTTCATTGCAGCTTCAGGGCTGAGCTGCCCCGAAATGGCCGCACTCAAATACCGCTGCAAAATATCAGAGGCCTGAGCATATTGCCCAATCGGTGGACGCAACACTGCTTGCTCAGCTACTTCTAGCAGCTCATCATAGTGGTCATAGGCCGCTAACACGTCAGGGTCTGTAAAGAGCGATCGCCGACTCGGCACATAGGCATGTTCAACCACATACTGCCGCTGCGCGTCTTCACTGGCAAAAAACTCCATCACACGCCACGCCTGATCAGGATGCGGTGTAAAGGCAGAAAGGCCGAACCCCCAGCCCCCCTGACAGGCTCCACTGCTATATTGAGCCCCGTGCACCATTGGCTTTAAGGCCACATTACCTTGCAAGGGTGCCCCCTCTCTATTGACTTCGGCCCAGACATAGGGCCAATTGCGTAGAAACGCAGAATTCCCATTCTGAAAAACTCGCAGCGTATCCTCTTCTAGATAGTTGGTGACACCAGGAGGCGTCACACCTTCTTCGATCACCTCTCGCAAAAACTGCACCGCCGCGATCGCTTCCGGCTGATCAAGCCCCACCTCTTGAGTCTCAGGGTCAATCCAAAAGCCCCCCGAACCCTCCAACACCTCAGTAAACATGGCTGCTAGCCCCTCATACTGTAACCCTTGCCAGACATAGCCCCAGGTCACGAGGTCTTGATCTTGCAGCTGTTTTGAGGTCTCGATGAGTTCTTGGAATGTCTCTGGAGGCTGTGCACCAATCTCATCGAGTAAATCTGTTCGATAATAGAGCATCCCCACATCAGACCGAAAGGGCAAGCGATAAAACCCACCTTCAACCCTACCAGCTTCGACATCGGCCTCCAGAAAGTCGGCCAAATCCTCTTCCGACACTCGATCCGACAAATCCGTTAGCCATCCCGCCGCCGCAAACTTAGGAATCCAAACAATGTCTGCATACACCAAGTCATAGGGAGAATCTCCCAGCAAAAATGACGACGTATATAAATCTTCAACCGTGTCGCTGGCATTCGGCCCAGCCACAATATCAATGCGAATATCTGGATTTTGCTCTTCAAATTCATCCACTAAAAACTGCATCTGCTCAGCTTCGAGTGCGCGCACCAAAAATGTAATCGTCACAGGTTGCTGCGAGAGGGCAATCCATCCAAATAGAAAGACCCCCATCAGCGTGATGAGGGATATGAAACCATATCGAAACTGCAGCAAACGTAGTTTCCTCAGTCGCTTAAAGACATTTAGATTCTTAATTTTAGACTTCATAACTTGGACATTAACCAAGAACTACAGAGACGAAGAAGTAAACGCTCTCAAATCTGAGTTGCAAATTCTCGCGCAAACCTGACAATTCTTCAAAAAGAACAGACCTCTCCACCCAAAAACTGGAACAAATCAGCCACAGCTGCTGCAATTAGAAAGCTCACACAAATACCTCCACCAGCAGTAAAGATCAAGACTGCCGTTGGCAAACCAACAGTTTGGTTTATCGTCTATTCATCAGGTTAAAGTATCGAGCAACCTTGCTCAACCCTACAGCAGAAACCGCCTACACCACTCCCTACCGATTGAAACAGGCAAACAAAGCTAGATTCAGCGTGTTTCATTCACTAAACCTGATTGCAATTCTTAATGAATTACCCATCTGTGTAGCTGCACAATCAATACTCAAACAGTTTTACCAACAACTGATATTAGTAGACTTTCAAAAAAGAATGCTCTTCCAAAGGATATAAATTTTTCTAATCGAACAAAATGTGCCGCAGTGCTGCTAGCTACTAATTGAGCAATTGAGCACTGATGGGCTAACCAACCTCCCAACCTCTGAGTCTTTCGTCGATTGGATCAGCGCTAGCATTACCCGATAGGCACAACGCAGCTGCGAAGTAGAAACCCCAGTCCAAATGTGGGGTTACCCTGGCTGGCTGACAAAACTCGTGAAAGGCTGATTCTCCCGTACCGTAGGCTTCGACTGCGCTCTGCCTAAGGTATCTACAACGACGTGGATTGAGCGCAGCCGAAATCCACACTCCGAAGATCTGACAGGCAACCAGGGGGTTACCTATCGTTTTATCCAATCAACCAAAACCGAATCAGTGCGGAAGCATTTCTTCTCCAGACGAGATTTTGCAGTTCTGCTGTGGCAAACAATGCTGTGCCAGAAATTCGGTGGCAGCGGTCATAGTCAGCGGTTCTGAGAACAGATACCCTTGGGCGCTTTCGCATTGCAGCGCTTTAAGTTGAGCCAGTTGCTTTACGGTTTCTACACCTTCAGCAATGACATCCATGCCTAAATTCCAGGCTAGGGTCACCACCGTTTGGATCAGCTCCATTTTTTCGGCGTCACTATCAAGCCCATCCACAAACGAGCGATCAATTTTAAGCGTATCAATCGGAAAGCGGTAAAGATGCCCCAATGACGAATATCCGGTGCCAAAGTCATCAATCGATAGGCAAATGCCAATAGCCTGAAGCTCATTCAGCATTGCCTTTGCCGATTCAACGTTTTCCATAATAGTGCTTTCTGTAATCTCTAGCTTCAGACTGCTGGCCTGGAAACGGGTTTCGTCCAAAATTTCCTTAATGCAACGGACAAGACCGGGCTGAGAAAACTGTTTAGCTGATAAATTGACACTCATAAACAAGGGTGGAGCCATAGCAAATTGAGCTTGCCACACCTGCATTTGCTGACAAGCCTGCTTCAAAACCCACCACCCAAGTGGGATGACCAGCCCAGTTTCCTCTGCAATCTGGATAAAGTCGCCCGGCAAAATCACTCCTCGTTGCGGATGATACCACCGCAGCAGTGCCTCAAACCCGGTGATGCGATTATGACGAATGGAAAAAATCGGCTGATAGTGCAGCTGAAATTCTTGCTGATCAAGCGCACGACGCATATCCGTTTCTAGCTGCAATAGCTCAACGGCTCGTTTGTGCATCGTCGTATCAAAGACCTCAAATCGCCCCCGTCCAGAGGCTTTTGCCTTATACATGGCGGTATCAACATCCCGCAGCAAATCCTCTGGGTTTTGATAATCTACAGTGCCTAAGATAATGCCTATGCTGGCCGAGGCAAAGATTTCGTGCCCCTGCAACATGAAAGGGAGCTTCAACTGTTGCTGAATTCTCTCTGCCACCTCAATTGCGCTGTTTTCAGATTGAATATCTTCTAGCAGAATGACGAATTCGTCACCTCCCAATCGAGCAATAGTGTCGCCCGTTCGCAAGCAGGTCTTAAGACGCTGGGAAACAGAAACCAAGAGCCGATCACCGGCCATATGGCCCAGACTGTCATTGATCAGTTTGAATCGATCAAGGTCTAAGAACAAAACTGCAAACAGATGATTTTTCAATCGTCTGGATAGTTGAATCGTATGCTCCAGACGGTCGATAAACAGAGCCCGATTGGCTAAGCCGGTCAAAACGTCATGAAAGGCATCATGGAGAAGTTGGGCTTCGGCCTGTTTACGCAGCGTAATATCAGTGAGTGAGCCTGCAATTCGATAGGACTGACCGTCGCCATCCTGCAATGCAATACCCCGCGCTAGCATCCAGCGATAGTTGCCATCTTGATGGCGGAGTCGATGTTCGCTTTCGAGGTAGGGAGTTCCACCATTGAGATGAGTGGCGATCGCCTGTTTTAACTGAATCAGATCGTTTGGATGAACGCGCCCATACCACTCATTTAGCTTATTGCCGATTCCATCGTCTGGATAGCCTAACATGGCTTTCCATCGAGAGGAAAAATACATGGTGTTGGCTCGCAGATTCCAATCCCATAAGCCATCATTGGCACCTCGAATCGCCAGTGCATAGCGTTCTTCACTCTCACGCAGTGTTGCTTCCGTCTGCTTTTTCTGGGTGATATCTTGAATAAAGCCTTCGTAGTATATAGGCGTGCCGCTGGCATCGCAGACGAGTCTAGTATTTTCTAAAATCCAGATTAATGTTTGATCTTTGCGATAGATTTGTGCTTCAAAGTCACGGACTGCACCCGCCTCTCGGATCAGATGCTCAAATCTGGCTCGATGCTGAGGATTGGCATACAGCTGACGGCCAATGTTGGCGACGCTGCAGATGAGATCTTGAGGCGATGGATACCCATACATCTGAGCCAATGCTGAATTGGCTGAAATATAGACGCCGTCTAGACTCGCCTGAAAAACTCCGACAACTGCATGATCGATCATGTCGTGATACCGCACTGCATCGGCTTCGAGAGCGGCTTGCGTTTGGAATCGATCTGTATCATCTCGGATGATGAGGAGTGCGACAATTCCGGCTTGATTGGTCGGGACAAACCTCTGCACAATCGAGAGCCACTTAGTTTTGCCTAAGTGCCGAAATTCGTACGTCTGTTGTGAGTCTAATGCATGAGCGCGACTCTCAGCCTGATCAAGTCGTAACGTTGCAGGCTCTCCCCTAACATAAAGCGGCAAGACATCTATCAGAGGCTGGCCCAAAAGTTCGGCCTGCGATCGCCCGACAACCGTTTCAAATGAGGCATTGCATCCAGCAATCGCGTCATTAGCTGTCACCCAAACGAGCCCGTCGGCGATCGCATGGATGAAATATTCCAGGATGGCCGAGGGCATAGGACTCTCGTTATATCGTGAAGTCGATGAGTCAAGGGTCATTCCAAAATCCAGTATGAGCCAGCTTAGCCAGCTTTAATATTCCCTAATCGTAGACATGGAATAACATGCTTGACGTTGGGTTGGCATCAAGCAACATTTAACGAAAAGTGTGCCAAACTCGCCCAATCAACCCCTAATTGACGCCTGACCAATGGCCAGACTCCAATAACAAACTGCTCAGCCCCAAACGCTGATATTTCCACTGATTTGCGTTGCGGCAGACGGAATCTACGCCCTCTTCATCGGCAGCTTATATCTTACAGCGCTAGATTAAATCTCGGTAAAGACTATCTGATAAGACCTATAGCCTTTGAGAGAGCCAGATAGTTTGGAAGAGACTTAACCCAGTTTGTAACAGCAGTCACAGTTATGATGGAATGAATGACTGTTATGGCGATCGCCCCTCTTCTAATCGCCACGGACAGGGTCATAGCTCAATGCTAAGCCCAGCCAGCCTTATCATTTTAACAGCACTGCATGAGTTAGCCCTCTTTTGTTAATCCCGATAGAGTAAATTAAGGAAAGCACGCCCAGAGACGAGGTGTGTTAATGGTTCCTCGCCAATCTGCTTAACCCAGCATCACCTTTGTCGATGACTCCTGCCAATACTACTGGCACTTGTTCAGAGAAGTAATAACCTTCAAAGCCTTCAAGTAGTTGCATCTGGGTATCATTACAGAATCACCTCGACAGTCCCTGCCTCAGATTGCTCGTGCAGTCGGACTCAAAGATGGACAAGCCCCGCACCACTTTTTATGGGACGCTCCTTGGGAAGTCTCTCAACTCCGCTCAACCCAGTTGTGGCTGACTAAACAGCTCATTGGCAATCAACCCATGCCATTGTGTATTGATGAAACTGGAGATGTCAAAAAAGGGCAAGCTCCTGATTATGTTGCTAAACAGTACATCGGTCATCTAGGTAAAGCAGCACCCCTTGGTGGACGCAGGAGTGAGCTGGAAGAGTGCGCTCAACAACTTACGTCTAAAATCATTCAACCTTACATCTTCTACTGCTTGCTTGCCCCTTAGTTGGAGGTATTTTCTATTCCACGATTCAAGCGTGGTTTCTTCCGATTGATGATGCACATGAATTATTGGTGCGGTTCTCCAAAGCTTTCTCAAACTGTTGCAGCTTAGTCCTCAGGCAGGGTTTTGCTACTGCCAGATTAACAAAAGAGGGATTAAGCCTATGTAATTAGACATAGCTGTAAATCCAATTAGAAGTAATATCAAATCGTATGAACTTAGGCTAATAAATCTGGGTATTTACTGAGATTGTTCGAAGAAAATCAGGGAATTATAGGGCTGTGTAGCTCAGCAGTAAAAGGAACCTGACATGCCTAAGGACAGTGCAAAAAATTTCCTAAAGAAGGCTAAAAAAGTCAGCTTGAGTAATTCTCAAAGCCGTTTCAAAGACTTTATTGGTCAAGGCGATAATGATGATCTTTATCAAGTGAGACTGACAAGTCGCAGCAGTTTTAATCTCAATCTGTCGAAGCTTAAATCTAATGCTGATGTTGAACTTTATGCGCTGAAGCGTACCAATGATCAGGTCATTAAAGACATTGGCAAACCCGATTTTAGTGACTTGTCAGGACAGCAAGTTGGGCGTAATCTCAGCTTAGTCAGTCGCTCTCGTAAAGGTGGAAAGAAGTCTGAGACGATTTCTGTGAGCGACATGGATGCAGGAATTTACTATCTGCGGGTTACTCCTCGCAACGTCAAGCAGCACAGTACAACCTATCAGTTAGCGCTGTCTGCTGTGGATGTTTTCATTCCGCCATCAGTAGCTCCAGGAGATGGCACCGGGAGCACTGGCAACACTGATGGTACGACGGATAGTGATAGTAATACTGGCGGTACCGGGAGCACTGGCGGCAATACCGGCGGAGGAACGACAACGCCTCCCCCCGCTTTGCCTGATGGGAACAACACACTTAATGCAGCCCAAACCATCACGGTAGACTTTAAATCACGTCAATATCAGGGCTACGTCGGAGACGATGATGAATATGATTACTACAAATTCACGATCGCAAATGGCGGCAACTTTAGTCTATCTATGACTGACCTTACCGCTGATGCGGATGTTGCCCTCCGAAATTCTGCAGGGGGAGTACTGCCGACAGATAGTAATCTCAATCAGCCGTTCTCTAATCAACTTGGCACCAATGATGAATTGATCAATTACAGGTTAGACGAGGGCGGTGACTATACAATTTTAGTTTCACGCGGTTTGGCTGGAAATAATACTAACTATACGTTCACTGTGTCGGTGATTCCAGGGCCAGATGGTGCCGGGAATGAGTTTGAAACGGCGCGCGTGCTACGCGATTTGTCAGCAAATTCAGCAATTGATGAACTAGCAAACACCAGTTTTACAGAATTTAAGCGCTTTTCAGACTTTGTAGGTGGAGCTGATGCAGCTGACTATTACAAAATCAAGATTGATAATGCCGATCTTTTCTACCTGAATTTGGACTTAAATGATTTGAGCGACGACCTCGATCTGCAAATTTTTAGGGAGGAAGAAGGTTTCAGTCGCCTGTTAGTTGATCAATCTACTCGTGCAGGCACTGTATCAGAAGGCTTTGGTGGTAGCTTCGAAGCTGGAACCTATTACATTAAAGTTGCTGCTAAAAATGGTAACGCTAATATCGGTTCCTTCTATAACCTTGATGTGGCAGCGATCGCCCTCAATCAGATTCCAACGATTACGCGAGACATCAAGACGAGTACAGTAACCTCTCCAACTCCTTCTGCTGACGTTAAAAACATTACCGCAGTTACCAGTGGTGAGGTCTACTTTGTTGCCAATGACGGGACGGGTGACGCCATTTGGATCAGCGATGGCACCTATGAAACGACTCGCAAACTCGATACGGGTGGAGCCATGCTCTCAAATATTTCTAACTTGACCAACGTGGGTAACACGATCTTCTTTGCAGCAGATGGCGGTGATGGCAAAGGCATTGAGCTATGGAGTGCCACCGGAAACAGTGTTCAGCTGGTTGCAGACATCAACCCTGGCACTGGCCAATTCACCTCATCCACACCAACTAACCTTGTTAATGTAAATGGGACTCTCTACTTCCTGGCATCTGCAGGTGGTGGCTCATCTCAACTCTACAAGTATTCGGGTGGTCAGGCTGTCGCTGTGACAAATGATCTCAACGATGTGGGACAACTCACAAACGTGGGCGGTACGTTGTACTTTGTGGCTACCGATCCTATAAGCTTCAATTCAACGCTCTATCGGGCGACCGATACAGCCTTTGAACAAGTTTTAGTTCCATCTCCGAGTGGTGCTGACTCTAGCCCATACATCTCAGATTTAACTGTTGTGGGCTCGACCTTATATTTCACTGCTTTGGGGAATTCGGGGGGCGTGAATACGGGGCGAGAAATTTGGAAGGTGACGAGTGCAACCGCTGCAAATGCCCAGTTAGTCGGTGAAACGATTGCAGGTGACATGTCAGCCTCACCAACTCAACTAACCAATGTCAACGGGACGTTATTCTTTGTGGCTCAGAGTAGCGGGGGGGGCAAAAATCAAACCGAGCTCTGGACACTCATTGGAGATACGCCAACTCAGTTAACGAATGGGCCAAGCTCAATTGGTCTACAGCCAGCGCAACTCACAGCATTAGGCAGCACACTTTACTTTACAGCTGATGATGGCAGCAATGGCCGCGAACTCTGGAAATATAATGGAGCAACTGCCAGCATTGTGAAAGATATTAATGTCGTCGGTTCGTCTAATCCAGAAAACCTGGTTGCTGTAGGTGATACGCTCTACTTCACAGCTGACAATGGTGTGCAAGATGGACAGGATGCAGTGGGTCGAGAATTATGGAGAACCAACGGCACTCTCGAAAATACACAGTTGGTTTACGACATTTGGACTGGAACTCAAAGCTCAGTTCCACTGGGTGCTGAGTTTGTGAATGCTAACGGACGTCTGTTCTTTACAGCAACAAACGGGGATGAAACCGTGATAAGAACCACGTCTGACGGAGATGAGGTGATTGTCGGTAAGGGCATTGAACTCTGGGTTGTTGGAGAGGAGCTTGGCGCTTAGTAGATTGAGTTGATAGGTCTGGTACAGTTGCGTAGCTAATCAGCAACTCTCTAACCTTTCCTATCTTGAAGTTATTTAAAACAGCAGACAGGCGATCGCCTGTCTGCTGTGCTGATGATATTAACGAGCTTGCTATACTGACAGGCGATCGCTCGGCAATCACTAGATTACTCATCTCGATCGAGATTACTAATTATTAGTGATGATGATTGTCATGGTGGCGGTGATGTGCTCCATCATGGCTGTGATGATGACTATGATGAGCCGTGGCAGTTGCTTGAGTTGCAGCCAACTCTAAATTAACAACCAGTGCTTGCTCACTGAGCAAGTCAGAGATATGTGTTGTGGCCCAATCTGCTGCCATTTTGAGAAATTCTGGATGATCGTTGACACAAGGCATCTGCACATACGTTACATCCGGGCGCTTTTGGCGCAGACCTGTGATGATGTGCTCAACATCTAGAATCGTCTCGTGATTTTCAGTAGCGAACCCGATCGGCATGAATATTAGAGACGTTGCACCCAAATCCATGAGATTCTTGCCTGCTAGCTCAGCAGTGGGTTGAGTCCACTTAATCAGAGGCGTTTGGTGATTGAGCCAACCTACAGAAATCAGCGGATACCGATAGATCAGCCGTTCTCGGACGCGCTCATAGAGAGCTTGACTCTCGTCAATGCCAGACGTAAATCCTTTGGCTTCATGCGGACAGCCATGATTCATCAAGACAATGCCCGTTTGAGATGGGAGATGCGCTACAGCTAAGTCAGACTGGATTTTCTCTTCAACTAGACGGGCAATCAAGTCGATATAGGCCCGCTCGTTATAAAACGAAGGAATATATCGAGTACCCTTGAGCCAATGCTCAGAGCTATCAGCAAGCTGCATCAATGCCTGATTGACTTGCTCAACCGCAATTCCACTTGTGAATATCGAATCGACAACCAACAGTGGATAAATCAGCAGCTTATCAAACCCTTGCGCTTTCACTTCGGCTAGCACTTGGTCGGGAAGAAACGGCGCACAAAAGTTAAATGCTTTAAAGACTTTGACGCGATCGCCCCATGTAGCCTTCAGATTTTGTTCGATTCCGGCTCGCTGCCGCTCAAAAATAGCGTTATGAGGTGAAATAAAATTACCGTGCTGGTGGCTCCATTCGTGGAGATCAAAGACAGCTAACAGCTTGGCTAAAGGAGGATAAATCCAAGTTGGAACTGGAGCAAACTTTGCTGTCAACAAATTTAAGGCTTGCTCATTGTAGTTTGCAAAATCTTCGTAGCTCTCAACCTCACCATATCCCATCAATAGGACAGCAACGCGATCGCCCTGAGGCATTGCTGCAGAGGAAGAAATCGAGTAAGAAGACATTTCAGGGGTCGCAACCACGCTGTGCACCTCAAAAACTAGTAAAATTGCATAAACTGTGTGAACATCCCAAGTTTTCTCATGCCAAATTGACTTAGGAACATGTGCTTAGAGATATCTGCTAAGGATGACTATCGCAAAGCCTAGAAAACGTTGGGGTGTGCTAATCAAGAAGGAAGCTCCTTCTTTGCATAGGATAGCATCCCCTGCTGGGGGATGTGGGCAAACTCACCAACTGCAAAGCTTTATAAACAGGGTAATTGCAGGGATCAACAAAAAAATGGCTTATGAGGATAGGGCACCTACCTTCTTGTTTAAGCATGTTCGTAGCTCACAAGTTCAGTGCAGGAGGGTGAAGCACTTTCTAACGCAACAATTTCATGAGTTGCAGAAAGCAAATCTTCATGGAGGTAGGTGGGAGTAAGCTGCGCCAGATATGCCTCGCTACGAATGCCGCAAGAAAGGGCAACGGTTGAAATGCCGTGCGTTTGTCCAGCGAGGATATCGGCTTCTGTATCGCCAATCATCCAAGCGTGGCGTACCTGATGTTCTGATGGGCAATGCAAGGCGATCGCCTCTTGCAATAGATGCGTTTTGTGCCGGGTGCAATTGATATAGGCTGCAGCGTCATCTGACGAACCTTTGACCTCTGCAAACAAGTGTAAGAGGCGATATTTCTTAAGCAGTTGCATTGCCTGACATCGCTGCCGCAGCGTGACTAGCACGAGCTTAAAACCATTGGCATGTAAAAGTTCTAGCGCACATCGCACGCCCGGCTGTAAGCAGTCATACTGCAGAAGGTCTACTTGGTTAACAATCTGCTGAACACGATCTAAAAACAAGTCGATTTGTTCATCGTGCAATCCAGAGCGGACAGCAATGTCTAAATCTGGAACCCGATTGCGCTTCAGTTGCCAAAATTGTTGTTGGGTGAGGGTAGAGGGCGATCGCCCCTGAGCATGAACGTTCACCAACGATTCAACATAGGTTAAGGCTTGCTGATAGGTCTCATAATAGCGACTTGAAACATCGATAATTGGACCATCAAAGTCGCAAAAAACGGTGTACTTGGGTGAGCACTGCGCCGCATCTAGAGGCCAGCATATCTGGGGTGAAACGTGGGGTGAAACGTGGGGTGAAACGT
>CAZCXK010000016.1:24580-64639 GCA_964502605.1 uncultured bacterium
TGGGGTGAAACGTGGGGTGAAACGTGGGGTGAAACGTCATGTGACGAAGCAGCATTCATCATTTAGGCTTGTGAAGCGACAGTTCTTGTAATGCTTCTTTACAGTAAATAATTCTGTTATAAGTCGTCAATGATTTTAACCGGAACTTGCTTTAGTAAAACTTATGTGACCGATGGTTGGAGTTGAGCCATCGATGCGATCGCCTCTCTCGAAGACACTCATAAACCCAAATGATTCAAACATTTCTGCGCTATCAACGCACTGATTAACAGGACGTTAACTTGATTGATAAGGGGCGATCGCCCTTGCCACCTCTGCACTCTTCCTAAAGTCTGGAAATCCAGAAAACTAGGAACCTAGGTTAGGAAATTCAACCCAGAATTTGACGCGGCTTCACACAGCTAATCTATGCTTATTTATTAGAGAGGACAGAGCGATCTAACGACTCAGATCCCGTATCAGACAGAATTAGCCCCCCCATCGAACTTTTCTTGCACTTGCCGACGTTCCTGCTCTTGATAGACCAACGCTGCCAGATGAACGATTGCGATCGCCACCCCTCCGACTGCCAACAAATAACTATGCAGCGTGTACAGATGCTGCACAGTCATTGAGCTGATACCGTTTGCACCTGTCAATATTTCCCTCAAGGGGTTTCCAACCAGTGGAATGGCTTCAATAGTGCCCAACTCAACCTTGAAGCGCCAATAACCAACCTGATCCCAGTCGAGCACGATTGCTGTCCAACTGAGGCCCATCGCAACGAGTGTAACCAGAATGCCACTCACCCAGGCAGCAAACCAGCTAGTCCGAAACTGACGCCCCAAAAACATCACGACCAGTTGAATCAGAGCTACACCAACGACCAGATTGCCCGCTGTATCGTGGATGCTGCGAACTAATGTGCCACTGACGACAGCCGCACTCAGCCGTTTGAGCGACTCATGGGCACCGCCTGCCGTAGGTTCATAATAATAGGCCAGCAAAACCCCTGTCACCGCAGCAACTAATGTTAGTGTTAATACCGCAACTGCAACAACAGTAGAAAGACGCTGCAGTGCAACTCGATAGTTGGTACGTCTCATGGCTTTAATGAACAAATAATGCTGATTGTTTCAGCTCGTAACATCAACTCTAACAAAATCTTAAGAGTTGAGCCACCGATGTCTAGAGCTATCAAGCTACACTCTGAAGCAGATGTTTTAAGGACAGGCATCAAGTTTCTACGAACTGAACCCACTGACCAGACGCCCATCTGAAGCCCCGCTCCATTGCGGCTTATCCATTGCGACTGAGAGCCGTCATCATCGCCTGTTGACTAATTGCTTGATACAGGCCATCCAGGTGTTGACGCACCGTCTGAGCATCGGTTGCAGCTAGAGGCATTTTGCCTAAGACGTCCAAAACGGTTTGCGTTCCGGGAGGCGTAATCACCACGAGGGAAGGGTCAAGAGGTGCTGGGTAATCCCAAAAGTGATGCCAATCGGGGGTGTTTCTTTGTGCCTCAGGACTGTGCTCAGTCGTTTCGGCAGGTGTAGGAGATTCGGAAGAGGGTGTAACCCCACTGCGCTTATGACGAAGTGCTTCTAAGATTTGACCTCGGGTGCGACCGCGAAGCTGAAACAACACAAACGGGTCTTCGCGAAAGAAATCGCCGAGCTGATAATAGACGGCGGCAATGTGCTTACAGGGATTTTTGGGGTCAGGGCAACTGCATCGCGAATGCACATCCGACAGGGCAAATGGGAACAGGCTCAGCCCATTTGACGTGAAGACGCCTTCAATATCACCCGGCATTTCTCCGGCTAATAGTTTCGCCGAATAAACTGCCTTCTGAGCCATCGTGTCGATGACATAGTCCCAATCTTCGTCGGTGAATGGATCGATCGAAATTGACAACTCGTAGGGCTCAGGAGCGGTGCCTTGAACCTTGGCTTGCACCTCTGTCCCTTGAAATTCGAGGCTGAGAATATTGCCCTCCCGCGCGTAGATTCGACCGCGTTCGAGCCGTTTTTTAAAGCGATACGAATTGAGCAAATCAACCCATCGCTGCACCCACCACTCTTGATTGTTGAGTTCGTAACTCGGCGTGTTCATACTCTCTAGTGTAAGCAGTCTCGTGTGAGCCATGAGGCTAGAATGTGGCTTGTACATACTCTAAGATGCCACGGGCGATCGCCTCTGCCATCCGTCTTTGAAAGGCGGAATCGGCCAATAACCGGGCGTCTTGCCCTCCAGTTACAAACCCCGTCTCTAACAAAACGGCAGGCATTGATGTGTTTCTGATCACATAAAAACGAGCTTGTCGCACCCCTCGGTCGGGGCGTCCAGTTGCTTGAATCATGCTGCGGTGGATGAACTGCGCTAAGCGATTGCCCCGGTCAGAATAATAGTAGGTTTCAATGCCGTTGACATCAGGGCGACTCAGACTAATCGCATTGGCGTGAATGCTGACAAACAGATCGGCATTAGCTCGTTCAGCAATTTGCACCCGAGGCTCTAGATCCAAGTCTCGATCGTCTTGGCGGGTCATCACCACATATATGCCCTGCTGTTGCAGCAGTTGGGCGACTTGGAGAGACAGCGGCAAGACAACATCTTTTTCTCGCAGGCCCCCAATTCCGACAGCTCCTGGATCAGGGCCACCATGCCCTGGATCAATGACAATCACGAGTTGGCCATTGGGAGGGTTGGGTAACGCAATCGGGCCACCTGGATTGTAATTGGGGGGCGCGACTGGAGCAGACTGTTGCAACGGCAGCGCTAAAAGTTGACGGCTAGGCTGAATCACAGTGCCAAGCTGCGCCCGAGCCGCTGGCTGCAGCGAGATAATGACTGTATCGTTTTCTTCGCGCAGACGAATTCGCAGCAGTGGGCTATCGGATGCCAGTTGGGGGCCTGTAATCGGGTCAGCCAGACGAGCATTGGGAATTGTGATCTGATAGTCTGTGGTGGCTCGATCCCAGCCACCTGTGTAAGACTCAATCGGCTGATCGCCTCGGATTAGAAGTTGCGTACCGTCTTCAATTAGCTCAATGGATTGAATGATTGTCGGCTGTTGTGGATCGGGTGCAGGAGCTGAAGGACGAGTTGACAGAGAGGTTGGTGGACGATTGGGCTGTTGGGCGATCGCCACACCTGCCCCTTGAGGCACAATCACCACTCCGCCTAAGGTGCTGACGGTGGCCTGCACATTGACATCTCGATTGTCTAAGGTCAGTCGGATTTGAGCCGTCGGCGGCGAGTCATCTGATTGAATTAATTCAAGGCTGTCAATACCAAAGCTATTCAGATCAATCTCGCGTTCAGTTAACTGGCTCGATAGCGCTGTGTTTTCTAACTCAATTGTTAATTGACGACGACGGCGATCGCGATCGATATCGATTGTGGGAGACGCTCCACTTGTGCGGACAAAAATCCCATCTGGGGTAAGCTGAACGCCTTCCAACACCGTCGCAGCTCCTGGCACACTTGGTTCTGTGGGGCCTGATGCTGTTGGGCGGGGCACCGTTGATGGCTGCTCTGGTGCAGTAGAACCTGCGATGAGTTGCGGTTCTGGAATTTGAACCACCCACTGAGTTGGCGTTGCGCCGCGCACCCGAACGTCTTGAGGATCAAGCGTGTAGCCTTCATTTAGCTCGATGACAATGCGAGTGGTTTGGGCATCAAACTGCCCCACACGCACCTCTCGAATTGCTCCGCCAACCACTTGGTTTACCATTGGCTGATTGAAAGTAGTGCCGGGTAAATCAATCACCAAACGGGTCGGATTGGGAATTAGCTGGGCTCTCGGTTGCACCACCGTATCAGTCGTAAAAATCAGGCGATTTTCATCGGGGTTAAAGCGCCAAAACTGAAGTCTGGCAGCCTCCGCAGGGGCTGTGAGCAGCAGCACGCCCAAAACGCTCAAAAAACTGGGAATAAACCCTTGCAGTCTCACTGTGACGACGTCTCCTTTCAGCAACGGTCGTGTCTCAACTTATCGAACCCGATGGAGCTATGGTGGGGCGATCGCATGTTAAACATCGGCAGCGAGCTAAACCTCGTCTAAGCCTAGAATTGGAATCTGACCTGTCAGAAAACTTTAGTCTCCAAACCCGACTGGGCCTAAGTGCCCAGCAATCGATGATAGTTGATTTAAGTTTGATGGGTGAATGAGCGTGGTTCTACTCCGTAGCTCAATATACACTACCTGAAAAATCTGCTTCAGGAATTTTTTCTCATCTGTTGTCTGATAGGGCTTTCGACCAATTTTAACGTTCGAAGTCATGGCTAGGATCACGTATCTGTTTGCAGGTCAATATGCAGGTCAATTGAGGGTGCGAATCTTGGAGGCATCAATCTCAGAGGTGCCAATCAATGGACTAAGCGTGCAATGGACTAACAGTGAATTTTCAACTTTTCTCCCCTTTGAGACTGGCAACAGGATTGTTTTGAATTCTATTGCGTTGAATTCTGGTGAGGCGATCGCGAGTTGAGGGTCATGCTGGGTAGGTCATGAATAGACACAAGTTTCCCTTGTAGGATTAAAAGTGGCCGTCATCCGGAACACAAGAAGGACTCATTGCCTGTGGCTAAATCAACCTCATCTCCTCAGCCGCCCGCTCCATTGCTGCGATCGCCTCTTTATCCGCTGCAGGTCGAGATCAACGCCCGCATGACTCCCTTTGCCGGGTGGGAAATGCCAGTGCAGTTTAGCAGCATTCGCCTAGAACATGAGGCCGTGCGCCAGGGAGCAGGCCTATTTGATATTTCTCACATGGGAAAATTTCAGATCACAGGGGCGGGGCTAATGGCCCAACTGCAATATCTGGTGCCGTCAGACTTGGGTCGATTGCAGCCCGGTGAGGCGCAATATACGGTGTTGCTTAATTCTGAAGGCGGCATCATTGATGACCTGATTTTTTACTATCAAGGCATCGATGCAGACGGGGCTGAGCGTGTAATGGCCATCGTCAATGCCGCAACTACAGATACCGATCGAGCCTGGATCACCCAGCATCTTGATCTCAATACCCTTGAGTTTGAAGATCTCTCGCGGCAGCAGGCTCTCTTAGCAGTGCAGGGCCCAGAGGCGATCGCCAAGCTGCAAAAAGTTGTTGATGACGAGATTTCGGCGGTTGGCCGATTTGGCCATCTCCAGAGTACGGTCTTTGGCAAACCTGCATTCTTGGCGCGCACAGGCTACACCGGGGAAGATGGCTTTGAAGTCATGGTTGCCCCAGATGTCGCTCAAGATGTTTGGCGATCGCTCCTTTCCTTAGACGTAGTGCCCTGTGGGTTGGGAGCCCGCGATACGCTGCGGCTAGAGGCCGCAATGGCGCTCTATGGGCAAGACATTGATACCACCACCACGCCGCTCGAAGCCGGTTTGAGCTGGCTCGTGCATCTCGATCAGAAAGGTGAGTTTATCGGGCGCTCAGTACTCGAACACCAAAAGCAAGCAGGAGTGACGCGTCGTCTGGTTGGGCTGCAAATGCAGGGGCGCAACATTGCTCGTCATGGTTATCCCGTTATCTACAAGGGCGATCGCGTGGGTGAGGTCACGAGTGGCACCCTCTCAACCACCTTGGGATACCCGATCGCCTTTGCCTATGTGCCGATTGCGCTCTCTAAATTTGGGCAAGAACTAGCCATTGAAATTCGCGGTAAGACCTATGCAGCCACAGTAGTCAAGCGACCATTCTACAAACGGAGTTAACTCACCCCCGACAAACCCGCCAACCAACACTAAAGAAATTCTGCATTGCTGCAGATGTATGGGTCATCTAGAGCAAGTTTTACGGTAATTTTGGATGGGATGAAACCTCTGTCATTCTGCTGTCCTGCCGCTGAACATCCTGAATCGATTCAGGCAGACGGAATGAATGAACTAGGCCGAACTCGTCTGCTCCGCTAGCCAAACCTGAGGATGTCTATGGCTTTCGAATATCCTGATGACTTGAAGTATCTCGACTCGCATGAATATGCCCGCCTAGAGGGTGAAATCGCCACGATTGGCATCACCGCGTTTGCCGTTGACCAATTGGGAGACATCGTGTTTTTGGAGCTGCCTGATGTTGGCGATGCCCTGGAAAAAGGGGAAACGTTTGGCTCGGTCGAATCGGTCAAGGCTGTCGAAGATTTAGTGGCACCGATTGCGGGCACCGTCATCGAACGCAACGAAGCTCTAATCGAATCACCCGAACAGTTGGCCGACGACCCCTATGGCGAGGGCTGGATGCTCAAAGTGCGCGTCGATGATGAAGATGATCTCAATGACGCCCTCTCTGCTAACGAATATCGCGCCCAAGTTGAAGGCGAGTAATGGCCTCTTGTCGTCGTCATCTCTGAGTGATAGAACTCCATCTATGGATGACAGAGATAGGAGCAAAATGACCTTGAGATCAACGATCAGAGCTTGGTCGGTGGTGCTCAAACCCGTTTCAGTAAATTCCAGGCAGTAGGTGATGATGTCTAGACGCTTATCAGCAACGTGTAGATCGTCGTCAGCCCATGGCGCATTTGCTACTGTTCAATGGCTGCTATGTCTCCGCATCCCCTTTGGCTGCCGTGTACCACAACTGCCATAGCTCCGAACAATGCTGCGTTCGCGGCTGCTCAATGGCGATCGTGTTCATGCAGTCTATGGCAGAGCTGTAGCAGCTGTATATGCACCCTAGCCCTTTATGAGAGCAGAGGTTGGGGGATGAAGGTTAATGAAGGTTAAAGATGTGTCAGGAGCTAGGGAATGAGAGGGACAAGCTTTGTCAGCTCAGCAGCTCGCAACGTCAACCTCTGCAGAACCCATCTGCAAATATCAAAGATAGCAGCCTTATCAACACTTAGTCTCACCAGACAACGCTGACAAGGCTGTAGACACAGTTAGGAGGTATCTTGTACTACACGTTATCGGCAGAAAATGCTTTCTGCCTGTCTCTTAATAAGTTCTTAAGCTGAATGGATTCAGTAAATTGAGGCGCGATACGCTACTAAGCTGGGACTTGGATGGTGTTTTGTCCCGATAAGTTAAAGGCTTGATGCACTGCTTGCAATGCCAGGATGCCTTCTGTTTCAGCAACAACGCAGCTAATTTTGATTTCAGAAGTTGTAATCATCTGAATGTTGATATGCTCCTTGGCGAGAGCCTCAAACATGCAGGCAGCCACCCCTGGGTGACCAATCATGCCAATGCCAACGACGCTAACCTTGGCGATCGCCAGATCAACTGTAATCTCATGGCAGCCCAATTCAGGGGCTAACTCCATCAAGATGGCCTGGGCTGCATCGGCATCCTGCTCAGCTACCGTAAATGCAATATCACGAGATGGGATGCCATCAACTAAGCGACAGCGCTGAGACTGGATGATGGTATCAACACTAATGTGTCGTTCGGCTAAGGGGAGAAAAATCTGAGCCGCCATGCCAGGGCGATCGGGCACATGGCGAATTGCCAGCCGAGCTTGTTTTAAATCGAGAGCGGCTCCCCGAACCACTGACGCTGCCGCAGTGGCGACACGAGCAGAATCTTCCGTTTTATTTTTATGGTGGTACGTATCCGCATCAAGTTGCACAGAAGACGACTGGATCGCAAATGTCTCACACAGCGCTGCTACGGCGCGATCGCAATCGGCAGTGTCAATGGCACAGCTGACCTTGACCTCTGATGTTGAAATCATCTGGATATTCACCTGTGCAGTTGCGAGCGCCTGAAACATTTGAGCGGCCACCCCCGGACGCCCAATCATGCCTGCTCCAGCAATGCTAACTTTGGCTGTATTCCGTTCTACTAAAACTTCTGCCTCATTGACATGAGCCGGGTCATGTCTCAATGCAGGGGCGATCGCCTCTGCAACCGCCTCCGCGCGGGCTAACGACTGCCGATTAACGGTAAACGCAATGTCATTCGTATTTTCTTCGTGAATTGACTGAATCACCAAATCAATATCAACATCCTGCAGAGCAATCTCACCAAACAAACGAGCCGCCACTCCAGGCCGATCAGGAACGCGGAGTAGTGCAACTTTGGCTTGATTGGCGTCGAGTTCAACCGCATCAACGGGGTGAGCCAGTTCTAGACCGTCTAGCGATCGCGGCGTCGGCACAGGTGAAATCACGCGGGTTCCTGGGGCATCTGTCCAGCTAGAGCGCACCACCAGCATTACGCCATAGTTTTTGGCAATTTCAACTGCTCGAGGATGCAGCACCTTAGCCCCTAGACTAGCCAATTCCAGCATTTCATCCGCAGTAATTTCGGCCATCAGATGGGCATCAGGCACGATTCGTGGATCAGTCGTTAGAATGCCAGGAACATCTGTGTAGATTTCGCACTTGCCTGCACCCAAGGCAGCCGCTAAGGCCACTGCCGACGTATCAGATCCCCCTCGTCCCAGGGTTGTAATTTCTAAATCGTGACTGTTGGTAATGCCTTGGAACCCAGCAACAATGACCACTTTGCCATCCTTAAGATGACGCTCAATACGATCGGTCTGGATATGTAAAATTCGAGCTCGAGTATGGGTAGCCTCAGTCACAATGCCAACTTGAGCCCCTGTCATTGAAATAGCGGGTTGCCCTAATTCTTGAAGCGCCATGCTCAGTAAAGCAATCGAAACCTGCTCACCTGTAGAAAGCAACATGTCCATTTCCCGGCGACTCGGATTGGTTGAGACTTCATTAGCAAGCCTGACCAGTTGATCGGTCGTCTTGCCCATTGCAGAAAGGACAACGACGAGAGCATGCCCATCTTGCACAGAATTGCGCACGCGCTGAGCAACGGCCTGAATGCGCTCAATAGATCCGACGGAAGTTCCTCCGTATTTTTGAACGATGAGTTCCATAACCTCGATCCTATATGACCCACCCTTTTGCTGCGTAATCAATAACGTGCTGAATGTCATCAACCTACCATCAGCGTCGATGATGGCAGCTTTGGCCGAGTAGCTGTGCCAGACTACCCATCAATAGCGAGACAGTCGGCGAATTAATTCTACCAATTGATAGTGTGAAATCTCTCTGACAACCAACGTTCGGCTTATATAATCCTGATAGGCAATCCTGATAGGCTAGTTTATATCATTTCACTTCTTCGAGTCCTGCTTTGAGGATTTTAAAGGATCGCGCTCATGAGCCTAATTGGTAATATCATCTGGTTATTGTTTGGTGGCTTGATTGCTGGATTGGGCTACATTATCGGCGGCTTGCTGACATGTCTAACTATTATTGGCATTCCGTTTGGTTTACAGGCGATCAAGATCGGTTTTGCTGCATTGACGCCCTTTGGTAAAGAAATCGTGGTGGATAAAGCAGCTGATAGCCTGCTCAAGCTCATCTTTGATGTGATTTGGATTGTATTATTTGGATGGGAAATCGCGATCGCCCATCTAACCGCTGCAGCGATTCTTGCGGTCACGATTATTGGCTTGCCCTTTGCTAAACAGCACCTCAAGCTCATTATTTTAGCCCTTTTACCATTTGGTAGAGACCTGCGGGACGTGCGGTAGATCACAGCGTCTTCTTATGGTTGTCACCCCAAGATTTGCCCAAGATTAATACAATTAGCATAGGTGCATTGATCATGAATCGAATTAGCTCTTGTCCCGCTTTTACCTGTCGTTGATCAATGTCATGAGATTGATCGACTGAATTAAATCGACTGATTAAGCAGTTAATCACTAATTTAGTGACGATTACATCTGCAACTATCTCATTAACTGATCACAGTCTTAGCTTAGACGCATACCTTAAAATGCTCACAATTTAGACCCAGTTAGATCGGGAAAGTAGATAAGATTCTGCAAAAGTCGCTCCCCCTGCTAATTAGACTCTCGAACATTTTCTGCTGTTGTGCTAACGCGTGTATTACTGACGTGCTGCCATGTTTAACCCTACTCAGACGCTGATCAAATCGTTTGTTCAAGAGCTGCAAGAAGGCTACGAGCAAAACTATGGAGGTCTGAACCCTCACTATGCCAACATCATCAGTTGGTCAGGCCGAATGGCACTCGAAAATATTGCCAACAGTGATGCCCTCTATCACAATGTTGAGCACACGATTCTCGTGACGCTTGTGGGGCAAG
Organism: uncultured bacterium; assembly: GCA_964502605.1. Classification (GTDB taxonomy): domain Bacteria; phylum Cyanobacteriota; class Cyanobacteriia; order CAZCXK01; family CAZCXK01; genus CAZCXK01. Next base: position 34,639 of record CAZCXK010000016.1, read on the forward strand.
AAATTCTTCGGGGCAAACATATTCGAGAAGGAGGTGTCAAATGTGAAGACTGGCTACATTTCATAGTGTCTTTGCTCTGCCATGACATTGGGTACGTGAAGGGAGTCTGCCGCCAAGACCAAGACGGAATTTATGCCATGGGCATTGCCGATGACACAATTCATCTTTCACCGGGGGCAACTGATGCAGGGCTGACGCCCTACCATGTCGATCGCGGCAAACTGTTTGTAGAAGAGCGCTTTGGCAACAACGATATCGTCAAGGCAGAGATCATCAAGCGCAACATTGAGCTCACCCGGTTTCCAGTTCCGGTTGACAGTGATCATCAAGACACTCGCGGCTACCCAGGGCTAGTGCGGGCAGCTGATCTAATTGGGCAATTGAGCGATCCACGCTATCTAAATAAGGTGAGCGCACTGTTCTACGAGTTTGAAGAGACAGGCTTTAACCAAGCAGTCAACTATCGGAACCCAGGAGATCTGCGGCGTAACTATCCCAAGTTTTACTGGAATGTAGTCTATCCCTATATCAAAGATGCGATCGCCTATTTGGCATTGACGCAAGAAGGCAAACAAATCATTGCGAATCTTCATTCCAATGTTTTTGTTGTCGAGCATGAGCTTGGCGATAGTCAAATCGATTCTAAACCACCCCTATCAGCTGTGAGTGCCTAAGAAAATGAATGGCTGCTTTAAGGTTGTAGAACAACTGAGCGGCATTTTCCAGATTCACAACACTTAACTGAGAATCCTTCATAATCAAAAAAGATGATGATGAAAGGACATAAGTTTTGCAGACTCTCACACTAGGGCCAGATGGGCCAGTTGTTCCAGCCCTTGGGATTGGCACTTGGGCATGGGGCGATCGCCTATTTTGGAGCTACGGCCAAGACTATACTGTCGATGACGTTAATCAAGCCTTTGAATCAGCGCTAAAGGCTGGAGTTAATTTTTTCGATACGGCTGAGGTTTATGGCCTAGGCGAATCTGAGCAGCTCATTGGGCAATTTATGCAGCAAACTCGAATGCCTGTATTGATTGCGACAAAATATTTTCCACTCCCGTGGCGGTTTACAGCGGATGCAGTTGCCGATGCGCTTACAGCTAGCTTAAAGCGGCTTCAAGTCCATCGAGTTGAACTCTATCAAGTTCATGCACCGTTCGACTTCTTTATGGGGCAAGAGACGCTGATGACAGCGCTGGCTCAAGAAGTTAAGCAGGGCAGAATTGGAGCCGTGGGCGTTAGCAATTATTCGGCTGAGCAAATGCAAACCGCTCACCGTATTCTGGCTAAGCAGGGCATTGCTCTTGCAGTTAATCAAGTGCAGTATTCGCTACTAGACCGACAAATTGAGCGCAATGGCATCCTTGATGTCGCGCGACAATTAGGAGTCACTATTTTAGCCTACAGCCCTTTAGCACAAGGACTCCTAACCGGAAAGTATACGACTGAGACCAACAAACCGAGTGGAGCTCGATGGCTCAATCCGCGATTTAGCCACAGCGGCTTAGAGAAAATTGCTCCGGTTGTCCATCTATTGCAGGTTTTGGCAGAAAAATACCAGCGTGCGCCCGCACAACTAGCACTCAACTGGCTGATTGCCCAAGGCAACGTCATTCCAATTCCTGGAGCTAAAACTGCTCAGCAAGCCCATCAAAATGCTGGCGCATTGGGTTGGAGTTTGGCCCCTGAAGATGTTGCCCAGATGTCTAACCTGACGCAGCCTTAGCTGGCTAAACCTGGAGTGGATGAAAAGGCTGAGCACAATCAACGGTCACTCGTTTAAATGAGCACTTAACCAATCAGCCAAATTTTGCACATTAGTGAAACTGAATAGAGTATCACTAAGAGCCTCTAACTCTTGGGTAGAGAGAGTTTTGACTTGGGTCTGCAAGTGAGGAGGCAATGCCCCGACTTGTCGAGTCAGCAATCGTATCACAATTGCAGCTTCGCCTTCCTGGCGACCTTCCTGGCGACCTTCTTTTAAGCCTTCTTTCAGGCCTTCTTTTAGGCATTCCTCGCGGGCTTCTTGATAAATTTCTTGATAAATGACAGATTCGCGCATTGGTTTTCCTCTAAAAATATGTTGAATCAGGTCTTTGTCAAACCTTAGCCCTGCTAAGAGTTGAACATATGCTGAGACGCTGCGCTGCTGGCTGATTTCCTTAATTTTAGCGACTTGGACAGCCACTTGCTCTAACAGTTCTTGTGGCGAATCAGATTGGGCTAAAGACGCAAATGGCAACAAAATGGGATCGTTTAACAACGCCTCTGGAGCTTGTTCCCATAATCGAACAATACGATATCGGTGAACGGTCGTCTCAGTCTCCAAGCGGTCGATTTGCACGGCTACAGAATCTGTAGGTTTTAGGAAAATGATGATTTGGAGGATAGGACAGCGGTATTGCCGATAGAGCCTGACCCAGTAATCAAGCATCCGCAGCGGTAAGGGAGGTTCAGACTCTGGAGTCGTTTGAAATTCGAGATGTAAGATTTGTTGGGTGGTTTGCAGGAGGGTGACTGCATCCGCACGAATGGGTTCGAGGCTGAGTTCGGTTTTAAGGACGCGAATTAGCAGATGGCTCAATCCCTAAGAGCCAGCGCGCAAAGCTACCAGGATGTTGCTCAGCCAGATGTTTGCAGAGGTTATCGAATGGCAAAAATCTATTCTCTAAATCATTGATGGGCAAAAACGTAGATTATCATTCTTAATGAGTTTAAGAAGAGAGAAATGCGTTGATCCATACCTAAGAAAGCTCAAACAGTCATTTGGGGTAAAGAATACTGATTTATAGTTTGGGTGGTTTGAACGAATTGTTGGGGCGATCGCCCCATGTCCCCATATAGGTAAATAGAAGTCCCCATTTACGCTTCAATAAACCGCTCCAAATTTAGCGCTAGATTCAGTTTATGTTTCGTTGAGGAGGTGCTTATGTCCCCCGATCCATCCCAATCTCCTGAATCTGTCCCTCAATTGTCTCCCAAAGACAACGACGTTTCGCCCGCCGCGCCCTCACCCATGGATAAATCTCCTCAAAAGCCCCGCGCACCCCGTTTATCTAAATCCACATCCACATCTAAGGCTGATATTACTCAGACTCTGCAAAAAAGCTGGCAAACGATTCAACCTATTCTAAACACTCAAACCCTGAACGCCCTGCGCGCGCTCAGCCAAGCAAGCTCTTGGGGCATCGATCGCCTGCAGAGATCCTCTTCGCACCGGCCAACGACAACAGCCAACGCTCAAGCTCCGAGTTCGCAGTTACGACGGCCTCAACCAACTCAGTCTAGGCAGCCATCCTGGGTCAAAAAGGGGCAAGCTGGCTGGGATGTGGCTCGGCCTGTGCTCAGTGCCCAAACGCTGCGAATCCTGAGGGTATTGAATGACGCGATCGCCTGGTCAATACAGCGGCTCGATGCTCCGCTTGACCCAAATCAGGCGATCGCCCAGCCCACCTCATCCTCGTCTCAAACGGCTCGTGTTCTTGATCGCTTTGCTGCCAATTTCCAGCAGGGGTGGGCATGGTGGTCAGCCAAACTCAAAATCCTGCGCGATCGTCTCCCTGCATCTTGGCGATCGCTCTTGCCTCCGCCTGTCATGACAAGCCTTCTGGTGATTGGATTCATGCTGCTGTTGTCATCTATTTCCAGCTCATCTCCAGCACAGACATATCCCCCCCCCTCTAGGTCAATCGCTGAACCTATAGCTGCGCTCCCTCAACCTGAGTCGCTTTCTTCTTCTGATCGAGCATCGGTGCCAGCAACTGATGTAGCCCAACCGAGTGTTCCAGATATGCCGCTTGAACGCACACCTGAACAAAGCCTTATTGCGGCAATTCAAGATCAGGTGGCAGATATTACTCATCAATATGCAGACGGTCTGATTCAATCTATACAGGCAAATTTTCGCAGGAGCCGCCTGACCGTCAACTTGGGGGAAGCTTGGTATGCCCTCTCGACGTTTGAGCAAGATCAACTGGCACGCGAAATCCTGGCTCGATCAACTGAACTTATGTTTAATGACCTTGAGCTGCTTGATACTCAAGGAGATCTGGTGGGGCGAAGTCCAGTTGTGGGGTCAACCCTGATCATTCTCAAACGCACCTCAACACCTGATGTTGCCAAATGAGGCAGCTAAGCAACAGGGATATCATTTACCAGGCTCATGCTCAACATCGCCGATAGTGCATGCCAGGAAGTTGAGCCACAAACCCCATTAATTCGAGTTGAGCTAAAGCCCCCAAGACTGTTCCGGTTGGCAGCAATGACTGCTCTACGATGGTATCTAGAGAGCAAGGCTCTGAAGAGGTGAGATGCAGGATTTGATCAAGGTCGGGAGGCAGCTTAACAGGCGAGGGAGTCAAAAGCGTTAGCTGATCAGCGGTTGTTGTTGTTGAGTGCAGACTGGGAATCGTACCCAGCGCTTCTAGGAGTTCGTCTTGATCAAGAATGACATGGGCTCCCTTCTCAATCAGCCGCAAACATCCGTGAGCATTTGGATTATCTAATGAACCTGGCAGTACATAAATGTCGCGCCCATAGTCGTTGGCGAGATGCGCCGTGATTAATGCTCCTGATTTGTGGGGTGCTTCCAGCACTAGCGTGGCGCGACATAGCCCTGCGATAATCCGATTGCGACGCGGAAAATTGACCCGATCGGGCTGCGTTCCTGCTGGATATTCGCTCACTAGCAGTCCTGTGTCTATGATTTGCTGAGCCAAATTTCGATTTGACCAGGGATAAACAACATCAACTCCAGTGCCTAAAACAGCAATGGTACGACCCTGCACTGCTACACAACTACGATGGGCCTCAGTGTCAATGCCGTCTGCCAGCCCCGAGACTATCACAAATCCTGCTTGGGCCAACGCCTTACTCAGGCTTCGAGTCCACCGGCGGCCATAGTCTGAAGGGTTGCGGGTGCCTACGATGGCGATCGCCGGAATCAGCCCTCGATTTTCATCTGGTTCAACACGGCCATGATAATAGAGAATAGGCGGTGGATCAGAAATCTCAAGTAGCAGGCGTGGATACTCGGGATCGGCAGGCGTCCAGAAGGTAGGATTCGTTTGCACATGCTGAGCGAGCATCTGTGCCGGATCAAGGTGCGATCGCCCCCGCACAATTGTTTCGGCACTTTGAGTCCCAATTCCATCAACGGCTTCTAGAGCGCGACAATCGGCCTGCCACGCGCTAGAAAGCGATCCAAACTGCTGATAAATTCGCTGAAGCAGAGTTGGCCCGACGCCTTGAATGCCTGACCACGCCACCCAAAATGCCCGTTCTTGTATCAATCGAAACACCCGAATTAGACTATCTCAGTATGCCCATGTATGCCGATAAACGTTTCAATGGTGTCCTGGCAAGGCGCTTGCCTTAGCAAAATATCTTCAGTGTTTGATTACCATAGCTGTGGTGTTATCTGTCGTGAATGGGTCGAACAGTTTGGACTGGCGTCGCCCTCCACCTCTTGTGGAGAAACGCTTTAAACCATCGCTTAGATTACGTCATTGGACATTGGAAACTAGGTCAAATCATTGCTCATAAGTAATGGGTCAAATTCCCAGGCAGGCTTAATTTCGTTTTGCGATTGAATGTATCTTTAAAAACTCAGTAATTTACTGATTATATCGGTAGGGTTGATTAACCAGATCAGCCTATAAGTTGATGACGTTTTAGATAAATGCCTGAATTGTTCTAGGTAATCTTTCGACAGCCTGGGACTTTACGGTAAACTGATAGAGAGAAAGTACTAGTACGCAATCATTGACTTCACCTGTTTGCAGAGTAATGGGTAAAGTTAGATTCTATACACGTCGCATACCTATAAAGGATCTTAAGGTGTAATGTCTTCTCCTTCATCAATTGCCGTACGAGAGCTGCCTCTTTTTCCATTGTCAGAGGTGGTCTTGTTTCCAGGCAGACCTCTGCCGCTACATATCTTTGAATTTCGCTATCGGATTATGATGAATACCGTTCTAAAGGCTGACCGCCGTTTTGGGGTGCTAATGGTAGACCCTGCTGATGGGGCGATCGCTACGGTAGGGTGCTGCGCTGAAGTGATCCAATACCATCGCATGCCCGATGATCGCATGAAGATGATGACGATCGGGCAACAGCGATTTCGTTTACTCGAATATGTGCGGGAAAAGCCCTATTACGTTGGGTTGGTCGAGTGGATTGAGGATCAGCCCACCGAGCGAGACTTGAAAGGGCTAGCAACGGAGGTCAGTCAGCTGTTACAAGATGTGGTGCGGCTTTCAGGCAAGCTGACTGGACAAGAGATGGAACTACCAGATGATATTCCTAATCTGCCCATTGAGCTATCGTATTGGATTGCTCACAACTTATATGGTGTCGCGCCGGAACAGCAATCGCTGTTGGAAATGCAGGACACCTCTACCCGTCTTGAACGGGAAGCTGAGATTTTGACCTCAACTCGCAACCATCTTGCAGCACGGGCAGCTCTCAAAGATGCATTTAATTAATCTCCAGCCGCGATGATATTGTATGTCCCAAAGATTTTGAGTGTTTCAGTATAGTTTTTAAGCTCAATGAGAGCAGATTGAACAGCAGCTAAATGGAGATCGGCTTCGATATCGATAAAGAACAGATAGTCTCCTAGCGATCGCTTTGTGGGACGGGATTCGATCCGACTCAAGTTAAGGTTACGGCTGGCGAAGATTTGCAGAGCTTTAACTAACGAGCCAGGGGCATTTTGGGGTAGGCTGAATGCTAACGAGCTATGGCTACCGCTAGTTGAAGAATTCAGCCCCATAACCCAAAATCGAGTGCAGTTGTCAGGATGATCGTTAATCGGATAGGCCAAGGTGGGCAGTTGATAGAGCTGCGCTGACCGTTGAGAGGCGATCGCTGCAACAGTACTGTCTATATCTAAATGCTGCAGAGCCTCAGTTGTCGAGTTTGTTGGCACAAGTTGAGCCGATGGCAGATGAGTTTCTAACCATCGCTGACACTGAGCTAATGCTTGAGGGTGAGAATAGACGGCTTTTATGTTCGCAATCGCTGTTGAACGAGATAAGAGTGCATGAAAAATGGGCAGCACAATCGCCTGCTGGATTTGAAGACCATCGAGCTGCCAGAGGCTGTCAAGCGTCATTGCGACGCTCCCTTCAATCGAGTTTTCGACAGGCACAACTGCTAACTGGGTTTCTCCGCTTGCGGCTGAGCGCAGCGTCTTGGCAATGCTGGGGTAATCACAGAGTATGGGAACGTCACCCCGCTGCTGCAGCCATTTCTGACAGGCGATCGCAGCAGCCTCGGTATATGTACCTGATGGACCTAAGTAAGCAATAGAAACTGTCATATCCGCCAAATTATGGTGATCAAAGCAACTACCCGACTCAGAATTGAAACATTCGGTTAAGTAATCCGTAGATTTAGGGGTATTCCGCCCCCTATTGTCGGTAAAATCAATGATATTCCTCAGTAAAATTGTTAAATTTAATTAAGAAAGGCAACGCCTGAGGTCATCTATCCATACTGCAATTGATTCAATGCCTATTCAATTTGTATCCACGCAATCTGTCAAACTTGATGTCCCTGAACAACCGATTCCAATTCATCACTACTTACGGCAGCCTCATCGGCTCGTTGGCGCACTCGTAGACCCAAGTAGAACCGAGCAGCTTAGTGCTGAAGTATTTCGGCTAAAGATGCGGCCTCTTAAGTTTATGATACTTAGCATTCAGCCGACGGTTGACATGCGACTGTGGACTGAGGCAAATGGCACGGTACATTTAGAATCAGTCGGGTGCAAAATTCATGGGGTTGATTATATCGATCAACGCTTTAACCTCAACCTGATTGGGCAACTTGCTCCTCATGAGCATGATGGGAAAATAACCTTGATTGGCCAAGCCAATTTGGTCGTTCAAGTTGAGTTGCCACCCCCGTTTCGAATTACTCCTAAAGCATTGTTAGAAGCAACGGGTAATGGCCTCCTGCGTAGCGTATTGCTGACAATTAAGCAGCGCCTGATGCATCAATTGCTCGCAGACTATCGCAAATGGGTGGCTGCACAGCTTCGACCTGATGTAGTTGCCGATACCGAAAACTTACTATCGCCAACTGGCCAAGTTCTATAGCGATGGCAATGCTTCACAACTGGCAAGGCTTGAACGAGTGCCGATGATGAGGCGTAACACCCAGGGTTTGAATGGCCTGGATGTGTTTTGCTGTGCCATAGCCCTTGTTGGCCACTAAGCCATATCCAGGATATTTTGCGGCCATGCGGATAATTAAGCGATCGCGCCAAACCTTGGCCAAAATACTGGCAGCGGCGATCGCCACAGATTGTTGATCTCCTTTAATCAAAGTTTGCTGAGGAATCGGCAAATCAGTAATTTTCTGATTTCCATCAATGAGACATAGTTGAGGCTGTGGCGTGAGGCGGTTAATGGCTCGCCTCATTGCTAGAAGTGATGCCTGCAGAATATTTAGCCTATCGATTTCTGGCACCGAAGCCACACCAATTCGACAATCTGTAGCAGAGAGTTTGATCGACGTAATCAACTGTTCTCGTTCGCGGGACGAAAGTAATTTGCTATCTGTGACACCCAACTCTGCTAAAGACGTCGTGGCTGCTGTCGATAAGATAACGGCAGCAGCCACAACCGGGCCAAACAATGCACCACGACCCACCTCGTCAACTCCCGCAATGCAATCAACTTGATGCAAAAACTGATGTGGGTCAAGAAAACTCAACTGATGAGGGCGTAAGTTGGGTAACCTGGATGGACTCATCTCATGCCCCTCTTGAAGCTAGAGCTTGTTTGAGAATCTGGCTTTAACAAGGATCATCACATCGGTCTAGCAACTTCTGTTCGATCATTTCAATTGCTGGCATCATTTGCAGAAGATCGCCGCCGCCTCCGCCGCCTAGTACTGCCATTGTTAGACAATGCCTCATCACCATTAGACGATAACTCGACAGACAATAGCTCAGAGTCGTTGTCCAACGATACCGATGCATCAGGATGAGGTACATCGTTTGAGCGTTTTGCATTGAAATCTAGACTAATCAGTTGCTGAACGGCCCGATTAGTATCGGCACCATTAGCATCCCCGTCAGTGGCTAGATTCCCAGAGTCTGGCACATGATCGTGAGATATCCCTAGATCAGCCAACTCTTCAGGCTTCAATCGGCTTGCCTGACCCGGCAGCACTACATTAATCACTGCCGTTTTTGGATCCTTGACTGGCTCAGGTGCCAACACCAGTGGAGAAATGCCCATCAATGCATAAATATCCTGCTCCTGTGGAGTCATTTCGACAGCAATCACCTCTGGCGCTTCTAAGACTTTATCTCTACGACTAGAGGGTTTACGTTCACTTCGTTCGACTCGACTCTCTTTATCTTTTGTTACAGGCACAGGAATCGAAGTCCGTTCTTCGGGGACTTCAGGAGTATCTTCTGTTTCAGGTTCTGGCATCAAGCGAGAACCACTCGGGCGAGGGAGGGGAGGTTCTCCTCGCCGCCGCCGCCGCCGTCTGTTACCGCCTCCCCGCTCTTGATAGCTGGGGTGATTAACTAAATCAAGCTCTTGCAAGTCGGGCGACGCATCCAGCTCAAATTCATCATTTTGCCCGTCAAATGAATCCCGCAACTGTGGGCTGCGAGACTCAACAACCGGGTAAGTGCGAGGCGGCTCAACAATCTCTTGAACAATAGGCTCTGTTTCTCCTGGCAAATGAACCAGATGGCCCAGCCCACCACAAGTCGTACAAGGACGACCAAACAGTTCGTAAATATTTTGGCCTTGGCGTTTCCGCGTTAACTCAATTAGACCTAATTCCGAAAGCTGTGCGATTTGAGGCCGTGATTTATCGGCTTTAATGGCCAGATTAAACTGTTCGAGAACCTGAAGTTGGTCGCGACGCGAATCCATATCAATAAAGTCAACCACGATCACCCCGGCAATGTTGCGGAGTCTTAGCTGACGAGCGATTTCGGTCGCCGCTTCACAGTTTGTCCACAAGACAGTTTCTCGAGACGTATTCGATCGAGTAAATGAGCCTGAATTGACATCAATTACGGTTAGGGCTTCAGTGGGTTCAATGATGATGTAGCCCCCTGATGGCAGATCAACTCGAGGTTTTAGTGCTTCTCGAATGGCTGCATTGACTCGGAAATATTCAAGAATGGGGATGCGATCGCGATGATGATCGATCAAAACGCCTTGAGGAGGCCTGCCACCGCTCCAACTCATCAGATGCTGCTTTACTCGCTTGAGACCAGTGTGTGAATCAACTACAATTCGATTCACATCTGCGCTATACATGTCTCTCAAGACACGCTGGATAAAGTCATCATCTCGGTTTAACAGCTTGGGAGGGCGAGAGGTCATCGCCTCCTGTTGTACGTTTTCCCACTGGCGCTGCAAGTTCTCTAAATCTTCGATAATGGCATCTTCAGCCATGCCTTCTGCTTCCGTCCGCACAAGGAGACCCATCCCCGCTGGTTTCACCAAAATTGCCAACGCTCGCAGGCGATTACGCTCATTTTCGTTACGAATCCGTCGGGACAGGTTCACACCGCGCCCAGATGGCATAAGGACAAGATATCGTCCGGGGAGGGTGATATTGCCAGTTAATCGGGGGCCTTTATTCCCGGTAGGCTCCTTCATGATTTGAACGAGCACTTTTTGATGTGGCGCTAACAACTCGGTAATCGACCCAGCTGAACGCCGCAACCGCAAAGGACCCAGATCTGAGACGTGGATGAATCCATTTCGTTCGGCATCGCCAATATTGACGAAGGCAGCATCAATACCAGGCAAAACGTTTTCAACAATCCCCAAGTAGATGTCACTGACTTGGTGACTACCTGTTGCAACAATCAGTTCTTGAATCTGATCTTCCGAAAAGACAGCGGCGATGCGATGCTGCTCGGCGATAATAATCTGTTTGGGCATTCAACTTCCTCAAATATTGACAGTGTCAGAAGCAAGGAAACCAATACCTTGCGGACTTAGCTGACCTGCAAGACTACAATAGGTGAAAATCTTTGACCCGATAGGGAAGCGATGAAGCTACTCCAAGTCTGGGATTCATGTGCTAACGAACCATAAATTCAGTCTAGGGATACGCAGACGTAATACTGAAAACTATCTTTTACCTTCTGGAGATATTATCTGCTCTTAAGAGCCAGACACTATCTAACCAGATGTGGTGGAAAACCCTACAGAAGCAAACTTCACCTAGTAATCCCCGTCACCAAGTATCAACAGTCCACATGACTCTTGATGAGCAGCAGCTTCTCTTATGACATGCATTATAGCGCGGAGCGGCGATGAAGCCAGTAGGAATCAACAAATTGTAGTTCTTCAGGTCTTGCTAAAGCGTCTCAGCTAAAATTAAGCGGACACGATGAACTGATATAAGTTGAAATTTCTGCTGTGCCACATATTCGAGCATCTCTATGACTTGGCTAGGTCTCAATAATGTTCCATCGTTGCGACAGCTACCGACATATCGTAAACAGGCGTCTCCGTTGGTGCTGGCATTGAGCACAGATCGGGGGAGGCAATCATCGTCTAGGAGCCGATCCATGTGCTCCAATTCATAGAGGCGATCGCGCCCGTTGATCGTTTGCATCGTGCCCGATTTCGTGGTTCGCGTTAATTCGAGATACTCAGCTTGCTTAATGGCTTTAACCCATTGAGGCCACAGGCCAATGGCATCAATGGGCTCCGTCGCGTGACGAGATGATGTAGTTCTAGGCTTTTGCAATGCTGTCGCAACAGATTCATCGGATTTGGGGTCGATATCAAGTCGGACAACAATCAAATATTCTGCCCGCTCAAGCAGTCGAGTTGCAGACAAGGATGAGACGTCTACATCTTCGACTCGATAAATGGGCATGTCATCTGGTAGTTGAGCAGCCAACTTAGAATGAAACTCATCGATCGGCATGGAACGCGTTAAGTCAAAGTCTACAATTTCACCTGAACTAGTTGCTCCCAAAGGCAGGGCATTGGCAGGTGAAATCCGAGGCCCAGGATGATATCCTCCGGTGAATGAAATCGGTAGTGATGCGCGTCGAACTGCTCGATCAAGTAGACGAATTAAGTCAAGATGACTAATCAACGCCATGTCTCCATGTTTTCCCAACCATACCCTCAACCGCTGAGCGCGAGTTGGGTTGGGCACAAAATGCCCTTTAAATTCCGGAATAGGCAGAGGGGGCGCAACAATGTTGTGGCCAAAGTCAGTGCCACAAATCCCACAGTGAGAACAGCCTTCAAATGCACAATCGGGGACTGTAGCCGCTGCTAAGGCTCGCTCTAAGTCTGCTTGCAGCCATGCTTTATCAATTCCAGTGTCAATGTGATCCCACGGGAGAGGTGCATTCAAAAGCGCCTGCACAGAGTCAGAAGCGCCTGGAGCATTGTCTGCAGCATTAGCAGATAAGACAGGAGCCTCAGGAGCAGGTGTTGTACCAAACAAGTTCCATTCACCCCGTTCAACTTGCCGATATTTCCAGTTCAAATCTGATTCGGCGATCGCCTGTGTCCAGGCACTAAAGGCTCGATCCAGGCTTTCCCACCAAGCATCCATCCCAGCACCCAACTCCCAGGCGCGACGAACTACTGCAGATAAGCGGCGATCGCCCCGTCCCACAAAATCCTCCATGGCCGAGATTCGTATGTCTGTGAAGTTGACCTTTAAGCCTCGGATATTGCGAAACTCATTCTGTAAGAGATGCCGTTTGCGTTCAAACTCTGCAGTTGAAACTGAGTGCCACTGAAAGGGCGTATGCGGCTTGGGCGTAAAGTTAGAAATCGTAACATTAAAGCTGAGTGATCTGCGCCCCTTCTGGCGACACTCTTGCTGCAGCCAGCGCATCGTTTCCGCAATGCCCACGACATCGACATCCGTTTCACCCGGCAACCCAATCATAAAATAGAGCTTAATCCGATCCCACCCCTGCTCATACGCTGTTTTAACGCCTCGCAAGAGTTCTTCATTGGTTAGCCCTTTATTGATGATGTCGCGCATTCGCTGGGTTCCAGCTTCTGGCGCAAACGTCAGACTACTTTGGCGGGTACCCCCGAGAATATTGGCAATGTTCTCATCAAAGCGATCGACTCGCTGGCTTGGCAATGACAGCGACACATTTTCAGCTTGAAGACGATTTTTGACCTCCAGGCCCACCGCTGGCAGCGCAAGATAATCTGAGCAGCTCAAAGACAACAGCGAAAACTCATTGTATCCAGTTGCCCGCATCCCAGTTTCAATCGAACTGACAACCTCCTCGGGTTCGACATCACGTGCGGGGCGAGTGAGCATGCCGGGTTGACAAAATCGACAGCCGCGCGTGCAGCCACGACGCACCTCAATTGTGAGTCGATCGTGAACCGTTTCAACATAGGGCACCAGCCCAATCGAGTAGGCTGGCATGGGGCTAGCAACCCGTCTCAAAATGCGGCTGGGCACATCTCGACGATTGGGATGAACTGAGCCATCGTCAGCCATGTCATAAAACTGTGGCACGTAGACGCCAGGCACTTGTGCTAAGTCAAGGAGGGTTTCGATGCGGCTTAAACCGGCAGCTTTCGATTCTTGTAGGACAAGACCAATTTCGGGCAACAGCTCTTCTCCATCGCCTAATGCCACAAAATCTAGAAACTCTGCATAAGGTTCGGGATTAGAGGTGGCGGTTTGTCCACCCGCAAAAATGAGGGGAATGTGGTTGTGGTCAGCATTCCAATTCCCCTGAGATTGGCGATCGCGCCAGGTTAGCGGAATGCCAGCCAAACTCAACATTTCCAAAATATTGGTGGCTCCCAGTTCATAACTGAGGCTGAATCCGAGAATATCGAACTCAGTCAATGATCTTCTAGACTGGACCGCAAAGAGAGGCGTTTGCGTTGCTCGGAGTCGCTCACTCAAGTCAGAAGCTGGCAAATAGGTGCGATCGCACAATTGCCGAGGTTGAGCATTCAAAATGTTGTAAAGAATAATATGCCCTAAGTTCGAGGCACCCACCTCATAAACTTCTGGATAGGTCAATACCCAACGAACATCTACATCACTCCAAGGCTTACGAACAGCCCCCATCTCATTGCCGAGATAGCGTGCGGGGCGAGATATGGCTGAATTCAATAATGCATCAACAGCAGCTGTCACAGTAAAGAGTGCTTCTAAGATCTGTACAGCTTTACTATAGCGAGATGCTCTACTCTCTGAAACAACTCCAATGTCGGAACCTGCTTCTTGACATCATGTTTCATCGTCATGAAAACGTCGAAACCCCGCAACAATGCCCGTATTGCAGGGTTTCTAATTAGATGCTTAGCACGTCTTTGGTGCTATCGATCTTGGATCTCATCACACACACCTAGCTCACGCAGCTGCCAGCACCGACTCAGGACGATCGTCTAAAAACTCGAACACCTGATCCAGCTGAGTCAGTTCGAAAACAATCCGAATTGATGGAGATACGCAACACAGCAAGAACCTCTGCTCTAGCTTTTGAGCTAGCGTCATTGCTGCAACAAGAGCCATTAGCCCCGCACTGTCAAGTGACTCAACTTGACTCATGTCTACAGTTACAGTGGAGTACTGCTGCGTAGAAATTGCTGCCGTTAACGACTCTTTCAGGGTTTCAGCATTGGAGGCATTAATGTGCCCAGACGGCTGAAATACAGTCATTTCAGGACGGGCAAGAACAGTTTGCATCATCTTTTGATCCCTTAAACTAGCGACGACAATCATGGATCTGTCTTGAATGCATAGACGATAACCACATGACGTTGGGAACTAAATAGGAGCTCAGTTGAGTTCGCTAAATCTTTAATTTGCTTACCCTACTCATTAAAGTTTTCAGAAAATCTTGAAATGAGGGAGTGTGCAAAGATACGAAACATCATCGACATCCTACCCAACGTTAATTTTTTTTCTATCAATGGGTATCGCTGTGCCATTCATCAACATGGATTGTATTGAGGTGACATCGTGTTGAATAGTTCCAAGCTACCAAGGGAACAAAGCCTCAAGTGCCTGACTTCAGGATGTTGCAAGTGATTTCTTTATCAGAATTTCATACTTAGCCCCATTCTTAAAGATTTCATGCAGCCAATGTTGGAATTGCATCATTGCGAACAAAGCCAGAATCCGTGGAAAAATTCAGCAATACCAGTGATTGACAGTGTCAAGTCAGATTTCTTGTGGGTGTGATCGGGCAATTTCCGAATCTCAAAATTCTGGTGTATGTGATTGAAATCACTCAGCAAGCACGTCTTGATCACTTCTCCGGCAAATTATTCAGCGGAGAATTTGAATAGCTAATCATGCCTTTATCATGTAGTGGCAGTGTTTGCGATGAAAACAACCTATGCGATTCGGCGACTGGTAGAACAGGCGCTTCACATCAAGCAATTAACCCCAGACATCGAGAATGAAATCAACTACGAGCTCACCCGGTTAGGGTATATCTCTGATGTTGACTATGAGGCACTTGAGTTACTTATGTCCGAGATGGATGCAGGCCGTATTCGACTTGTTCCTAGCCCATAGCAGTCATAGCAGGCTTACCATCAATTGATAGTTGATGCTCTCAATTCTGGTCATGTAATCTATTTCGGTAGTTTCAGGGTGCCTGACTGGTAGCACATAGAGATGAGAGTGGACAGATCGCAAGGGTCTCCTCAGGTTTAGAAGACATGAGGGTAACGTTGACAGACTTGATGAACAAACCGCTGAAGATAATCGTGAACGTGGCGATCGCCTTGTGCATTTTGCTTTAGAGTATTGAGTTCTGCCAATATTGGAATCAGATCTACGTCAATTACAAGCTGAAAGAGTTGCGTAGGCATGAGTAAGTCAGAGCCTCCCCTTAGATCAACCAAGACACATGGAGGATAACCGGCTTGAGTGGACGGATCTAAACCATTTAGAGGTTGCAGAATCTCTAAAGCAAGTGGACGAACCCAAGAAAGATTTCGCGATTCGATCGTTTGAACCAGTTCCGTAAATAAACGATTATTATTACAGTCGAGATAGAGCATCTGAGCAGGTTGAAATCCAGATGTTTTAGCCATAGTCCATTTACAGCAAAATCTATCTGCCTTAACTGAGAGTTGGGGGTTGATTAGCCAAAGTTAATATTCTACTAAAAATTTTAATTGAGTCGGCTTTGCTGATGACTAGCTGACTATTTGATGATTAACTGACTATTTAAAGTCAAGCGACTGGTCAGCATTCTGATTTAAGGAAATAGCTGTTTAAGCTCCGAAAACGTGGGTATTGTAATACGATCTGAATGACCCAAGAGAGCCAGAAACGTTGAGAATGTGGGGCTTGTTTGACACCCTAGTACGTTCGTTTCGCCAAGTGCTGTCATCGCTTTCAACGGAGTGCCGCTCAAAGACCGGGATGAGGCTCTGTTGGTCAATTAGTTCGAACTGACGGTGAACCGCCCCAATGGCAAGATGTCTACAAAAAACTTGCTTGCTACCAATCACCCGGTTACTGATGATGACACAGTTGCAGAGATTGTCGTAGCCGACCGCAGTGACAGAAGGTGGAAAATTAGAGCAATAACGCCCTCACGACCAAAGGCTCCGACCTAGAACACAATCTTGGGCATGGCAAGTAGCATCTAGCCTCGTTTCTTGCCATCCTCAACATTTTGTCCCTTCCTGACTTTCTTCGTAGAGTGACGACTACATACCTGGCAGGTTGAGCCCTCCGGTGAGCTCTTCCATACGCTCTCGCATGGTTTGGGTAGACTTGTTGTAAGCATCTTTCATAGCGGCGGTCACGAGGTCAGAAACAACCTCAGCACCCTCACCCAATACATCAGCTGATATCTCAACGCTGCGAGGTTCTTGATTACCACTGAGAACCACTTTGACTAGCCCCCCACCCGCTTGACCTTCGATACTCATTTCCTCAAGCTCTTCTTGCAGACGCTTAGCGCCCTCTTGGACTTGCTGCGCCTTCTTGAATGCCTCAGTCAGTTCTTTCATTTTGCTGAGACCGAAGCCAAATCCTTGACCTTTTGACATAGCTATCTTTGCGTCTAGTTAGTATGAACTTAACTTCTTAAACTTAGCATTCTTGCTGACCAATGTCCTATGTTCACGATTTGTGTTCCGCGATCTGCAGACCGTAACGCATGGCGCAAGGGCTCTGCAGACTAGGGCTTAAAATTCTCCGATCAGTTTAACTTCTGGCTGCAGCCATAGCGACCAGTGATGTTCAACCTGATGTTGAATATGCTGAATTAGCTGAAAAATATCGTTTGCAGAAGCATTATTAACATTTAGTATGAAATTAGCATGGCGCTGAGCAACTTGTGCCCCTCCAATCTGATGGCCCTTAAGCCCTGTCTGCTCAATCAGCCAGCCAGCTGCATGAGGATCTGGATTCCTAAAAACGCTCCCACAGCTGGGCAAGTGATACGGCTGTGTCGTACGACGATATTCAAGGTGGGCAGCAGTTTGAGCAACTATTGTTTGAGGATCGTTCTCCATTTGGAGATGAAAGGTTGCCTGAGTCACAAGCAGGTTTTTGCTTTGGAGTTGTGAAGCGCGATAACTATATCCTAAGTCAGGCGGGAAGAGGGTTAATTCAGTTCCCTCTGTAGAGAGGATCTGAATTTGGGTCAAGATGTCGGCTGTACATAAGCGATGTGCACCTGCATTCATGACCACAGCGCCTCCTACAGTGCCAGGGATACCCGCCGCCCACTCTAGACCACTCCAGCCTCGTTCTGCAGCTTGCCATGCAAGACGAGCAATGGGTTCTCCAGCTGCAGCGGTTAGATATCCACTGTCTGGATCAAATGCTGTATGGCGAAGATATCGGGTGCAAATGACCAAGCCAGGAATGCCGCGATCGCTGACCAAGAGATTAGTCCCAGCTCCAAGTAGAGTTGTTGGCAGATCATGCTGACCCGCCCACATGAGACTTTCCTTTAAATCATTGACAGTTCGAGGTGCAACATAGAGCTCTGCAGGCCCCCCAACCCGAAATGAAGTGAATTTCGCTAGAGAGACGTGCGGCTGAATCAAGCACTGACTGTTGGGCAGTTGAATGGGCTTATGTTGACGGCCTAAAGGCTGAAAACTTGATATGGAGCTACTCCGAGAATGGGGTAGCTGAAGGTCTGGGATGGCTGTAGATCCATTCGAAACATCGTGACACACGTTGGAAAACTGATTTGAAAGCGCCATAAGCGTAAAACAGGGAATGCAGATGAACTGAGAGGAATGCTTTGATCAAGACGGTTTAGCGCGTGAGGAGCAAGAACTTAGAAACGTGAAATGGCGTTATGCAAACGACCTTGCATGACACTATAAAAATAGGCGACTGAATAGGACGAATTCGCTGACGGCTTCGCGAGATATTCGACACTATACGTTGGACAGCTGGGGTTAAACAAGAGCCAGAAAAGCGGCTAAGGCAGCGGTTATCGCCCTGCTTGGTGATGTCATACCTAGCTAAAGTATTGATTAGACAATAGCTTGGATTTCGCCTTTTTCAATCTTCTGGTAGAAGCACATTAGCTCTGGAATGATTTGGTTAAGATTTCCCGCGCCTAAAAATAAAACGACATCACCCGGCCTCAAACTCTCAGTCAAAAATGAAGAGAGTGCTGGCAGTGTCGCCCGATAAAACACATTGGGATGATGAGTGGCGATCGCTTCGGCAACCTGCTGTCCACTGATCTGCCCACTCCTTGGTTCACCTGCACTATAAATATCAGTGGTCACCACTAAATCAGCACTGCCAAACGCTTGAGCAAAATCTTCAAGAAATGTCTGAGTTCTGCTATAGCGATGAGGTTGAAAAACTGCAACAACCCGTCCCGAACCGAGCCTAGATCCACCGGCTCGCAGCCGAGCCGCTGACAACGTTGCACGGATTTCACTCGGGTGATGAGCGTAGTCATCAACAAATAAGATGTTGTGGTGTTCTCCACGGCGCTCAAATCGGCGGCGCGCACCTTCAAAGAGAGCTAGACCCGCAGCAATCTGACTAAACTCTAGCCCCAAATATCGACCTACAGCTACGGCGGCTAGGGCATTACTCAGATTATGATGACCCAGCACGTTCAACGACAAAATACCCAATCGGAACCCACGCTCCCAAATTTCTGCTGTCGTCCCGTTGGCGTGATAAGTAATAGATTCTGCCGTATAGTCTGCGCCGGTTTGAGGATCCAGACTATAACTAATTGCGGGTTGAAACCGTTTGCGAACTACGCTGCAGTCAATGCACCCAATTAGTGTTTGACAGCGATTAGCAAATAGAGTGAATGTCTCAACAACTTCTTCTAGACTAGCGTAGTGATCGGGATGATCAAGCTCAATGTTAGTAATAATGCCAACTTGAGCAGCAAATTTGACCAGCGAACCATCTGATTCGTCTGCTTCAGCCACGAGATAGGGCCCTTGCCCAAGGCGGGCATTTCCTTCCCAGATGTTGACTTCTCCACCCACCACGATCGTGGGATCGAGCCCCGAATCAAGGAGCACAAGCCCAATCATGCTGCTAGTCGTTGTTTTGCCGTGAGTTCCTGCTACAGCAATACTGTCGTAGTCTTGGATGAGAGCTGCTAAAACATCAGAGCGATGCAATATAGGGCAGCCCAACTCCAGGGCAGCAGCATATTCGGAGTTGGCAGGATTGATTGCAGTCGAGCACACCACTTGAGGCAACATATCCTGCTGCCTATCGATCGAGTGGATTACCGACACCTGTTCAGGAATCTGTGCCATCGTTCTTAAGGTTGCTGGTCGCGCAGGCTTCCGGCTTACCACAGAACGATATGCACTAGACTGAAAAAACTCAAGGTTAGCAGCCTCTTGGCTCAAGAAAATATGTGCGCCTTCCTGCTGCAGCCGCTGAGTAATGTGATTCAAACAGATGTCTGAGCCAGACACTGGCAAATTGCGCTTTGCCAGGATATAAGCGAGAGCAGACATTCCAATTCCACCGATGCCGATGAAATGAAATGGCCTCCCGCTAAAATCCACGGAATTCGGCATTCTAGCTCCTCACACACCACACCACATCTGTAACACGCGATATCATAGCAAGAATTCCCTTTCTGCGATACTTTTAGAGAACTCGATCTTGATGGAATTGTTATAAGCCCGTACAACCTCAATATGGTTTGGTCATTGAACTGGGTCGGGCAGATTTTGATTTGATCTGACGTTTGGTCTTCACTGGCCGACACATGCGTTGGCTGTCGAGAATCGGTTTGATCCCGACATTCCAAGTCCGATTCGTTGGAGCGTAACAGCACTAAATCGCCACTGTGTCCCAAAGAAATTTTACATGGGGTCATGCAGGGTAGCCGGATGAAAAATGAGCCATTGGGCGTCATGAATCTATCGACGTAACGTGACAGCATAAATCTGTATTATGCCCGCTCGTTTTTATTATTTCATTGCTGACTTGCTATCAGGTTGCCGTGCGTCGAATTGGAATTTTGGGAGGAACATTTAATCCAGTTCATCGGGGGCATTTAATTGTCGCCGAAGCTGCGTGTGAAAAGTTTGGACTCGATCGAGTGATTTGGGTTCCAACTCATGTTCCTCCTCATAAGTCTCATCAGCGCCCGCTTAGTTTTGAGCATCGATTGACGATGGTTAAGCGGGCGATCGCTCCCTATACTCACTTTCAGGTATCTGAGACTGAGCATGAACGAACAGGGCCATCATATGCGGCTGAGACCCTGCTGCAGCTCAACGCTTCATATCCTAACGACAGACGCTATTGGATTATGGGAGCCGATGCATTCTTGGCGCTACCGCGCTGGCATCGATTGCATGAGGTTGCCACATCTTGCAGGTGGCTGATTGCGCCCCGATCGGTGGAGCAAGATTCTGACCAGCGGAACAGGTCGAATCGACTGGAAAACCTTGATCCCAGCTTAGAATTGGGCGATCGCCCCGAATCTACTGAGTCGGGCCAAATAGAGCGCCTCTGTCATCGTGTGGCTCAATCTCTGAAACAGCAGGGCATCACCATTGATTGGACGCTGATCCCCATGGTGCCTGTCGAGATCTCATCGAGTCTAATTCGACAACTCTGGGGCGATCGCCCATCGGTTCGCTATTGGGTGCCTGAGCATGTCAGAGACTATATCAATGAGCGTCGGCTCTATCAGTCGGGATCATAGCTGGTTTTGTCACAAACCCTGCTAAAACCTTGCTAAATTTGTCATTTACACATAGTGCTTTAAAGACAGAATGAGTAAATTTACTCACTGCTTGAGAGGGGCGTAACTTAAGGTGATATGATCTGACCATTACTGGAGGATTAACAGAGGGCAAGACGCAGTGATTAGAGTAGCTATTAATGGTTTTGGACGCATCGGTCGCAACTTTATGCGCTGCTGGCTCACTCGTGAAAATAGTCAGCTAGAGATAGTTGCTGTTAATGACACTTCCGACCCAAGAACGAATGCTCATTTATTAAAGTATGATTCCATGCTGGGAAAATTGTCAGCAGACATTGGAGCTGATGACAATTCTCTAATTGTTAATGGAAAAACTATTAAATGTTCATCCGATCGCAATCCGTCCAACCTGCCTTGGGCAAATTGGGGCGTTGACTTAGTCATTGAAGCGACTGGCGTGTTCAGAACTAAAGAAGGGGCATCTAAGCATATTGAAGCGGGTGCAAAAAAGGTTCTGATTACGGCTCCTGCAAAAGGGGAAGATGGAACGTTTGTGATGGGTGTCAATCACGATGCATATGATCACAGCAAGCATGATGTGATCAGCAACGCGAGTTGCACCACCAATTGTCTCGCTCCCGTTGTCAAAGTGATTCACGATAACTTTGGCCTGATCAAAGGAACGATGACAACAACTCACAGCTATACCGGAGATCAGCGTTTGCTAGATGCAAGTCACCGAGATTTGCGTCGCGCTCGCGCCGCTGCCGTTAATATTGTTCCGACTTCTACAGGTGCGGCTCAGGCAGTCGCCTTGGTGATACCAGAAGTTAAAGGCAAGCTTAGCGGTATTGCATTGAGAGTTCCGACTCCCAACGTATCTGTTGTTGATTTTGTGGCTCATGTCGAAAGGAGCACAATTGCAGAGCAGGTTAACGACGTGCTAAAGGCTGCTGCGGAAGGCCCTATGAAAGGCTTTTTAGCATATAGCGATCTTGAGCTGGTGTCGTCTGATTATCGCGGGCATGATGCTTCTTCTATTGTGGATTCGAGCCTCACGCTCGTTTTGGGAGGTGACATGGTAAAGGTCGTCGCTTGGTATGACAACGAGTGGGGATATAGTCAGCGCGTGGTTGATTTGGCTGAAGTGGTAGCTCAAAAATGGGTTGCGTAGTGAGTTAACACGGCTGATCCCTAATATTGCTAGACAATACATCTAGACTATAGATATTGATTGAGGCTTTGTAACCAGAGCCTCTTTTTAGTGGCGGTTTCCAAGGTCAATTTCTACAATGCTATGCCAATACTCTAGAAGTCTATTGCCCTGTTTCGCCACGAATAGACGGGGCGATCGCCAACTGTTCAGCTGCTTCTAGCATGGCAGTGACATCCGTAATCGACCATGCGTTTGGCGTCTGGCAATGGTGAGCAATTAACAACCCCCATAGGTGATGCTCAACCAACACTGGAACGGCAAGATTCGCTCGAACGCTGATACTCCTGAGAAAATCTCTATGACAGTCAGCAATTGGCTCCGTCTCAATATCGGCGATCGCCCTCACTCGCCCTTCAAAATACATCGCGGCATATTCGTCATTAAAACACTCATCAGCGCCTGTTGAGCCGTAGATTGAGTAATCATCTGATCTAAGCGATTCGAACGTGACCTGACCTTTCCACTTGCAGTAAAAGTAATACAAGACAACTCGATCAGCCTGTAAAACCTTACGGAGCTGATCCGTAGTTTGTTGTACGAGCACGTCTCGATTAAGCTTTTGACTCAATCGATCGGCAATTTTAGCTAAGCCTGGATCGGGAATTGGCATGACACAACTGACTCTAAGATTAATCAAACTCAAGCTGTAAGCCTTGGGGTTGGCAAGATTTGGCTCTGTAAAACAGCTTATGATGGCTCCTCTATACCATTTAAGCGTAAGTAAAGGCAGCCTCAACGCAATCCAGATGCAGCATTTCTCTGCTGCCGCTTTGTTGTCGAGGTCGTCTGCAAAGATGATTGACGACAGAGGTGTAGAGCTGCCATGCTGTTGCTTTCAATATTCAATCCATCTTCACCTTGTAGATGACGACTAGGCATCCTAACTTCAATGCTGCCAAGTTCGTTCTGATGGGCCTATCCTCTGAGAAGAATTCCTGCGCCTAGAGCTGAGCAATACTGTTTCAACTGCATGTGCGTTAGGGCGGTTTAATACCATCCTCAACGCAATGATAGGGGAAGTCACCTTAGGAATGCTGCCCAGTTCCTGTCGCTTGCAAAACGTGCAGCACCTTCTGTGAAGAAACCGCCCCTACGCAATTCATGCATCAGGTCAGCAACGCCCAGTTCTAGAAAGGGATGTCGTCATAATCTGCAGGCTCAATAGCCGGAGCCTCACTAGTCGCTGCAGTCGCCGATGCGGCAGGAGGTCTCTCGGCTCTGTAATTTGCAGTGCTAGCTGAAGCCGCCGGAGCAGAATATGGAGTACCTGCTTCGACACTGCCAACTCGATAGATGCGTTGGGCTGTCAGCTCAGCCCGCTTTTCTCGAAACCCTTCTGGGCGATCAACCGTATTCATATTCAATCGACCTTCAATGATAAGGCGATCGCCCAAATGATATTGCTCTTGAATCTCTTGAGCCAGATTGCCCCAGCCAACCACCTTTAAGCTCTCAGCCGCATCTCCATCCCGCAGGCCATCAAATTGCACGAGCATTTCTGCAATCGGAACTTGACTTTCCGAGGTATATCGCAGCTGCGGATCTTGCACGACTTCGGCCATCAAAATGAAGTTATTCATAATCCTAGTCTCCTGTGTTCCCATACCATTAGTGTGCTAAAGCAACAGACACCCGGCAAGACTACTGGGTAGAAGCATTGCCTGATGTGTCAGTGCGCCAGCGATCTATGAGGTCAGCACTTCTAGATCTGAGCGACTTTCCTCCAGCCCTTCCGTGCGTTCAACAAACGCTTGAACACGAGTGCGATAATCCCGTAAGGTTTCATCAACCCAGGTGCGATCGTTGCTATTGGCATAGAGATGCACTAAAGGTTCTCCAGCATCAGGCAGTACGAGCACCCAATTATCTTGGTTGCGATAATCCAGCACTTTGACGCCGTCAGTCAGATCCAGCACATCACTAGAATGAGTTTCAACCATGTGACGCATTAGCGCTCCTTTGACGAGCCAGGGGCAGCGCACCGTCACGTTTTTATGACAAACGCGAGGCAACTCAGAGCGAATTTGACCCAGCGATCGCTCCTGAATGGTCAGCATTTCGATTAGCTTAGCAATGCAAAACATCGCATCGAAGCCAGGATGCAATTGCGGAAAGATGAAGCCCATTTCTCCACTGCCGCCAAATACGACATTGGGGTTGGTATGGCACGACTCCATCAGCGCTGTTGGGTTAGCTTTTGTCCGAATGACCTCCGCATCATGGCGTCGGGCAATTTGCTCAACCGCACTCGATGCATTAACTGGAACCACAACTGCACTACGAGGCTGAGCTGTCAAAATCATGTGGGCCATGAGTGCAGTCAATAGTTCTCCCCGAATCGTACTTCCCGATTCGTCTACTAAGATCAGCTGCTCTCCGTTAGCCGAAACTTGCACCCCCAAATTCGCACTGAGCGCCTCCACCACATGCCCAAGCTGATCAAGCAAAATTTCCCGCTCAGTTGCAGATGGCATCATTTGGCTAAGGCTGGCATTAAGAACCACTGCATCACAGCCAAACTTATTCAGCAATCGTGGCAGCACTGCGCCTGAAACCGCATAGACATAGTCAATCACCACTTTAGAATTGCTATTGCGGACGGCCTCAACGTTGAGATGGCGTTCAAAACTGGTGGTGTAAATGTCAATCACCTGACTGGGATACACCATATTGCCAATTTCTTGAATTTGCGCTCGACGAAAATCTTCCTTGAAGTAGGCTCCTTCAACTTTCTTCTCTCTGGCTTTTGAAAGTGCAATGCCCTTATTGTCAAAAAACTCGATCAAAATATGGTCAGATCGATCAGGATGGATGCGAACATGAACGCCACCCGCGACTTGCAGGGTGGGCACGACAGCACGCGCAACCGGGATGGCTGTCGCTTCCAGGTTTTGCACATGAATGCCAACCGACATTAACCCGCCAATCAGCGATCGCGACACCATACGCGAGATGCTGCGCTGATCGCGGGAGACCGTCACCTGTGAGCCCGACTTCAAGGTTGACCCAAATGCCGCCCCCAGCCGAACAGCAAACTCGGGGGTGATATCGATATTGGCTAGACCAGACACCCCTCGTTGACCAAACAAATTGCGATGAGCAACATGCCCCCAGATCAAGTTCATATTTAAGATTGCACCCGGTTCAATTTTTTTGCTGGGCCAAACTCTGACTTCAGGGCTGATTGAGGCCTCCTCGCCGACGGTCGAAAGAGAGCCGATCACCGCACCTTCAAGAACGTGAGCCCGCCGATCAATCCGCGTTCCTCGACCTGCCACACAGGCTCTTAGATGTGCTTCTTCACCAATGAGCGCCCCATTCCAAATAATTGGCCGCTTCAGGTCGGCATCTGAGCCAATCGTGACGTTATCCCCAATGACAGTGCCCGGCTCAATTTGAACTCGGGCTCCAATTCGACAGTTGCTGCCAATCAACGCTGGAGCTTGAATACGAGCTGACGGATCAATATAAGTGCTCTTACCAATCCAAAGTCCGGGCGATCGCTCCTCATAGTCAACATCCAGCCTCACCTTGCGATAAAGCGCATCATACTGAGCTTCTCGATAGGCATTGAGGTGTCCGACATCACACCAATAGCTGTCAGCCACATAGCCATACATGGGCTCTCCCTTTTCGAGTAAGAGCGGAAACAGATCTTTCGAGAAGTCAGATTCTTGATTGTCAGGCAAGTAGTTCAGCACCTCCGGATCGAGGATATAGGTGCCTGTGTTAACTGTATCGGAGAAAATTTCACTGCTGGACGGCTTTTCTAGAAAGCGCTGGATCCGCTGCTCCTTATCGATAATAACGACGCCAAACTCAACTGGGTTAGGCACCTGAGCCAACACAAGCGTCGCCTTTGATCCTTTTTCTTTATGAAATTGCACTGCTGCACTCAAGTCAAAATCGGTGATGCTGTCACCACTGATGACCAGAAACGTTTCATCTAATAGTTCAGCAACGTTCTTAACACAGCCTGCCGTCCCTAGTGGCTGATCTTCTTCAACGGCATAGGTGATTTGTACACCGAAGTCACTTCCATCTTGGAAATAATCTCGCATGACATCGGGCAAATAATAGAGCGTCGCAATAATTTCTGTAATCTGATGTCGCCTTAGCAAGTTAATGATGTGTTCAGAAATGGGGCGATTCAGAATCGGCACCATCGGTTTGGGCAGGTCACAGGTAAGGGGTCTGAGCCTCGTCCCTGAACCTCCAGCCATCAACACTGCTCTCATACATCCTCCTTGCTGTTAGCGATGTCTACTACGCCCAGCGGCGATTTTGACATCTGCTTGTCTCTCAATCGTTTCATAAAGTTTTCCCTGAATTTTCTATGGGAAAAGGGCTTAAAGACGTGAGGGCTAGAAGCTGAATGATGCTGAGTCCAAATCAGCTACCAACCCAATCAATGATGGAAAACTTTTACCCTACGCTCTAGCTTACCTAGATATTGTGTCTGCCTTATGCCCTTACCATACTCCTTTGTTGTCGTCTCTAAAATTGCCTTGGGGAAGATGCCCTTTAGATCGCGCGATCGCCATGCTGATCGGCTGATAGCACTAGATTGCAGTCTAACGACGCGCAGTTCACTATGTTGAGCGCTTGCCCTCATCAAATACCTTGACCAAATACTCTAATCAGACGATTCTGACTCAAAGGTCTCTGATTCAAAGGACTTAAAAGAACCTAAGACGATCTATTCAGGACTCATCTAGAATTTGTCTAGAATTTACTTGGAATGCTGCTCTCAGGCATCTAATCCAGCGAGTTGAGCATACTTCACAGCATCACAAGAATTCAGTCGGCTATCCTACACTTAAGAAGACGCTTGATATCCCATCGCATGGGAATGATAACGTTTTGTAACAAGTGGGCGATCGCGAGTGACTGGAACTCATGTCAATGATGTTTTATGTCAATTCTGTGCTGTAAGCAGCGTCTCGTCCTGAATATGTAGAAAACCATTGGCATCGTTGATGTTGCTTTGGAGGTCATCGGAATGCAATCTCTAGTCTTTATTGTGCTGCTGCTGGTATATGTCGGGGGAGGTGCGAAGTTCTGGACTGGGTTTCGGCGCACAAATTTCAGCCAGGGCCGACTTTATCTGACATTGCTCTGGCCTATATTGCTGACCAATAAGTCTTATCGGCAAAATTTTAATCGGGCGCTCAAAGGCTAATGTAGCGTGTGAGATTAATAGAATCAGATGGGGTGAATGACGTCAGGCTCACCCTGTTACTGTTCAGAATGAGGTTTTGTCTATGTCAAGGGATCGCGGTCGAGAGGTTGAATCAGAGGGGCTGACAAATTTTTTGGGCGATCGCTCCTTTGACTGGCAGCCACAGATTGCCGCTGTTGCCCAGCGCTTTAGCAAAGAGTATCGGGGAGAATCATTTGAACTGCCGCCCGAAGTCGAGGCCATGCCTATCTTTCGAGATTGGACAGGGGGAAGTCTGGCCTCTCGGGTTGCCTCTCCATTTTGGGAGATCGCGCAGCCCCATAAGAATCAAACCTGTCTTGATTTGGGATGCGGAGTCAGCTTCCTAATTTATCCCTGGAGAGACTGGCAAGCGCTGTTTTATGGACAAGATATTAGTATTGTTGCCCGAGATACGCTGGTGTCTAGGGGGCCGCAACTCAATTCAAAGCTGTTTAAGAGTATGCAGTTGGGGGCGGCTCACCAGCTAGATGAGTATGAGGCCAATCAGTTTGATTTGGCGATCGCCACGGGTGTGAGTTGTTATTATGCCATTGACTATTGGCGGCTTGTGCTGAGCGCAGTGAAGCGAGTTTTAAAGCCCGATGGAGTTTTCGTCTTTGATGTCATTGATCCGGATGCTGAAATCGCTGAAAATTGGGCAATTTTAGAGACCTATCTCGGTGCTGATGTTTATCTGGAATCGCTAAACAATTGGCAAACAATGATTAAAGCATCGGGTGCAAAAATTGTGAAACAAATGCCCGGAGAACTTTTTCACCTCTACAAGGTGAAGTTTTCATAAGGTAAAGAGTTTACATTTAGGGCATGCGTAACCGAATTTGGCTCATTGGTGGCACTCAAGAAAGTGCTGAGATTGCTGGGGCGATCGCCCAGTTGGGGTGGCCTTTCACCGTCACTGTCACAACTGAAACTGCTCGACAGCTTTACCCATTGTCGGGTCAAATCACGGTTTGGGTAGGAGTGTTAAACGCTGCCACGCTTGATAGTTTTTTGCAGACCGAACAGATTGGCGCAATTTTAGATGCGTCCCATCCCTATGCGGTCGAAATTTCTCAACGGGCGATCGCGGCAGCCCAACAATACCATATTCCTTACCTGAGATATGAGCGTCCTCCGGCGAGCCCTCAACCCTTCTCCAATGGGCGCATTCAGACATTTGACACTGTGGAAGATGTCTTGACCCGCCAAATTTTGATCGGTCAGCGAGTGCTGCTGACGATTGGCTATCGCTCCTTGCCGCAGTTTCAGCCGTGGCACCCCAGAACTACTCTCTTCGCGCGCATTTTGCCATCTCCTGTGGCACTGTCAACCGCGCTCAGATGCGGCTTTACGCCTGATCGGTTGATAGCCATGCGTCCGCCTGTGTCTGTCGAGCTAGAGACCGCTCTATGGCAACAGTGGCAAATCTCCACGGTGGTGACAAAAGCATCGGGCCACGCGGGCGGAGAAACAGTCAAGCGAGAGGTTGCAGCCACACTAGGAGTGACGTTAGTCGTTTTAAGGCGACCTCCGATGCAGTATCCGCAGCAGACCCATGAGCTAGACGTAGTGCTCCAGTTTTGCAACTCGCAGCTTCAGCATCAAAATATTTGCACCCACTCGTGGATCTCATAGTCCGTCCAGATGCCGCCTGCCCAATAAGGGTCAGACTCTACAAGTTGCCGCACAGTGGCTTCATCGTCTGCATCATAAATCGCAAAGACCTTCGTCACATCTTTTGTCGGGCCCATAGTAATCAGCACCCCCGCTTCTTTCTGTTGCGTCAACCTGTCTAGATGAGCCTGTCGATAGGGAGCCCGCTTCTCGAGAACGTTGTCACAATAGCTGCCCCACATTACATAGTTCGGCATGGCGGTTTAGGTTTTAAGGTTTGCAGGTGTAGTTGAGGGTGTGTTTTGGAGGACGTATACTTGAGAGCGATCGCCCAGAGGCCACTCATTAACAAGTCTCATTGACAAGTGATAGACCCCTTAGCTCCGCAGCTCAACGCCAAATTTTTCCACCAAGGCATCTCTGACATTGGCATGCACAGGCTCAACATCCTCATCGGTTAGGGTGCGATCGCCAGCCCGATAGATCAACCGAAATGCCAGACTGCGCTTGCCCTCAGGGACGCGATCGCCCCGATATTCGTCAAACAATTGCACTGATTCAAGCAGCGATTTACCAGCCTGCTGAATTGTGCGCTCAATTTCGGCCACTGAAACCTGAGCTGATACATAGAATGCAATATCTCGATCCGACGACGGATAGGTCGAGAATAGCTTAAACAGTGGAGCAACCTGATCATCTTGATCCATCTGATCCAAAATCACATCGAGATCTAGCTCAAACGCGTAAACCTCATCCGGGAAGCCTTGCTCTTGCCGAAGCTGAGGATGCAGTTGACCAAACG
>CAZCXK010000017.1:0-8580 GCA_964502605.1 uncultured bacterium
ACCACTGGTTGTAACAAGGTGAGTCCAGGTTGCCGTTATTGCTATGCTGAAGCACTAACAGAAAGATTCCCTAAAAGTTTTCCTCAAGGTTTTAATCTGACACTTCACCCGGAACGATTAGAGCAGCCAAAGAAATGGCGAACGCCTAGTCGAATCTTCGTGAACTCCATGAGTGATCTTTTTCATAAAGATGTGCCTTTTGCATATTTGCAGGAGATTTTCGCAGTGATGCGAGAGACTCCCTGGCACATATACCAAATTCTGACTAAACGCGACCAGAATTTGGCAGAATTAGCTTCTAGGCTTGAGTGGTCTGAAAATATCTGGGTCGGCGTATCTGTAGAGAGTCAGCAATATACGCATAGAATTGATGCTTTGAGGCAAGTACCAGCAAAAGTTCGCTTTCTTTCGTGTGAACCTCTTTTAGGCTCACTGAGCCTAGACTTAGAAGGGATTGATTGGGTAATTGTTGGTGGTGAGTCTGGATTTCAGCATCGCCCTATGAATCCAGAATGGGTTAGAGATATTTTGCGTCAAACACAAGAATCTGAGGTTGCCTTCTTCTTCAAACAGTGGGGTGGACATCACTCAAAAGCAGGTGGCAGAATAATTGACGATCACATTTGGGATGAAATGCCATCCGTTTGGTATGAGCATATCAATAAGTGGCAAAAACAAAAGATTTCTAGGCATTCAAAGCCTGATGGGTTAGAACAGAGGTATTTAATCTCTGCCAAATAAAGAGAGTCTAACCATGAATCGGCTTGGTAACGAAGGTGAGGATATTATTGGACGGTGGTCTGAGGAAAAGTTAGATTTACTGGCAAAGTATCTCAAAGCCTATTCTGTAATCATGAATGAACAGAAGAAAAGTTGGCTTAGAGCATACTATTACATTGATGCTTTTGCAGGTTCCGTTAGACCTAGAGCAAAAGAGGATGAGCAACGCTACATTGATGGTTCTCCTTTACGTGCCCTCCAAACAGAACCTCTATTTGACGGCTACTGGTTTGTTGACGTTTCTCCTCGACGAGTAGAGCGTGTACAAGGACTGCGCACAGAGTTTCCAAATTGTGTAATTGATGTGCGTCAAGGTAATTGCAATGAGGTTTTGTGTAATGAGATAGTTCCGCAAATTCCTTACTCATCGAAGCAACGAGCATTCGTTTTCCTAGATCCCTATGGCTTACAAGTGGATTGGGAAACAGTGCGAGAACTCGCAAACACTAGAACGTGTGATATTTTCGTCAACTTCTCAGTCATGGGTGTTACTCGTCTTCTCCCCAGAGATCAGAACCCAGAACCAGAAGTGATAGAGCAGTTGAGTAAGGTTATGGGTAGTACAAACTGGATTAACGCGATCTATCGGGAACCGCCGGGGATTCAGTTAGACCTATTTGGAAATCCAACGGAACCATCATCGAGTCGGGACACAATTCAGGCTGAATGGCTGGCAAGTTTGTATACAGAACAACTACGATCGCTCTTTCCGCACGTTAGCAATCCTGTACTCATGCGTAACTCGACAAATTCAGTGCTGTATGCGTTATGTTTAGCAAGCCATAATCAAACGGCTATAAAGATTACCAATGAGATTTTCAATCGATACGAAAGATTGAGAGATCTGGGAATGTAGCTTTTTCACCTTACGAGATAACCTGTAGTTGTTCCCCTACTCAGGACTGAGAGGCATAAAACTCTTGTAGTGGCAGAATAAAGCTGGTTGGTGAGGATGCCAACGTTACTCGCCGCTGCTGAACTCAATCGATGGTCTCTACCCAGCCAATCGCACCATATTTAAGGCAACGGCTTCTGCAACCTTGATGCCGTCAATGCCTGCAGAAAGGATGCCGCCTGCATACCCTGCACCTTCGCCAGCAGGGTAAAGCCCGCTTGTATTCAGGCTTTGATATTTGTCGTTGCGCTTGATCCGGATGGGCGATGAGGTGCGTGTTTCTACCCCAGTCAACACGGCATCGGGCATGGCAAACCCACTAATCTGTTTGTCGAAGGCGGGTAATGCCTCTCGAATCGCGGCGATCGCATAGTCGGGCAAGCTCGTACTCAAGTCGCCTAAACGCACTCCTGGCGCATATGAAGGATGCACAGTGCCAAAGGCGTGAGAGGAGCGATCGCCCAGAAAATCTCCTACTAGTTGCCCCGGTGCATCGTAGGTGCCGCCACCCAGCTCAAAGGCGCGTTCTTCCATGCGGCGTTGTAGGGCGATTCCTGCTAGAGGATGGCCAGGATAGTCATCAGGGGTGATGCCCACGACAATGGCGCTGTTGGCATTGCGCTCGTTGCGAGAATATTGACTCATGCCGTTGGTGACGACCCGCCCCGGCTCTGATGCGGCGGCAACAACTAACCCGCCGGGGCACATGCAAAAACTGTAGACAGAGCGGCCATTTTCGCAGTGATGGACAAGCTTATAATCAGCAGCACCCAACAGTTTGTGCCCCGCATGATCGCCAAACCGACAGCGATCGATCAGCCGTTGCGGATGCTCAATGCGAAAGCCAATGGAAAACGGCTTGGGCTCAATGTAAACGCCACGATCAAATAACATTTGAAACGTGTCGCGGGCACTATGACCAACGGCCAACACCACATGCTGACTGGCAATAGTTTCGCCGTTGGCCAGAGTTATCCCCTGCACCTGCCCCTGCTCAATGTGAATATCTGTCACGCGACTTTGAAAGCGAATTTCGCCGCCGAGAGCTTCAATGCGGGCACGCAGGTTCTGGACGATGCCAACTAGTTTGAATGTGCCGATATGGGGTTTATTGACATAGAGAATTTCGGGTGAGGCTCCAGAATTAACCAGTTCGTTCAATACCTTGCGCCCATAGTGGTTAGAGTCTCTGACCTGGCTATACAGCTTGCCATCAGAGAAAGTGCCTGCACCCCCTTCGCCAAATTGCGCGTTGGATTCGGGGTTCAATGTGGTTTTCTTTTTCCAGAAGGCAAAGGTGTCTGCGGTGCGATCGCGCACTGCTTTCCCCCGTTCTACTATCAGAGGGCGAAACCCCATTTGTGCTAGCAACAGTCCTGCAAACAGGCCGCATGGCCCTGTGCCAATAATAATTGGCCGACTGGCCAGACTTCTGGGAGCCTGCGCCACCAGACGATAGCTCATATCGGGCGTGGGCATCACATGGGGATCTTTTTTCAGACGTTTCAACAGGCGCTGGTCTTCAGTCGTCTCGACATCCACAATGTAGACGAGGGCGATCGCCCCTTGCTTGCGAGCATCGTGGCTACGCTTAAAGATGGTGTGGCGAAGTAATGCTTCTGGCGCAATTTGCAGCTTTTTGAGGATGGCAGCCTTGATTGCATCGTCGGGATGGTCAAGCGGTAGCTTGATTTCAGTTAATCGCAACATACTTAGACATTATCGGCAGGCATTATCGGCTTCGACATGAAAGATATTGATCTTGGTGATATATGCATCAACTTCCTTCACATCAGATCACTCTGTAAATCTGTCATTCTAGTTATGCTCCTACGACTCAATACAGCTCGTACTTCATCAGCTGGCAGGGCAGTGTACCATTATAAACCGCAAACCGTTGAGATGATTTCAGCCCGATTGACTGCGATAACTCCTTATTGCCACTCAGCACAAACGCCGTCCAGCCTTTGAAGCGTTGCTTGAGCACATCGCCTAACTGCTTGTAGAACGCGCCCAGATCGCTGCCCCGGCCTAACCGTTCGCCATAGGGTGGGTTGCAAAATAACACGCCACTGTCTGCGGGGGCGGCTACGTCTTCTAAGTCGATGGCTGCAAAATAAACATGGTCGAGGACGCCACAGGCCGTTGCATTGGCGATCGCCTGCTCAATCACAGCTGCATCGCGATCGCTGCCCCAAATTGGGGCAGGCAGGCTCTCTTGCTGGCTCGCTTCTGCCGTTTGAATCAGCGTTTCGAGCAGGGAGAGATCTGCATCCAGCCAGGTCTCAAACCCAAACCGATTGCGAAAGAGCCCCGGAGCAATGTTCAGCGCTTTTAAACTCGCCTCCAATGGCAGCGTCCCAGAGCCACACAGCGGATCGTAGAACATTTGCTCGGGCTGCCAACCCGATAGTTGAATTAGCGCCGCTGCCAACGATTCTTTTAGCGGTGCAGCACCCACTGCCGAACGATAGCCTCGACGGTGCAGGCTCTGACCCGAACTATCAAGGCTGACAGCACAGATGCCGCGATCGATATGCACACTGATCTGTACATCTGGGGATTGCAGCTCGACATTGGAGCGATCGCCCAGCCGGTCTTGCTGCTGATCGACGATCGCCCGTTTCACCTGAAGCGCTGTGAAATGAGTATGGTTAAGCTGCTCACTTTTGCCGGTCGCATTGACGGCTAGCGTCATGTCGGGTGTAAGATACTTGGCCCAGTCGATGGTCTGCACCCCTCGATAAAGATCTTCTGTATCCTGGCAGGAAAACTCATGCAGTTTCATTAAGACGCGAAATGGCAGTCTGGCCCACAGGTTGACCCGATAAAGCAAAGGGCGATCGCCCGCAAATGCCACCCCACAAAACCCTGGCTCTATAAAATGGGCACCCAATTGCTCTAGCTCTGCCGCCGCCAGCGATTCTAACCCCCGCGCCACCGTTGCAAAATACTGATTCATTCGTGAGGCTCATAACTGCAAGGCATCAGGACGCCCACGCATCCCCAATGATTATATCGACCTAACCATCGACCGAACGCAGATGTTTTGCGTCAGCTGCCGCCAACCCGATAGCGGAACACTAAACTCGAACGATCCGTCTACCTCCTGCCCTGCTTCTGGCTGAGGAAACTACTTCTGCTGTTTGATTAGACCCTGTTCCCAAAACCTGTCGAACTCAACTACTAGCAAAAACCAGGAAGATGTAACATAATTTGTAGAAATCCCAAAAAGGATTCATGAAGGTATAGCTGCCCAAGTTAAAGATTTCAAGAAGATCGGTTTGGGGTGTGAGAGTGAAAAATCCGCAAAGCAGCTGATAGACGCCAGTTTTAAGGGGAAAGTTTCTCTATTTTGAGGAACATTCTCCAAGTGACCAGATGCTACCGAATTGAGGATAATTCAATGAAGGGGACTGTAATACGCATGTAAGGCATTTAAGTGAGCCGTGTGTATTGTCGGTGTATTCAGGGTGGCGTAAAGCTCGATACGGGTCAGATTGAAACATACACAAATTCAGATTCTGATCTGCGACGGAGCAGTCTATATTCCCTAACCTCTGGAATTTTGACTGGTTTAAGTGAATCTACCAAAGGGTTTAGCCAGGTTTAGTCAATGGCTTGCAGGCGATCGCTGTTTGCACAATTGACTAATCCATTAGGCTCTATGCTAACTGTTTTTGCGGATCTACCAAAGCTTGGGCTGTAAGGGACATCAGTGTGTAAAGGTAGACTATTGAGGAGCATCTCATGGCAGAGCCACTCAATGCTTCATTTGAGCAAGAGCCGGTATCGCAACATTCACCCCAACAATGGGCTGACCATCAAGTGCCAGCAATTGATGTGTCATCATTTCAAAGACGCAATGCGTCAGGAGTAGAACTTGCTACTCATGCGTCTAATCGCGTTCGTCTCGACCTAGACGAACTAGAGTGTTTTGAAGTCGTGGATACGCAATATGAAGATCTGGGGATCAGGTTTGCCAATGCGATCGCCCTGCATCCGTCTAATCCAGCATTTCCACCCCAATCAGGACATACCGTATTGACAGGTGCGCCCAAGAGCGGATGGCTAGAAGCTACATTTGCTCGCCCTGTTCGGTTAGTTAGTGGGTTTGTCACTGGCTCTCGTAGCACAATTCTCATGGGGTTTGACGAGGCTAACCAGTTGGTGGCTCAAGCCGAAACATTGGGTGCAAACCTCGCAACCGATATATCGGGCGATCGCCCCCATACCGAATCCAATGCCGAACCTAATGCCGAATTAGTCGTATCGGCGCATAACATTTACCGCATCAAGTTCAGCAGCTTTGGCGGCCAATTGGCGATTGGCGGCATCAGCTTTCAGGCCTAATATTGGGCTGAGGTGGTTCGAGGTGTGAGGTTGAGGCAGGTTGTGACTCTCGACTGGGGCTCAATTACACGGGTTGCTAGATTTTCTTTGGCGAGGACAGCTCGGAGCGCATCGACTCCGCCGACAGTGTGTAATACAGAGAGCAATATGCCGCTATAGCTGATATCGCCGCCATCGGCAGTGGGCAAAAACGCTTGAGGTTGGAGACGCTGCACCAGCTGAGGAGCTGTAACATGCCCCTTCAAGATCGCTCCAACGACGGGTAACTCCAGGTTAACGACTGGGCTAATGACGACATCTACAGGCGCGTAGCTATCCAGCTGATCGGGAGGAAACCCGTGCGGCTCATAATACAAGGATTGTCTCAGGCTGAGATGGTTGATTAAATACCCATTCTCAGGCTGCAAGCCAACCGGAGCCCCCTTAAATGCCCGAATTTTTAACTGGTCTTGAACGATGTGAGTATCTCCGTGGGCTAAGGCCGTAATGTGCTGATAGCCCAATTCTTGAACGACTTTAGCCGCATTTGGAGACGCCACAACCGGGATCGATCGATCGAGCATTTTTAACGTCGGACGATGAGCGTGGTCGTCCAGCCCTTGAGATAGCAAAATTAAATCGACGTTTGCGGGCAGTGGATCGATGGGTTGAGGGCGATCGCCCTTAAACAACCAGTCTAAGTTACCGAAAACTAGCGGCCCGACCAGCCAGGGATCAATCAGCACCCGCAGATCCCCCCAGTGCAGTAGCCAACTGTTGGCACCAAAATATGTCACATCCATACTGCGTATTGAAAACCGTTTACTTCATTTAGCTTAACAAACTATTCATAAAGGCTAGAGCGAACTGAGCAAATGGCTTCAGGCACCCATGCCTGATCTGAGTCGGAACCTTTCCAGACCCAGCCGATCTTAAAATGTCTGGAGAGCGTTCCACTGACCTTTATTGACAAAACAAATATGAAGCCTTTTTTTCTAACCCTATTAGCTACAGCAGGCTGCTGGATATCCCTGCTATCGGTGCCCGTGGTGGTATTGGCTCAACGGGTGATCAACGTCAATCCTGAGATCAACGCTGATAATGTCGTGCCGGATGTGTCGATTTCAGGGCAGTTTGAGACTTCTGGCTCTACGACAATTGACCTTGAATCTGTTGAGATTTATGTCAATGGTGATGAAGTCACCAATCAAAGCACGATTACCCGCAACTTCTTTAGCTATCGACCGACGCAAGCCTTACCCTCAGGGTCAGTTGCCGTTCGGGTCGAATTTGAAGATTCTCAGGGCATTCGCCGCGTAGCTCGGTGGAGTTTTACAGTGCAGCAACCCAGGACGGCTCTGCAAATTTCGTCTGTGACGCACAATGCTACTGGAGCACCACTAGGCCCGGATGCCACGCTGTTAGTAACGATCGCCGGAACTCCTGGGGTTGATGCCTCTGTGCTATTGGTTGAAGATGGCGAAACCGTGCGCGAACTTAATGCTCAAGAAACGTCGCGCGGGGTATATGTCGCCACATTGACGGTTGCTGAGGGCGATCGCGTCAATGAAGGAGTTGTCATTGGCCGTCTCAGCGATGCGGATCAAGTGACCTATGCGGTCGCATCACAGCCGATTGCGTTTAATCCCTCTGTGGTCGGCGTGGTGGCTCCTCCTCAGACTGTTGAAGACGATACCGAAACTCCAGCATCCACTGATCCCGATGCGGCTCCAGATGCGACGGTAGTGACCCCACTGCAGCCCAGTTTTACCAGTCATGATGATGGTGAAACGGTGAGCGGTAGCAGTTTTATCATCACCGGGAAGACCCGACCCAATGCGTCGGTTGATCTCAATGTCACGGCAACTGCATCAGTGCTAGGGCTGGTCAACTTTGGCGGCACCATTGCCGAACGCACGCTCACTGCAGACGCTGAAGGGGATTTTGAACTGCGAGTGACTGTTCCTCGGATTGCGACCTCAGGAACGGAATATACCATCCGGGCGATCGCCCGTGCAGATGGTGAAACCAGTGATGCTGCTGAAATCAGATTGACCCAAAACTAAGTATTAGGGCGGCAGGCGAGCGCAATAAATAAGAGAAGAAGCGATCGCCCTCATGCCCCCATATTGGTTCTCGACTTGGCGGCTGATCCATCCCAGCCAGATGATTCCATGTCAACTCTCAGAGAAGTCGATTGTTTCGTAGAGGTCTGCAATTTGTACCTGAACCTCAACCGTGCTGAACGACAGCGTCACCGTCGGGTCTTCGTATTCTGAAAACAGCCATTGATGGGCAGCCGTTTTCACATGATGCTCGACGTGGATGCGATATTGGTCGATGAGGAGATATTCCTGAAATCCAGGAATGGTGCGATATGCAACAAATTTTTCGCCCCGGTCATAGTTTTGAGTTGATTTGGACAACACCTCAGCAATCATACAAGGGTTGACAATTGTGTCTTTTCGGCCAGTTTGGAAGTTTAACGGTTTGGGCACCACCATCACATCAGGGTAGGTGTAAAGACTGGCCGATGGAATCCAGAGCCGTTGGTCAACATGAAACGTTTCATA
>CAZCXK010000017.1:8680-62875 GCA_964502605.1 uncultured bacterium
ATGAAACGTTTCATACGGTTTACGCCTCAGTGCAAGGCTCAGCGCAATGTAGAGATTTCCACTAATTCGGTTGTGCTCAGGTGTACCACCAGTCATGAGAACGATTTCTCCATTGCGGTATTCGCTTCGAGTTTCTGCGGCTAGCTCAAGTTCGAGATACTCGTCAATGGTGAAGTTTTTTTTCTCGGCGTGAGTAATCATGGTGACTAACCTCTGGAGCTTGACACTGCTGATTGGTTTAGGCGAGGGCGATCGCCCCTTACCCCAATCATGAGTGGCATTTAGCTGAGTTGCAAGTAGCTAGTGCGATCGCCCCCTCCAACTCGCCTTAATGCCAGCAGTGATAAAGACACGCCATATTACTGTTGTTTCTGTTTACAACTTGCTCTATTCTCTGCGATCAAGTGCTCAAACATGAGCAGCGTCCCCTAGCGGTGCTGACACACGCGCCAGGAGACTGACCCCCGACCCTGAATGAGCAGAATCGGAGGCTATGGATTGTTTTACCACACTCCTGTAGTCACC
The DNA here is from genome assembly GCA_964502605.1 of uncultured bacterium. Taxonomy (GTDB): domain Bacteria; phylum Cyanobacteriota; class Cyanobacteriia; order CAZCXK01; family CAZCXK01; genus CAZCXK01. The sequence continues at coordinate 9,206 of CAZCXK010000017.1, forward strand.
CTAATTTGCAATGTCTTGTAGCGGGGTGGCTTTTTGTTTGAGCGCTCCTTCAACGATTCAACAGGAGTGTTTCAGGATGGTGAATGCAAACGAACCGCCAGAGCGGTTTGACTCTTTGTCGTGCCCCAATGGCGATCGCGAACCCTTGCGTGTTATTGCAGTCGGTTCGCTTAAGGTGGTGAACCAATACATCATGCAGATGTATCAGCTCAATTACGCCCAGCCCTACGAATGGTCAAAACCCATTCCCACCGTCAATCCCAATGAAATCATGTGCATTCTCACACGCTACTTCAAAGGGTTGAACGATTCACCCAGGCACAACTGAGCGTCTCCCAGTCGTTAGAGCGAGTAGCGAAATCGAGCCTAACCCCCTGCAATCTCATTGCGGGATTGCAGGGGCGAATTGTCGCAAGCCATGAGCCCACCTTCACCCATCCTGGACTGGCCACATCGCCATCCTGCACTTGCAAACATAGATGATGCAAATACTCTATGTGTGATAAATATCTTGATGTTTGGGTCTGGTTGTGTCACTATTTGCTAACCGCTTTTGACGCAATTAATCACTGTGACACTTTGCAGTGAGTTAAGCTGATTGCCTGACAGATCTTCGGAGTGTGGATTTCGGCTGCGCTCAATCCACGTCGTTGTAGACACCTTAGGCAGAGCGCAGCCGAAGCCTAAGGTACGGGAGAGTCAGCCTCTCACGAGTTTTGTCAGACAGCCAGGTGAGTTAAGTCCTTATCATTCTTCAATCTGATTAGTCAAGGTAAAAACCGAGTGGATACAACATTGAGGATTAATGCAGAGTTAAACCAGCTAGATTTAGAGCAGCCTCGCCATGAATACTTCTTCAAACTGCCCAATAATCTAAGCAAGTGGCTAATCATCAACATCTTAAAAGGGCAAGAAGAAAAAAACATCGTCATTGTCTATGTGATGGCAAATGTCCTTTTGACCACTGTTCCTGCAGCGATTAGCTTATACCTGCTGGAAGGAAACATACCTAATCTATTTGTATGTTTCCTGGGACTGTTTTATGTGCTTTTCAATCTATTTGTTTATGCCCGGTCGTTCATATTAGCGCTTCATTATTCCACGCACACCCCAATTTTCAACAAAAAATGGCAGTTTCTTAAGCATATCAACACGAGTATTTTATGTAATTTTTTTGGGATGCCCTTATGGACATACTACGCCCATCATATTGCGATGCATCATTGCGAGAATAATGTTTCTCCTCATGATGTAAGTTCGACAATGTCCTACCAACGCGACTCTAAGCTCGAACATCTAAAATACATGCTGCGATATGTGATCGCAATATGGGTTGAATTGCCTTACCATCTGTTCCAGCGAAAACGGTATAAAGTTGCCTTCCGAGCCGTGGCGGGTACCGTGATATTTTTTACGAGCGTCTATGGCCTCTTTGGTGTCCGCCCGATTGCCACTTTGTTTGTATTTATTTTACCAACGATCATCCTATCGTTTGCGCTGATGGAAGGAAACTGGAAACAGCATATCTTTGTTGATCCGGATGATCCGACGAATAGTTATAAGTCAACCTTTGCCTGTATTAATACTCCAACAAACGCGCTCAACTTCAATGATGGCTATCACGTTGAGCATCACGAAAACCCTGCTGTGCCATGGCATCGTCTCCCAAATTATTTTCAGAGTCAAATTCCCAAGTATGCCGAGAATGACGGCTTTATATTTACAAACATCGGGTCTGGACAGGTGGGGACATTGGTTCTAAATGGCCAACTAGAGAAACTAGCAGAGCACTATGTTAATGTGGGGCAACCACCAAGGACAAAGGACGAGTTAGTAGCAGAGTTTAGGCGGCGGTTGCAGGCGATCGCCCCTTCCCCTCACCCTCTACAGTGACGATTCAAGATTAACAGCATCTAACCCTTGCGAACTGATTTCTGAGCCATAGCCATCAATATTTCATGGGCACTCTGTTCAGAGTTATTATCATCGGGCCGATGCTGAATATAGCTACCATCAGATTGCAGCTCCCATGCTTGCCGATTGTCAGCTAGCATGATTCCCAAGATTTCTTGCAAGTCTTTGATAATGTCAGGATCTTCAATAGGAGCAACGGCTTCAATACGGCGGTCAAGGTTGCGCGGCATCCAATCGGCACTGCCAATGAAGATTTCCTCTGCTCCGCTGTTATGGAAATAGAAAATCCGAGAATGTTCTAAAAAGCGCCCAATAATGCTAATCACGCGAATATTTTCGCTCACTCCTTCAACACCGGGACGGAGGCAGCAAATTCCTCGCACAATCAAATCAATTTTGACTCCTGCTTGCGAAGCTTCATAGAGCGTCTCAATAATCATGGGGTCAACTAGGGCATTCATTTTAGCCACAATGCGAGCATGGTCGCCATTTTTTGCATGCTCAATTTCACGGCGGATGAGTTCAACCATGCGATCGCGCAGACTCACGGGTGCAATCAGCAATTTGCGATATGATCGCTGCCGCGAATAGCCGGTGAGGTAGTTAAACAAATCCGTCAGATCAGCTCCCAAATCTCCCCGACAACTGAGCAACCCCAAATCGGTGTAGATGCGTGCCGTCTTGGGGTTATAGTTGCCTGTGCCAATATGCACATAGCGGCGTAGGCGCTCATCTTCTTTCCGCACCACCAAGACCACCTTTGTGTGAGTCTTCAACCCCATCAGGCCATAGACGACATGCACCCCCGATCGCTCTAGCTTACGAGCCCAGACAATATTATTTTCTTCGTCAAATCGAGCCTTGAGTTCAACTAATACAGCAACCTGTTTGCCATTTTCTGCCGCTGCAATCAGCGCATTAATAATCGGCGAATCACCCGACGTGCGATAGAGGGTCATTTTGATAGCTAGCACATGGGGATCATGCGCCGCATGCGTAATGAAACGCTGCACGGTGGCTGAAAATGAATGATAGGGGTGATGCACCATCACATCTTTGCGACGAATGATTGAGAAAAAATCTTCTCCATCTTCAGCATCTTCAAAGGCTGATTCGCTCTCAAGTTCACTGACGCCCTCTAACCTAGGGGGTATAATGGGCATCCAGGGATGATCCTTAAGTGATGGCAAAGGCAAATCCATAAACGACATTAGCCCATCGAGACCGAGTAACCCCTCGATTTCATAGACATCGGCATCGAGCAGCCTCATTTCCTGCATCAGGGTTTCTTTCACAAATTCAGGCGTAGAGGGCTGAATTTCCATTCTCACCACCGAACCACCCAGCCGGCGCTTACGTAATTCTTTCTCGATCGCCAGCATCAAGTCATCGGCTTCATCTTCTTCCACTGCTAGGTCGGCGTTGCGCGTAATCCGAAAGGGATAATATTCCTGAATTTTCATGCCAGGAAAAAGAAATTCGAGGTTATGAGCAATCACCTGCTCAAGTGCAACCCCGACCCAGTTGACAGACTGAACATCATTCACCGCATGCAGATGCTGGGGCAATGACACAAAGCGCGGCTTGGGCACCTTGATGCGGGCAAAGCGCTCAATCTTAGTTTCAGGATCTTGCATCACCACAGCAAGATTGAGGCTGAGGTTAGAAATGTAGGGAAATGGATGCCCCGGATCAACTGCTAGCGGAGTCAGCACCGGAAAGATTTGCTCTTTGAAGTAGTTTTGCAAATAGCGGCGCTGCTCTGGATTGAGATCGACATAGTCAATTAAGTAAATGCCATTTTCAGCAAGCAGGGGGCGCAGCACCTCTTGAAAGTGGTGGTGCTGCTCTGACACCATAGGCCGCAGAACATTACTAATGTCATCAAGTTGCTGTTGTGGAGTCCGACCATCGGGTGTGAGTTTGCTAACTTGAGCCTCGACTTGCTGTTTAAGTCCGGCGACTCGCACCATGAAGTATTCATCAAGATTGGCGCTAAAGATAGCCATAAATTTGAGCCGTTCCAGCAGTGGCGTGCGGGCGTCGAAGGCTTCATGGAGAACGCGCCGATTAAATTCTAGCCAACTCAGCTCCCGGTTGAAATAGTAGTGTGGGTTGCTCAGATCGAGCGACGAATCAGATCGAGATGTTCGGCGTTCAGTAGTCTTTGTCATACGTTTACGGAGTGGCAAGATGCTCAAGTCGGCTCAGGGAATGTGGTATTAATCTAAAACGTTATCAATTTAAGGCAAAGCCGAGGTTAAGAGACATTAAGTGCAAGCAGGCAAATACCCTGATTGACCAACAAAAGATCTTGAGTTGGGCGCGGCAACCACACCCTTACAAAATTTCATATTGCGTAGTGGGCAGGTCTCCTATCTCTATGTGTCTACCGTGTACACACAAGTCGAGCCGATCCTCCCTACCCCTCCTTAAAAAAGAGGGAACTGGATTGAAGTTCCCCTTTTTAAGGGGGATTAAAGGGGGATCGAGCAGAGTTTTAGCGCCTCATACGAGATGTGTATATACAGTAGACTTAAACAAGGAGGGAACCGAGCTAACAGGGCTCAAAGTCCTTCTTTATTAATGGGAATTAAGGGGGATCAAACCACGATTTGCAACTCATCCAAAGATTTGTGTACGGAGTAACTCTATGTGGGGCACGAATTTCAGCAGTTTTGTCCGTCAATCAGGAAGAATTACTGAAATTTGCCTAATCGTTCTTCTTCCCCAAACAGCCTGATTGACGGACAAAACTATTTACAACCCATATCCTGCATTGGGTTAGGAGACCTGATCCCTACATCAGATGAAATACTGTAAGGGTGAGGTTTCCGCATTTTTGATGCTCTGAGTGATTATTAAAGCACTCAAAGTGATTATTTTTGGACGAGGTTATTCGGCTCCAACCTAATCATATTAAGGGTTTCCTCCTAATTAACTTGTATGTTGAGACCTGATTGACTTGTATGTTGAGGCGACGTTGAGGCGAAGACAGCGCTGATTCGAGGGATGATATTCGGAAGTTGATGGCATCGCCGTGGGGAGCATCCCACATCTGAGGCGATCGCCCTACGACTAAGCCGAATCACCAAACACCTCTGCTTCCTGCCCGACCCACCATTCACCCAGTTCCATGAGGTCGTGCTGCAGCGCCTCTAATTCAGCAACATAATCTTCCGTTGAGAGTGATGCGCGACGTTCTTGCAGCTTCCGCAGACGCAGCTGGAGCAGCAGCCAAGGCTGATATTCTTTGCCAGATTCTTCCATGTAGCGGGCGAGGGAATGGCTATCAAGCATGAGGGGCTGTAGGGTGAGAGGGTTTGGGAGGCGGAGTTGAATCAGTCATTTGGACGTGGGGCATGGATGTTTCGCCTTGTGCGAATGCTGTCATCTTAGACAATTTAGACAATATTGACTTCCAGGTTACGATCGCGTCGAGGGGCCAGAAATGCAGCTATCATAACCTTTGGTATAGCGGCTAATGATATGGGTAGACAGCGTTCACTTTTGGCTGTAATTCTGGTGCTGGCGATCGCCGCCATCGTGGTGATTGTGCAGCTTCCTGTGCGGTTGGGGCTTGATTTGCAAGGGGGTTCCCAGCTTACGCTGCAGGTGAGAACAACGGATGCAGTCCCAGAAATCTCGGACGACGATTTGGAAGCCGTCAAGCGTGTGATCGAAAATCGCATCAATGGCTTAGGGGTTTCTGAATCTGAGGTGCGCACCACTAGCAATAATCAGCTGTTGATCCAACTGCCGGGGGTGAGCGATCCGCAGCAGGCTGAGCGGGTGTTGGGCGGCACTGCCCAGCTTGACTTCCGCCAACAGCAGCAGGGAACGGAAATCCAGACGCTGCAGGCTCTAATTTTTCAACGCGACCAGATTGAAAGTGTGCTAGATCAAACTCCGGCAGCATCAGAGGGGCTCGAAACTGCTCAGGAAGACCTGCGGCAGGCCAATGAGGCGATCGCCACGCTGTTTGAGAAAACAGAGCTAACGGGCGAAATGCTGAGAACCGCTGCGCCACAGCCTTCTCAGTCGGGTAATACCTGGGAAGTCGTGATTGAGTTTGATTCGCGCGGGGCAGACTTGTTTGCCGAACTGACTAAAAATGTCGCGGGCACGGGGCGCACGTTGGGCATTTTTCTCGACAATGAGCTGATTAGTGCCCCCACTGTGGGCGTCGAGTTTGCTGAGCTGGGCATTACAGGCGGGCGGGCCAGCATTTCGGGGCGTTTTACGGTGCAAGAAGCCCGTGATCTGGCGATTCAACTCCGGGGAGGGGCTCTGCCAGTGCCCGTTGACATTGTCGAAAATCGCACTGTAGGAGCCACTCTGGGGCGTGATAGCATTCGCCGCAGCCTCTATGCGGGGCTGGGTGGGTTGATTTTAGTGCTGCTGTTTATGGTGGTCTACTATCGCTTACCTGGGGCGATCGCCGATGTAGCTCTCATGATTTATGCGATTCTGACGTTTGCGGCCTTTAGCCTCTTGCAAGTGACGCTAACTCTACCGGGCATTGCGGGCTTCATCCTTAGCATTGGCATGGCCGTTGATGCCAACGTCCTGATTTTTGAGCGTACCCGCGAAGAACTCAGAGCCGGACGGACGCTCTATCGCTCGGTCGAATCTGGCTTTTATCGAGCCTTTTCCAGCATTCTCGATAGCAATGTCACCACGCTGATTGCCTGTGCCGCGCTCTATTGGCTAGGAACTGGGTTGGTCAGGGGCTTTGCCCTCACTCTGGCCATTGGCATTGGCGTCAGCATGTTTACAGCGCTCACCTGTAGCCGCACGCTGCTGTTGGTAGCACTCAGCATTCCAGACTTGCGGAAACCCAACTGGTTTTGCCCCAACCCCCCTCTGCCGTCTAAGAATCAGGCTAAACCGACATCATGACACCGATCAAATTTTATGTAACTCGACAGCGCCGCCTCTGGTGGGCAATTTCAGGTGTTTTGGCGATCGCCAGCATTGTGTGCATGCTCATTTCATGGCAGCAGCTCGGCAGCCCACTGCGGCCAGGGCTTGACTTTGTCGGCGGCACGCGACTGCAGCTCGAGATCGACTGTAGCCAACCTGAGGCTTGTGACCAACCGATTGACATTGCCGAAGTACGCCAGGTGGCAGCAGAGCAAGGGTTAGAAAATAGCACCATTCAAATTGTGGGACAAGATCGGCAGGGCGTTTCGATTCGTGCTCCTGAGTTGGGCGTGGAGCGGCGGACGCAGTTGATTACGGCACTAGAAACGGCAGTCGGTCAGTTTGATGCGACTCAGACTCAGATTGATACGGTTGGCCCTGCGATTGGGCAGCAAATTCTCACATCAGGGCTAACGGCTCTGATCGTCGCCTTCTTTGGCATTGCCGCCTATCTGAGTCTGCGGTTTCAGTTTGACTACGCCATGTTTGCCATCATCGCGCTATTTCATGACGTGCTGATTACCGTTGGGGTGTTCTCATTCTTGGGGCTGGTCGCCAATCGAGAAATTGATAGTCTGTTTATCGTGGCTCTGCTCACCATTGTGGGCTTTTCTGTGAATGACACGGTCGTCATCTACGATCGCATTCGAGAAACTCTAGCGCCTAACCCCACCCGATCTATTAACGACGTCGTCGATGCTGCTGTCAGTCAGACTCTGGCGCGCTCAATTAACACAACTTTAACCACGACCCTATCGCTAATCGCCATTCTGTTATTTGGTGGGGAAACGCTGAAATATTTTGCCCTAACCCTGGTGATTGGCTTTATTTTGGGTGCTTATTCCAGCATCTTTGTGGCTAGCACGCTGCTGGGCTGGTGGCGGGAAACGTTTAAGACTTCAGCTGTTAGCGTAGCGGCAGCAGAGGAGGGCGGCGAGGCTCCGGCAGATATGGCCTCGAATGCCACTCCCAATCCGGAAGACGTCTAAGATTTTTGGCCTGCAGCCATCTCACTCCAGACAGCCTCTATCGATTTCACGTTGCCCATCTCCATCGTTCGTTTATTGCTGAGCGCATCATCAGACTCAATGCCCACGTTTCATTCCCCTACATCTCCAGATTCTGAGGACTATGCTCCAGAATTTCGCCACGAGATGGAGCGACTCTATCGGCTGCTGGTCTATGTCCGTTGGCTGGCGATCGCGCTGTTATGGCTATTTGTCGGCTCATTGAGCCTATGGCAACTGCGCCCAGACTTTAAGCTGTGGCGAGACTACTTTACCTGGACAGCCGTTCGCTATAGTCTGGCGTTTCATCCGTTGGCCACCCTGGGGTTATCGCTTTGCGTGGGGTTTACGGTTGGGGTTTTGGTGTGGCAGAGCCGCACCATTCTCTTTGGTGTTTCGCAAGAGCAGACCCGGCGGTTAGAGACCCAACTCTATCGCATTCGGCAGCAAGGAGCGAGCCATCCCTTGTGGCGCTGGGTCTGTAAGCGGTGAGGCGCTTGCAATCAAGGTTTGGCATCCCCCTGAATGACAGAGTCACTGGTAAATGACCACTTACAGGCGATGGGCATTCGCCAGCCGGTACCAAAGGCGCGGTCAGTAACTTTTAAACCTGGCGGGGCTTGCTTGCGCTTAAATTCGGCACGGGTTACAAGCTGCACGACCGTTTTCACCACTTGCGGCTCATGGCCTGCCGCAATGATGTCGCTCGGCGACTGATGCTCATGAATCAGCCGCTGCAAAATGTCATCCAAAATATCGTAAGACGGCAACGAATCTTGATCGACCTGACCGGGCTTAAGTTCGGCACTAGGCGGTTTGCTGAGAATATTGGCCGGAATAATTGCAGATGTTGCTGGCCAGTTGCCTACTGGCTGGCTGCATGTATTCAGCCAGTGGCAGAGAGAATAGACTCGCGTTTTGGGTACGTCAGCGATCGCCGCTAACCCCCCATTCATATCGCCATAGAGCGTGCAATAGCCCACAGCCATCTCAGACTTATTGCCCGTTGACAGCAGCAGGTAGCCAAACTTGTTGGCGATCGCCATCAGCAAATTGCCACGAATGCGCGACTGAATATTTTCTTCGGCGATGCCAAATTCAGTCCCTGCAAATAACGGCGTCAAGGTTTGATCATAGGCGCTCATCAGCGACCCAATGGGTAGGGTTTCGGTTTTGATGCCTAAATTGTGCGCCAGCTCAAGGGCATCGCCAATCGAGTGATCAGAGCTATACGGTGACGGCATCAGCACACCGAGCACCTGCTCAGCCCCCAGAGCCGCTGTGGCGATCGCCGCCACCAACGCCGAATCAATGCCGCCGCTAAGGCCAATCACTGCCCGCAAAAAACCACACTTGTGGGCATAGTCGCGCACCCCCAACACCAGCGCTGACCACAGTTCGGCATCCTCACTTTCAGGCAAGGGGGCGATCGCACCCCGACACAAATCATGCTGCGTCAGATCAAAATCAACCAGCAGCAGATCAGCATCAAACCCAATGGCGCGACAGACGAGTTCGCCGCTGCGATTAAACCCGACACTGCTGCCATCAAAGATCAGGTCGTCGTTACCCCCCACCTGATTGACATACAAAATCGGTACCTGATAGCGCACGGCGGCATGGGTGAGCATGGCCTCTCGCAGAGCCTGCTTGCCCAGATGATAAGGCGAACCCGACAGATTCACAATCAGATCAACACCTTGTTCGGTCAAATCATCCAGGGGGTTAGAGGAATATGAGCGCTTGCCCCAAAATTTTTCATCATTCCAAAGATCTTCACAAATCGTCACCCCAATGCGGAGAGGAGCAGCATCAGGGCTCTCTCCTCCTGGCAGCAGCGTAAACCAATTGCTGCGAGCATCGGGTTCAAAATAGCGATGATCGTCGAAGACATCGTAGGTCGGCAGCAAGCGCTTATGAAACGTCCGCTGGACTCGCCCCCCTTCCAGCAGAGCAATGCTATTAAACAGGGGTTTGCCACCAGTTTGGGGCGATCGCGTATTGGGTTCTGCCGTGCCCACCAACACCGCCAACTCAGGGGGCAGGGCGCGAGCAAGGTCTTGCAGAGTTTTCGCCATCGCCGCAATCAAGCTCGGCTTCATCAACAAATCGCGGGGCGGATACCCTGCCAGCGATAGTTCTGGTGTCAACATCAGCCGTGCGCCTTCAGCAACTGCCGCCTGAGCCGCACGTAAAATCTGCTGAGCATTGCCAGCCAGATCACCAATAACAGGATTTAACTGGGCGATCGCAATTTTCATCATTCTGAATTATATCAAGTGCATCTTGGAACCTCGGACGTGCTCCAGGCAGAACATATGTTCTAGTCTGAGATAACAGTTAGATAAACACCTAAATAAACACCAGGGGTTTATCTTTCAGCGGTGCAAATGCCTCTGGGTCAAAGCGATAGAGGCTAGCAGGCCGCCCTGCTCCACGCGAGGCTTTAATCCCTGTGTCACACAAAAACCCAAGCTTGAGGAGCTTGGCACGAAAGTTGGAATAGTCTGAGAAATTGTCACCCAACACAATCGTATAAAGCTGATAGAGATCACTGAGAGTAAACAGCTCGGGCAACACGTCAAAGGCAATAGGGCTATATTCCAGCTTGTTGCGTAGGCGACGGTAGCCGTATTGCAAAATTTCATTGTGATCAAAGGCGAGCTGCGGAATTTGACTCATTGGATACCAAGCAATACCGCTGACACCATCGGCAATCAGCTCGGCTTCGGCAAAGCGCACTAGGGCAAAATAGCTCACCGACAAATATCGAACGCCATAACTCTCAGCCGACTCACGCGGATCGCGCCCCGGCTCACCAAAGCTGTAGAGCTGTTCGAGGTAGAGATTCTCAACCCGAATTTTTTCAGACAGCACCCGGTAGGCCGCATCTTCTAGCGATTCTCCGATGCGAACGAGCGTTCCAGGCAAGCTCCACTGTCCCAAAAATGGAGGATCTTGCCGCATCACCAGCAGCGCCAGCAGACGGTTCTGATCGGTATCGACCGAAAAAATGACGTTATCGACACCGACTTTGAAGTCTGCCAAGGCGCGCTGGGCTAGCGAGTCGGCAGGCTTTTTTTGGACTCGTCCTGACATTCGTAGAGTTGCTCTCGGTGAATATATGCTTCAACAGGAGGGGTAATGGCATTGGGATCGCCAGCCTGACGGTAGGCCGTAGATGAAACAGGCAATCCCGTCATGTCGGCGATCGCCACATGGGCTCCCTGATGTCGTAACTGCTCTAAATCAGAGTCTTGTAGCGGATAGCCAGGTCGGGGCACCACCAGTAGCTTAACCTGCTCAAACAAGTCTTCCACGCGATACCAGCGCGCCAGTTGCCGGATTAAATCTGACCCAACGACCAGGGTAAACTCGGCTTCTGGCCAGTGCAGCCGCGCCCGCTCAACCGTCACAATCGCTCGGGGGCTACTCAACTCTTGGCGCAGGTGAATGTTGTATCGAGGGGGCTCAATGTCAACAATCAGCAGTTGCAGCATTGCCGCCCGATGGGATAAAGGGGTTTGATGCGTTTTGAATGGATTATCTGATGCCCAAACTGCCACCTCATCAACGTGGTAAGACAACCAGTTCAAAATCTGTTGATGTCCGGCAGTCGGCGGATCAGCACTCGTGCCAAAGAGAGCGATGTGAGTCATGGGTGTCAGCAGAAAAGATAAAGAGTGGTAGAAAATACCAAGACGAACTCAGGAATTGCGGGTGCAATTCAATCTTGGCGTTTGATGCGCTGTAGTGTCTGCTCTGTCAAATCGTTGAGGGCTGCAGAAATCTCAGGCTCAACCCGGCGGGGGGCAGCCCTGATGCAGCGCAAATCGGCAGGCAAGGCGGCTACGGATGCGGCAGTCCGGCTGGCCAAGGTGGCGATCGCCTCAGGCTGATACAGGCGATCGCCCTGGCTCACCACCTGCTGCATCAGCGGTTGCCCAGCGGCTGAGTCAATTGGCTCAGTCATTAGACTCAGGCGATCGCCCCAAAACTGGCCCCCATCATCCCAGCGGCGATAGATTTGCTTACGTCCAGGGTAGGTCACCTTGTCAGTCGATGCCTTCATCGTTGGAATTCCATCAATTTCTACGAGCTTATAGACTCCATTCACAGGTTTGCCAGTCACCAACTTGGTGCCCAAGCCATAGCCATCAATTTTGGCACCCGCCTGCCGCAGTCGCTTAATTTCAGATTCATCTAAGTCACCACTAGCAAAAATGATCGTATCGGGAAGCAACGATCGCACCTGTCGGGAAAGCGACACTAACTCTCCAGAATCCAGTCGAATGGCATCAACCTGCATGGTTCCAGCCTTGACCTGAGTCGCTAGCCGTCGAGCCGCCGCCATCGAATCATAAGTGTCGATCAGCAGTGCCGCCTGCGGGAAATAGCGATGAAACGCTGTGAAAGCCTTGTCTTCCGCACCTTCAAGCGCAGACAGAGCCATGACTAACGAATGCGCCATCGTCCCACTGGGAATCTGCCCCAACCGCACCGCCGCTAACACATTTGAGGTTGCATTCAACCCCCCTGCCAGTGCCGCTCGTGCCCCCCACAGGGCTCCTTGGGGACTAAACGCCCGCCGCGTGCCAAATTCTAATAGCCGCGCCTCTGCACCGGCAGCATCTCGCATGCGAGCGGCTCGTGTCGCCACCAGCGTTTGATAATTCAGCGCGTTGAGCAGATAGGTTTCAGCGAGTTGCGCTTGCCAGAGAGGAGCCTCTATCCGCAATAGCGGCTCATTGCCAAACACAACCGTGCCCTCTGGCACAGCCCACACATCCCCCGTAAAGCGAGCATCTCGCAACAGCGCCCAAAACGAGTCAGGCACATGGTCAAATAGCCCTGTGGCTCTCAAAGCGTCCATCTGCTCGGCAGGAAAACATAGCTGCTCTAGATAGTCGAGAGCTTGCTCTAACCCCATGGCCACCAAATAGCCAAACTCATCGGGCAACCGTCGCACAAACATCTCAAAACTAGCCGGACGCTGTTGAATATCTTCGCCAACGTAGCAGGCGATCATCGTTAACTGATATAAATCTGTCAGCAGCCCATAATCGTCTGGTGAAATATTGAGAGATTGAGCGCTCATAGTAAATCTTGAGTGAAAGCGACAACGTGGTTCATCCCGATAGGTTGACCAACTTAGAACTGCCCAGAGCCTCAGCCTACAGCTAGATCAACGGTAGTCTGCCATTGCCAATAGGCAGCGGCCACCCCATACTTGGGCACTCCAGGGGTCAGGGCTAGTGCCCAACATTGCAATTTGATTGATGCCCTAAAGAAGTTATCTTGATTATAGTGTTTTTAACTAAAATAGAAAGTATGTTTCTAATGAAAATTACCAAATAAAGCGGCTGTGTTGGCACGATGATGGAGCATCATCTGCTGCCAATTCTGAGCGCTCATGCGACTAATCTTGTCGATAACTAGACCACCAAAGCTAGAATCTTCCGACAAAAGACCTCTGAATCCGAGTCAGGCGCAACAGGTTTGGCCGCACGAATCAATCAGATCAGGACGCGATCGCCCTGCTTCATGAACATCTACATTGGCTCAATTTATATTAAATTCAACTAAAAATATCCCGACTTATAGGTTGAAACCTGTGTTTGAGGGCAGATGTGGAGCGCAAGATATGGCAAACTCAATTACCCTTTACGAGATGCTGCTCACCCTGGATGGGCGCAACTACAAGGCATATAAAGCACTGCAAGGAACCTACGACTGTGAGGGCTTTCGGTTGCTGATTGATCATGTGCAGGGTGATCCGTTTGCGGCACCCAGTCGAGTGCGGGTGCAGGTGCCGCATGCGATCGCCTCTCGTCCGACCTCCGATCCGATCTCCGATCCGATCTCCGATCCGGCCTGCGATCATCCATTGTCAACTCAGGCCAGCATCCCGTTTCCAGCAGATCTGGTGCGATCGCCCAGTCGAGTCATTGCCCTTTGTGATTATCTCACTCGTCAGTTTGATCAGGCTGCAGCTCAGATCAGAGGCCGTCGAGGCAGTGGCAAAAGCGGACTGATTGCGATCGCCTCTCTTGGCCAGCAGATCCTTGAGCGCACCTCCGTTGTCATTCGAGATACCACTCTCGAAGCTCGATTTGTCGTGGGGCTACCCGCTCGGGGGCGCACAATTTTAGGGCAGCAGGCAGCCGAATTGCTATGTGACGACATCCCTGCTCTGGTTGAAGCCGCACTCACCTATCACGCTCTAGACGCCCAACCGCTGCAGCACCATGTTGAAACTGTCGAAGATGCCGATTGGCTGCGGCAGCAGTTGGCAGGCCAGCATCTAGTTGCCTTCATTGCAGATGGTGCGACTTTGCCCCGGCAGAGTGGCGTAGACGATCGCCCCCTTGCCCGAGACAGCGTTCCCTTCCAGTCGCCTGACAGCCTGCGCGTTACCTTTGATTGTCCCAATTTGGGTCGCATCACCGGCATGGGGATTCCTGCAGGCATTACGCTGATTGTGGGTGGAGGCTATCATGGCAAATCGACTCTACTACGGGCGATCGCCCTGGGCATTTACAATCACATTCCCGGCGATGGGCGTGAGCGGGTCGTCACCGATGGGGCAACGGTCAAGGTGCGAGCTGAAGACGGGCGCAGCGTTGCCGGGGTGGATATTTCGCCGTTTATTAACCACTTGCCTCAGGGCCGCCCCACAACCCAGTTCTCAACGGCAAACGCCAGCGGTAGCACCTCACAAGCTGCAACCATCATCGAAGCCTTAGAGATGAATGCTCAAGTGCTGCTTGTCGATGAAGATACCTCCGCGACCAACTTTATGATCCGCGATCGCCGCATGCAAGCGCTGATTGCCAAAGAAAAGGAACCGATCACGCCGTTTATTGACAAGATTGAGCAGCTTTACCACGAACAGGGCGTCTCTACCATTTTGGTGATGGGGGGCAGCGGCGACTATTTTGACGTAGCCAACCGGGTGATCGGCATGACTGACTTTCAGCCCTATGATCTGACCCAGGATGCCAAAGCGATCGCCCAGCAGTATGGCACTGAGCGCACCCCTGAAGGCGGCACGGCCTTTGGCACGATGCAGGATCGAGTGCCGAAGGCCAGACGCCTCGATGCCAGTGACGATCCCCGTGGCCCAAAGATCAAAGTCCGTAGGGTGAATGAGATCTGTTTTGGCGCTGAAACTATTGACGTATCTGCCATTGATCAACTAGTCGATCAGGCTCAGCTGCAGGCCATTGCCAGGGCGATCGCCCACCTGCAAGACCACGCTCTTGGCTCACAGCAGTCGTTGAGTCGGATCATTTATGACCTGATCGACACATTAACAACCCAGGGGCTTGACATGCTTTCTGATTCCCCTCGCGGTGATTTGGCCATGGTTCGCTCGTTTGAAGTGGCTGCAGCGCTCAATCGGCTGCGATCGCTCGAAATTTTGGATCAGTCGCCCCCGGAGCAACGATAGAGGTTAACCGCTACATCGACGAACTGCCAAGCACCAGCAACCCGACCATCGTGGCACTGTTCCAAAGGCTATGCACTAGCATCGGAGCCAACAAATTGCGAGATCGCACATAAACAAATCCCAAGACGACTCCTAAAACCGTTAGGGGCAAGATTTCAGAAAAACTCAGGTGCGCTGCTGCAAAAATCACGGCACTGAGGGCGATCGCCCCCCATACGGGTAGATATCGGGTCAGCGATGGCAACAAAAAACCGCGAAATAAGATTTCTTCAAACACAGGAGCGGCGATCGCTGCCGTGACAAAGAAAATTCCTAGAGCGACAGGGTCACCCTCCCGCAACACAATTTCCAACAGCGGATTGTTGCCGCCTCGACCTTGCCAAATTTGCTGATTGACCAAAGAGATGCCGATCACCAAGGGCAATGCGGCAAAATAGCCCCCTAACCCCCACAAGGCCCATCGTCCCTGAAGTCTAGCGCAGAACCAGTCAGCCGACAGCGGCAAATGTGGCTTGATTGACAGATACATCACCAGCAATGACACTGCTGCAATAATCACATAGATCAACAGCGTCGAAAACGCCGTGACTCGACCGCTCGAAGTATCCACTGCCACCCCCTGCACCAACAAAACCTGGGACACGATGGCTCGCACTAAACTAAACACGATAGGTAAAACAATCTGTCCCAAAAAGAAAAATCCAACAATCAAAACTTGCCAAATGACCAGCCCAGACCAAGGGGTTTCCCAGGCCAACCCGTCAGTTTGAGCCAGCAACGCCCGCTTACCCTGCACCAATCGCTGAATCACTAGAAAAATGAGTAAACCAACCCCAATTAGGCAGCCGATGGCAGGAGCCGTGCCGACGAGGGCTAGCTTGACCACTGCCTGCTGGGCGATTTCCTGTTCTTTGATTTGCAGTGCCTCTAGACTCTCAAGTCTCTGCTGCAGCTCATACAGCCGCCCCAGTGCTACATAGCGAAACCAGCCTTCGAGCTGCTGCTGTAAGGTCTGTTCTGCATCGGGCAATAGTCGTGACGGCTCACTCCAGAGCCCTACCAACACCGAAGCCGCCGCTACCAGCGAGTCTTGATTGGCAGCGGTAGATGGATCGAGGGCTGAGTCTGCTGTTGCTGACTCCATAAAGCGGTTCCAGGTAGTGAGAGCCGCCTCGCGATCGCCCTGGCGCGCCTGCAAAATGCCAATGCGGACATCAAGCTGATTGAGCAACGCCTGTTGCTGGCTGAGTCGCAATCGCACCTGCTGGATTTGCCCCGACACCACTGAGCTGGACGGACTGGGCGGCACGCTGGTCACAATGGGCGACCCCGTATCGATGTTTGCGGTCAGTTCTTCCAGTCTGGCCTGATTGGTCTCAAGGTCTTGCTGCGTCGATTGCCGCACAGACTCGTATTGATCGAGAGCCGTTTGCAGCGGGTCATTTTCGAGCAGAGCCTTGCGGACGGGCGTTAAATCAGCACCGGCTCCTGACGACGGCTGAATCTCGCTGGCATGGAGCAGCAGACTGGTTTGATAAAGCTGCAAACGGTCGGTGATCTGAGGTTTGTCAAGGCTACTAATCAGAGCAGGCCCAGCCGACAAAATTACCACAATCAGAGTCAACACGCTTAATATCAAGCGTCTTGGTGTCATGCGTTTGCGTCTCCCAGCCGATGCGAGGGGCTTCGACCGGGCTGTGTCCATTGCCCCATATCTAAAAATCTTGACATCTTCAGCCTAATCATTGCAGCACGACAGGTTCTAGCTGGCATTATCGCACTGTTCGCCGGAGAACGGGAGTCGAGTCAAGGTCCCAAACAGGGTAGAATTCTTCTGGTTTTGATTGCAGCCTCTGGAGGATAAAACCCTGACTACTCGCGTTATTCTCGTACGTCATGGTGAGAGCACCTACAACGCCCAGCGTAAAGTTCAGGGTCACTGTGATGAATCTACACTGACTGATGCGGGTCAAGCCGCTGCGCGTCAAGTGGGTGCTGCCTTAAAAGGGTTGCCGCTTGATGCGATCTACAGCAGTCCACTGCGTCGCGCCCGTGCGACGGCTGAGCTAATTGTAGACAGCTTGGAGTTAACATCGCCTGCTCTCCCGATTCAGTTCACAGAAAATCTGCTAGAAATTAGCCTACCGCTGTGGGAGGGAATGCAATTTGCGGATGTGAAAGCCCAGTTTCCAGAGCAATATGATGACTGGCGCGATCGCCCCGACAAACTGCGGATGCCCATCTCAACTCCTACAGGAGAGACTGATTTCTTCCCGGTGCCAGCCTTATTTGAACAGGCTCAGCAGTTTTGGCGGATGGTACTACCCCAGCATTCAGATCACACCCTGCTTGTAGTGGCTCATAGCGGCATCAACCGAGCCCTCATCTACACGGCTATGGGCTTAAATCCCGCTCAGTATGCGCGGTTTCACCTGTCAAACTGTAGCATTAGCGTTCTCAATTTTTCAGGAGAGTTAGGGCAGCCCGCCCAACTTGAATCGCTCAACCTCACCGCCCATATCGGCGAACCTCTGCCCAAGCTTCGCACTGAGCATCGAGGCCCTCGTTTGCTGCTAGTTCGTCATGGAGAAACCAACTGGAACCGAGACCAACGCTTCCAGGGTCAGATTGACGTGCCCTTAAATGAACGTGGGTATGAGCAAGCCGACCGCTGTGGCGAGTTTCTGGCAGATGTCTCCATCGATCGGATTGTGACAAGCCCGATGTTGCGCCCCAAACAGACGGCGGAGCGCATTGCCTGCCATCATCTAGGGGTGTCGCTAGAGCTGCTCGACAACCTCAAAGAAATTAGCCATGGCCTCTGGGAAGGCAAGCTCGAAGCCGAAATTGAGCGTGACTATCCGGGAGAACTGCAGCGTTGGAAGCGATCGCCTGCATCGGTGCAAATGCCAGACGGTGAGAACCTTGATCAAGTGTGGCAACGGGCGATCGCCGCTTGGAACACGATCTTAGCGTCCCTGCAGCATCTGCCCCCGGACGATGCTGCCCATGCCCCCTCTTCTACCGTGGTGGTGGTGGCGCATGATGCCGTCAACAAGGCCATTTTGTGTCATCTCGTGGATCAGAATCCTGAGCACTTTTGGGTATTTAAGCAGGGTAATGGGTCTGTAACGGTAATTGACTACCCGCGAGGGGTTGAGTATCCGCCGCTAATTCAGGCGATTAATATCACTAGTTTTATTAATGGAGGGGTGCTCGATCAGACGGCTGCCGGAGCGTTATGAAGCTCAAGCATTCGGTCAGAGTCTTTCAATGTGTCCCATTATGCAATCATTCGACTGAGTCTGTCCGCATCTTACGTCTCCATCACTCCCATCATGGCTAGCGAATTATTGCGACATGTCAGAGTTATTGACCCACTCAGAGAAAGCGATCACACTGCTGATGTTCTGATTGTTGACGGTCGGCTGGAGGCGATCGCCCCTTACCTTGACTCTAGTCCGGATGATGCCAGGGTCTACGATCGAGCAGGGCTGGTGTTGGGGCCGGGACTGGTCGATCTCTATAGTCATTCTGGCGAACCCGGATTTGAGCAGCGAGAAACCCTAGCCTCATTAACTCAGGCGGCGATCGCGGGCGGCTTCACCCGGTTGACGCTGCTGCCTGATACGCAGCCCCCGATTGACACCCCAGCCAGCGTCGAATGGTTCCAGGCCCAACTCGCTCAAATGCAGCAGTTGCCGGTGCGGGTTTCCTGTTGGGGGTCGCTAACTCAGGGCGGAACGGGGCAGCAGATGGCCGCAGTTGCTGATCTAGCCGCCGCTGGCGTGATTGGCTTTGCCGACGCTGACGCCATTCAAAATCGCGGGCTTCTGCGTCGCCTGCTGGAATATTTACAGCCGCTGGGCAAACCCATTGCCCTTTGGAGTTGCGATCGCGCCCTCGTCGGGGATGGGGTTATGCGTGAAGGAGTAGCATCTGTGCAATTGGGCTTACCTGGTAATCCAGCGATTTCAGAAACAGCGGCGATCGCAGCCCTAATCGAATGTGTAGAGTCGATTGGCACTCCCGTGCATCTCATGCGGATTTCGACGGCTCGCAGCGTTGAGCTGATTCGAGCGGCAAAGGCACGAGGGGTGCCCATTACGGCCAGCATATCCTGGATGCACCTGCTGCGTACCAACCATGACGTCAAATCGTATAATCCCAATTTGCGCCTCGACCCACCCTTGGGTAACCCCACGGATCAGGAGGCACTGCTGCAAGGGCTGTTGGATGGCACTCTGGATGCGATCGCCATCGATCACGCGCCTTACACCTACGAAGAAAAAATGGTAGCCTTCACCGAAACCCCACCCGGAGCCATTGGTCTAGAACTTGCACTGCCCTTACTCTGGGACACATTGGTGACATCTGGCCAGTGGTCACCATTATCGCTCTGGAGCTGTCTGAGCACTCGACCTGCCCAATGTTTGGGGCAGTCACCACCATCCATCAGCATTGGGACGCAGCCTATCGAGTTGACTTTGTTTGATCCCCATCAGTCATGGACGGTCACGGCTCAATCTCTTTGTTCTCGTTCGACGAATACTCCATGGCTGGGCCAGCAGATTCAGGGACGGGTGGTCAAAACATGGGGAGGATCAACCGCGCTACCCGTTGCACACAACCGTAGTGATGCTGAACGCCGTGCAGGTGAACGTTAGTATGATAGTTGGCAGACTCCCGGCGGCTCAATCGAGTTGCCCGAATAACCCGCATCGTCATATGTGCCATGCCATCTGAAGTCATCGAAATTCTCTCATCGGAAGAACTCCGCCGCACGGTCACTCGCCTCGCTTCTGAGGTGATTGAGCAGGCCGGTGATTTATCAAAACTGGTGCTATTGGGAATCTATACACGGGGGGTGCCTTTGGCCGAAATGCTAGCGCGACAAATCGAGATGCTGGAATCGGTACAGGTCTACGTCGGAGCCCTTGACATCACTTTCTACCGCGATGATCTTGATCAGGTGCGACTCCGGACGCCTGCCAAGACAAAGATCCCCTTTGATTTAACTGAAAAAACAGTGGTATTGGTAGACGATGTCATCTTTAAGGGGCGCACGATTCGGGCAGCTCTAAATGCCGTTAACGACTATGGCCGCCCTGAGGTGATTCGCTTGGCAGTGTTAGTTGATCGTGGACATCGAGATGTGCCGATTCATCCTGATTTTGTCGGGAAACAATTGCCTACAGCCAAAGAAGAACAGATCAAAGTCTATTTGCAAGATGTCGATGGCCGGGACGGCGTCGAACTAGTGACTCGTCCACGAACCACTGACTGACGAGCCACTGACTGAATGATCAAGCCCCTCTGCCCCTGAGCACTGCTACAAGCCACGAGATCGCAGTAGATAATCCTGCTGCTCTAGGGTATTCCCTGTCATAAACTATGAAGCGGCGATCGCGCCTCGCCCCCTGCTCTCAACTTAGCAAGCTACAAAACCCTGTTATGACTCTCATTCACAACAACACCACGCCAGAACCCATTACGCCACAAGAGGAATCAGTAACCCAAACTCGCAAAGCCGACCATTTACGAATTTGTCTGGACGAAGATGTGCAGTTTCATCAGACCACAAGCGGTCTAGAGCGCTATCGGTTTACCCACTGTTGTCTGCCAGAGCTAGACTATACCGATGTTAATCTCGCGACAACCATTCTTGGCAAGACCCTGAATGCCCCCATTCTAATTTCGTCCATGACGGGCGGCACTGAGCAAGCCAAACGAATCAATTTTCGACTGGCAGAAGTAGCCCAGCACTATCGCATTGCCATGGGCATTGGCTCCCAGCGAGTAGCAGTTGAAAAACCGGAGGTGATGTCTACCTTTTCGGTGCGATCGCAGGCTCCTGATATTCTCCTATTTGCGAATCTAGGGGCCGTGCAGTTGAACTATGGCTACGGCATCGATGAATGCCTCCGCGTGATTGACTGGCTCGAAGCCGATGCCCTTGTTTTACATCTCAATCCGCTGCAAGAAGCGGTACAAACGCGAGGCGATACCAACTTTCGCGGGCTATTGACCAAAATCGAAACCCTCTGCGATCGCCTGCCGGTGCCCGTGATTGCCAAAGAAGTTGGCAACGGTATTTCAGCGGCCATGGCGCAGCGTCTGATTGACATCGGCATCGGAGCCATCGATGTAGCGGGCGCTGGTGGCACCTCATG
Source organism: uncultured bacterium (assembly GCA_964502605.1). Taxonomy (GTDB): domain Bacteria; phylum Cyanobacteriota; class Cyanobacteriia; order CAZCXK01; family CAZCXK01; genus CAZCXK01. The sequence continues at coordinate 30,679 of CAZCXK010000017.1, forward strand.
GGCCAGAGTCGAAAGTGAACGGGCTGGCGATCGCCACCAGCAGCGCTTAGGAGCCACATTTGCCAACTGGGGCATCCCCACTGCAGACTGCATTCGGTCGATTCGCGCTCTTTCTCAGTCGATGCCCCTGATCGCCTCAGGCGGCCTACGAGACGGGCTAGACTTGGCGAAGGCGATCGCTTTAGGAGCCGATCTGGCCGGGATGGCGCTACCCTTTTTGCAGGCCGCATCTGAGTCTGAGGCTGCGCTATATGAGCTGGTCGAGGTGCTGATTGCCGAATTAACCACGGTCTTTTTTTGCACCGGCAGCGCTACAGTGGCAGAGTTGCGGCAGCCAGGCGTGTTACAGGCATGTTGAGGGGTGCGAGGTTGGGTGCATAGAGGGTCGTTGCATGGAGGGCGATCGCCTCCTACCCTCGCCCAATGGTAGACAATCCTTCTACAATCACCGATGGCGTATAGCACGACCCATTCCATGCGGCATCTGAGCCAATTTCAACCAAGCGCTTGAGTGCCGTGTAGACATTGCCAGCCAGCATCGTATCTTTGATCCGGCCTACCACTTCGCCGTTTTGCACTCGATAGCCGAGCTCGACATTCACTGAAAACTCGCCAGAAATGCCAGATCCGCCGCCTAGCATCTGATCGACAATGATGCCCCGATCGAGCGACTGAATCAGCTGCGGCAGCGATCGCTGCCCTGGCTCAATCAAGATATTAAACAAACCTGGTGTGGGATAGCTGCCCAAGCTTGGACGGAACCCGTTGCCCGTCGTACCGCTGCTCAGAAGTTTGCCAATCGTGCGATCGGTATAAAACAGCTGCAGCATCCCATCTTTGATGAATGTAATTGATTTGGTTGGGGTGCCTTCATCATCAAACGGGCAGCTATAGGGGCCTTGATCAGGCTGCTGCGACAGGGTCAGGTCGATAGAGGTAACTACTTCACCCAAGCGATCGCTCCATGGAGAGGCTCGCTCCACGACTCGTTTGCCATTGAGTGCGGCTTGCACCGTCCCCCAGAGCATATCAGCCGCTTTTGATGTAAATAAAATAGGCACATGGCCACTGCTAGCTATCGTGTTTTTATCGGCCCACTGCAAGCGTTGCAGAATCTGCTCAGCCAACCCAGCCGGGTCAAGATGCCCTCGCTGCGTTTGCCCATCTGACACGCTCAAAAAATCATCGCCACGCACCCATTCAGCCGACATATAGCAGCTCAGAGTGGTGTCAGTATAGCTAAAATCCAGCCCTTCGGAATTCAGCAGTCGGGTCAGTTCGGCTTCGCATTCCCACTCAGCCATACACAAAATTTCAGGATAGGCCTGTCGCACTAGGGCGATCGCTTCTCGGCCCCATTCCACTAATGTTTCGACCTCAACCGCCTTCCCCACATCGGGATAGGTCGCCTTTGATGCCGGAGACAGCTCAATGGCTTCGGATTCGCTGAGATGACTAAGGGCGATCGCCCGTTCAACTAAGGCATGGGGGTCAACGGGCCCATAGGCAACCGAGAGCCCCGGACTGCCATTTTGCCAAAGTCGGAGGGCAATGCCTTCAGATTGAGAACTTTCAAGCTGCTTAAGCCGATTAGCCTCAAAAAAAACCGGGCGGGATAAAGACTGTGATTGAAACACCTCTGCGGCATCGGCACCTGAACGAAGCGCCAGCTCAATGAGACGTTCTGGGAGCGTATTTTTAGAGAAATCGCCAGAATCCATGAACCGTTGAACGTTAGAGAGCGATAGGTATGCGTTGCTTTACTCTACTATCTTTTGGTTCCTCATTATTTTCTTTGGTTCACGCCAAATTCAACTCTTTTAGCAGCCAAAACCCTGCAAATGACTCCGACTGAGGAGTTGCCTGAACCGCAACGAAATGAACCTCTTCAGCCGCTTGTTTTGCGGCTGCAAAGCGGTGGCCTTCTGCCTGCAAGGCGGCTGTCGGTAAATTAGCCAAGACCCAGGCGTCGCTGGCTCCAGTCTCCAAAATGAGGCGAGCCGGAGTGCTGTCATCAGCGTGCTCAACGCGCAAAAATGCCAGCTCTAGCCCCGACATCCAAGCGGCGATCGCATTTGAGCGCGACGAAAAAATAATCACACCGGGCACTCGCACGTCAGGTGACAGCCCCATCATCTCTAGCGAAAACGCCTCGCCAAATCCAATCTCCCACTCTGGCATATCAGCAAATGCTGCGGCATCCAGGGTGACAAACATCCACTGGTCGCCGACAAGCGCATCGGGTAGCGCCTGCGGCGGATTAGACAGCATCGCTACAGAGGGGTTGCTGCTGGGCTTGTAGTTGGGCAACGCCGGATAGACCTCATCCATCCGCTGCCGAATCCACTGATCCATCGCGAGGGTGCGACGGCTAGCATAGGCCGAAATCCCGATGTCTTCGCATGCCTTGGTGATCATGTTGGCCATCTGGCGGCGAAAAAACCGAATCCGATCGGGCGGTTGAGCCCCTCGGGCGATCGCCTCTGCAATCGCATTTCGCAACCGCACAGAATTAACCTCAGTGTTTGAGCAAAATTGCGAATAGCGAAACAGCGTTTCTGGACGAGCTTGAATATCAGTTGCACTCTCGCAAATCAAGATTTCCCACAGCTTCTTATCTCGTTCATCAAACACCGGGCGCGAATAAAAATCTAATTCCCAAGTAACAGCCATGACAAACAATTGCGAGAACTGCTTTAGAACCTCTATCATACGGCATTCCCGCAACGGGACTCCCTAGAATACAGCGATGTTCGCCTCCAAGCTCGCAACACAGGTCAAGAGTTTTCCTTAAAGATTAATTTATAGATTTATACCTGATGCATACCTGATTGACGGACAAAACTATTTACAACCCGTATCCTGCATTGGGTCAGGAGACCTGCCCCCTACATCAGGCAAACCACCGTAGGGGCGAAGTCTCCTCGCCCCATGCAGATTTTTTTGTCAGTCAACCAGGACGCATACACCGCCGCTCCCTTGAGAAAACCTATCCCAATATCCGATGTCCCAGAAATCGGTAAATCCCGTAATCTCAGTAGACACAGTTGAAATTTTGATAAAGTCAGCCCAAAAGAGTGGAAATTTACCAAGGGAAAATGCCACATTTTGACTCATGCATCAGTCAGATTACTAGTGTGGCAGGGTAAAACTCTAACGTAGTCTTGCGTGAGAGTAAGCATCGAAGTGGCTATCAGGGCCGAGCATATCAGTTCTGAATTTTTAGGGCTTGCTAAAGTTTCAGACTTGATCACAAGACATTTATGACGTGAAGTACTAGCTGTGCCATCCTTTTGAGTTAAGCAAAATGCTCAACTCAAAGGTTTCTTGGTTTTCAGGCAGACTTATTTTCATCTCTTTACTTTTTCAAACTAAACAAATTGCTGACTGTTAATAGCCATTGGTTAATAGCCATTGGTTGGTTCAGAGCGACTAATAGCCCGAACTGCGACGCTAAACTGGCATGCTGGTTCAGCGCTGACCCTCAGGCGATCGCCCTCTAAAAACTTGGCTCGTTTTCAAGTTCAGACGAACGGGTCACTTTTTTGTCGCCTTTAAGGCACAGTTTGCAGCCTTGAGCGTCAGTGTAGGTCATCCAGTTTTGCACTCGTGATGGCCCAAGTTGACCGATCACGCGGCCCTGACCTATGCAAGGGCGATCGCAATGCACTAAACGTGCGACCACAGTGCATTAACAGTTCATTTAACAGCTCAGAATTAGAGAGCATGCAGTGCCAACGTTTCTCTCTAATCACCATTTCTTTGACAGATCAACCTCACACCAAAGACTCACAACGCGGAAGGAACATGACTGCAACAATGGGCGCAAATGTGGAATTTATTGAAGAAGCACAACGGCTCTTACGAGAGGCGCTGGTTTACTATCGGGGAAAGCCTGTTGGCACAGTGGGTGCCCGCGATTTAGAGGTCGAAGCACTAAATTATGATCAGTGTTTTGTACGAGATTTTATCTCATCGGCTCTCGTTTTTTTGGTCAACGGTGAAACTGAAATTGTCAAAGAATTTCTGATCGAGACTCTGGCCTTACAAAGCAGTGATAAACAAATGGATTCGTTTAATGCTGGACAAGGGCTGATGCCAGCCAGCTTCAAAGTCGAATCATGGGATGACTATCAATATCTCACCGCAGACTTTGGTGAACATGCGATTGGTCGTGTCACACCTGTTGACTCATGCTTGTGGTGGCTGATTTTGCTGCGAGCCTATGTCAAAGCAACAGGCGATATCGATCTGGCCCACCGTCCAGAATTCCAACATGGCATTTTGTTGATTCTCAAGCTCTGTCTGGCCGATCGGTTTGACATGTATCCGACGCTGCTCGTGCCCGATGGAGCCTTCATGATTGACCGCCGCATGGGAGTAGCAGGCCATCCGCTTGAGATTCAGGCGCTGTTTTATGGTGGCTTACGTGCGGCGCGTGAACTGCTGCTGCCAGAATGCAAAAAACAGGCCGTTTACCTCCAAATGGTTCACCATCGGTTGAGCATGCTGAACTTTCACATTCGAGAATATTATTGGCTCGATCTTAAACGGCTTAATAGTATCTATCGCTATAAAGGTGAAGAATTCGGCATTCAAGCCACGAATAAATTCAACATTTATCCCGACTCAATCCCGTTTTGGCTGACCGAATGGATGCCCGAACACGGCGGCTATTTGGCAGGCAATTTAGGCCCAGCTCAAATTGATTTTCGATTCTATACACTTGGTAATCTGATGGCCATTATTTGTTCGCTGGCGAGTGAGCAAGAGTCGCAGTCAATCATGGATCTAATTGAGCAGCGCTGGCAAGATTTAGTTGGTTATATGCCTATGAAGATCTTGTTTCCTGCCATCGAAGGAGAAGAATGGCGAATCCTCACGGGCTGCGATCCCAAAAATGTGCCATGGTCGTATCACAACGCAGGTAATTGGCCTGTCTTACTCTGGCCTCTGGTCGCTGTCGCGCTCAAAACTGGACGACGCGAGGTTGCCGAACGGGCGATCGCCATTGCCGAAAGCCGCTTGAGTGAAGACGAATGGCCTGAATACTATGATGGTCGCAACGGGCGGCTAGTCGGCAAAGCGTCTCGCAAATATCAAACCTGGACAATCGCCGGACTGTTGCTAGCCAAAGCTTTGATGAATAACCCTGAGCAGTTAAAAATCTTTAGCTTTGAGGAAGATCATGAGATGCTCGCATGGTATCTCTAAAATTTTACTGGAGCTACGATGGGATAGCTGACAACTGCTTTGTCATAAATGCGCTGTTTGGGTCGTCCTTATATGTAGAGAAAGGCACACAGTATTGAAAGCCAAACTTTTCGTATAGCGCGCGTGCTGGTTTAAAAAATGGCATCGAACCTGTCTCTAGACTTAAGCGCCGATACCCCCGCTGCGTTGACTCATTGAGCATATGCTGGAGCAGTATTGAGGCGACCCCTTTTCCTCTGTGTGATGCGGCAGTTCGCATCGATTTAATTTCAGCATGCTCCGCATCTAATTCTTTTAATGCTCCACAACCTATCAAGGTTGATTCATCCCAAACTATCCAGAACGTAATTTCTGGTTTTTTCAATCCGTCTAGATCCAGGGCGTGCTTACTTTCAGGTGGAGACACTGCCCTCATATCCTGAAGATGCTCGGCAAGGAATTCAGCGATCTCTGAGCCAGATAAATCATCAATCTTTATTTCCATATGATCTCTACTTCATACTCTGACTGCATGGAGTATAGCAACTCAAACGGCTACAGCGTCTACATCACATCATGCAGATGTTTCAACAGGGATATGCTCGACCGATAACTGGTCACAACCATTGCCGATGGCGAATTCCAATCAGGTGATGCGGATTTTGACCCAACGCATCTTGGAGAGGAGCCACTAATGAGAACTAGACTCTAGTTGCAAGTGAGGTAGCCACAGATGATGGGTTGTGACCATGGCTGCACTCGTTCACCCCAGAATCATGCCGCGAAATAAACCCACATAGATCCCCTGAACATCAACACAAGATGCACTCAGCGTCGTTGCTGGATAGTTAGAGTTAGCAGGCTGCAGCGTAATTTGATCGTGATCTAAATAGAAATACTTCAGCGTAGTTTGACTCGCTACTCTCGCGGCAACAATGCTGCCATTTTTGATCTCGTTATGGCTAAGGGGCTGTTGCAGGATGACCAAGTCGCCATCATCAATGAGCGCACCTTTCATACTGTCGCCAGAAACATGCAACGCAAACAGCCGAGATCGATCTTGACTGGCTCCACGGAATTGGAATGACGGAGCCATTTCTAGCCAATCGACAGTAGGACCGTCGGTAAATGACTCTATCAAACTGTGTGCGGCAATGACACCTCGAATTGGAATGCGGAAACGGTTGGAACGAAGAATGCGGATAGAGCGTGATTTGCCCTCCAGCCAACTGATATCTCCACTGGCACGCAAATCGTAAAGCAGATTTTGGATGGACGATGTAGAGCTATATCCAAATGCGTCTGCCAGTTCTCTAACAGTGGGTGAGATGCCTTGCTGATCGATGACGTTCTCGATTTGGCCGAGAAGCTGTTGAGGGGTTGTACGGGGAAATCTCATGGGTCAATGTCTTAATTAATACTATAGTACTACATAGATTATTTTGATGACTATCCGTGATGTTGCGGAATTGCGTAAGATCATGCCAAAACTGTTCGTTAAAACCCATGAATCGGAGTTATCCGCCAAAATCCTCGATTTCGTCTCAGAGATCATCGTTCTCGAAATGCCTCCAGCATCATGTTCCTTGGCTCTATGCCTTGTGGAAATTTTCGCGCCCGCACACCATCATCGGCACTAGTCTCAGTGTCGTTGGGCTATGGGCGATCGCCCTGGCTCAGTCTTCTTCAGTCCCGTGGCTATCTGCGCTCACTGGCAACAGTTGGAGTCTGCTTGTGTGGGCATGGGTGGCCTGTTTGGGGGGCAATGTCTATATCGTGGGCTTAAATCAACTGCAAGACATCGAGATCGATCGGATCAATAAGCCTCATCTGCCACTGGCCTCGGGTGAGTTTTCGCGCCGAGAGGGGTGGGCGATCGCCGCCATCACTGGTAGCGTGGCGCTGCTGCTGCCTCTGACTCAAGGCTGGATCTTGGTGGCAACGGTGTGGTCTAGCCTGCTATTGGGGACGGCCTATTCGTTGCCACCTATTCGGCTAAAGCGATTTCCCGGTTGGGCCTCGTTTTGCATTTTTACGGTGCGCGGTGTAATCGTCAATTTGGGTTTGTTTCTGCACTTTTCGCAGCAAATGGAAAATGGGTTCCGCGTTCCATCTGCGGTGTGGGCGCTGACGCTCTTTATTTTGGGATTTACGTTTGCGATCGCCATTTTCAAAGATATTCCTGACTTGGAAGGCGATCGCCAATACAACATCTCGACGCTGACAATCCGCTTGGGGCAGCGGGCAGTGTTTGATTTGGCTCGGTGGGTAATCACGCTGTGCTATGTCGGCATGGCGATCGCGGCAGCAGCATTACCGTCTGTGAATGCGCTTTTGCTTATGAGCAGTCATGGGGTGGCATTGGTGCTCCTGTGGATCTACAGCGTGCGCGTTGATCTAGGCCAGAAGTCGTCTATTGCCGGGTTCTATCAGTTCATTTGGAAACTGTTTTATCTGGAATATGTCATGTTTCCGGTGGCATGTTTACTGGGGTAGGGCAAAAAGTCTTCACCCTCAAGCGCAGGCGGCGTCTCAGGGGCTTGCCTCACCGGATTAGCCTGCTCAAAGGCATAGGCTAGACCAATCAGTTGGGGTTCGCGATATGCCTCTGCCATGAAGGATAGCCCGACAGGTAACCCATGAGTCGTGAAACCCATTGGCAGCGCGATATCTGGAAGTCCGGTGATATTAGCCAAATATCCTGCGCTGTCAGGATCGCCCACCTCACAGGTATAGGTATCATCTTCGATGTTAAATAGCGGACTGGCAGGGCAAGCCATTGTTGGATAGAGAATCGCGTCAATATCAGCTGATGCAGGCCTCGAATCGATCCGGCAGTATTGGCGGCGATCGGCGAAAGGTTTCAGCTAGTGCGACAGTTGGAAGAGTGAGAGTGACTAGAGCCGCCAACGTTGGTGCTGCTACTGATGCGACCATGGGGGCGATCGCCCCTAGAAGTGCTCCGTTTAGGCGGCTTAAAGTAGTCATATGAAAACTCGATAACACTAAATGCTGTCAATAAATGCTGTCAACGTTTCCATGACTGCGACAGCACTTGGCTAACCTAACGTGCAAGTCTGAGGCAGACTGTGGCGATCGCTACGAATTTTCTCTGATTAAAACGAATAGGACGCAGGCATCCGGTTTCCGAACCCTACGTCCTGTTTTATATCTGATTGATATCTGTAATAAAGTGTCTGTATAGACAGACAGAGAGAGTTGAGAGATGAGCACAACACTCAGCCAAATCTTTTAGCCAAATGCCCTGCCCCGCAAGCAAGTGAGTATTTAGAGTTCTGTACTTACTTCATTGCGGTTACGTTCAGAGAGCTGGTTGCCCTGACCCGATGTAAATTCATCACGCTGGCGATCAGAGAGCTGATTACCCTGTCCAGCAACAAACTCATCGCGCTGCCGTTCTGACAGCTTGTTCCCCTGACCTGACGTAAACTCATCGCGCTGCCGTTCTGACAGCTTGTTATTCAGCGTTTGACTCCGCTCATCGCGCTGCCGTTCTGACAACTTGTTGCTCTGCCCCGGAGTCACGTCTTCGTCGGGCTGACGTCCAGGTAAGGCAAGACTTGTCGATTCGCTAGAGTCTTGCAAAAATACATCGGCGCGTGCAGCCGCTGGAGCCAAAATCGCAGATAGAGCAATCACCGATAGGCTAGCAAGAATTAGACGTTTCATGATGTTCTCCTAGTTAGTTTGAATCTGTAATGGGGGGCGTGATTCACAACCTGGAATCGTGACCTCTGTGATTACTAGAATGCTGTCTAACTCTGAACTATCCCTGACCGTTACCTGAGAAACTAATAAGAGTCGGCTGGGAAATCTGAGAATTCCCAGGGCTGATGATGAGATTCCCGCACAGGTAGATTTACCAATGGACTTACAAGAGCGATTGAAGCAAATTAACCTCTATTTGATTGGCATGATGGGGGCAGGCAAATCAACTATAGGGAAAGCATTGGCAGCTCGTTTGAGCTATCGCTTTTTGGATACAGACACCACAATTGAGCACCTGATGGGGCAATCAATTCCGCAAATTTTTGCCTCATTGGGAGAGCCCGCCTTTCGAGCGATTGAGTCTCAGGTGCTGGCCGAAGTGGCAGCTTATCAGCGCATGGCGATCGCCACAGGCGGCGGCATTGTTCTGCAGCAGCAAAACTGGAGCTATCTGCATCATGGCATTGTCATATGGCTTGATGTGCCCGTTGAAGTGCTCTATGCTCGACTCCAAGATGATACGACTCGGCCTCTGCTCCAAGATGCCGATCCGCAGCAGCGGTTACGCGATTTGCTCAGCGATCGCCAACGACTATATGCTCAGGCTGATATTCGCCTGCGGGTAGATGCCGATGACACTCCCGATCACCTAGTTGATCGAATTCTTGAGGCGATCGCCAGTGTGATCAAGCCTGACGCCACCCCCGTCTCGTCTGGCCCTGCCAATTTCACGCAATCCCTATCCAATCATCACGCCACTGATGCTTAACAACAGCGAATACATTCAAAAAGCAGAAGCGACCCGCGTTCGAGTGCTGAGCGAAGCACTGCCCTACATTCAACAGTTTTCTGGCCGCACCATCGTGGTCAAATATGGCGGCGCTGCCATGAAGGACAGCGACCTCAAGGCCAAGGTGATGCGCGACATTGTGTTTCTATCGTGTGTGGGGCTGCGTCCGATTGTAGTGCATGGCGGCGGCCCAGAAATCAACTCCTGGCTCGGCAAGATTGGCATCGAGCCTCAATTTAAGAATGGCTTGCGCGTCACCGATGCCGCCACGATGGAAGTAGTAGAAATGGTGCTCGTGGGTCGAGTCAATAAGGAAATTGTCTCACTGATTAGTCAGGCTGGAGGCTCAGCCGTGGGCATCTGCGGCAAAGATGGCAATTTGATTCGCGCTCGACCCCAGGGTGCAGAAGGCATTGGATTTGTGGGTGAGGTCGCCAGCATGGATGCCAAACTGCTGGAATCGCTGGTCAACAGTGGCTATATTCCAGTAGTTTCTAGTGTGGCCGCCGACGAAACCGGGCAAGCTTACAACATCAATGCAGATACGGTCGCAGGTGAGCTGGCGGCAGCGCTCAATGCCGAAAAGCTGATTCTTTTGACCGACACACCCGGCATTTTACAAGACCGAGATGACCCGTCATCCCTGATTGCCAAAATGGATATCCAAACGGCACGCCACCTGATTGATACCGACGTTGTCGGCGGCGGCATGATCCCAAAGGTGAGTTGCTGTGTGCGATCGCTGGCTCAAGGGGTCAAAGCGGCTCATATCATTGACGGACGCATTCCCCATGCGCTGCTGCTAGAAATTTTTACCGACGCCGGGATTGGCTCAATGATCGTCGCGTCAGAATTTATTGGCTAAGGTCAGGGCTGGAGGTATATGTTAACATCCCAATTTCAACATGGTAACCAACAAGATGCCCCATCAATAGCGATAGCAGGCACGCTCTAAATTGCCTAATTCAATGCAATTGGGCAAGTCACTGGTCATAGGAATGCTAATGCGGCGAGGCTCTCGATAGCGGTAGCGGGTGGTGTGATCGGAGTTGATAATTACTGGGTCAATCAGTGTTGAATTAATGATTTGAGAATTAATGACTGTCGGTCTCACCAAGGTCGTATCTCGAATGACCTGAGCTGGGCGTCCATAATAAGACGATGGATAGCCTTGAATCACTCGCACGGTCGTTTGGGAGCCACCAATGCGAATGGGCACATGATGGCGATCGCCAAACCCTGTATGGATTGATGACCGTTCTAAATCAACAACGATGCCGCTTTGTCTGGTGCGCTGCTGCCCATTAATGATGATGGTGCCTGCCTGAGCCGATGGCATTATGCCCATGCCCAGAGTGGCGATCGCACCGCAGGCTAAGACCATTAGGCCCAAGCGCGTCTGACGAATCTGGAAGAGTTTAGCAACCATAGAGTGTGAATTCATGTGAGCTGGGGAGAGAGCATTCTAGATATATAGACCTTAATCTCACCCTGAAAGGTTTCTGGCACACCTGAGAGAGCTAAAGCATGCACCCAACAACCATAGACTGCCATTTCAGAATTGCACTGGCGAAATCACGTTGCTACATCTCCACGTTACCCTAATCTGGAATGGGTTGTGGGCAGTTGAATGGCCTCGATTTCCCTCTTTTCGACCTAACCTGACGCCAGAACGTATGAGTGCAGAACAACTAGAATTCGCTAAAACCTATTACCAATCTGGGAAAGACGCCTTTGAACGCGGGCGATATCGTGAAGCGGTACAAGCACTTGAAAAAGCCGTGAGTTTGGTGACATGCACCTCCCGGTTTGGGGGAGACGTACAGATTTGGTTGGTGACGGCCTACGAGGCGGCAGGCAATCGAGATGCGGCGATCGCCCTCTGCAACCAAGTGGCTTGCCATCCTGATCCTGAAACCTCTAAGCAAGGCAAGCGATTGCTCTATATTCTTAAGGCTCCCCGTCTCAAAACCCGCCCAGAATGGCTGACTCAAATCCCTGACTTGGGCGCAATCGACGATCGGCAACAGCAAGGCCAGGGGCTCTCTCCCTATGCCAGGGCAAACCCCGCACCTCGACGACGCTCTCAGCCCCAAGCACCTGAACCTGTCGATTTAAGCCAGGTAAATACCCAAGAAAATCAGTTTATCTGGTTAGCATTAGGGGCGATCGCCCTGACTTTGTTGGGGTTGTGGTGGGGAAGCTGAGGGGAAGGAAGAGGGTGGAAGGAAGAGGGTGGCGAGGAAAGATAGGCGTATGATGAGACCAGGTGTTTTGAGTTCATTTTGGGGTTGAGCCAGCTATGGAGCATTGGTTTACCAGCCTATACATATTTGGGGTGGCGGCGTGGCGGCGAGTGATTGATGCCGTTCACGGGTGGCTAGTGTGGATGCACATAAGTCAACTGTTCCGGGCGATCGCCCCTCACCTCAGGCAATGGCGACATCTGGGGCTTTGCCTGCTGGCAATGGTCTGTTTAACGGGCTGTGTCAGCTACGACGTGGGCATTACCTATATCGACCAACACCATGGTGAAATGACTCAGCATATTCGCCTTGACGAACGGCTGGCCCGATTTAGCAACGACGTGACTCAGGAGTGGCTCACCCGCATTCTCACCCACACCCGGCGGTTGGGCGGCTCGATTCAGCGAGTGTCGGATGATGAATTAATTGCGACCATTCCGTTTAACAATGGAGCCGATTTAGTCGCCAAGTTCAACGCCTTTTTTCAGCCTGACCTGGAGGCTGAAGAGGAGGATGGGCGATCGCCTCAACCCGAGATTTCATCACAGCTCAGCATTCACGAAAGCAATTTTCTACTGGTGCTCAGAAATCGACTCACCTACGACCTCGATTTGCGATCGCTCGATATGCTTTCATCTCAGAGTAATGGGCGGGTCAATTCGCGATCGCTGTTAGATTTGACGTTTAGCCTGACAACGCCATGGGGAGCGCAGGTTGCAAACGTTTCGAGGCTATCTGGAGCGAGTAGTTCTCAGCAAGGCCGCCACATTCTTTGGACATTAGAACCTGGGGAACTCAATCATCTAGATGTGGTGTTTTGGGTGCCAAGTCCTCTCGGAATGGGAACATTAATAATTGTGATGGTGGTTGCCATCGGACAATGGCTGCGGTGGGCGCTGTTTTCATCTGGCAATTCGGCTCTTGATGCCCCAAAATAGACAGATTCAGCCATCTGGCTGACAACCATGCACCTCCCCAACTGGATCACCCGTATTAACTCTAGCCAAACCTGCTAAACTAAGCTCAACGCCTTACCCAGCCGCATTGATTGCCGATCGCAATCGGCTTTTCTAACGAGACGAAGAGATGTCACTGTCGGTAGTCTCATTGCGCCCAAGGTATGCTAAATTCCCCGATAGTTTAAGGTTCATATCGCAAGATTGAGGGTTCAGTCGATGCGCCAAGTCAACTTTGTCATTATCTTTGTAATCTGTCTTGCTCTGGTTTTATTTGGAATCGAGAATACCGAGCCAGCTACTATTCATGTCATCGAAGGCGTGAATCTTCAGGCACCTCTGTCGGTTGAATTATTGCTGGCAATGGGGATTGGGGCAGTTCTTGCCTGGGTTTTCAGCGTATGGACTCAGATGCAGCACTATCTCGATTCAGGGCGAGAACTGCAAGAGCGGGATGAGCGGATCCAAGAGCTTGAGCAAAACGTACAGCACTTTAAGGTTGAGCTTGAAGAGCAGCAGCGCTTGCTGCCGGCTTCACAAGTTCAAGCTGAAGATGCTGAAGCAACCGAAGTGTTTGCCAAGTAGTGAGACTCAGGCCGACGAGCACCCTCTCGTCGGTCATCAAATCTCATTGATGAGGTCTAACCGTTGCTATTGAAGATGCCTACATTGTTGAGGGAGCTAATCTTAGCAGTTGATCCAGCTCGGTTGATTAGCTCTTCTAGCCCCTGGAGCCTTTGGGTGCCGCTGTTGCTTCTGGGGTTGATTGCGGTAGCCGCCGCTTATTTTGCCCGCACTCGCATCCGATAGGACGCTATGGCCTTTTCTTTAGCTCAAAATGCGATCGCCTTGCTGATTGATTTAGCCGAACGGGGGGAAATTGACCCCTGGGATGTCAAGGTCATTGATGTGGTTGATCGCTTTCTCAGCCAGCTTCAGCCCGGTCAAAGCGTTGAGTCGGGGCGGGCTCCCTATGAGGCAGATTTGTCTGAGTCGGGTCAGGCATTTCTCTACGCCTCGATTTTAGTGCTATTGAAGGCAGACAGTTTGGCTCGTTCTGACTCTGACGAAGAGGAAGAGTCAGTTGAAGACATGGAACTGCCAGACTCAGACGGCACAAATGCGCGACTTCCTCTGCATCTCGAACGACAGATCCGCCGGCGGGCGGTGGCTCACCCCCCTCGCAATCGACGGGTAACGCTAAAAGAATTGATTTCCCAACTTGAGCTGATGGCTGCAACGGTTGCAGAGCATCGCCCTCGCGTTCGCACCCGACGCCCACGTCCTCAACCTCGGAGTCAGGCTGTTCGGGCGATCGCCCAACTGGCTCACCAAGAAAATCTATCTGAAATTGCCACAATTCTGGAGAACTTTTTGAGCATTCACTGGCCGACAATCAGTCAGGGGGATGAATGGTTAGACTTTGAGCTACTGCTTGATTTTTGGTCAAGTCCTGATTTGCAGCAAGAGGCTGGGCTGGGCAACACTGAACATCTCTGTGGGTATTCGCCTCAGAGCGATCGCGTGGGCGTGTTTTGGGCGTTGCTGTTTCTTTCGGCACAGTCGAAAGTAGAACTATCCCAGCATGAATTTTACCAAGATCTCAGAGTCCGCAGCTTGGCTGATTTATCGGCTGCCCAGCTCGAAGAAATCTCGGCTTTTGCCTTGCCTGACTAGATTTGGTAGGATGCCAGAAAACTAGCTATAGATTGATGAGGGCAAACGTGGGGCTGTCTAGGTGCTCGGTGACATTTCGCCAAACGTAGCTGAAGGATTGACGAGCAGGTGTTGATGGACGGTTTCCTTGTCAATTTGTTCGGGCAATGCACAAATTTGATAGGTTTGAGGCGATTTTCGCCCAATTTAATGTAGATTTCGCAAATCCACTATTTTACTCCTGGCAATCTCCGAAGTTTATGAAAAACTGTATTGTGAGAACGCCAGACTTGGTGTTGCTTGCTTACGCTGAATCTTGTATTGACTAGCTTCGTTAGAGTAAATCGACCAGCAAAGAGGGACAGAGACTTATGAAAGCCATGATTTTGGCCGCTGGCAAGGGAACGCGAGTTCGCCCAATTACATATACCATTCCCAAGCCAATGATCCCGATTTTGCAAAAGCCCGTTATGGAGTTTTTGCTTGAGCTTTTGCGTCAGCACGGGTTCGACCAGATTATGGTCAACGTGAGCCACCTTGCGAATGAAATTGAAAGTTATTTTCGAGATGGTCAACGCTTTGGAGTGCAAATCGCATACTCCTTTGAGGGGCGAATCGAAGATGGCGAACTCATGGGTGATGCGCTGGGTTCTGCTGGCGGGATGAAGAGAATTCAAGAGTTTTCGCCCTTCTTTGATGACACCTTTATTGTGCTGTGCGGAGATGCTCTGATTGACCTTGACCTGTCAGAGGCAGTGCGCTGGCATCGTGAAAAGGGAGCGATCGCCACAGTAATTCTTAAGCCCGTTCCCCGTGAAGAAGTCTCTAGTTATGGCGTTGTCGTCACTGACAAAGAGGGGCGCATTAAGAAATTTCAGGAGAAGCCGTCGGTTGAGGACGCTCTCAGTACCGACATCAACACCGGAATTTACATTTTTGAGCCTGAAATTTTTGACTATATCCCGTCAGGAGAGGTCTACGACATTGGTGGAGAGCTGTTTCCCAAATTAGTAGATTCTGATGCGCCATTTTATGGCGTCTCGATGGACTTTGAATGGGTTGACATTGGTAAAGTGCCTGACTACTGGCAAGCGATTCGGAGTGTGCTGTTGGGTGAGGTCAAAAATGTCCAAATCCCTGGTACTGAGGTTCGTCCTGGCATTTATACTGGGCTGAATGTCGCCATAAATTGGGATAAAGTTGACATCCAGGGCCCCGTTTACATCGGCGGTATGACTCGCATTGATGACGGGGCAAAGATTATTGGCCCAACAATGATTGGCCCGAGTTGCCACATTTGCGGCGGTGCCACAATTGATAACAGCGTTATTTTTGAATATTCACGGATTGGCCCCGGTGCATTATTGGCGAATAAACTGGTGTTTGGCCGTTACTGTGTTGACAAAACGGGAGCATCGGTTGATGTGCAGGCAGCAGCACTCGATTGGCTGATTACGGATACGCGTCAATCGCCGCCGCCACATACTGCGCCCGAGCGACAGGCGATCGCCGAGCTGCTAGGTCAGGGTTAGACAGCCAATTTGCTCAACGCTGAAACTCTTAAGGATGTGGAGGACAGGGTTATCTAACCTTGTCCTCCGCCCGTTTGGTTTGCCCCAACATTACCAGATATCTGAATTCGCCGTGCCATCTGGCATCAATGTGCCCAGCAAAATCGCCTTCTGAAAATTCGCTTTGGTGAGGTTGGCGCTGATCAGCACAGCTTCCGTCAGATCTGCTTCACTCAAATTTGCCCAACAGAGCTTAGCTCGATATAAGTTAGCCTTCCGCAAATTTGCGCCTCGTAGCGAGACCCAACTCAGGTTACCACTCCGAATGTTAGCCTGACTGAGCGATGCATTCATTAAATTCGCACCAGTCAGCTTGACTCGGTTGAGTTCTGCACCGCGCAAATCAGCATCTTCCAGACTGGCACCATCCATGAATGCGCCAGTCAAATTTGCCCCCTCTAATAGCGCTGCATTAAGAATCGCGTTTGATAAATTTGCAGATTCGAGGATGGCTCGTCTCAAATCAACCTCTGTTAATTTTGCTCGATTTAGACTAGCTTCATTGAGATTAGCTTCCGACAAATTGGCATGGTCAAGAATCGCTTCACTCAAATTCGCTTCTGGCAAATTTGCCCGATGGAGATTAGCTTCAATCAGTCGGGCACCGCGCAACCCAATTCTGGTCATCTCTGCGGCAATCAGGCTAGCACCCGATAAGTTGGCTCCGATCAAATTGGCATCGGTTAAATCCGCATGATTGAGATTGGCTAGCTGCAAGTTGACTTCTCTTAAGTTTGCTGACGACAAATCTGCCCCGCTTAAATCTGCACCCGCCAGGTTAACTCGACGCAGATCAATGTCTCTCAATTTTTTACCGCTCAGATTGATTCCACTCAGGTTTTCACCTCGGAAATCTCGTAAGCCTTCTACGTAGCTGTTCAGCAGTTCGTCAACCTGCATGACTTATTTCTCACTACTCGCACAATTCGCACAATCAGGTGTAAAGCTAGAATGCCCCGATCATCTCCGTAAATTGACGGATGATTGATTATCCGATGCTTTAACGCCTCTCCGCCTACGGATATATCAGAAGACTTGAACAGTAGACTTCCCTAAGATTACGTAGATACATAAGCTCGAATGTCCTACTCTACCATTGGCTTTTCAGACATCTTTCTGGTTTGCATGTGCGGCACAAGCGAGCTTGCCATAATCTGAGTCATCAGAGTTGGCGGAGTATCGCTATCGCCATCAGGGTGAGGATGGATTAAACATCTGCCCTAATCCATGAACGGCGTGCTTGCCCTGGAGCAAGGTCTGACGATCGCCTGTTCAGGGTAACCACGATTCGGTACATTCATTAAACCGCAGATTCGCGATAGTAGTGATTAATACACAATTGGGCACAGAGTGATCGGTTGTCTCGTCATTACTATTCGACGATGCTGGAAGTATTAATATCTACGTTTGACCCCCAACTCTGAGCATTTCATCCGGATAGTGCAGGGTTGGAGCGGGACACGATTAAATCAATAGATGGGAGACTAACGATGAAATCTGTTTTAATGATAGGGCTATTGGCGATCGCCCTCAGCCTGACTGTGCTGCCTGTTGCCGCGCAGTCATTACCAGAGTCTAGTGCATATCGGTTGGCTCAAACCAATGGAGCTTCGGACAATGTGGCGATCGCGGAAGGCTTAATCAATGACTTAGCCGCATCAGATTATGATGCCGCGATCGCCACCTACGACACCAGTGCCGCCACCAATGTGACGGAGTCAAGCTTGGTGCAAACCTGGCAAGACATCGTGGCACAAAGCGGTGAGTTTCAGCGGCAAGTTAGGGCTCAAGCTGAACCCGCTCAATCTCCAGACGAGCCTACTCTTGTGATTGTCACAGGTCAGTTTGCCAACGAATGTCGGGATCTATTTGTCATTATCGACTCTAACCAAGAGGTAATTGGCTTAGACGCAGCCAGCGGCGAACCCCTCGACACCTGTCAGGCGACTGACGAGTAAACTACCCACGTTGCTGTAGCGGCTGGGAGTGAGTCTGCATGGGCGACCCCATCTGTGGTACCTGACTATCAAACTGCCAACTCCATACGCCCCACATCCCAGCCCAGAACAGGAAATCGACCTGTGAAAACGCTCCAGATTTCGATCTGGATTTAGGATGACTGATTTGGAAATCTAAGTTTAATCATGACTATACGACAGCTGTCCCTTCGGCATTTGCGTGCGGCGGCGATCGCCACCGTTAGCACCTTAAGTCTGAGCCTCCCCGGTTGGACCGTTTCGTTTGGGCAACGAGAGGTAGATCAATCTCGATTTGTGGCGATCGCCTCTCCAGTGGGCAGCAGCGGACATCAACTGCTGATTCTAGAACAAGTCTCTGATGCCCGTTCCTGCTGGCGCGAAGTGGGTAGCAACCCGACGCGCATTGACCCACTGCTGCTAAATTTTGACTTCTCTGGCATTTGCGGTCGCAGCACCGATAGCAATGGCTACTCCATCCGAGCCGCCGGAGAAGACCTGGGTTTGAGTTATTCCTTACGAGTTGTCAATCGTGAGGGCAATCTGGTTCTGGTTGGGTCTCCATTTAACCGTCGCGGAGGTGATATCGAAATTGGCCGCGCCAGTGGTGCCGCTCAAGACTACGTCAAGATTTCGCTCAATCCTGCCTGGCGATTCACCAAACGCACTTACGGAGATAGAACCCTGGGACATATCTATCTCACGCGTGATACGCCAGTGCCACCTCCCGGCACAGAGCCCACTCCCCCGCCATCTGAGCCAGAGACACCACCACCGCCGTCAGGAACTATCCCATTTGGAGATGTGGCAGGCGATATTTATGCCCAAGATATTCAGCAGGCAGTGGAGCTGGGCTTTATTGCTGGCTTTGCAGAAGATAATACATTTCGCCCATTGGCCTCTCTCACCCGCGAACAAATTGTGTCAATGGTGCTAGAAGCTCTCACAACCTTGCCAGATAGCAATCTCAGCTTGCCAACTCAAACCAGTCAAGCTCCCTATCCTGACGTGGCATCGTCTCGCTGGAGTGCTGCCAAGATTCAATTTGCTCGTGAGAATGCCATTGTCAGTGGCTATCCTGATGGTACGTTTCGGCCAACTCAAGCCGTGACCCGTGCCGAATTAATGGCAATTCTGCGACGAGCAGCTGAATATGGTCGTTCTTTGCAGAACCAAGTGACCGATTTGGACTCAAGCCAAGAACCGTTTGCCTTTGCTGATACGTCAGGTCACTGGGCTGCTGCGCTGATTGAGCAAATGTCGGCCTATTGCGGCGTAGCATCGCCCTACAACGAACAGGGTCGCAATTTCTTCCCTGACCAAGCCACCCAGCGCAACTATGCGGCGGCGGCCACGTTGCGAACCCTTAACTGCTTACAGCCAGACTAGCGAATCCAGGATGGGGCTGGGCAATTGGCGCACCTGCAGCCTGTAACAGACTGCGGGCTGCAGCTTCCCCCGTTTTACAGGCTCCTTCCATATAGCCTTGGGCATCGAGGGAGCAATGTTCTCCGGCGAACCAGAGATTGCCCAATCGTTCCGCTTCTGCTCCGGCCAAGGCTGTCCACTGGCCAACGAGATAGCAGGAATATGATCCTTGCTGATAGGGCTCTCCAGACCAATAGGCTCGAATGGCTCGCCCGTCTCGCACGTTACCAATGCCAGGAAATAGCTGCTCAACTTGAGATGTGAGCTTCTGCGCCTGCATCTCGGGGCTCCCTGTCCCTAGAGATAACCCCTGCTGCCCTCCGGTGAGATTGGCCAGCCACCCACTGGATGCATAGCGACTGCTTTCCCAGATGCTCTGAAAGTCTAAGTCTGAGAACACCGTCGCAGTGGAGTGATAGCGAGTGCGCCAAATCGGCTGCTGATAATGCGTGAGCAATTTGGTGTGGGTGCCATAGCCCAACTCGGCGATCGCCCGTTGTTTGATCGGGGGCAAATCGACATCTAGGGCAATCGTTCGCAGTACACTAAACGGCAGCGCCAAGACAATACGCTCATAGATCCGTTCAAAGCTGGAAACTCCTCGATGCAGGCTCACCTGATAGCGACCGTCAGCCTGAAGGCGGAGCGATTCGAGAGCCGTTCCTGTTTCAATCTCGTTGGATAGACGTTGGGCAAGGCGCTGAGGCACTTGCTCATTGCCGCCGACAATCGTGTAACGTTCATCGCTAGTGCCATAGATTGCCCACTCGTCAGAATTTGTTCCAATCAGGCCCAAAAGATTGAGACAAGATTGCTCCTCTGGGTCGCGGCCAAACTCATTGAGATAGGCCACTTGGAGCAGCGTTTTGAGGGTCGTATCCCCGTTTAGTGAGTCTAAGTAATCTGACAAAGAAATCTGGTCGAGCTGGGCGGCGGCGCGGCTGTGCGATCGATAGGTAATGGGGTGCGGCCCCAGCCGTTGTACATCATGGGCGATCTGCTGCGCAATGGGGCGCATGGCAGGAATGATGGCAGACACATCTAACGAATGGCCGTCAAAATACCAGGTTTGCGGTGCATATCCCACATCGCTTTGCTGCAAGTCAACCAGGTCTAAGCCGAGTTCGAGTGCGAGCGATCGCAGCCAGGTATGATTGGTGTCAATAAATTCGCCCCCTAGCTCAACCGCCAGAGAGTTGGCCGGGTCGAAGTCGCTGGTGTGAATCAGGCTCCGCATCCGTCCACCAATTCGTGGCGCAGCTTCAATGATATCCACTGGGATGCCTGCTTGCTTGAGGCGATAGGCAGCTGTGAGGCCAGCAATGCCAGCCCCAACGATTAGCACCTTAGACCTATTGCCAGATGTGGTACCTGGAGTCGAGGCAACTGAGTTATCTGCAAGTTGTCGTTGACGGGCGATCGCCTGAATTCCAAGTCCAGCGGTCAACGCCATGCCTCTCTGGAGCAATTGCCGTCTAGAGATAGATTCATGAACTAGCGCTTCGACATGATCATAGGGGCAGTCATACTGTCTGGAACGCTGAGTCAGTCGATAAACGTCGCGGAGTAAATCAATCAGAATATGTTTAGCCATACCAGGTGCGCGAGATCATGACGCGAGATAATAAGAGTAAATCAAGCTTGTACGAATGCTCTAATTCAATGATGCTTGGCTGGCACGCTAGTTCTACACTATCCCAAGTCCAGCTCAAGAACTGAGAGCATCTCACTGGCAAAGCTCCAACTCTAGGCCGAGACGCTAGATTCCGTCAGAGCTTAAAGCTAGTGCTGGTTGAGAGCTATAAATTAAATTGTGCAAAGGGCCTAAATCTGTCCACTCACTTGAGGAAAGACCGTGCTGCTATCAAAAGGCTTTGAGATTGAAATGTATACCGGAACGCGTCAGGGGGAAATCGTTGGCTTCTCTGATCAGATTGTGGCGGCACTGGATGGATTTGTCCGCGAGCCTGACGCACGAAATGTTGAATATACGACAGCTCCACTCTGTCGATACGATCAACTGCTGTGTGAATTGGTGCAGCCGCGCCGCCGATTGCGTTCGTTTCTCAGGCAATTGGGAGACTACACTGTGATTCCAGGCAGCACATTGGCATTGGGAGGGAGCGATCGCTTCTATCGTTCTGATCCGGCAAACCCCTATCATACTTATATCGAACAGACTTATGGCACTACGGTTGTGACCGCTAGTGTCCATATTAATGTCGGCATTTCAAACTCAGAAGAACTGATGCGAGCCTGTCGTCTGATTCGGGTTGAAGCTCCGTTGTATCTAGCACTAAGTGCGTCATCTCCGTTTTTAGACGGTGAGGCTACGGGCTATCATTCCAGTCGGTGGCAGCTGTTCCCGAAGACGCCGTCAATGGTGCCGCTATTTGAAAGCCATCAACATTATATAGAGTGGACAGAAGACCAACTGCAGCAGGGGACAATGCAGAACGTCCGCCATTTGTGGTCTTCAGTGCGCCCCAATGGCGATCGCCGCCCATATAACCTCAACCGCTTAGAGCTGCGTATCTGCGACTTAGTGAGCGACCCTATTAGACTGTTGGCGATCGCCGCTCTACTAGAAATGCGGCTGCTACAGCTCTTGGCTGATCCATCCCTCGACCCGCTAGAAACGAGCACATTGCCGAGCGCGACTCGTGCTGATGATTTGGTTGCGATCACCGAGGCCAATGAATCTGCAGCGGCAAAACTCAGTCTCGACGCCGAATTAGTCCATTGGCAAGACGGCAAACCGATTATCGCTCGTCAGTGGATTGAAGACCTCTATCAACAAGTGTCGCCCATTGCCAAAGCCAACGGTGTAGGCTGTTTTCTAACCCCATTGAAAAAGATACTGAGAGAAGGGAATGAGGCCCAGCGCTGGTTAGGATTGCATATGCAAGGCGTCGATTGCCGCAGCATTATGACTCAGGCTATTCAACAGGCTGCCGAGCAAGAGCTGATTTTAGAAGATGAGCTGTGCCACTCAATGGTGGGGGTATAGCGATCGCCCCTCCACACCAAATTGCAGACTGATAAGTGAACTGCCGCAGAGGCAAGAGCCCCATTAGGAAGATCATCTGCTGTTAAAGCCCGCTGTGTACGCACATCTCTGGCGATACCTGCTACGCACAGGCAGAGTCTTTCATGTCGCGCAGCAAAATGCCCATGCCTCTCTCGGGAGACACTCCCCCAATTAGGGATGCAGAAACCCAGCAGCCATCGAGCGGCAGCAATGTAGCATTGTTCAGAGCTAGAGCAGTTGTGTGCATGGTAGCTGTTAAAAGCAGGGACATTCTTGGAAAATGTTCCCGAAATCAGACAGATATTAGAAAAACAAATAGCTTGTGTGCGCTAGATTGCATTCACTAGATTGTATTTAAAAGAGAAGCGATCGTTCGCCCTTACTGCATAGCCATGATGCTGGGTTTAGAGGCTTAGCACCGTTCTGGGCTTATTTAATGGAGAGTGGCTGCAACAGCCTTAAAATCGTCAAGTTATTCGGTTTCAAGGGTTCTAAGAGAGCGGTAGGATGATCAAGCAAACCGTCAAACTAGATGTGCAGCACCGTATGCGTCATGCCTAAGGTTGTTCTTGTTCATCCTCAAATTCCGCCGAATACTGGCAATATTGCCCGCACCTGTGCCGCCACCGGAACAGAACTGCACTTAGTCGGCCCTCTCGGGTTTGAAATCAGCGATCGCTATCTCAAGCGAGCTGGACTCGACTATTGGCCCTATGTCAGACTCCATTATCACAAGTCCTGGCTCAGCTTTAAGACACATTATGAGAGCCAAGGTGGCCGCTGCATTGGGTTTAGCAAATCAGGACAGCACAACTTCATCCACTTTCAATTTAGCGACGATGACTGGCTGCTCTTTGGGCAAGAGACATCGGGCTTATCCGCTGACGTCTTAGAGGCATGTCACTCAACAGTGTATATCCCCATGAGTCAGGCCCATGTTCGCAGTCTCAATCTGTCTGTCAGTGCTGCGATTGGCTTGTTTGAGGCTCGGCGACAGCTCGGGTACTTAGAATAGAAGTTCTATGCTGTCGCCCCCATCCTGCTCTCAGAAACACTTTTAAAGCTACTCAAGTGCTGGCTAGTAAGTTGGGTCAGCGCATCAGGCATCGACTCTGTGCTGCTTTATGATAGCCGTATAAAACTTGATAGCGGTCTGCCCCAACTTAGACTTAGTTAAGAGAAGCTCAACGCCTTTCATAATAAGCAACAAGAGCTTTGAGACATATGACCTCATCCCTTAAATATTCTTTGACTAAGAAACGAATGAGTGGACATTAATCGAATGGATTGGCTACGCTAACTGGTTGTTGTCGTACCAGGATTGCAGTTGCCTACACTACAGAATACCTGATTCTTAGATAAGAAATTTATATTAGAAATTCTGTGGTCAGATGATTTTTATTGCGGGGGCGATCGCTCTCATCAAAGAACCATAAAGGGCGCAAACGGGTGCAAAATAGGGGCATAAATCTTGCCCCCCAGATTGACCGAATCAGGTGATGATCGAGGCTGAACTCTGATCACTTTTAGGGATAAGCCCTCTTAATAAGTCAATTGGAATTTGTAATCTATGGATATGGAGGTTTGCTAGATAGAATCATGAGAACCCCTGAAGCATAGAGGTTTTAGAGCATCCTAAACAATAGGAACTGGGTGGCGATCGCAGTTTTTCTACAATAACAAACTAGTTCTAAACCAATTTTCTGGTGAATCCATTAAGGGAGTAGGGTAAACTAACGTCTTAGTTCCTCACCATGCCGGATTATCGAAAACGATAGATGTAATAAAGAATGAGCCTACAGGTTAATTGACATTCTTTAGAACGCCAATACTTGAATTTTTTGGCCGCTGGTGTAATCTTGTGTAAATCAGAAAAGCAAGGTAATCTTACCTACGTTATGGGATGCTGTCAGTGATCTTGTCCAAGCTAACGATGTGATTTGCGTCATTGACTGACATCGGTTTATTGCATCTAGCACAGTTAAGCGCTGGTCATTTAGGAGGTCGTTCTTTGAAACGAGCATTTCCGAAGAAGATAAAGCCCATTATTTGCAGCCAAAGCGCTGCAGATTCTTTGACTGAATCATCCCGTCGGGCTATTCCCGAGGTCAATCGTAGAGCTCGCACATCGGCTGCCATGATTAGTTTGGCTTTATCGATGGGGGCATCTGGTGTTCTCCTTCCAAGCCAGGATGATGGAGCAATTGCCGCAGAACCCAGGACAAGTTGGTTTGCTATGGTAGACGGAGCGCAAGCGCCCTCAGCTAAGTCTATGTCTGCTCAAGCCGATTGGGGGTCTCCGACAAAAGCTGCAGGTTCAGTATCCTCTGTCATCGAGCATGTGGTGAGGGAAGGCGAAACGCTATGGCGCATTTCGCGTCGATATAGCGTGAGTGTTGACTCGATCGTTAGCGCTAATGGCTTGACATCTGGCGCTGTCTTGAAAGTTGGGCAGACGCTGCAAATTTCTGGAGCGTCCCAGACATCAAGCTCTACCGACGCAGCGGTTCCTGTTTCTGCCCCCGTAGTTGCATCCAATTCAACCACGAGTGTGGTTCGGGCTTCTCAGTCAACGGTCAATCGAAATTTGGCACAGCTTCAGGTGCTCACTATTTCGGAATCGATCAGGACGTCTCTGGCCGCAGATCAGACAGATGCTCTAGCTAATCTGCGCGAGAAGAGGAACCGCCTGAAGATCAGTTTGGCGGAGTTGCAGGATGAGGAGTCTGGTGTTTCGTTTGCGTCTGAGCCAGTTGATGATTTACAACGCCTGACGATTTCACAACAGGCCGAGGTGGCTTCTGATAGTGCGACTGAGCCTCCAGTGGTGAGTTCTCAGGCTCTCTTTGCTGAGCCAACGCGCACCATTTCTTCGTCTTCAGAACAGGCACAGCTTTTCTCCAACTCAACAGACGAATTTGTTGTTTATCACGTCGAGTCGGGTGATACGTTGGGGGCGATCGCCCGCAAGTATCAGGTTTCTCAAGAGTTTATTATTAAGGCCAATCAGATTGAACAGCCTGATCGCCTTGTTGCCAATCAATCTCTAATTATTCCCAAAGTTTCGTCAGATGCTCTAGGGGCAGATTTCTTCAGTTCTCTGGATGGAGATCTGCGTGACCAAGTCTCATCGACTCCGCTATCGCAGGCCGATGTCTCCAGCTTAGAGGGTGCCGCCAGCATCATTCATAAGGTTCTCCCTGGGGAAACAATTGGGGCGATCGCCAAGCACTACGATTTGTCACAGCGATCACTCGTTAGTCTCAATCGCCTTGCCGATCCGGATGTGATTCGGGATGGTCAAGAACTGGTGATTCCGTTGGAAGATTTAGCTCCTCTTGGCAATTCTGGTGAAAATCCTGCCCGAGGCGGGTCTATGGTTGTCGCATTGCCCGTATTGGCTGCAGACGACCGCAACTCACCTCTACGCTTGGTTGATAAGCCGACTCCATTGTCGCCTGTGGGTAAATCACGGATTGGCGATCGCCTGCTTGAGCACGATGTGGCAGTGTCTCAACCGGATGAACGTCTGGCTGCAGCTTCTGAGCCGTTGCAAATTGCCATCCATTCACAAAATCTGTCTGCGTCTGCAGCATCCAGCTCAAGCCCGTATGTCGAGAATTTGATGGCCGAAATTCGAGCCTTGGCCGATCAGTATCGAGAGGATAGTGCCACAGTTCAAATGCCTGCCCAATCATCCGAGCTGGTAGCGTCTTCATCAACTGATTTGGGGGTGTTAGATCTGCAGCCGATGCCGCTTTCTGACTCGGTGAATCCCGAGTTTATTGTGCGAGACGAGGTGATTCCTACGGAGCAGGTTGTATCGCAGTCGTTTGCTCAGGCTTCAGAGACTAGAGAGAGCTCAGAGGCCTCAGAACGTTCATCTGTGGAGGTGGCGACCGCACCCTTAGGTTCGCAAAACTATCGGTTGAGTGAGCCCATCACAGGACGTATGGTGTCGCCAGACTTGCCACCGATGCCAGGGCCCGAAAATTATTTGCCTGAAGGCTCACCAGTCTTTAACGGCTATCTTTGGCCAGCACGGGGTGTGTTGACCTCTGGCTATGGCTGGAGGTGGGGACGAATGCATCAGGGTATTGATATCGCTGCTCCTGTGGGGACGCCTGTATTTGCCGCAGCGTCGGGTGTGATTGAATTTTCTGGCTGGAATTCAGGTGGCTATGGCAACATGGTTGACATTCGCCATCCGGATGGTAGCAAGACTCGATATGCTCACAACAGCCGCAATTTGGTACGTGTGGGGCAGGCAGTTGAGCAAGGTCAACAGATCGCACTAATGGGCAGCACTGGCTATAGCACCGGGCCTCATGTTCATTTTGAAGTGCACTTGCCCAACCGGGGTACGGTTAATCCGGTGGCATTATTGCCAAATCGATAGAGCTTGCTCATGGGTTCTGGTGGTTAGTTAAATAGGGTGTATACAATCAAAGCATCCCCTCACTGCCAGAGCCAACACGTTGTGAAGAATGGCAAGCATCATCACCAAGACGGTACAGCGATCCAGACTTATTCATGTGAAGACTAGCGTAAGCGATTCAGCGATCGCCCCAGCACCCCAATTTGCACGGTCGAGCTCCCCTGTCAATGTCGATAGCGACTTTCCTCGCGATAGTGGTGTAGCCAACGATGTGTCGTACTACGATGGCGGCTCACTATCTCTGCAACGTCCTGAATCTGTTGGCATTGACCACTTTTGAGTAGATACAGAGCTTGTAGACGTTCTCGCTTGTCTGACTGACTTTGCTACACCATTAAGGCTTTGAGTGCCGTACTGCTTTGGTGTATCTCGATATGGGTCATAGACTGACTGAATGCTTACACCAATGCCCTTTGCTTTGGCTTGATAAGCAGCTTTGACTGACGGTGCAATGCCACAAACCCTGGCTGGCTGACAAAACTCGTGAAAGGCTGACTCTCCCGTACCGTAGGCTTCGACTAAGCCCATCAAATTTACAATCGTCGAAAACAGTAATTCTCGCTGATATTGTCGTTGGGTTTACTGCTCAAACAATTCATCGATTTCCTCGGCGGGCAGACTCTGTTCTAACAGCACCCTCGGAAATGTATGACCAGCGCTACATAACAAAATTTACTAATTTCCCAGGCACAACAATTACCTTCTTTACCTCTTTACCGCTAATGTACTTTTGAGTAATCTCTGATGCGCGAGCATATATTTCGAGTTCTGATTTGCTGGATTGAGCCGGGACTTGAATAGTGCCACGGGTTTTGCCCATAATCTGGATTACAAGTGTGATTTCATCAACGACAAGGGCATTCGGGTCAACCTGTGGCCAGCGCTGATGATGGATAGAATCCTGATTGCCAATGATGTGCCACAGTTCTTCTGTAATGTGAGGCACAAAGGGTGCCATCAACAGCAGTAAGGTTTCGATTCCTTCAACATAAACCGAGGAATTAACACACTTGGCATTTACCAGAGCGTTACTGAGTTTCATCAGTTCGGACACAGCCGTATTGAACTGATAGTCTCCATCTAAATCTTCGCTGACCTGCTGAATCGCATAGTGGATTACATAACGAAGATCCTTTTCTGGTTTCGTTAAGGCTTCGGATTTTGATAAACCTTGAACCAGAGGGCGACTGGCAAAATCAGCCACTAGCCGCCACACGCGGTTTAAGAAGCGAAATTGGCCTTCTACATCGGCATCGTCCCACTCCAAATCTTTTTCGGGCGGAGCCTTAAACAAGATAAATATGCGAGCCGTGTCTGCGCCATATTTATTCAGGACATCAGCCGGATCGATGCCATTGTATTTTGACTTCGACATCTTTTCGTAAAAGACCGATAGCGCGTCTCCTGTATCTGGGTCTTTCGGCTCTGTTGGATCAACTTGATCCGGCAAAAAATAGCGCCCGGTTTCAGGATTTTTGTACGTTATGGCCTGCACCATGCCCTGCGTTAAGAGCCGCTCGAATGGTTCGCCAAAATTAAGCAAGCCACGATCGCGCAAAACCTTTGTAAAAAATCGAGAGTAGAGCAAATGCAAAATCGCGTGCTCAATGCCCCCTACATATTGATCGACGGGCAACCAGTCATTCACCTTTTGCGGGTCAAAGACCTGTTGCTCATTACTAGCATCGGCGTAGCGTAAAAAATACCATGACGAGTCAATAAACGTATCCATAGTGTCTGTTTCGCGTTGAGCCGATGTGCCACAAGTCGGACAGGAAACATTAATCCAGGAATCTAGTTGAGCCAGCGGCGAGGGGCCACGTCCTGAGAACTTAACATCTTCTGGCAAGATAACTGGCAGTTGACTCTCTGGAACAGGAACTGTCCCGCATTGGGGACAATGAATCACCGGAATCGGAGCCCCCCAATAGCGCTGGCGAGAAATTAGCCAGTCGCGCAATCGATAGGTCACCATGCGATCGCCCTTTCCGGTTTGCTCTAGCCAGGCGATCGCAGCCTCGACACTCTGCCCATTACCTTTACCAGCCGGAATACCATTCAGCGGCCCCGAATTAACCATCCCCCCATTGTGAGAAAAGGCCTCCGTCATCGTTGCACCATCCAAAGAGCGATCAGCAGGCTGCACGACCACATGAATGGGCAAATCGAAGGCTTTAGCAAACTCGAAATCGCGTTGGTCGTGAGCTGGCACAGCCATAATGGCTCCGGTGCCATATCCCATCAAGACATAATCAGCAATCCAGATTGGAATTCGTGCCTCATTCACTGGATTCACAGCATAGCCACCCGTCCAAACTCCAGTTTTCTCACGGTCTTCTGCCATGCGATCGATTTCGCTCTTGGCAGCAGCCTGAGTCTGATAAGCTTCGACAGCCGCTGCCTGCTCAGGCGAAGTCACCTTCTCAACCAGTGGATGCTCTGGCGAGAGCACCATAAAGGTTGCCCCCCAGAGCGTATCAGGGCGAGTAGTGAAGACTGGCAAATCAATACCCGCTTCAGTCTTAAAAACAACTTGCGCCCCAGTTGACTTACCAATCCAGTTTTCTTGCATGAGCTTAACTCGCTCAGGCCAGCCCGACAGCTGATCGAGATCGTTGAGCAACTGCTCAGCGTAGTCTGTAATCTTGAGAAACCACTGCTTGAGTAACCGCCGCTCAACCTTGGCTCCTGATCGCCACGATCGTCCTTCACTATCAACTTGCTCATTAGCAAGTACCGTTTGGTCAATTGGATCCCAATTGACTGCCGATTCGCGCTGATAGGCTAATCCAGCGTCAAAAAACTGCAGAAAGATCCACTGCGTCCAGCGATAGTAGTCAGGTGAGCAAGTTGTCACCTCACGCTCCCAATCAAACGATATGCCCAACTGACGCATTTGCTCGCGCATCTGATCAATGTTTTGATACGTCCAAGTTGCGGGATGAATGCCTCGATCAATCGCTGCATTTTCGGCAGGTAACCCAAAGGAGTCCCACCCCATGGGATTCAACACTCGATGCCCTTGCATTCGCTTAAGGCGCGCAATCACATCGGTAATGGTATATACCCGAACATGCCCCATGTGCAGTTTCCCTGAAGGGTATGGAAACATCGAGAGAGCATAAAACTTGGGCTTCGAGCAGTCATCAGGAGTTCGATCAAGATGATGCTCAGCCCAACTTTTCTGCCATCTGTTCTCGATCGCTGCTGAGTTATACCGAGAGTCCACGGGCGCAATTCCTTTTCCAAGTCAGATCTGTTTTCACCATTCTAAAGGTTCCTGAAGCGGATCATCCCAATCTCCTAATCAGAGCGGTAATTCTCATTGGTATTATTGTCGTTGGGCTTACTGCTCAAACAATTCATCGACCTCCTCGGCGAGCAGACTCTGTTCTAACAGCACCCTCAGCATCATGCAGAAGAGACTCTCGGTAATTAACCGCTCAAACACTTCGCCTAATATCATGGCGCAAACGCGGGTCATTAGATGTTGCACTCGTTTTTGAAGTCTGTTTATGAGTCTGAGAGCGCCCAGGAGAGGGTCGGTTGTGACCGTTGTTTGAGGTTGGTGGCGGTGGTGCAAGGCGCTCAGGAGATAGGGATGGGGGCGGTATTGAGAGGCGATCGGTGAGTAGCAAAGATGGAGTGGTTGGGGGCGATCGATTGGAGGGCGATACGTGCTGTGCACAGGCGAAGCCAACGCGCCCAGCAATCGAGGTTGATTGCTTTAACCGAGCCTACCCTCCTTGGCCTGTTTCAAAGAGAAGGTTGCAGTATTGATGAGTCGGTCTCCTGGAGGATTGGGTGGCTTTCGGGGGCTAGTTCACGTTCGCTCTATTCTGGGCAATATTGGCGTCTTAGTGGTGTCCGAGTAACGGGCGATCGGCAATGTTCACAAGGCATTCGACGAAACTGGCAACTTAACTGACGAATCTCAACAGACGGCTATCATGCAACTTGGTGGCAAATTCGCAACTGTCATTGCCCAACTAAATCCTTCTGATTAAATCAATTTGGACATTGCAAGTTTTGAAAATAAGGTGTTTGCACAACTCGTGACACTCGTTCGTCTCATGAGTGATGCCTATTTTTCAAAAGACTGCGCTAGCCTAAACCCGCCGTCCACTCAAAAAATTGGCAACCTCTTGGGCAGAGTAGTTGGAGTCTTTAATTCTTATGGACATATCCTGGTTGCCTGATAGATCTTCGGAGTGTGGATTTCGGCTGCGCTCAACCTACGCCGTTGTAGATACCTTAGGCAGAGCGCAGTCAAAGCCTAAGGTACGGGAGAATTAACCTTTCACGAGTTTTGTCAGCCAGCCAGAGATATACCTACTCCATCGTTTTATTTTCCATGCTATCAATAAGCTGAATCTAACGTCTCAGAGATTTGAGTTATCCACCACTGATGAGCTTAAAGTTCAAATTCAAGATCCTGCTGATTGCGTCAGGCATAGTTAACTGACTGGCTTTGAGCTGCCTTAGACATTCCGCTAGAATATCGACTGGCACCTTGGTGACATAGTCAGAAAATGCTCTTGAAACAACGGAGCCAGTCTGCACATAATCCACCACTGTTTGTCCGAAGGAGGGAGGGATATTTGCAACCAATTGACTAGCAGCAGCAATTTTTTGAGCAATCAGCCGGAAATTTGGCACGTTCTTTACAGAAATGAAAATTAGCTCTTCCCCCGGGATAGAAAAAGCCACGCCTGCCAAATCAATGATGTAGCGCTCGGTGCAACTATCAACAATCCGTCCAAATGGAGCAAATTCAGTGTTCAGCACGACGATATCTCCTTTGACATATTCTCCTGTAATGGACATGTGACCTCTCTTTGCTTTAATTTTCTAATGCGGTTGTTTCTGAGTTACGAGTTTCGAATTGTAACGATTTGCTAGAGCGTGTATCATATAAAGACGTTAAATCCATATCCAGTAGAAAATGCTGTCTTTGTCTACATCGTGCATTAGGGATTTATACTAAGTCCCATGGGGATTATCCTCCGGTCTAGATTAAGTTCATCCAAAATTTGCCGTATTTTCGAACGGTGTGCCGAACTGTAGAGGGTAAGTCAGCTACGCTACTGAGGATAGAGAACCTGACGGATTATTAAGAGGATATGAAATGACCATAGCAATGGGGCGCGCGCCAGCGAGTCGAGGATGGTTTGACGTCCTGG
>CAZCXK010000018.1:0-48605 GCA_964502605.1 uncultured bacterium
TTATTGCCATGGAGCTTGGAGTCTCAACTGCCGATGTCAATGCGATGGTGTTGGGTAGTCATGGCAATCTGATGGTGCCCATCCCCCGATATTCAACTGTCAATGGGATCCCGATTACAGAGCTACTTGAGCCAATAACCATCAATGCATTGGTCGAACGAACTCGAAACGGGGGAGCAGAGATTGTCGAACTGATGAAAACTGGAGGGGCATACTATGCACCCGCTTCGTCAGCCTGTCGAATGATTGAAGCCATTCTCCATGATCAGTCGCGTTTGTTGCCTATCGCCTCGTATCTCCAGGGTGAATATGGCTTACAGGATGTATTTATTGGTGTACCAACACGTATTGGCTGGAGCGGTGTTGAAAGCATTCTGGAGCTTTCTCTGACGGATGAGGAGCATATGGCACTTCATGCATCTGCAACAGTTGTAAAGGAAAGTATTCGGATCGCGTTGTCCATTCTTTAAGGGTGCGAGGCTGATTGCCCTGGTTTGCATTGAAGTCTTAACTAACGTTTAAGGGAGTGGTGACTTGCATGATTCCGGCTCCCTGATTAATGGATGTAGGATATTAGTCTGTAGATAGGAGGGGGTGAGAGAATTGGGCAGGGCGAACAGAGTCAGACAGCGCAACAGTGCCAGCTGCGTAGCACTCATCTAGCGAGAATGATTGGACTTCAATAGTAACGTCTTCATAGCCTGTTGATTCTAAGAATTGCCCTACAGCCGCTTCAGCCCGTTCATTTGCTTCGTCTAAAACGCCACTGTCGCAGGCAGCTTCTAGAATACGCTGGAGTGTCTCACGTTGCGCTAGTTCTTGCAGCTCAGGGGCAGTATCTGGCCCCAGGCCTAGAAACCCCCGATCATAGTCATATACTCGTGATTTGTTGACATCAATTTTGCTATCTAAAACCTCTGGAGGAGGGAGTCGCAGCCTCAAAGAGCTTCCAGCGATTTGGACATCGTCTGATGTCACATGACTCAGATCAATCCCAGCTCGAATTTCTCCATAGGCAATGTAGAGAAGCGTTGTACGGCCTATGACATAGTTACCCAGTTTGCGATCGCGACTTGCTGGGACAACTGCTTCCATGGCAAAAATCGCCGTAGTCAGCTCACTGACTCCCTGAATCTGATCAACAACTAGAGAGCGTGGGTCAATTTGTGGCTCAGCGGTCGTCACTAAAAACATCGAGCCCCAGTGCCCCATCCATCGAGAACTGCTGCGCCACAAACTAAACAAGAGCAGAACTGTAGCAATAGTCAGGGCACTTCGCGCGAGTCGAGACAGGTTTCTAAGAGCCATGTTTGCACCGCTGCCGATAAGGAGTGGGAATTTGGGATAGGACTAAAGTTAAAGTCTAATGCTAGCAACTCTTGATCAGATTACTGTGATCTACATCCACCACTTAGGGCGAGAATCCAGATCAAACTACTGATTTGGGTGGTGTTATTGCTTGTGCTTGATTGATTTGGCGTTTCTAATTTAGATTAGAATTACATGGATTTAGTTCCAAGTATGCTGTTGTAATTGACCTAATGGCCTAGGAGAGTAGGATCTGAAGATGTCAGCACGACACAGACTCAAGGTGTAATTTTGATGATGCCTAATAATTTTGAGTTAGAGGTGCTGGCAAGTTTGATATTTTGATATATAGAGAAAGTTTGATATAGAAAAGTGGAGGCGATCGCCCCATGAAACTTCCCATTAAACTTATAAACTTAATGGAGATAGTGTGTTAGTCATCGGATTCTACATAAGTACCTATGTTTCTAAAGTCTACAACCCGGCACATTCGGATTTATACTGCCGAAATCGAGCACAACGAATTGATTCCCAGCGCAAGCAAACTGACGTTAGATGTTGACCCAGACAACGAGTTGAACTGGAATGATGGCACGCTTCAGGAGGTCTATCGGAAGTTTGATGAGCTTGTTGATGCGTCAGCTGGTGAAGACTTGACTGATTACAACCTTCGTCGGATTGGCTCTGACCTTGAACATTTTGTGCGATCGCTTCTAGTGACCGGGAAAGTTTCTTACAATCTGAAGAGCCGAGTACTAAACTACAGTCTGGGGCTCCCTCGAATGGCAGGGAGCGAAGATGATCATTTAACTTAGTGGAGTTAGGCACTACCGAACAAACTCTTTAATACGGGGAAGATTAGTCCTTATTGTGAAGTCTAGGATATTCTGGTAGGACGGCCATCCTAATTATTCTGGCTTCAGGCAAAGTGCCACAGCCATGCTTTATTGTTCTAACTATTCATGTCAAGCTCCCAACCCAGATGACAGCAAGTTTTGTCAGACATGTCGAACTCCTTTAATTAGGCGGCACCTGTGGGCAGTTGGAGAGGGAGTAGAGAAATATCAGCTAGGGCAGTTGTTAGCCGGTCGCTATCTTTATGAAGGCGATCGCGTTTTTCTCGACACGATGCCCGGTTTGCCGCCCACGCCTCCGGATGAAGTTTCTCAGGCCATTTTGCCGTATCTACGGCTTGCGCCTTATCAACTCCACATTCCGCAAGTTTATGGAGTGATTGATGTGGAGGGCGGTGCAGCGGCTGAGATCATCGTATTGGAGCACGCACCAATTGTGGAGACAATGTCAGCCTCGGCTGCACCTCAGGCACAAGCAGTGCCTACTTCCGTGGCTGAGATGTCTCCCAAGCTGGCTACTGCTATGTCGAACGTTCGGTTATGGCCAACACTAACTGATTCTTGGGCAGCGGCTCCTGCAATTCGACAGTTAAGTTGGCTATGGCAATTGACCCAACTTTGGCAGCCGTTATCGGCTGAGTTAGTCGCTTCTAGTGTATTTATTCCTGAGCTGCTACGTGTTGAAGGGCCGATTCTACGGTTTCTAGAATTACGTTTTGATGCAAGGCAAGCTGCTCCGACTCTTGAACAACTTGGGCAGATGTGGCAACGCTGGGCGACCACGGCTCATCCACATCTGGCACCTTTTTTAAATGCGCTCTGCCAACAGATGATTCAAGGGCAGATTCAGAGTGCTAATCAGATATTAGCGCAATTAGACCAGGCACTCAGCCGAATTGGGCGATCGCAATCTTATGCCATTCAGGTAGTGAGCGCCACCGATCAAGGGCCGAGCCGACAGCGAAACGAAGATGCGTGTTACCCTCCCAGTGGAACGAAGCAAAACTATGTCATACGGGATGGGCAACCGTTGCCTCCAGAGGCGTCTTATCTAATTGTTTGTGATGGCATTGGCGGGCATCAAGGCGGAGATGTGGCTTCACAGATTGCAATTGAAGCCGTAAAACAGCACTTGCATCAAGTTCCATTGGATCAGGTGACGCCTAAACAGCTTCTGCTAGAGCTTGAAACGAGCGTTTGCCGCGCAAACGATTTTATTAGCGAAAACAACGATGTCCAGAACCGTCGGGAGCGCGAACGGATGGGCACAACCCTGGTAATGGGGCTGATGCTGGGGGCAGAAGTTTACATAGCCCATATTGGCGATAGTCGAGCCTATTGGATTACCCAGCACGGGTGCCACCAAATCACCCTGGACGATGACATTGCCTCACGCGAACTAAGGCTAGGGTACAATACCTACCGCAACGCCTTACAACATCCTAGTTCCGGCTCATTGGTGCAAGCTCTAGGTATGGGATCATCAGCAACGCTCCACCCAACCGTGCAGCGGTTCCTTGTTGATGAAGACAGCATTTTTCTCTTGTGTTCGGATGGCCTTAGCGATAACGATCGCGTTGAAGAATATTGGGAAACCGTGCTCTTGCCGGTGTTAAATGGCCAATCTAGCCTGTCAGACGCGACGCAGCAGCTGATCGACATTGCCAATACGCAAAACGGCTATGACAATGTCACGATTGGTCTGCTTCATTATCGGGTCGTCCAGCAGCGATCGCAGCCGTTGCCTCTGCCAGATGCAGCTTCACAGCCATTGCCTAAGACACGCGTTCAAGTTGGGCAACCGACTCAGTTGCAGTCTAACCGCTCATCGAACGACGTCACGGCTCCGCTACCATCTACACAGCCGACATCTAAATCTTTAGATTTGTTAGGGCTAGGACAAACCCAGGTTCTGGAGCCTGCTCCCACTGCCACGCCGCGCATTGGGCTACTTTTATTGGGTATTGTTGTGCTGTTAGGGCTGAGTGGCCTGTTGATTCATCTGTTGGTGCCATCAGTGGGCGATCGCCTGATCCGGGTATTTGTGCCCTCTAATCCTTCCCCTACTGAATCGACGGATTTGTCTTCATCTCCGTCGGCTATGCCTGCTCCTCCTACATCATTGCAAGTCGGATCTTTGATTCGAATCATTCGCTCGACTGTTGACTCACCCAATGCCTCAACTGACATTTTAGAATTGCGACCTCGTCCAGAAGACATGTCGTTTCCTGCTTCGCCCAACGAACAGGAGTTCTCAAGTCCTGACGGTGTCGATAGTTCTGACAATGGCAATACCAGCAGTGGTGCTACTCCCACTCCATCCGCCTCTATTCAGCAAACCGGGCCTGAGATTCAGACTGGTCGAGTCATTCCTGCGGGCAGCGTTTTACAGGTGTTAGGCAAGCAAGAGGGGCAGGGGCAGTCGCGATGGATTCGCTTAAAGGTGTGTGTGATTCCAGGGGATGGAGCTGCTACCGTCAACTCGGCCGCTCAACTGTTGCAAGAAGGTGACGTTGGATGGATTCAAGAAGAGCGCATCGTGCCAATTGTCTCGCTTACTGACTTGAGTCCTACAGAATCAGGAGCGTGTAGTTAGCTCAGATGCGTTAACTCCAGTCTAGAATCTCTGCTTAGGGGTTCATCTCTACGGTTAGACCAGATAGACTTTTAATACTTGATTTCTTGAGGTTTATGCGTCTTTGTCTACATGCCGTTTTTTGAGACTCCTTGCCTAAGCCTTGCGATCGCCCGTTTGCAGGCCACTGGGCCAGATCACTATGCAATTTGGGTTTTGCGTGCTCCTTTGCCAGAAGGATATGTTCATCATGACCGTTTGTGGGCAGAGCACCTCAATCAAACTTGGCAAACC
Organism: uncultured bacterium; assembly: GCA_964502605.1. GTDB lineage: Bacteria > Cyanobacteriota > Cyanobacteriia > CAZCXK01 > CAZCXK01 > CAZCXK01. The sequence goes on from CAZCXK010000018.1 coordinate 5,032, forward strand.
TGGCAGAGCATGTTTTCCACGCAAGCTGCCACTACGGCACCTCAATTCGCTATCACCCCTGATATTGATATCCTCCTCACTCCACCCGGAGAATTAGACACGACTCCTGCTGGGCAAACCATGGGGTATACGAGTCGACTCATGCAACAGTTGGGAATTAGTCTATGGCAATGGTTGTTTGATGGCCCCATTCAAGGCAGTTTTCGTCAGAGTCAGGGCATTGCGATAGGGCAGGGACGGGCTCTGCGGCTGCGACTCGAAATCCGAGATCCTGAGCTGATCGAGTTGCCCTGGGAAATTATGCAACCCGAACCAGGGAAACAGGCCGTTTCATTGAGTCAGCAAATCTTATTTAGCCGCACCACAAGCGCGGTTGATCCGCTGCCTCCCCTACGGACTGATCAAGCCTTAAGAATTCTCTTGGTCTTAGGCCAAAATGAAGGCAGCGTTGGGGCACCGACTCCATCCAACGGAGGGCAAGCCGCGCTCTCCCTTGAACATGAAGCTACGGCACTAACACAAGTTTTGAATCGGGCAGCTTCTGCTCATTTTCCGAATGGCTTTGCGTCACCCCTGGCCCCATCGGTGACAACCCTGATCCAGCCAACTGCGGCAGAATTGGTGGATCGGCTAGAAACCGATCAATATAATCTCTTTTTCTATGCTGGGCATGGAGCACCAGCTCCCGATGGCGGACTGCTTTTTCTCCGCTCGGACGCAACTCTGAATGGGACTGAGCTAGCTCAAGTGCTCACACGTTGTCAAGTTCGATTGGCTGTTTTTAATGCTTGCTGGGGTGCTCAGTCTGATGCCGTTAATCAACGCGCTATCCCTCGCAGCAGTCTTGCAGAAGTCTTGGTTCATCATGGCGTTCCGGCTGTTTTAGCGATGCGAGATGCGATCGCCGATCGAGAAGCACTTAGCTTTATTGAGACTTTTACCCAAGCGCTAGCCGAGAGAGCCTCAATTGATCGGGCCATGGCGATCGCCCGTCAACACCTGCTGACACTGTACAAATTTAATCAGCCTGCTTGGACACTGCCCGTGCTCTATATGCATCCAGAGTTTAACGGCGAGCTCATGCGGCCTTTATCGGAAGGCGTAACTGAAATTCCTGAAAACTCTACAACTTGGCTGGGTCGCAAAGCACCTATGGCCTCAATTCGTTCAACCACATCTGCCTCTCAAACGTGGCATATTCAGGGAGGCATCATGCGAATTGGCAAATGGGAAGGCAATGATCTGGTGCTCCAAGATCCTGGCGTATCGCGCCAGCACGCTGAGATTTTCTATCGAGATACCTACATAGATGGACAGAGAGAACCCTCCTTCTATCTGCGAGATTTTTCACGCTATGGAACATTTGTCTCGAGCCGTGAGGGTTGGCAAAAAGTTCATCGTCAAGAAGTTCGACTCCAGCCACAAACTCAGATCAAATTTGGCAGTTCCCATAGCCAGGTGCTTGAATTTGTAGTTGATGGGGCAGCTCCCTCTTACTGAACCTGCGAGAATTTACGTAAATTACGGTTCAGTTACGGAACGCCAAAAAAATAGCGTGTAGCTATTGATGTCAGGTTTGAGTGATGCACATTTAGGAGCAAACTGATGGTTAGTGATTCCTCCCATACCCCGATTTCACGGTTTCAAGCAGAAGCAGAACTGGAACTAGTGAAACTATTATTAAATTCTGAACAGTCCTATCCATGGGATCTAACTGACGCGGGAACGGAGACCTATTTTGCAGACCTAGAGCAGGCTGTTGCCGCAGATTGGCTGGCAGAAGACTTGACGAGTCGGCATCAGGCTTTCTTTGCTCAGCTCGATACAATGTGGAGCAATGAAACATCTTCGGTTGAAATGCCCTCTATGAGAACCGTGGCAACCCTACAAGAAGCATTGTTATCTCAATTTGGCAATCGCGTTCCGCAGCACCTCCTCCACAGAATTGCAGAAAAAGCACAGCATGTGTTGACGACTAATCTCTCACTTACCGATCAGCTTGTCCAATGTGTCAATGAGCTGCTACCCAACTGGATCGATGAAGACTTGCAGGTTTTGGCGCGCCCATTTGCATTTTCGATGCGAGGATCAGAGCCCGACCAGTTAGAAGTGGCCCTACGCTCGGTTCGATATGCCGCCTGGACGGAGCTATCTGGGATTGATCAGGCACGCTTAAGTCTGGCGATCGCTCGCTATGCCATCGCTCAGCTTCCAGCTTCAGGATCAGCTGGACAATAAACTCATTGGGTTGAGTCTATAGGTTGAATGGTGAGCCCCCACAATCTAACCAAAAACCTCTATTAACTCTGGCAGACCTACCCAGTTGACGTGATTACGACGATTCAGATCAGGACGATTTGTTGGTAAATCGAGTTGCAAAGTTTTGCGATCGCGTTGGAGATAGCGTCCGCGCCTTCAAAATTGCCGCTGTTAGGAACGCATAAGACAAGACTCCAACCAGCGCCAGCGCCAACGGATTTAGAAATCCCGTTACGTTCCAAAGGGCATGTAGAATGGCAGCACTCAAATAGCCAATACCCAAAATCTGCCAGCGGTGACGCGGTTTGAGTACACTAAGGCCAATAAAATAGCCCAGGTAGCCGCTATAGGCCATATGTCCAGAGACCGATCCGAGAATGCGAGGAATTAGGAGCTGCAAACCAACCAGGTCTGCAGGTGAGCTGCCTGCTTGCAGCGTGACACTGTTAATCGCAGCCGGAACATATTGCCCTAAGGTCTCAACCAGCGTAAAGCCAATTGCTGAAGCTGTGCCTAGCAAAATGCCGTCTAGCGGCTCCCAAACGCCGATCTGCTCACGCTGGGGGTGCGACAGGAGTCGACCGACCCCATAGGCCAGTAGCACTGGTATAGCCTTGATCAGTTCTTCCATGAGCCCTGCACCGAAGAACATCTGCATAATAAGGGTGATCGCATTGACGGCACCCGCCTCCGTGGGGATTTGGCCCGGCAGAACTCCACGAAAGAACCACAAAAAACCATTCAAAACTGGGCTAAGCAGCAGCGTCGCAGTGATTAATGCGGCCAGCATGATTAACCACCATGGCTTGCGCTTACCGCACAGCTGATACACAAAATAATAGGCGGCTCCTGATAGATAGGCAGCCAGCAGCACGTTAAACCATTCAGGCTTACCGACCGCTGCAAACATTAGCACAACAAACGAAACGGTAATAATTCCTGGGATGAGATACGCTTTTTGAGCTAAATCTTGCCCAGTTGAAAGAATTGGGAAAAGCTGGCTCAAGGTCACTGCACCCGTCGCAGAGCCAGTTTTAGAGAATGATTTAGACAAACTGCCTGATTTCAAGGCTCTTGACGAATGTCTGTGTGACAGCGACGGCTTCTTTGATGCTTGAGTAGTTAGCGTTAACGCTGAAGCGGTTGGATCTGGAATCGATAGAGATGAAATTGAGTGAGCAGACCGAATTTCAAAAATAAACTGAGGCCCGTGGCGACCTAATGAAATCACATCGCCATGCTTGAGAGTATACGACTGATGCAGCCGTTCACTGTTGACGTAGGTGCCATTAGAACTTTCTAAATCACAAATTTGCCAAGTTCCTGGCTCGGCTGGCATCGGATAGATTCTGGCATGATGTCGTGACACCTCGCTGTATGCTAAGGAATCTAAAACGATCTGACACCGAGGATCGCGCCCAACCCGAAACTCTGCATCTAACGGCAGCGCATAACATTCTGAACGGACTCTTCCGCCTGGGAGGAGCCGCCAGAGCAACCCAGTTTGGTGATATGGTTTGGTCATGGTCGAGGGTGCCGCATTCTAACTACGGCAAATTTAACAATCGCAACCCGCTATAGTTGACGCTTCAGAAGCACACCCCTGTGGATAAACAACGCATGAGCGATCGCCCAGCATGATAGATTGCAGCCTAACTACTGATTCGCTCGCGCATCTCGCACAGCCGCATAAAAAAGGAGAACAGTCGATGGAATGCTCAATGCCAAGATAGCACTTGTTGTGAGGCTACCCAATTCAGGCACCCCAGACGTTAACTCAAAGATAGAACCCACAGCGGCGATCGCCGCAACACATGAACCAGCTAGAAATAAGCTACTTTTAGGGGTCACAGATTCATTAACCTTCTCGCATGAGCTCGATTACTATAAACCAACATACCTAAAATCAACATACCTACCCATGGCGCGCCTAAGAATCTTTTTCTAGCAAAATCCTTTTCTGGCAAAATCGCCTGACTAGCCGTTGGTTGACCGGTTCCACGTGGGTGACAAATTGGATGGGCTGCTTAAGACTGGATAAAGCCTGACACAAATAATTGGTTCATTAAGCGCTACTGGATCGGGGTGACGGCCTCTATAGAAAAGCCATGCTTGATCAGCTCCTGATTTAGCATGAGGCCATTATCAACTCGATCAACAAACATGACCCCATTCAGGTGGTCAATTTCATGCTGAATGACTCGAGCCAGTAGCCCATTCACGGTCAATCGCTGGGGTCGGCCATTGACATCTTTGTACGATACTTCAATAACCTCTGGGCGAGTTACATCCAGAAATACACCAGGAATGCTCAGACAGCCTTCCTGAATCATACAAAGGTCTGTACTCATCTTTTGGATGACCGGATTAATCAAGACCAATGGTGGATTGGCCGCATTGTCTGGCTCACAATCAACAACCAGCATTTGTTTATTAATCCCAACCTGGGGCGCTGCTAGACCAATCCCATCTTCGCTATACATCGTTTGCAACATATCTCGGGCAAGCTGCCTCATCTCATCATCAATTTTGGTGATGCGCTTGACAGGCTGCCGCAAAACGCGATCGCCCAGATAGTGCAGCCCTAGGGGTGGTGTTGCGAGCTTTTTCTTTTCGACCAGTATTGGGGAAGTCATGCAGCCTCAACCTATAAACGACCTATTTCCATATTAATGAATCATGGAGCCTATCACGATGGGCGAGGCACCCTAATCTAATGCAATATCCTGGAATGATATTTGTGGATGGGCTCAGTCCCGCGATAAAATAGGCGCTGATTTGCCAGATTGCGTCAGGCATAGAGAGGAAACCAAGTGCTGGAATTTATCACCAAGGCAGATTATTTACTGCGAGAAACCATTCTTGGCTTAAAACGAGGCGGATGGATGAATTGGGCTGCCATTAGCACGGTTACCGTTCTCCTATTCCTTTTTGGCGTGAGTCTTCATGCATCTTGGCAGCTAGAGCAGCTGTTAAATGGATTTGGTAGCCAGCTAGAGGTCTCTGTTTACCTAGGCGCAGGGGTGCAGGCTGACACGCTGAAGCCGGTGATCGAGTCGATGCCTGACGTCACATCTGTGACCACGATTTCGAAAGAAGAGGCATGGTCAGAGCTGATGCAGGAAATGGGCGCGTCTGATATTGCCGGAGCTACTCAACAGTTGGATGGCAATCCGTTGGTTGATGAACTGAAAGTTAAGGCAGCGGATTCTGATGCCGTCCCTGCTCTTGCAGATCAGCTACGACAACTTCAAGGTGTTGACGAAGTGCAGTATGTCGATGAAGCCGTCAAACGCATTGCACAGCTTAACCAGGGACTCAGTTGGGTGAGCTTGGCGATTACGACAGTGCTGACGCTGACGGCAATGGCTGTGATTACTACAACCATTAGACTCATTGTGATGGCCCGTCGTCGAGAAATTGAGGTGATGCAGCTCGTCGGAGCCACGCAGCTCTGGATTTATTTCCCATTTATCTTACAGGGCATTGCGTTTGGCATTGCTGGAGCGGTGATCTCATGGGGATTTATTATCGCGGGGCAACGCTTTATCAGTAGCTTGCTGGCTCAACAGCCCGACTTCATTCAGTTTTTAGCCAACGGGTTGCAATTGACAGCACAACAGACGATTCTACTGCCGCTGGCGCTATTAGCGCTCGGTAGCTCGGTAGGCCTGATCGGGAGTTTATTTGCTGTACGGCGATTTGCGGTGCGCTAGGTCTAATCGAGCTTACAGCGGCGCTGAACGGCCTGATCTAGCAAGGTCTGATAGTCTTGATTTGAGATCAAGTAGGAGCCAAATCGTTCTAGGTGAGGGTTGGTCATCTGAGCATCGAAGAGTAAGAACTGGCGCGATCGCAACCGCTCTACCAGTTTAACCATGGCCACTTTTGAACCATCGGGAATCCGATAGAACATCGACTCACCGATAAAGGCTCCGCCAATCACAATCCCTAAAATACCTCCGGCAAGCTCATCACCTTGCCAAGTCTCGAAACTATATGCCCAGCCTGTGCGATATAGTGCGGCATAAATTTGCTTTAACTTAGGAGAAATCCAGGTGGTGTCTCGATCGGCACATCCATCAACCACGGCATCAAATGCACGATTAACCGCGACTGTAAATTTCTCTTGATTCAAGACTCGCTGCAGCGATCGCGGGTAGCGAAACCGGTCATCCAGCGGGATCAATGCTCGTTCTCGACTCGAATACCAGCCCAGCTCCTTTCCAGCCTCATCTGCCATGATAAAAAAGCCCTGGGCGTACCCATCAATGATGGCAGGGACGTTAAGCTGCATACGTGGATCGGGTCACCCTTCAAGGACTAGAAACTCTGATTCAGGGAACGATATAGTAATGCTAAATAGCATGGGGGATGATTGTAAAACTTGCGAAAGTCGCTCTCTCTAGCGCATTCAAACGCGTCAATTTTAGTGCTAATTTGAACATATTTACTATGGCTAACCCAATTCCTCCTATTACGTTGCCACCTCCCCAAGACGTGAATCGAGAAGGAAAGTGGCTGCAAGAGGCATTACAAAACTGGCTCGACCATGAATTTTTACCTGAGCCCGTCAATCGCCACATTGCCCGACGAGCTAGTCAAGTTTTTGTCAGACATCGGCTAGAAGGCGAAAACGACGTGGGGTCACTCGTTATAGCCATTGTCACTGAGATGCAAGCGTTCGACTTTTCTCGAAGCTTTTACAGCGAATTTGCGGTGGCTAATGCTGTGAGCGACTTGCTACTTGAGAGCTTGGGCATCGATCGCTGTTGCGGAGAATAGACTCTCTCAGTACGATTCTCTCAGTGCGATCGCCCTTTTTCCTATGTGCTGGCATAACTTTGGGATCACTGCCATAGTTGCCCAAAGCCCATGTCGGATGGCAACAGCTCTACCAGCTCGACTTGACAACGCCTGGAAGCAAACCTCTGTGAGCCATGTCACGGAGCGCATTGCGACATAGGCCAAAGTCACGGTAGTAGCCTCTGGGGCGTCCGGTGAGCCAACAGCGGTTGCGAACGCGGCTAGGAGCACTATTCCGAGGGAGTTGCTGAATTTTACGATGGATCTCCAGCTTTTCTTGCTGAGATGTCGCATTAACAAATTCTTCTTTCAGCGCAGCACGTTTCGTAGCATATTTTTCAACAATTTTCTTGCGCTTGACATCGCGCTCAATCATGCTCCGTTTAGCCATTGATGTTCGTTCCCAGTTTAGAATCAATTTCTACAGCATTTCTTATCATAGCGAATCTAGTGGCGATCGCACTCTTGATTATCGGCGTGCGTCTAAAAAATCTTTTCATGATTCTGAAAACGTCACTACTGGTGGAGACGGTGGCAAAACCTTCGTCACATCTACGGAGGGGCACAGGTCAGCCAACAGGCAGCGATCGCATGCAGGATTGCGTGCCGAACACACAGCTCGACCATGATAAATTAGCCGAATTGACCAGTTTTCCCAATCTGACTGCGGCAATAGTTTCATCAGATCGCGCTCAATTCTGACTGGATCAGGCTGCTGAGTCAAGCCCAGTCGAGTACTCAGCCGTTTGACATGAGTGTCAACCGTTACGCCCGCATTAATGCCAAAGGCATGAGCTAACACCACATTAGCCGTTTTGCGAGCCACCCCCGGCAACTTGAGCAAATCGTCCATGACCCGTGGCACTTGCCCCTCAAATTCCGTCAGAATCATGCGACAGGCCGCCTGAATATTTTTGGATTTATTGCGATAAAACCCAGTTGAGCGCACGAGTGCCTCAATCTCATTTAAGTCTGCACTGGCCATTGCTGGCGCATCTGGAAATTGCCGAAACAGATCCGGCGTCACCCTATTGACGCGCTCATCCGTGCATTGTGCCGACAGAATTGTCGCCACAAGCAATTGAACGGGCGTCTCATAGTTTAGAGAACAGGTGGCATCAGGATAGAGACGCTTAAGCCGAACCAGAATCTCTAGCGCCCGTTGCTTTTTTGCCGGTCGTCTACGGGTGCTCACCGAAAAATATTCTGAAAAACTTCGAGTTGAGTTGTATCTCGAACAATCAGAAAAACGCCCAAACCTAGCAGTAACATCAGCCCAGTTTGCATGACATTTTCCTGGAGGCGGTTGGGTAAAGGCTTACCCCGCAATCCTTCAATCAATAAGAATGCTAACTGCCCTCCATCAAGAGCAGGCAGCGGCAGGATATTGATGATGGCCAGATTAATGCTGATAGCTGCTGTAAACGGAAACAGGCTCGTGATATCAGCCTTCGCAAATCGAGCTCCCTGATCCACAATCCCAATGGGGCCTGCAACCTGATCAGCAACATCTGTGAAATTGACGATCAGAGTTTTAAACCCCTGTAAGATGGCAACAAAAATATTCTGAAACTCATTGGCAGCGAGACTCATCACTTCGATAGGGTTAGCTGCCCGACGAAACTCAACCGTCCCGTTGGGGCTGAGTCCGACCCCAATTTGACCCTGACCCGCTGCATTCGGACGCGGAATAACTGTAAAAGAAAGTTGCTCATCTCCCCGCTGCACACTCAGGTCAATGGCTTCTCCAACATTGTCTTCAATCAAATGCTTAAATCGGTCGATCGAGTCAATAGACTGACCAAAGGTTTGGTCATTTGCCCGAAGAACAATATCTCCAGGCTGAATTCCTGCTTCGGCAGCGACACCGTTAATTTCAGAGGCAAGCTGCGGAATCAGAATGCCGGGTTGCGACGCTTGCGGAATGCCCACCAAGCCAAACTGAGTTACAAAGACCAAATAGGCAAAGACTAAGTTGGCAATGACTCCGGCACTGATGACGATCGCCCGATCGACAATGGGACGGTTTTTCAGCAGATTGGGGTCATAGGTTGGTATATCACTATCAGGGTCATCATCTGGAAAGCCGACAAACCCGCCAAGGGGGATAGCTCTCAGCGCATATTCGGTTTGACTCCCCTGATATTTCCACAAGATGGGACCAAAGCCAATGGAAAAGCGATTGACATGGATACCCTGAAGTCGAGCCGCCATAAAGTGACCCAACTCATGAACCACAATCAATAGAGCTAAAACTGCGATGGTCGCTAAAACTGCCATAACGCTTTTGCAGAATAATGGGCAAACATTTTCTTATTCTAATGCGGCATCTTCCTAAACTAAGTTTGATTGAGATAGCTCTCATGATTTAGATCCTATTTAGAGTAGTAAATAGCAGATGTTTATCGAATGCGATCGCCCCAATGACTCAACCCGCCTCTAATTCGTTAGAAACATTACCCGTACCGCCGGGAACCTTTGGTTTGCCATGGATTGGCGAAACACTCAGCTTCTTCCGCGATCCTCAATTCGCTCAGAAACGGCACGCTCAGCATGGAGCACTTTTCAAAACCCGTCTCTTTGGCCAACCAACCATCTTTTTGAAAGGAGCTGACGCTAATGAATTTGTGCTCTCTCACGAGAATGAGCTATTTCAGGTGAGCTGGCCCTACAGCACCAGAGTATTGCTCGGCTCGTTGTCTTTGGCTCTGCAAACCGGAGTCAATCATCAAAATCGACGTAAACTATTGGCTCAGGCATTCTTGCCCCGCGCTCTAGCCGGATATGTTGGCACGATGCACGACATCACTCAACGCTACGTCGAGCGCTGGGTTGAGCTAGAAACCTTTCGCTGGTATCCTGAGCTTCGCAACTACACTTTCGACATTGCCTGTAAGCTGCTGGTGGGGCTAGATAACGGATCTCAAGCTGACTTAGGACAGTGGTTTGAGATCTGGTGCAATGGGCTGTTTTCGATTCCGCTATCGCTCCCGTGGACTCAGTTTGGCCGCGCTCGGCGGTGCCGTAAACACCTCATGGTTAAACTGGAATCCATTATTCGGGAACGGCAGCAGAGTCCGAATCCAGGAGACGATACCTTGGGGCTATTGGTGCAGGCCCGCGATGATGACGGCAACCAGCTCAGCCTTGATGAACTGAACGATCAAGTGTTGTTGCTGCTATTTGCCGGACATGAAACGCTGACATCGGCGATCGCCTCTTTTTGTCTGCTGACGGCCCAGCATCCTCATGTCCTGACACGACTCCGAGAGGAGCAAGCCATTTTTGATGCACAATTGCCTCTTAATCTAGAGCAGCTTAAACAGATGACCTACCTCGAACAGGTTCTGCGGGAGGTGTTGCGACTGATTCCACCTGTTGGTGGGGGCTTTCGGAGTGTGCTCAAAACCTGTGAGATTGATGGCTACCAAATTCCAAACGGGTGGAATATTCTCTATAGCATCGGGCAAACCCATCAAGATCAGGCAGTTTATCAAAATGCAGCTCAGTTTGAGCCCGACCATTTCAACCCTGAGCAAACTGGGCTCCGCAACAAAACTGCCCAAAAATATGGCTATGTTCCTTTTGGGGGAGGCATCCGTGAGTGTTTGGGCAAAGAATTTGCCCGACTCGAGATGAAGATTTTTGCTGTTGTGCTCTTACGCGGCTACGACTGGAGCCTTGTGCCAGGTCAAAACCTAGAGATGGTTACAGTGCCAACGCCTCATCCTCAGGATGGGCTTCAAGTCATCTTTCGCGCAAAATCAGATTAATTCTCGGGGTGGTAAATGACGGGATGATTACGACAGATCAGGACATGAGCGAGACGGTAAATGCTATGCATCGCTAGCGCGAACACACGATCCTCAGGCAAAATGCTTGAGCCCGTAAGAGTATCTTGCTCGCACCAGAATTCATCCTTCAGATCAGCAATGCAGCAGCGCCTAATTCTCCATACTTGACGCAAGCAAGGGATCGACGACGATTTCAGGGGTGTGGCTCATCGAATCCGGGGCCATTGAGCCTGACGACGTTTTTAAGGCATTCGCTTCATCTGTATCGGGTTGATTTTCATTTGGGGTAGATGGTGTTGGAGCAGATGCTTCTGGAGACTGAGACGCTGAGGTTTGAGTTTTTTTCAGGCGCTGCTGAATGCGATCCATCATTTGCTGGCGGAGCTGGGAGGCTCGCTGTCGGAGCCCAGAGGCATCGGGCTGAGTTGAAGGCGCGTCAGCAGGCGACTCCATCTCTGGCATGATTTCAGGAATCATACCCGGCTCTGTATCCGATTCGAACAATTCAAATGTGTCTGAATCACCATCTGGTGATTGATCTGTTTGATCTGTCTGCGATCGCTCTACCTGTGATTCAGACGAAAGATCCTCAGCCGTCTCTGAAGACTCTGTCAGTGTTTGCAGATCAGGGCGACGCTGATTGAATCGAGTCCAACTGGATTCTGCTTCTGCAGGCGATTTGTCAGGCAATTCGTTGGGTGATTGATCCGCAGAATTGTCTGGCAAGGTTGCTGAGTCTGGAATTGCCTCAGCATCTGACCGTCCAGCTTGAGATTGGGATGGGCGAGATGAACCCTCGCTAGAGGGTGTGTCTGAGTCTTCGACCACAGGTTCAGAGTCTTCAGATTCTAAGAGTGGTTCTGGAATGGGCTGGAGCGATCGCCCTGACTCTAGTTCGGATTGCGGTTCTGGCTCTGTGAGTTGGGGTTTGGGGGGTTGCGGTTCAATCGGCTCAGGGGCTGTCAAATCAGGTGCTGCTGGCTCCGGTTCCGGTTCTGGCTCTGGCACATAATCTGGATCAACAATGCTTCGCGCCTCTTGAATAGACAGATCGGTTCGCACCAGTTGAGAGAGGGTATCTTGCCCACCCGGTGCGTAGGTGATGAGCCGGACAGTGTTGTTGTAGGGATTCAGAATCAGGTTGCCTTTCTCATCAAGCAGTTCTAGCTGCACCCAGTTTTTACCGGGCTTAAACCCTTTGAGATAGATCGGTTGCCATCGATCGAAGGTAAAGCTTTGTCCGTTGATGGTGCAGCGAATTTTCCAATCTAGAATGTCATCGTCAGACTGTTCCTGTGCAACCAAGTGCAGTGGTGCGTTGGTCAAATAAAAGTCAAGGAGAACTGGCTCAGCGCCAATAGAGCCTCGCGGCCAGCTATAGGTGAGCAGTGGGCGATCGCCACTGGGGTTATTTTCGGGTGTCTTCGTCAACACGCTGAAGGTCGTTTGGGCGTAGGCCCCAGCATTTTTGAAGCTCTCATGCCATGGGCGAGAGGCGAATACGCGAATAGCGTGGGTTCCGGGTTCCAAGTTTTCGAGCACAAGGGGCTGACTGGCATCATAAATCTCGTAGTACGCTTGATTATCTAAAATCGCAGTCAGATGAGGCCCCAGTTCTAAATCGTGCTGCTTGAAGAGGGGCAAATCTTTGACTTGAACCTGCACCTGCACCGTAGTGTCATTCACCACTTCATCGGCTCGTGGACGCAAAATCTTGACTTGGGGCTGATCGCTATCAAGCTGTGATCGCAACTCTTGAATCAGCTGAGGCGGGGAAACCTCGGATAGCTGGCGCGTGATGGCAGTTTTTGAAGGCTGAGACGTGTGCGTGCGATCAGATGACCTGGGGCGATCGCCGCAGCCTACCAACCCCAGACTCAACACCCCCAACAAACTCAGAATCACTAACGCCCGCTTTATGCTCCACTGTCGAATCATCTCCAAACCCCTTCTCACCATATTGATGCGATCGCCATTGATGCGATCGCCGTTTCTGAGTTCAACCCCATTCATAGGGAACTATATCGGATTAAAGACTCCTATGACTCAGACGATTTAGAGCCAAGGACGTCAAGGCTGCAAACGGGATCGCCCCAGAGACTTATGCGAGACTGCCCGACCCAACCAATCCAGCGAAGCAGATTGAACCGCTCTTCCAGCCTTGGCAAATCCCTGCAACAGCAACAACGGATTACCTTTCCTCTGCGCTCGTAATATTGCTTAATATCACTATCGAATGGAGCATCAGATTGACTGATGCTGACCATAGATGATTTCAATTTGTAAACAATTTGCCTCGAATTCCCGCCCCATTGTTTATTACGACAGGCACAAACCACACAGGTTCAAGATTTGATCAATTTGAATTATTGTTAATGCCGCTCAAATCACGCCTTCACGCAGCACTATAATGCTCGAAAGACCTTCCCCAGGTACTTGGAATCACTGTCCTGGTTACTTTCTGGCTCAGCGCTGTGATAACTCTTTTCCCTTGTCGATTGCTCGAACGTTAATGATCGGTTACGAAATTCTCTGAGACGTCATCAATTTCTCTTAAGAATCCGTTGCTAATCGTTAATTGAAAAGAGGATCCAGCGACAGCCTGAAAATGAAATCCTGGGGCTAAGGGCTCATTTCGTTCCTTGTCTAGAGAGAGGAGAGTCTCTAATGACAACTACCCCACGGGAGCGAGCAGCAAAAGCAAGAGTTGTCGTCGATACGGATCCGGTTCCTACTTCGTTTGAGAAGTGGGCTAAGCCGGGGCACTTCGATCGCTCCCTTGCGAAGGGGCCAAAAACCACTACCTGGATTTGGAACCTTCATGCTGACGCTCACGATTTTGACAGTCATACCAGTGACTTAGAGGACATATCCCGTAAAATCTTCAGCGCTCACTTTGGCCACTTAGCCGTTGTGTTCGTTTGGTTGAGCGGGATGTATTTCCATGGTGCTCGTTTTTCAAATTATGAAGCTTGGTTGAGCAACCCTACTATCATTAAGCCCAGTGCTCAGGTTGTTTGGCCGATTGTTGGTCAAGAAATTTTGAATGCGGATGTGGGTGGGGGCTTCCAGGGAATCCAGATCACATCTGGGTTTTTTCAACTCTGGCGAGCGTCTGGAATCACGAATGAATTTCAGCTTTACTGCACAGCAATTGGTGGCCTAGTCATGGCAGCGTTAATGCTGTTCGCTGGCTGGTTTCATTACCACAAAAAAGCTCCAAAGCTAGAGTGGTTCCAAAATGTGGAGTCAATGCTGAACCATCACCTAGCTGGCCTATTAGGGCTGGGTTCACTAGGTTGGGCTGGTCACCAGATTCATGTGTCTTTACCCATTAATAAGCTGCTCGATGCGGGCGTGGCTCCGGCAGATATTCCGCTGCCTCATGAGTTCATTCTTAATAAGAGTCTGATGGCAGAGCTTTATCCGAGCTTTGCAAAAGGGTTAGTTCCCTTCTTCACGCTCAATTGGGCGGAATATGCCGATTTTCTGACGTTTAAGGGTGGTCTAAACCCTGTTACAGGTGGCTTGTGGCTGTCAGATACTGCGCATCACCATTTGGCGATCGCCGTTCTGTTCATCATTGCGGGTCACATGTACCGTACCAACTGGGGGATTGGACACAGCATCAAGGAAATCTTAGAAGCTCATAAAGACCCGCTATTGATTGGTGGCGAGGGTCATAAAGGGCTATATGAGATTTTGACCACCTCCTGGCATGCCCAGTTGGCACTCAACCTTGCATTGCTGGGGTCTCTGACCATCATTGTGGCGCATCACATGTATGCGATGCCTCCATATCCCTATCTTGCAACCGACTATCCTACGCAGCTTTCGCTATTCACTCATCACATGTGGATTGGTGGATTCCTAATTGTGGGCGCGGGTGCACACGGCGCAATTTACATGGTGCGTGATTACGATCCTGCCAAGAATGTGAACAACGTCTTGGATCGAGTCCTCCGCCACCGGGATGCAATTATTTCTCATCTCAACTGGGTGTGTATTTTCTTGGGCTTCCATAGCTTTGGGCTTTACATCCACAACGACACGATGAGAGCGTTGGGCCGTCCTCAAGACATGTTCTCGGATACGGCAATCCAGCTTCAACCCGTGTTTGCTCAGTGGGTACAGAATCTGCATACCCTAGCTCCAGGAGGCACTGCACCCAATGCGCTTGCACCTGTAAGCTATGCCTTTGGGGGTGATGTAATCGCAGTTGGTGGCAAGGTCGCCATGATGCCTATTGCTTTGGGCACGGCAGACTTCATGGTTCACCATATTCATGCCTTCACAATCCATGTCACCGTGCTGATTTTGCTAAAGGGTGTGCTGTACGCTCGTAATTCTCGCCTCATCCCTGATAAGAGCGAGTTGGGCTTCCGCTTCCCCTGTGATGGTCCGGGTCGGGGCGGCACCTGCCAGGTTTCTGGTTGGGATCACGTCTTCCTGGGTCTGTTCTGGATGTATAACTCCCTTTCAATTGTGATTTTCCACTTTAGTTGGAAGATGCAGTCTGATGTTTGGGGAACAGTTTCTCCGGATGGATCGGTATCTCACATCACAGGTGGGAACTTTGCTCAGAGCGCAATTACCATCAATGGCTGGTTGCGTGATTTTCTCTGGGCACAGGCAGTTCAGGTGATTGGTTCCTATGGTTCAGCGCTCTCTGCTTATGGGTTGCTGTTCTTGGGCGCACATTTCGTCTGGGCCTTTAGCCTGATGTTCCTGTTCAGTGGTCGTGGCTACTGGCAAGAGTTGATTGAGTCGATTGTTTGGGCTCACAACAAGTTGAGAGTGGCTCCTGCGATTCAGCCGCGTGCTCTGAGCATTATTCAGGGTCGTGCGGTTGGGGTAGCACACTATCTTCTCGGAGGAATTGTCACGACATGGGCATTCTTCCTCGCCCGAATCATTGCAGTAGGATGAGCGCGAGTAGGACTCGTTAAGACTTATGGCAACTAAATTCCCAAAATTTAGCCAGGATCTGGCTCAAGATCCGACCACCCGTCGGATCTGGTACGGGATTGCCACAGCCCACGATTTTGAAAGCCACGATGGCATGACCGAAGAAAATCTTTATCAGAAGATCTTCGCGTCACACTTTGGCCATCTGGCGATCATTTTCTTGTGGACTTCTGGAAACCTGTTCCATGTCGCCTGGCAAGGCAATTTCGAGCAGTGGATCAAAGATCCGCTCAATGTTCGTCCCATCGCCCATGCGATTTGGGATCCTCACTTCGGTCAGGCTGCTGTTGACGCGTTTACGCGGGCAGGGGCGTCAGGGCCAGTCAACATTGCCTACTCTGGCGTGTATCACTGGTGGTACACCATCGGGATGCGCACTAATAGTGAGCTATATACTGGTGCTGTCTTCCTGCTGCTGCTATCTGCAATCTTCTTGTTTGCGGGTTGGTTGCATCTGCAGCCGAAGTTTCGTCCGAGTTTGTCTTGGTTTAAGAACGCAGAGTCTCGCCTGAATCACCACCTGGCTGGTTTGTTTGGCGTCAGCTCTCTGGCCTGGACAGGGCACTTGGTTCATGTGGCTATCCCTGAGTCTCGGGGGCAGCATGTGGGCTGGGATAACTTCCTATCAACTCCGCCTCACCCGGCTGGATTGATGCCATTCTTTACAGGGAACTGGGGCGTTTATGCTCAAAATCCAGATACGGCTGAGCATGTCTTTAGTACCTCTCAAGGTGCTGGCACTGCAATTCTGACGTTCTTGGGGGGCTTTCATCCCCAAACTGAGTCGTTGTGGTTGACCGATATTGCTCATCATCACCTGGCGATCGCTGTCATCTTTATTGTTGCCGGTCACATGTACCGCACCAACTTTGGCATCGGTCATAGCATTCGGGAAATTTTGAAGACGCACCGTCCTCCTGAAGGCACTCCGTTTGGGGGGTTGCTGGGCCGAGGACATGAGGGTCTTTATGATACTCTCAACAATTCCTTGCATTTTCAGCTTGCACTTGCACTTGCGTCTTTAGGAGTGGTCACATCCTTAGTCGCTCAGCACATGTATTCGTTGCCACCTTATGCGTTCATGGCGAGGGATTACACCACGCAAGCAGCGCTTTACACCCACCACCAGTACATTGCTGGCTTCATTATGGTGGGGGCGTTTGCCCATGGTGCTATTTTCTTGGTTCGTGACTACGATCCGGCTGCGAACAAAGATAATGTGCTGGCAAGGGTTCTAGAGCACAAGGAAGCGATTATTTCTCATTTAAGCTGGGTCTCTCTCTTCCTGGGCTTTCATACGTTGGGCTTGTATGTGCATAACGATGTCATGCAGGCATTTGCAACTCCTGAAAAGCAGATCCTGATTGAGCCAGTGTTTGCGCAGTGGATTCAAGCTGCTCATGGGAAAGCTCTGTATGGTTTTGATGTGCTGTTGTCAAATCCAGACAGTCTTGCAGCCACGGCATGGCCTAACCATGGCGATGTTTGGCTACCTGGCTGGTTGGATGCCATTAACAGTAGTACAAATTCACTGTTCTTAACCATTGGACCGGGTGACTTTTTGGTTCATCATGCGATCGCCCTTGGGTTGCACACCACTACCTTGATTTTGGTCAAAGGTGCCTTGGATGCACGTGGTTCAAAGCTGATGCCCGACAAGAAGGACTTTGGCTATGCCTTCCCGTGTGATGGCCCTGGACGTGGCGGTACCTGCGATATCTCAGCATGGGATTCGTTCTACCTCGCTATGTTCTGGATGTTGAATACAATTGGATGGGTTACCTTCTACTGGCACTGGAAACACCTGGCCGTTTGGCAAGGTAATGTGGCCCAGTTCAATGAGTCGTCGAATTATCTGATGGGTTGGCTACGAGACTATTTGTGGCTCAATTCTTCTCAGTTGATTAACGGCTACAACCCATATGGCATGAATAACCTGGCGGTCTGGTCTTGGATGTTCCTCTTTGGGCACCTCGTCTGGGCAACTGGATTCATGTTCCTGATTTCGTGGAGAGGGTACTGGCAAGAGCTGATCGAAACGATCGTGTGGGCCCATGAGCGCACTCCGCTAGCCAACTTAGTTCGTTGGAAGGATAAGCCTGTGGCTCTATCAATTGTCCAAGCTCGCTTGGTAGGGTTGGCTCACTTTACGGTGGGCTACATCTTGACCTATGCTGCTTTCCTCATTGCCTCGACAGCATCTCGATACGGCTAGTCTCTAGCAACGAACATCTAATGGTATGCAGCCCCTGCGAATTTGCAGGGGCTTTTCTTTGACATTGCTGGAATTGGAAGGTTTCAGCAGGCTGTTGTGGAGCAGCTAGCGATCGCCTTTCGAGAAAACCGGGGCTAATGCTCAACTATAAAGCTCTCAAGTGCCAGTATTGGCGAACTCGCTACGACACCCGACAAAATATATCTGTATCAAGCATCATCTCCCCGTGCTCTGGAATCCAAGCAAGCCACTCATGGTCAGATGCTTGACACAATAATAGAGCCTGATCAAAACTAAACGGATTGGGGCGCAGCAGCAGTTGCACCCATGCCCCAGACTGTAGCGGCGGTGGAAGTCTCCATGAGTTGAGTGATGGATTAGAATTAGACCCCATATCGAGTAGACTCATGACATGTTGCTGACGCTCAACAGACCCGCGATGCTGGCGCAGAGGCGACGTCAAGCAGTGCTGAGAAGACTGTAGCAAGTTTAATATCTGTATCTAATGCTACAAAATGTCGATACTATGCAGCAATTGGCCATGACTAAACGTAGTACAACGTAACAGAAGTCAGCGATTGTCAGCATGAGGCGGCTTTAGGAATGGCTGTTAAGTTTTACAGCGTAGACGTTCTATTTCCAGTTCTATTCCAGTTCTCGACTTGTCTCATCGGTAGCGTTCTAAGTCTAGATTTGGGCTGAGGCAATAAAAAACCCTGGTTGATTACCAGAGTGATGTTCAGTGATTTCTGTATAATTTCCGAGTGATTCCTTGGGGGCTCAAACCGTTTGGAAGCGGGGCGATCGCCTAGAAAGCTTGTCGATGGTGTTCAGCTCGGCGAAGAATTGAAGCCAACCGATCTGATTCTTGAGCATTGGCGATGTAATGCGGGATTTCAAATAGCTGCCATATGCTACCCGCCAACAAGCTATAAGCGGCGATCGCCTTTAGTCTCTGCATCCATGAAAGTCTCATAATCTATCCTCCTAACTGTGCTTTGCGCCTCTAAGGCGGATAACTCATCTGTAAACTGCGTCGTTCATACTTTGTAATAGAATGCCTCACGACGCTGAAGTTCCCCTGACTTCTTCCTGAGAAGCAGATGAGTATCAATGCGCCCAACACCAATCAGAATTTTCTATCGTGGAATCCTAAATTAGAGGCTTGACATGTCGAGCCTGAAGCCACAAGTCGCTAGCTATAGCTGAATGTGGGCGATGACTTGCAGCCAGCTCCTCCATTCCACCATCACTGTTCTCGTTCAGCAAGCTTCAACCCTATTGGGATAATTAAAGCTGACGCAAGCGGTTGAGTTGCTTTCACTGTTCTGACTGGTCTTTTAATTGAGTTTCAAGCCGCTGGCCGACCAGCTCGCATAAATCAAAAATCATCGGATCAACAATTTGATAGTAAACACTTACTACCTGCGGCTGCCGTTTGACGATGCCTGCTGGTGTCAAAATCTTGAGATGCTTAGAAACATTGGCCTGCCCCAAACCAGTTTCTGCAATGATTTCGGTAACATTTTTAGCATCGTGTTTGAGGGCGCACAGCACTTGCAACCGGCTCAGCTTAAGGCTAATCCCTCTCTTGTTAATCTGGCAGCAGAAAAACCCTGCCTGAGGACTAAGCTGCAACAGTTTGAGAAAGCTTTGGAGAACCGCACCAATAATTCATGTGCATCATCAATCGGAAGAAACCACGCTTGAATCGTGGAATAGAAAATACCTCCAGCCAAGGGGCAAGCAAGCAGTAGAAGATGTAAGGCTGAATGATTAGACATAAGTTGTTGAGCGCATTCTTCCAACTCACTCCTGCGTCCCACCGGGGGTGCTGCCCAAAGCACTCTAAGATTGCCTGGACGCTTCCTGGCTTGAAGACTCTGGGGACTCCAAACACGACTGGAAATAATCAGCTTGTAGACTGACCAATAAATAGGCACTGACGATAATCTCCCACCACCGTTCGATACTGTCATAATCAGTCCAGCGAAAGTCTGCCCACCCCAACTCGTTGTTGACTTGTTTGAAGCCGTACTCCATCCAATTCCTCAACCTGCACAAACGAGCTAATTTTTGCTGCACCTTGCCCTTGAGATTACCTTGCCCTTGAGATTGGTCATGATATACCAACTATCGCCATAAGGCTCTGCAACCTCTCCCTTGGTAATCTGGAAAACCAAACCTGACGAGGTTTACCAACGATAATTTCTCGAATCCAGCGTTGCTCACTTTGACGATGAGAGAGCAGTTGCTGGTAGCCATGCCAACGGTTGTAGCGCACCTTCCACTCCTTGAGCATGAGAACTGGATGGTTGCTGCGAATTGTCACAATGTAAGGCAATTGTTGTTGGCTGATCTCCCCAGTCACATCCCCACTTTCCCCATAAAGACTATCAGCGAGTACAAGCTCAAGGGTGAAGCCGTAGGTTTTCAATTCCTGCAAGATTTCCACGGCAAGCTGAGGTTTAGTTTTGTACTCATCCTCTTTTTATGAATCAAATAAGATTGCTATACACATGGTTTTGCGAATGTCAGTAGGGAAGTCAGTGAGTGAGTCCATCCAGGTAGGCTCTGCAGGAGCATTCTTATCTCTCAATAGATCATATATGAATCAGCATTAATGCTGAAGATTTACCACGTACTTATTGCTACTTTTTATACATAACCACGTCTTGACGCGGTTTTGAATGGAGGTCTAAACATAGCCCTAAATTTAGCTCGGGGCTGCCTGAAAAGCATAACCGCTCTGTCATTCCCAACTTTATTAAATAGGTAGTGTCTAATTCTATGCAATGTAGTTCTGTTCTAACTTCGCTAGCTACAGCTATCGGGGGGATGGCTCTCCTGCTCCCAACCTCGGCGCATGCCGCATCACTGAGTTTTGACGTTTTTGACTTTACGGGTAATGCGGCTCAAGCAAAAGTCACTCTTACACAAATTGATCAGAGCGTTAAATTTGAGATCAATGTGGTGCCGTCTCCCACCATTGGTGATTTGAGAGGTATATTTTTCAACATTGCTGATGATTCGCTGCTCAATGGGCTCTCCGTTACAGGAAATAACCTTGGCAATGTTCAATTTGACGCAGGCAATGTGATTAATTTGGGCGGTGGGGCCACGCTTAGCGGCTATGCTAACGGCAAGTTTGATGCAGGTGTTGAAATTGGTAACCCTGGAATTGGTGAGGGCGACGATTTTCAATCAGCGGCATTTACTCTATCTCACACATCAACAGTGCTAACGCTGAATCAGTTTGCTGACCAGTTCTTTGGGGTTCGCATCACTAGCGTTGGAGAATTAGGTGGAGCTCGTGTGGGCAGCAGTAAGCTAGCGGGTGTAGTGCCGACGCTATCTAATCCTCCAGATGCTTCGACAGATGACCCAACTGAAGTGCCTGAACCTAGTGCTGCTTTAGCTTTAGGGCTAGTGGGAGTGGGTGCGTTGCGTCTCAAGCACAAAGGCTAAGCATCGTTTGTGTCAGAAAATCTGGGTGCAACACTGGCGGAGGAACGCCCAGACAAGTTCCTTCGCCTTTACCACTGTCGATTTTTTGGACAAAGAAACGTTAAATTTGCCACATATGTTGCCTGATTCTCTAGATTTTTAGGGGATTCTTTGAATATGTATCTTTTGCACCGGGTTTAATTCTTCTTCCGAACTGTAGTTCAGATCTAGACCTAATCACATTGCTGCATTTGACCCTATTTGTTCTCTAGAGGTTGTCAGTGAAATACGAGATTCGCTATAAACCTGCTTTTGCCTCTATCTTTTTAAATCTTCAGCCGGGTGAGCGCATCATTGCTGAGGCCGGAGCGATGGCCAGCATGGATAGCGCCTTATCCATGAAAACCGAGTTTTTTGGCGGATTCATTTCTGCTTTACTCAAAACGTTTTTGGGTGGTGAATCGCTGTTTGTTAACACGTTCTACAATCTAACACCGCAGTCACTTGAGGTCGTTCTGACTCAGGCGACGATTGGAGACATTGGCATTCTTGAGCTGCAAGGGGATGTGATGTGTTTTCAGCCAGGAGCCTATATTGCCCATACGCCGGGAGTGAATGTGGGCGTCCAGTGGGCAGGATTTTCGAGCTGGTTTTCGGGAGAGGGGCTATTTCGCCTCAGATGCAGTGGGCACGGGCTGGTATTTTTTGGGGCATATGGCGGACTAACCTGCGTTCAAGTTACTGATCAGTTCGTTGTCGATTCTGGTCATCTGGTGGCGTATGAGCCTACGCTAACGATGAGCGTGGGGCTTGCAAGCAGTCTGTTGGGGTCGGTCACCTCTGGAGAGGGGTTGGTCAATCGCCTCACCGGGACGGGCAAAATTTATCTGCAGTCTCGTAGCACCAGTGGATTAATTCGGTTTTTGCGACCTCGATTGCGGTGATTTTATGAAAATTGATGTTCTTTATCAGCCTGATAGCGCGATCGCCAAGATTGAGATGGCTCCACATGAAGAGCTAGTTTCCGAAGCGGGTGCCATGATTGCAATGAGTGACCATATGGATGTTAACACCACGTTGCGCCGAGGCAAAGGTGGAGGCATTTGGGGCGGTCTCAAACGAGTCTTAGCTGGAGAATCCTTATTTTTAAGCGTGTTTCGCTCAGGTGCTGAACCTGCTGAAATCTATCTAGCTCCCCGACTGATCGGTGACATCTTACCCTATCAGCTCAGCGGCACGGATTTAGTAGTGCAGTCAACGGGCTATGTGGCGAGTACGCCGGGGGTTGATATTGATCTGGGCTTTCAGGGTTTGAAGTCTGTCTTCTCAGGAGAATCTATTTTCTGGTTGACGATCAGTGGCTCTGGCCTGGTCTTGCTCAGCTCATTTGGCGGTATTTATGAAGTCAATGTCGATGGAGAATACATTGTTGATACGGGGCATATTGTGGCATTTGAGCGATCGCTTAATTTTGCTATCACCAAAGCGGGCTCCAGTTGGGTCGGAGCTTTCTTGGGAAAGGAGGGTCTCGTATGCCGTTTTAAAGGAAAGGGGCGATTGTTTTGCCAAACTCACAATCCGGGTGCGTTTGGTCAGCTAATTGGTAGTCAACTGCCACCTCGATAGGAGACATATGAGATGACATCTGAGATTGCCTATACGATTGAGCACTCGCCTGCCTATGCTATGTTGCGCCTCACACTGCAAGCTAATCAAACAGTCATCGTCGAGTCGGGTGCCATGGCCGCAATGGATCACTGGATTCGTATGAAGTCCAAGGTTCGGGGTGGCGTAATGAAAGGCGTCGGCCGCATGTTTAGCGGCGAATCACTGTTTATGAGTGAGTTCACGGCGCACAAACGATCAGGTGAATTGTTTCTAGCGCCTGCCGTGCCTGGAAGTATTGAGCACTATCGGATAGCTGATGGGGTCGGGTTGATGATTCAATCCTCAGGATTTGTTGCTTCTAGTCCATCAGTCACACTTGACACTAAATTTCAGGGCTTCCGAGGATTTTTTAGTGGTGAATCACTGTTTCTATTGAGGGCTTCAGGAACAGGTGATATCTGGTTTAGTTCATTTGGTGCGATTCTCGAAATTCCGGTTCAGGGCGATTATGTTGTCGATACAGGCTATATTGTGGCGTTTGAAGATACGTTGGACTATAGCGTTCAAGTCTTAGGTGGCTTGTCATTCAAGGGTTTGAAGACTGGCATCTTGGGTGGTGAAGGGCTCGTTTGTCGCTTTCGAGGGCAAGGACGCGTTTGGGTGCAGTCGCGGCATCTGATGCCATTTGTAAATTTTATTCATCCATTTCGCCCTATCAAAGGGAACTAGAGGACGATCTATCTATGCCGATTGAGCTGCCTCCCGAAGCTGCTGCCTATAGCGATCGCAATCCTCCAACACGCCACCGCCATGTTCTACTCTTTGTAGGATTAATGTTGGGCACAGTGATTGGGGTGATTGGTTTAACTAGTGCGTTGGCAGATGGGCTCGTGCAGTTCATTCCTCCAGCCGTTGAACAACGACTGGGCGCTGCTATTGTTTCTACCTTTGAAGACCAAGCGCAACCCTCTCCCACACAAGATACACTCAATCAGCTTTTGGATCGATTAGAAACTGCATTACCCTCTGCTGAGGTTAAACGAGACTATCAGGTTCTCTATATCCCAGAGACAACTGTGAATGCTCTGGCCATTCCGGGCGATCGTATTATTATCTATGCTGGGTTACTAGACCAAATCGAGTCTGAAAATGAACTGATGATGGTCTTGGGTCATGAATTAGGCCACTTTGCCAATCGTGATCATTTGCGAGGGCTGAGCCGTCAGATTGTGATGAGACTGGCCCTATCGTCTCTGTTTGGGGATTTTGGCTCGCTCGGGTCACTGGCAACGTCGAGCGTTTCAGCGCTCAGCAACGCTCAGTTTTCTCAACGGCAAGAGCGGCAAGCTGATGAGGTGGGGCTGCAGCTGCTATATCAAACGTATGGGCATGCGGCTGGGGCCACTGACTTCTTTATGCGGCTGAGTCAAAATGATACTGCCGTCGCTTTTTTGTCTACCCACCCCACCTCACAGTCACGAGTCCGACGGATGGAAGCAATGATTCGAGATGCGGGCTATCCTATTCGGGAGCGATCGCCTTTACCCCCATCCTTGAGCACATCATCAGCTGCTAGTTAGAAATTTGCATCGATGGCACATTGAGGCGAAACGTTGTCCACCCGTGACAGCTCTCGAGTTCAATTTGTCCGTTGAGGTAGGTCATCAGCTTCTTAACCAGAGCTAGTCCTAACCCCGTACCTCCGTGTTTCCAGGGGTCAGCATTGGGAATGCGGTAGAAGCGATCAAAGACGCGATCGCATTCGTCAAGAGAGATTTCTATCCCTGAATTTTGCACCGTAATTCGAAATAGAGGAGAGCGTTTTAGATCACCGGATGCTACTGATGCTGGGTCGAGTTGGGCAATCGACACCACAATGTTTTCATTGACAGGGGTATATTTACAGGCATTGTTTAGAAGTTCCACGATGATGCGTTCGAGGTAGCCATAATCAGTTGTTAATAGGCACTCTTGGTCAGCCGCTTCAAATCTCAAGGTTTGGTTTTTCTGACGGGCTCTTTCTTCAAACGTCACAATGACATGAGCGAGCCAATCCGAAAGATCAAGTGTTGATAGCAAAAGAGGCTCTGATTCAGCTTCCAGTCGAGACAAATCGAGCAAGTCGTTGATGAGAGCCGTTTCTCGCTGACATTCTTCGTGCAAAATCTTGAAATACCGGCTGGCTCGACTCGAAGAATGTAGTGTCCCATTTTCATTGAGCACCATTTCGAGCAGCTGCGTCGCCATGGCAATACTCGACATGGGAGTCCGCAATTCGTGAGAGACCGTGCTCAAAAAATCATCTTTGAGACCGTTGATGCGTTCTAATTCTTGAACTTGAGCCTGGGAAGCCTGATAGAGGCGAGATTGTCGGATGGCGATCGCACACTGATTAGCGACCTGCTGCGTCAGACGAATTTCTGTAGGACTAAACACATCGGCTGCCGACCGAAAAATCCACAAATCACCGATCACGCCTTGATCATCTGAAATTGGACAGGCCAGAGTTGATAGAGGAGCCCATCTTGCCTGAAAGGATCGAGAGTAGGTTTCACAAAATTGAAGCGAGTCGCCCATCATTAACTGGGGCAAAACATCTGAAAACTCGCTCATAGAACAGAATTTATTAGGAAAGGGTATAATGCCACTTTCGTTATATTCGTAAGCAATTTGCACTTGGTGATTTTCAAAATTAAAAACACCAATATCGCAGCGCACTACGCCCAAAATATGAGCAAGCTCTTCGATCGCGGCGTGCATGATGTGGCCTTCATCCAGGTTATCTCGAACGCGATCAGTAATGCGTTTGAGAGACGCTTCAAAATTGAGCAGTTCTCGCAGCTGAGCTGTGCGTTCTTCGACTTCACCTTCCAGACCTTTGGTGAGGGTTTGCAACTGCTGGTAGAGATCTGACTGTTGGATGGCAATCGAGAGTTGACCGGCAAGCTGTTGCAGCGCATCACTCTCTGACAACAGCCACGGGCGTTCTGATGCACTTTGGGCAACCAACGCGCCCCAAATGCCTTGCCCTTCAGGAATCGGAACGGCAAGCTGAGCGTTGACACACTCTCGGATGAATGCGTTGCGATACTTTGGCTGCAGTTTGGCCAGTCGCATGTTTTCTATCGTGGCAATGCAACTGTCTTGGTATACCGAGCCAAATCGGCTGATTAGATAGGATACCAAGACTGCAGGATTTTGAATCGGCTCGATGGAGCTATGTGCGCTTGTAATGATGGTGCCTTCGTCGGGATCGGGTGCAAATTGTAAGATGATGGCGCGATCGCACCCCAAAAACTGCTGCATTTCGTGAGCAGCTGTTTCAAGAATGTTGGTGAGATCGAGCGACTGGCGAATGCGTTGGATCATTTCATTCATCAGGCGCTCTTGCTGAGCTTGCAGCCTGAGGGCTTCTTCGATCTGCTTGCTCTGGGTGACATCGAGCAGCATTCCTTGGACGCACAGTAGCTGATTTTCGACCAAAATGAGATTGGCATAGTCTTGTACCCAGATTACGTCTTGAGTCCGAGTGACCATGCGATATTCCTGAATTAACGGTTGATCAGGGTGTAACTGAGTAGCAACTGCAGATAAGACGCGATCGCGATCGTCAGGGTGAAGGTGGCGACTCCAGATGTCGGGGTTGGTTTGCCAGTCGGTTAGAGCATACCCCAGGAAACCGTCTATCTGAGGGCTAGTGTAAATACGGGAGAGCTTTTGGTCTAGAGTAGCAAGATAAATCGCAGAGGGCATGCCTGCGACTAAAGCTTGATAGCGGATTTCTGAGGTGCCCCATGCAGCCATCGCATGATGTAATGTCCGTTGGGTTTGCTGCATTTTGGTGAGGCTTTGCCGGGTCTTGATTGCCAGCTCGGTTTTCTGAATGGCGATCGCCAGATGAATTGTGATCAGTTCTAAGGCGTCAATTTCTTCAGGTTGCCATATCCGGGGCTGATGGAGCTGTTGAGCCAAGATGGTGCCCCAAATCTGATTGTTGACATAAATAGGTATGACGACAACAGCCCGAACATGCAGCATGCTCAGCCATTGCACTAGCTGCTGAGACATTCTCTGCAGATGCTCATCAGTTTGAATGTCGTCTTGAATGTCGTTAACGGCCAGCCAATGAGCACCCGCCCCCCAT
This sequence comes from uncultured bacterium, assembly GCA_964502605.1. GTDB lineage: Bacteria > Cyanobacteriota > Cyanobacteriia > CAZCXK01 > CAZCXK01 > CAZCXK01. Next base: position 32,273 of record CAZCXK010000018.1, read on the forward strand.
AGAGACTGGGGCAACGTCAACGGAGGGACACTTTGGAGATTCGACAATGTCTTTCTGGATGCACCGGTCGCCTGCGCCACTAAAGTAGGCTGGTCATTAGGTTGGGTGCAATAGATAAAGACCTCATCAACATCGAGCGATCGCCGGGACTCAGTGGCAATCAAATGAAGAATTTCATCAAGAGACTGAAACTGCTCAATGTGTCGAGCAATGTTAATAATGGGTGCTAAGTTAACTGGAGCGTGTCGATCCAGTAGGGGATCACTAGACATGAGCTGTGAAACAAGCAAGAGACGTTTGATGAGTGACTGCTCTCAAGATTCCCAAATGTGAGCAACTGCTCTGTGTCTGTATTCTTAATTCATAATATTGACATAAAAAATCAACCGTTTTATGATGCGGCGGTTTTAGTCTATCGTTTGTGCCGACGAAGAATGTTGACGTAACGATAACGCCTAAATTAAGTGATGAGCGACTTGTGCAAGTTGAGATGCCCTGGCGGATAGCACCGAGAGCCTGTCTGTCTTGGACAGCACCCTAATGATGAATACTAACAAGTTGCAATTAACGATTAATCAGATTAACAAAGCTTTATCTGATTGATCCGCTTAGGCCGATAAACTTTCGATGCTCAGCGGAATCAAAGCTCCGCTTGGCGTCAGCCCCAACAGCATAGGCTCATGAGGGCGAATTACCTCACCCGTGAGCGCACACCTTTCTTCCCGTTGGGCGATCGCCTCAATTTTGGCGCGAATATCGTCGCGTGACCAGTTGGAGGCATACTCTTCTGATCGCTGCCGCACAAAATCCCAAAGCACTTCACGAATAAGAGCTTGATAACCTTGATTACCAGCAAGCGTTTTAAGCTTCTCTTTAAGTTCTCGCTCTAAACGGATGCTAGTAACCTCCATATCGGTGGTTGGGGTGCGGTTCAGGGTATGCATAATAAAGAATTTTCTCCTTAAAAAATAAAGGTCAGAGTGCTAGAAGACACAATCCCGAATGCGAGACCGTAGTCTACAGCTAAGGGATATCAGGCTGATGCTAATCCTATGCTTTTAAGGTACTACATTCTGTAGTGGCCTTAGCCTGTCCTGATGCGCTCCTCAGAAAAAATTATCTCTGCACTGAATTGAACGGTATCGAACCCGTTACAGGCAAGCTGTTCGATCATTCGATCAGAGATCAGAGCAAATAATATAGACCACCAAAACCAGATTGATCAGCACCTGTGACTATGATTTTAAGAAATAAAACTCGGGGCTAATCGATTACTATTAAGGATCGGTAAGGCAATCTAACAGCAAAAGGCTAACGCTGGTCGGCTCATTTCTCTAACATGTCGAAATCGTCACTTACTCTAAATGGGCTTATCTCACCTGCATTCTGGTTACATCTGCTTGTGAGTAGACGACCCAGGTAATTTTTGTGAAATCAAGGTTCCAGCATTGTACAAGCATCTGCCTGCGCCCCGCTGGCAAAGCCTTTCTGTCAGCCGTCAGGGCTGCTGGTCGCATTTGCACTTTACTGTCTCAACCAGTTATTTGAGACAAATACATTCACAGCACCCAACTTCATCGCTCAAGTCATCATTCCAGAGCTACTAGGGATTAGACTTTATCGGAAATAAGGAGGTATCAAGACAAGATAGAGAACCAGTTCCAGTCTTCTCTCTCAATTAAGCAGCTTTGAGTTTGCGATGGCTTAAGCGAAAATTATGCAATCCACAAGCCATCTCCATCACATCATCGGCAAAGTGATCTGTTCGACTCCTCAACGGATGCACCACAATATTGCAGCGCAGTTGAAATATTTTTGATACTGAGAGTCTAAATGACAGGATTAACCAAGAGGTCAGAAGCGTAAGCGTGATAACATGCATGACACGACGTGCTGTAGTTTTGTATAATGTAGTTAAGCAAACAAGGCACGGGGCTGTAACGGTTTCGACGTTTTGGCGAACGTCATCTTGTGAGGCAGGCCGAGAGTGAGTCTACTCTCGTAAATCAAGGCTCAAACCAAAAGTAAGTGCGAATAACATCGTTCCTTTTGCTCGTAAAGCGGCTCCTGTTGCTGCTTAATTAGATCTCGAGCGCTCATGGTCTGACTCCGTTAAGGGCTATGGGCAAAACCCCAACGGATGCTTTAGTCGATTGTCTCCGGTCAGCGGCTAATTAAGAAAATACTGGAGAATCCTGCCATTCGGAATAATGAACGGCTCCCGCCTCAAGGATAAGCGAGGCTAAGCCTGTGAATGAGTGAGATGTTAATACCCAGAGCGGACACGGGTTCGACTCCCGTCAGCTCCATTTTTAAGTCAGCTCACATTAATCGGTTCAATGGATGAGAGAAGTCGGTATCGACATTTATGATGGTCGTATCCAAGAGCACCAAGACAAGACCCTACAGCAGAGTGATTTTAGCGTGGGACTCTGTGGGCAACGGTGGTAGTATGGCATGACTTTATGAGCCGATTGGGTGCTCCAGTTGGTTGCCCTCCTCATAAACGGCTTTATTTTCAGCGTGGTTTTCATACCCTGCCCCTGATCCAACAAGCTCTCTAGCTATGTTGTCACTCGTTAAGGGCATTCACCAAGATCGGAACGAAGCCTTCTTAGCTTGCTTCTGAGAAGCAGTATCCCAGCTCATCTGGGCAACTCAATATTCCGCTTGTGCCCTGTTCTATTCTTAGTCGCTCTGGACAGATCACGTTTGATTTCGCCCATTGGCCAAAAGCTCTGGCTGCGTGATCTTAATATGCTTCCATGGTTCTCCTACTAGCTGTAGGTTAATAAACTAATTCTCGATAGTTTGGCTAATGGGCAGACATAGGGGCGTGTTAGACACGGGGTCGGTGATAATGCGGCTCTTTAAAGCGAACACTTGCTTTACCATCTCCTCAGTGACTACCTCCACTGGTTTGCCTTGAGCCAAAATCATGCCGTTGCATAGGGCAATTAAGTGGTGGCTGTAGCGGCAAGCCATATTTAGGTCGTGGAGTACCATCACTATGGTGCGCTTCCCCTGGCGGTTGAGCTGATAGAGCAAGTCCAGTACTTCAATTTGGTGGGCCAGATCCAGGTAGGTGGTAGGTTCATCCAGCAGCAGGGTGTCGGTGTCTTGGGCTAGGGCCATGGCGATCCAGGCTCGCTGACGCTGGCCGCCGGAGAGAGTATCGAGGGGACGGTTGGCAAACTCGTGCAGGTGAGTGGTGGCGATCGCTTCCTCTACTTTCAGCTCATCTTCCTTCGACCACTGCTGCAGCCAGTTCTGATGAGGATAGCGTCCCTGGGCCACCAGCTCGCGCACGGTTAATCCTTCTGGCGCAGCAGGGCTTTGGGGCAAAATGCCCAAGCGCTTGGCCAGTTCTTTGGTGGGCAGATGGGCGATACCATCGCCCTCTAAATACACCGTGCCGCCCTGAGGCTTGAGCAGACGTGCCATACCCCGTAGCAGGGTAGATTTGCCACAGCCGTTTGGCCCCACCAGCGTGGTGATTTGGCCCTGAGGAATCGCCAAATCAAGCCCTTGAATAATTACGTTGCCATTGTAGGCGAGGGTGAGCTTGCGGGTGGTGAGGGCGACTTGGGTGGCAACGTCGAGCATCGCTATTAGGACTAATTACTAATAAAACTAGAGACAATTGTATAGGATAGGCGAAGGCTCGTGCTGCTTTGCCTTAGAGAATTCAGCAGTTCTCATTTCAAACGCATGTACTAATAAACGCATGTACTAAAAATGAAACTTTAAGCCAGCTTTGGAGCTTCATTGCTTAACGGTAGCATGCAGGTTAAATTCGAAAAGCCTTGGTAGCAGATGACTACCCAAAACTGGGTGTGGCTCGGCAATGTGAATTACTGGGTCTTGCCGGTTCTAGCTTTTACTATCAGCCCTCGGCCCTTGACGGGGAGGAGTTGACATTACTGCGATTGATTGACCAGAAGTACCTGAAAACGCTGTTCTACAGTAGTCGTCGGATGGCGGTGGTGCTGCATCAGCACTTGGCGATCTCAAATTCTCAGAGCTTAGAGATCCCTTGAAATTTTCCAACTGATTGGGGCCACTTCAGTTTGGGGGTTACTTCCCCAAGCGGGGATGCAAAGACACAGTAGCCATTGAGCGGCAGCAAATGCAGCATTGTTCGGAGCTATAGCAGTTGTGTGTACACAGCAGCATTTTTAATGGGGGATGAAAATCGTGATTCAGCGTTCACCGAGAATGCAATGCACTGAGATTTCTTGTTCTCGCCCTTGCAAGCAAACTGTGCCAATTTCTCGACTGAGATAGCGATCGCCCACATAGGTGAAGGTGGCATTGGTGATCAAGATCTTGTGAGGATTATTGTCTAGCACCAGTTTATTGACCGATTCCAGCCGTGCTGCCACATTAACCGTGTCACCAATTACCGAATAATTGAGGCGGCGAGAGCCACCAATGCTGCCTGCTGTCACTAATCCGGTGTGGGCTCCGATGCCAAATTCGAGAGTGGGTTGGCCTTCTGCTGCAAATTCCTGGTTGAGACGGTGCAGCCGCCGCCGCATGGCAAGACTGGCAGCGATCGCCTGAGTAGCTGCCCGTTGGACGTCGTGAATCCCTCCGGTTGGGTTTTCAAACCCAAATACAGCCATGATTTCGTCACCGATATATTTGTCAACCACACCCCCATGAGCGGTGATGCATTCAGTCATGGCATTAAAGTAGCGATTGAGCCATTCGACCAATTGATCTGACGGTAATTTCTCGGAAATGGTGGTAAAGCCGCGAACATCGACAAATAACACCGTGACAATCAAGTCTCGTGCTTGCAGCTTGCCCCGCTGAAAGATTTCAGCTTTTTGTTGCCAGATTAGCTTTGCCGTCTCGGGGGCGACATGCATGGCAAACAAATCCATAAGTTCCTGTTTCTCATATTGTTCTCGCATCTGAATGCAGACGCCTGCCAAGGCCATCGTCCCAATCGGGGCGGCAACAGGAATCCACCAGTGCAATTTGAAGCACAGTAGCGCAATAGTTAGCCAGCCAATAGGCATTCCAATGGCGATCGCCAGACGAATTATGGGGCCTTGCTGAGTCAGAATTGTGACTGCGGTAATGCTGACCCCTGCCAACAATAGCCCTTCTACCCATTTGGGTAAGCGATGCAACAGCCGATTGTTGAGCACGTTGTCAATCAGAGCCGCGTGCAAAAACACGTTTGAGGTTGGTGGTGCCTGATTAAATGGAGTTTGTAGGGCATCGACTCCCGTCGCTGTGACGCCAACCAGCACAATTTTGTTGGTAAAAGCCTGGGCAGGCACAGCCCCTTCTAATACACAGTCTAGAGAATAGACTGTTAACTCGCCCGGTTGAGTTTGTGTCATACAGGGTGCATCGGCATCTAAGCGACTGAGGCGAGATGTGTCATCCAGCCAATTAATGTGAGCAGTTCTGCCGAGCCCCTCAGGGTGTGCATCCGGATCAGTCATGTGTTCTAATTCGTGGGGCGATCGCGCTGGCATGTTTCCTGCTGTTGCCCGCATACTGTCAGCATAGGTCTCAAGCACAGCCAGCCCAAAGGCTGGAACGCTCCCTTGATACAGTGGGATAGTGCGGCTGACACCATCGGGCTCAGGCCAGACGGCTACATGCCCCTGCGTAGCGGCGCTATCGGCCAATAAGGGGATAGGGCGAATCGGTTTTCCTTGAGGATTGGCGGCGATCGCTAGCACCACATTCCAACTGTTGGCGATCGCCTGAGCTAATGCTTTATCGTCGGGTGTGGCTTCAGAAAACAATAGGTCAAACCCAACTGCTGCGGGTAGCGCGACATTGAGCGTTTCTAACAGGTGAGCATAGTGTCGGCGGGGTAGAGGAAACTGCCCTTTTTGTTCGAGGGTGGCATCATCAATGGCAACCACAGCAATTCTGGAGTCCCAGGCAGGAGCAGAGAAGACTGCATTTCTCAGATGAAATAGGGTGTTGTAGCTGATGCGCTCTAACGACTGCCAAACCCCCAATTGCCAAAGCCCGACCGAACATAGTGCGATCGCCATACCCACATAGTGCGATCGCCCCTTTCTCTGACGGTCGGGATGACGCCCAGGCAGCTTTACCTCCTGTGCCGAGGATACGGTCTCTTGTTGCGTTGGCATCGTTAAATATCGGCTATTCCGTGATCAGATCTCCCCAGTCGGGTAATGAAATAGAGTGAGAGATTCCCTTAGCAGGACTATCTCAACTAGCGCGCAACCACCGTATGCCCACGTTCGTCTCCGACTGGGTTGCGGACAATAACCCGAATCGATCGATTTAGTGGCGAGGCCGGAACAAACAGTCGGAAGCGTCCATTGGCATCAGTTTCAACAGGTTGACCATTGACCGTTATCAAATTAGCCGGATCAACCTGCCCGCTGAAGATGATACCGCCACTGGTGCGCTGGATAGTGCGGGTTTGTAGTTGTAGCACCTGATCGAGAGGACGAGGCTCTGTGGGTGGCTCACCGGGCACAATGACGGTCGCAAACCCAGGATTGACGGTCACTGTTTCACCTTGGGCACTGGCGTCAACCTGCCCGACCAGGGTTGCGACTCCTGTTTTACCCACGTCATTAACGCTGACGCCAAATATAGTGCCGCGAACTGCGGCAACGCCTGCTGGTGTCTCTACTTCCAGGTTGGATGATGGATGGGTAAATCGGCGTACCTGGAGCCGAGCCTGACCACGATCAATGGCGAGTGCGGTCACTCGTCCACCATCGGCCATCACCGTTAGGGTTCTGACTCGCAGGCTAGTGTTTTCCGCCACGCGGATATTGCCAATATCGGTATCAAAATCGAGAACAGACGTGGATTGAAGTGCTGTTGCGATACCCTGCCCTACCTGTTGTAGGCGATCGCCCACCAATGCCGGACGCCATACTTCACCTTGGCGATAGTTGACTGTGCCACTGAGCTGCTGCACCTCAAGCCAGCGTTGATTATTGGGCAGTCGTAGATCTTGGCTGTGTCCAACAGATGGGGTCACCAGAGCAGTGGCAATGCAGGTAATGCTCAACATTGTCCGACTAAAGACTGCCCGATAGAAAGACGATCGGGTCTGAGAGCTTGAGGCCCAAGATATCAACGGGGGACTATTGTTCATGGGGATCGACGATTGAGAGGATCGGCTGACAATTTAACCGCACGATTATACCAATCGAACGGCCATGCCCTGAGGGAGAAGGAGAATGCCAACCCATTGATCAAGACAGCGGTAAAGAGGCGATTGATGAGGCTTGAATCAGAACTTGCATAAACCAGAGTATGTGCCAATAGACGCTAGTAAATCGAACCCTGATGATGATTCCGAAATCTTACGGAGTTGGCTACCTATAATTTAGCAATCCTTCCGCAGATTTAAGGATCTGCGCCTTAATCTTCACGATTGGTTTAAACCGCGCCCCAACTTCAGAACGATTGGTCCGCCCAAAACTGAATAATGTGGTGGCCAAAAGATTTGTGAGCGTGGCAGCTAGCCTTCAGGTACTGTCTAGATTAGCCTGAGATTGGGGCTACTACTACTACGTTCGGCAGAGACATGTCAGCATCTTTTGGAAAGGTCTATTTAGTAGGTGCAGGGCCGGGCGATCGCCGCTTTCTCACCCTACAGGCTCATACCTGCCTGGCTCAGGCTGAGGTCTTAGTTTATGATGCCCTCGTTGATGAGCAGCTGTTAGAAACGGTGCCAAAAACCTGTTTGGCGATCGCAGTGGGCAAGCGAGGCGGGCAGCCAAGCACCTCTCAAGACGCAATCAATCACTTGCTGCTAACTCACTGTCAGCAGGGAAAACAGGTGGTGCGACTGAAAGGGGGAGATCCGTTCATTTTTGGTCGCAGCGCTACCGAAATTGATACTCTGATTCAGGCAGGCTGTGAAGTTGAGGTGATTCCAGGGCTCTCATCAGCTCTCGCTGCGCCGCTGTTAGCGGGCATTCCGTTGACTGATCCGGTGTTGAGTCAATGTTTTGCCACGGTCAGCGCCCATGACTTAGAAACTCTGCGCTGGGACGCGTTGAGCCAACTTGAAACTCTGGTGATTTTGATGGGCACTCGTCACCTTGCTACCCTGATAGAACGCCTGGTACAACATGGGCAGTCGTCTAAAACGCCCATTGCCATCATTCGTTGGGCCGGACATCCTCAGCAGCAAATCTGGACTGGAACCCTGGAAACCATCGTTCAGCAAACGGCGCGGCAAACCCTTTCTCCGGCGGTCATTGTCATTGGCGAGGTGGTGAGGCTGCGCCCATATCTTCAGCCGTCCCTGGCCAGTTCTCATTCGCCGTTGACCTTTATGACAGATATCCCGAGTGCTAGTGCGCTTCAGCCTCTACAAGGAAAAACAGTTTTGGTCACCCGGTCTGCATCGCAGTCGAGTGAGTTTGGCGATCGCCTTCGAGAGCAGGGTGCCGCCGTGGTCGAAATGCCTGCCTTGGAGATTGGTCCACCCTCTAGCTGGGCTGAGTTAGATGGGGCGATCGCCCACTTACAAGATTTTGACTGGCTGATTTTGACATCTGCAAATGGGGTGCAATCGTTTTTTCAGCGGCTGGCGACTCAGGGTCTCGATGCCCGTGCGCTCCATGGCCTTAACATTGCAGTCGTGGGTGAAAAAACGGCGCAAAGCCTTAAGAGCCATGGCATTTGTCCTGATTTTGTGCCCCCTGATTTTATTGCAGATGCCCTGGTGACGCATTTCCCGGACTCACAGCAGCTGAATGGAATGCGGATTCTATTCCCCAGAGTTGAAAGTGGGGGTCGCACAGCACTGATTAATGAATTTACAGCCCAAGGCGCAATTGTCACCGAAATTGCGGCCTATGAGTCTCGGTGTCCAGCTACGATTCCATTAGAGGCGCTGAGAGCATTACAACATCGGGCGCTGGATGTGATTACATTCGCGAGTTCTAAAACAGTGAAGAACTTCCGTCATCTGATCGAGTCGAGTGTTGATCTGAATGGGGAGCCGCTACCGGCGATCGCCACTCTGCTAGAACCCCTATGTATTGCATCAATTGGGCCTCAAACCTCTGCAGCCTGCCAGCAGTGGTTGGGACGGGTAGATCTTGAGGCTCAAGATTACACATTAGAGGGGTTAATGCACATCATTGTGCAATGGGCATCTGCAAAACCAATATCACCATGAGCAATCTTGAAGGACTAGCACCCACTCGTCATCCGCGAATTATTGGGCTGACTGGCGGCATTGGCATGGGTAAGACGACGATTTCTAACTATCTGGCTCATACGCATCACATTCCTGTGTTGGATGCTGATGTCTATGCTCGAGACGCTGTCGCTCCAGAATCGTCAATTCTGCACAAAGTTGTTGAACGCTATGGCCCCAGCATTTTGTTGCCCGATGGTTCTCTCGATCGAGTTCGTCTTAGCAGCATTGTGTTTAAGAGCATTCCTGAACGGTTTTGGCTCGAACGGCAAATTCATCCCGTTGTGCGCGATCGCCTGACAGCAGACCTCAAGCGTCCTGAGATTGCCGCACACCCCATTATCGCTTTGGTGGTGCCCCTTTTATTTGAAGCACGCATGACTGATTTGGTGAATGAGATTTGGGTGGTCTATTGCCCCCGCGAGCAGCAAATCGAACGCGTCATGCAGCGCGCCATGCAAAGTGGCGATCGCCCTTATCGACTGAGTCTGGAGCAAATTCAGTCGCGCATTGATAACCAAATGGCGATTGAGCGGAAAATTAAACATGCGGATGTGGTGCTTGACAACTCCTCGACAACAGCGGCGCTGCTGATTCAGGTGGATCAGGCTCTCGGGCAACCCCACATCCAAAAACTTGCTTCGTCTTAGTGTTATCTGGGGCAGTCGATTTGCAACCGATATGTGCTGAATGGAGTGGGCGACCTGGTGCCATGAACGGAGCTAATATGAAGTGGAATCGTCGATTAGTTTACAGGCATCGATCCTCCCTGCAGGAATCTACAGATCAATACCTTCCTATAGATTGGTAGCATCCGCCGTAGGATCAGGTCTCGAACCGACCTTACAATCGGTACCTCCAATTAAGGACACCAGTTAACGTAATCAATAACGCAAAGACTGAATTCGGTAGAGCATTATGACTAGTGCGATCCAATCTTCATACAGTCGTGAACAAGTTTCGGTATGGTTGCGAGGGCTGTCAACCATTGCTTGGGCTGATGGGCACTTTGACCCACAAGAACAAGACCTGATTGAGAGCATCACCCGAGAAGAAGTGGCTCCAGAAGTGAACCTGACCTCTCTAGAGTCAATTGACCCGGCTGAGCTATCTGCGACCCTAGGGCAAGACCCAAAACTCGCTGAAAATTTTCTCAGAACTGCCGTCATGGTGGCGATCGCCGATGGTGTCTATTCCCCCGCTGAAGATAAGGTGCTGCAGGAGTTTTGCGACGCCTTGGGGCAGCAATCGGATGTGTTGGCATCACTCCGGTTTACTCTCGAAGAGTATGGAGCCGATAGCGCGACCACTGCTTCAGGAGTATCTTCTCTCCGCCCTCCCCTATCTGACGTGGGTCGCCCAGCTCCCCTGCGACCCGTGAAAGAATGGCTGGATCAACTGGAGATTCAAGACCCTAGCGTGGCGCGATTTTTGTGCAAAATGATCCCGCCGCAGTGCCCGTTTGAGCGCGATGTCACTTTGTTTGGCCAAAAGGTGGTACACATTCCGCCGCTGTGTAAACTCAATCCGCTTTATGAACAATTGGTGGGACTGCGTTTTCGGGCGCTGTCTTATCTGGCCGATGACTGCGACGAAGACGTCTCACCGTATTGTTGATCTCCAGATGGGCAGGTAAGACGATTGCAATCTTGGGCTCGTTTGGAGGGGGGTTGGGGGACGCAACTGTCCCTCAATTGGGGTTTTGGGGGATACTCCCCCAAGCAGGGATGCCTGGACATAGCAGCCGTTGGAAGACGACAAATGCAGCCTATGGCAGAACTGTAGCAGTTGTGTATGCGCCCCTGATTGACTGACAAAACGGTTTACAGCCTACACCCTGCATTAGGTCAGGAGACCTGATCCTTACATCAGACAAACCACCGTAGGGGCGAGGTCTTCTCGCCCAATGCAGAATTTTTTGTCAGACAACCAGGTATACACCCTAGCTGCAGGGATGGGGAGGCATAATAGTCTGGCAAATGCCAGCTAGAAAGATAGCAGATGGAAATTCTCAAAGCGGATGTGTTGGTAGTCGGCGGCGGAACGGGCGGCACTGCTGCTGCGATCCAGTCGGCACGGCGCGGTGCTCAAACGATTTTGGTTAGTGAGTTTCCTTGGCTAGGGGGCATGTTGACTGCAGCTGGAGTCAGCGCACCCGATGGCAATGAACTTGCGGCTCTGCAAACGGGGCTGTGGGGTGCGTTTCTGCGTGAACTGCGGCAGCGGCAGCCGGGTGGGCTGGATCAGGCATGGGTCAGCTTCTTTACCTATGATCCCGGCGTGGGGGCCCAAATCTTTGCAGACTGGGTGGTGGCACTCCCCAATCTGATGTGGCTTGCGGGTCAGGTGCCTGTCGAGGTCGAGCACCAAGGCGATCGCCTGACTGGAGTTTCGTTCACTAATTTCAAGGTGCAAGCTCAGGTGATCATCGATGCCACCGAGTTGGGCGACCTGCTGGCGTTAGCGGCGATTCCCCACCGCTGGGGATGGGATTGGCAATCAGGCTGGCACGAGCCGAGTGCCCCTCTGACTGAAACGGCTCTGACGCAGCGCTATCCTGTGCAGGCACCCACCTGGGTTGTCGTGCTCCGCGATGTAGGTGAGACAGAAGCCGCACCCAAAATTTTGGCCGCACCCGGCTATCAGCCGGGGTTATTTGCTGGGGCGTGGGCAGGCTACACCCCAGATCAGGTTCTCAACTACGGTCGCTTACCGGGCGATCGCTTTATGATCAACTGGCCACAACAGGGGAATGACTATGGCGATCGCCTGCATCGCTTGGTCGGCTCGGCAACGGCCCGGTCAGAGTTTGAGCGCGAGGCTCAGTGGCACAGCCAAAACTTTGCTCATTTCATTCAAGCTCAACTGGGGCGGCGATATGGGCTGGCCGATGTGTTTCCTCAGTTGCCCAATCAATTAGGCGGTGGAGCCTTTGCGCTGCATCCCTATTACCGAGAAAGCCGTCGAGTGCAAGGGCTCACCACGCTGACCGAATGGGGGATTTTGCCGCAGGATGACACTCAGGCGGCTCCATTGCCCATTGACCAGCAGGGGCAGATGGAGGCGATCGCCCTCGGCAACTATCCCAATGATCATCACTACCCCGGCGAGCAATTTCCGCTGCACCCCAAAGCCATGCGCTGGGGTGGCCGCTGGACAGGCACCCCGTTTACAATTCCATATCGGTGTTTGATTCCTGCCGCCATGGATGGCCTGCTCGTCTGCGAAAAGAATATCTCGGTGTCTCATATTGCCAACGGAGCCACAAGACTCCAGCCCGTTGTGTTGGGCATTGGTCAAGCTGCGGGCATGGCAGCGGCTCTCTGCATTGAGCACCAGTGCCAACCGCGCAGCTTATCGGTGCGATCGCTGCAAGAGGCACTGATTAATGAGCCACTGGCTCCGACGGCGGTTGTGCCGTTGCTTAATGTGTCGCCCCATCGCAGAGACTGGCGCGAACAGCAGCAGCAGGTGCTCAATCACCCAGACTGCTGTTTGAAGATTGAGCCAGAGGCAGAGACAGCGTTAGGTGCAGTGAGCCCCCAGAGCCCGTTAGCGGAGTTTGAGGGCATCTTTCAGCGTCGTGGCTGGCAAGACTATAGCCTGATTTTAGAGTCCACTGCGGCTGTAGCGGCCCCAATGACCGTGACGCTGGTAACGCTCGACCCCACCATCAACCAGGTGCTTCAGACCTTTTCAGATGCCCAGCCCGTGAGAGTTTGGGGCACCATGAATTGCGCTGGCAATTGGCTCCTTGTGGATGCTATTGACAAAGCGACACGTTATTAGAATTTCCTGATTTAACCGAGTCGGGTATGTATCAGGAAATGTGACTTTAAGAAACGTCCATTCCTATGCTGACTTACGCTGCTCTTCTTTGTACGATCTTCGCCCTTGGGATCGCGCCTCTAATTCATTCTCAATTTGGCGTCGGCACGCCTGCACGCAGCGCGTATCGCCCCACCATTCAGGGTTCGAACCCCAATGACATGCAATATTGTGACCATCGAGGCAGTGGGCGACGTGATGTAGGCCAGTGTGGCTGACCTATGACCGTTCGTTGCTAGCTGCTTGGTGCTGTTCACCTGTCAGTGCGTCTATGCAACTGCCCATATTAAAATAGCGAGCCGACTAATATAGCTGGCTCGCTATTTTTTGAAGTTAATTCTTAAGCCGCAGCGCTAGAATGCGATGCCCTAGCCTGTGATCAGGCTTGCTTGTCTAAGAACCCCTGAATTTGCTTGAGAGCAGACTGACCAATGTTGTAGACTGCCCAGCTCCCAGCCAAAATCACAGGTAACAAGACGACCAAAAGACGAAGATCTAAGTCCATATTTAGACTACTCCTAAAGATTTATAAACGTCTCTCATCTTTATTATTAATTGTCTGTTGGATTGATGCAAATAGCTAGTGGTCTGTTGATTTTTTTAAGTCATGGCTGGGGGCAGCGCTGCCCCTATTGAAGCGAATGCAGATCCGCAAGGTGATACGCGCCATCGCCTTGCAAAATGCACTGTTCAAACGACTACTTTTTTCAAGATGAGATCGCTATTGTAAGGGAGATAGAACTATCGTCCCCGCTTCTGTCAATAAGTACGGATCTCAAACACGCTTTTGTTAGTTACACCAAAGCTGATCGAGCCTGAGCAGAATGGATTGCCTCGACGCTGGAAGAAGCAGGCTATTCCGTCGTAGTTCTCCTGAAATGGTTGTGCCATAGTCACGATTGGCTTCGGTATGATGGATGGCAAACCTCTCCGATTTGGTGCAATGAACGAAGCCCGTCTTGCCGTTTTTCAAAAAGCCTACCAGGATCTCGACTTATTTCCGCTGGTTGAGCCTGAGAATATTGAAAAATTTCGGGTGGACTATGGGCACGAGGTGTTGGTGCGGCTGAGGCAAGAAGTGAATGCCTCGACGAAGGCACAAAAGTTTGTGTTTGCAGGGCATCGGGGGTGTGGAAAATCCACCCTGCTGAAGCGATTCACCATTGAAATACAGCCCCAGCACTTTGTGGTGTTTTTCTCGATCGCCGAGTTGATTGAACCCTCGGCAGTGACCCATCGCAATATTTTGTATGCGATCGCCCTTTGTCTTTTGATTGGGGCTACCAAACAAAACATTCCGGTGGCCGATGATATTAAACAAAGCCTGCTGGATTGGATGATTGCCACCCAAAAAGAAGTGACGGAGAAAACCACAAAATCGGAAATAGGATTCGGCATCGATAAGCTTTTGGCAATGGCAACCCTGAAGCTGCAACAAGAACAGGCATTTCGAGAAGAAATTGAGCGGGTCTATGAAAAGCGAGTCGAAGATTTGGTGGGCAAAGCCGATCGGCTAGCAGCCACAATCGAAGCCACAACCAAAAAGCCGGTGCTGGTGGTGATTGACGATCTAGACAAACTCGATTTGTCACTCGTGGAGTCGATTTATCTCAACAATATTAAAGCCTTGTTTTCACCCCGATTTCGCATTGTCTTCACCATTCCCGTTTCGGCCATCCAGGAACCCAAGGTGATGGGTGCTCTCACTTCCGAAGGAATTGTGCGGCCTTCGTTATTTCCGGTGGCAAAACTGTATAGCAAACAAGACAGCCACAATCCTCAGGCAGAGCCGATCACCAAAAATCTCGATGTTTTCTTGGCAGTGCTGGCGAAGCGCATTCCTGCCGACTACATTGCCCCCGAAACCGCCCGCCAGATGGTGCTCAACAGCGGCGGCGTGATGCGCGAACTGGTGCGAATTGGGCGAGAATGCTGCACGGAATGTATGGTGCAAATGGAACTGGAGCCGGAACGCACCGATGTGGCGATTAACGATGAAATCTTAACCATTGCCCTGCGCAATCTGCGCAACGACTTTGCCAGACAAATTGGGACTAATTTATTCCCGGTATTAGTGCAGGTTTATCAAACGCTGAATAACAAAGATGCCGATAGCGATGCCTTCGTGGAATTGTTGCACGGATTAATGGTATTGGAATATCAGAATGATGATTTGTGGTACGACGTCCACCCGATTGTGGTGGATTTGTTGCAGCGTAATGACTTGATTGAATGATTGGATCGCGCAAGACACCGATGCCCCCAACAGTCGCCATTGATTCTGCTGAACGAGATGCGGCCAATCAACGCAATTTGCGGCGATTGGTGGTGTCGGTGCAGGCGGGTTTGCACAAGCTCAATTTGCTGATTGCTATCTGCGATAATCCCCGCTATCGGGATGAGGTAATTCGCACCTATGAAGCAGAACTAACAACTAAACAAATTCACTGCGATGCCATCCAACTCGATCGCCAGCAGCCCAGCCTCAAACAAAGCCTGCTCGACTGGCGAGACAGCCATCCTGACTGGCAACCCGAAACCCCGACGCTCATCACCGTTCGGGGTGGCGATGAACTGCTGAGCATCCGGTTAGAACAGCCCAAATCTGCCCAGGAACGCTTCTTTTTTTCGCTGCAATGGACGAGAGAAGCCTTGCGAGAGTTTCAGTTTCCCGTGGTGCTGTGGCTGACCCAGGCCACCGCAAATGGCTTGGCTCAACAAGCCCCCGACTTTTGGAGCTGGCGGGGCGGCGTGTTTGAATTTGACCAACCGATCGTGTGGCAACTCCCTGACGTATCACAAAAGCCGGAACATCAGCCAGAATCCAACGATGAACCCCTGGCTGACCCCGCCCAACTCGAACAAGAAATTGCCGCTCTGGAAGCCGAAGACCCCAATTCCCCCCTGTTAGAAAGCCTGTATCAAAGCCTGGGCGAGACTTATTACAGCCGCATGGCACGAGGCATTGCCATCGATCGCCCCCAGGAAGAAGCAAAGGCGATCGCCGCCTTCCAAGCCGCCATCACCCGCCGCAAAACCCTCCCCAATCCACTCCCCCTAGCCACGAGCCTCGCATATCTGGGCTTACTCTATCAGTCACAGGGCCGCTATGAGCTAGCTGAACCGCTCTTGATTGAAGAGTTGCAGTTATACAAAGAGCTGTTGGGCGACCGCCATCCCGATGTGGCCACCAGTCTGAACAATCTCGCGGCATTGTATCGGGCGCAAGGGCGCTATGAGGCCGCCGAACCGCTCTATATTGAGGCGTTGCAGTTATACAAAGAGCTGTTGGGCGACCGCCATCCCGATGTGGCCACCAGT
>CAZCXK010000018.1:48705-61516 GCA_964502605.1 uncultured bacterium
CTGAACAATCTCGCGGGATTGTATGATGCGCAAGGGCGATTGACTGAAGCAGAACCCTTGCTGGTGCAAGCGTTAGCCATGCGTCAGCAGCTTTTGGGCAATCAGCATCCCCATACAGTCGGCACGCAGCAGAGTTTAGAAAATGTGCGGCAAATGATGAGCCAGTCAACTTAGCCAGCGGGGCGATCGCCCCTTTTAACAACGAACTGACATTACGAAACAGCGTGCGCGTTTCAACACCAGCTTATGCTGCATCGAGTTTTCGTAAAGCATTACTTATCAATCGCGCGCGTGTTTCAACACCAGCTTATGTTGCATCGAGTTTTCGTAAAGCATTACTTATCAATCGCGCGCGTGTTTCAATCCCGGCTAATGCAGTAGCGAGTTTTCGTAAAGCATTACTTATCAATCGCGCGCATGGTTCAATGCCAGCTGATGCAGTAGCGAGTTTGCCTCAGGCGTAATTCAGCAATGGCGGGGATAAATCAAATCCTCGGAGGAGCATGGCGGATGGCGATCGCCTCCGGTTTTTTACTTCTTCGACTGCATTCATAATTTCTAACCCTGCTGCTGATCGAGATAAACCTTAAAGCGTTTACGGGTTTGCTCAACAGTGAGGTCTTGCGTCCAGTATTCGACCAACGCATGGCCAAATGCCCAGGCATTGCGGTCGGGCGACGCAGGATTTTCGAGTAGGAGTGGCCAGAGCGCTAGCAGATCAAATGTTGTCTTGGCAGAGGAACCAAAGCCGTCGTTATTAAATAACGTGAACAGGTCATAAGCCATTTGCAACTTGCCGATAACGACGGGCAATTGCTCAATCGGAATTTGTTCGGCTAGTAAATAGGCTAGGGTGGGCGATCCGGTTGTAAGGGTTGAAATAAATTGCAGCACCGGGCTTTTGAGTAATGCGGTTAAGCCTTGGCTGGTAGACATTTGCAGGGTAAACGAGTCAATGGTTTTGGCGGCGGCCACTGAACGAGCATTGCGATCGCGCAGAAACCGTGCTAGCCGCAGCTGTTTGGCAGGGTCGATCGCCTCAATCAACACTACCGACAACGCATCTGCATTCCAGGAATCGCGCTCGGCTTGGCGATCGCCAGCCACAACGGGCAGAACGCGATCGCAAGCATCTCCTAGCCGATCGACTCGATAGTCTGTAGCCTCTCGAATTGAGCGCTCTTTGGGGCGATCGCCCTGCTGCCAATCATAGGGCGGCTGCCATTCGCGCATGGGGCGGAGCCGATCAACTTGAGTCAGAATGGCGATCGTGGGCACATTGACGCCACTCGCCTTGAGGTCAGTGAGAAAGTCAGCATCCATTTGCAGGGCTGGGTCAAGGGCGGGCGTCACCAACAAAATTAGATCGGCATGGATGGCATAATCAAGCACTAATTCGCGCAAATCGTCCCGGTCAACCTGCTCATATCCAGGCGTATCCCACAGGGTTAGTGTTTCACCCATTGACGTGTGCCAATGGTAGTTTTGAATCTGGTCGGTGCTGGGCAAGACATCCACCTCTGCCCGATCTGCCTGAAACAGCGTGTTAATCAAGCTACTTTTTCCAGCCCCTGTACGCCCTACCAGCAGAATGTTGACAGGTCGTTGCTCAACGGCGGCGACAGGTTCTGCTCGCTCTAAGATATCCTGCAAGGTTTGCGTTTTGGCCTTAGGCAACTGGGGGGTTGATATGGGGCTATCTAAACTGGGTAAGGTGCCGCTATAGAGGGCGATCGCCTGCCGACACAGGTTATAAAGGGCTGTTTCGCGCAAGAGTTGCCCCAGATTGGCCAGGAGTTGCTGGGTGGCTTTGCTATTTGATTGCTGGCTGGCCTGCCGCGCCAGAGCTGCAACTGGATTGAGCACCCATTGAGCCCAGTTCCATACTTGCCAAATTTTACGAGCAGATGGTTCTAGTTTTTGGTAAACTTCATAGGCTTGATAGGCTTGGCCAACGGTGACTTGATTGAGCGCGGGCGAAAGTTTTTGCATCCACCGATCCATATCGTCAACGGTGCCGCGAATCAGGCCATAGGCTTGCGGAATGTAAATCGTGAGTAGTGGGTATTTCACCTCAGGATGATAGACATGGGCGATCGCCACCACCAAAGACTGACAGCGATTCCAGAAGGTGGGCCAGTCTTCCCAGATGGGCAAATCGTTGCGTGAATCTGTGATGATGGCTTGCAGAGCAGCTTCCGCCTGCCGGGTCATATCACGACTATCTGGACGATTTGTCGGATCACTCGCCACACGGCTGGCCAGAGATTCAAACTCAGTGTTGGCGATTTCGATTGCGTCTTCAAGCTGGCTCAGAGTCGGTCGCGTCCATTTGACGAGTAGCCAGCGCCACCCCAAAAACATCAGCACGAACACGCCCCAAACCCAATTTAAATGCCATGCGCGAAGTTGCCACCCGGCTGCAATCAGTAAAACACTCGTGATCACAGCAATCGGAGCTGCAATCACACCCCACTGCCATCGACTTAATCGCACCATAGCTCGTTAGCCTTAACTCATTGGCCGTAACCTCTATAGTGCAGTCTATCCTTTTCGTCTCGACTTCATCTCGACAGAATCTTGCAGGTGCAGACTGACGCTAAGAGCGACCTCACAATCGCTCTCATGATTGCCCAAATCAGGCCGAACGTCTGGCGAGATTGAGCCATACCTTCCCATCTACCCAAAACAGAAGATAAGCTAATACATGGAGTTTGGAGGTTCGCTCATGACTGCAGTGCAAACGACCGCTCGGGATTTGTTTCGATCTGCTTATGACAATCGTTACACTTGGGATTCTGGGTTTCCAGGTTATACCGCCGATGTCACATACAAACATGACGGCAAAACGTTTACCGCCAAGGCACAGGTGACGGCAGATCTCAAAGCCGAGGTCTCTGAGCTAGAGGATGATGCGGCCAAGAAGGCCATTCATGGGCAGCTTTGGGAGATTGCTATCCATCGGGTTCGGCGCAGCTTTGACGAGACCCACAAAGGCAATACTTTCTCGTTTGGTGATACTGACGAAACAGGCGCGATCGCCATTTCCATGGGCGGCAAGTCAGAGGGCGATCACTATAAGGTTCGTGATAACGAAGTGTGTATGGTTCACCGTCATATCCATGGAGTTGTGGTGACGATTAACACCTTTAGCAGTCATGATACGGGTGAGGGCTACCTCTCTCACCAATATGACTCGGTCTATCATGATCCGACAACGGGCGAACAGAAGGGCGGACGCAGCGAATTTGTGGATGAATATGAGAAGGTTGGCGATTATTTCATCCTGAGCCGCCGCTTGATTGATACGACCCTTGACCGAGGAACGTCTACATCTGAGTTTATCTTCTCGAATATTCAGCTGTTGAGCTAATCATTGCGCCTAGTTCACTTGATGGAATGGGGCGATCGCCTATGGGATTCTGCATCTCTAATGGGCGATCGCTCTTTAGTTCTTTTACCGGGGTGTTCTCACCACTGGGTTGCAACTCATGCGCCGCATCATTCGCATTGCCTCTACTCTGCTGATCGTCTACTACGCCTACATGCTCGAATATCGAGCCGAACTGCTGCTTTGGGTACTTTCAGGTAGTCTGCCGCTAATTCTCATGGGAATCTGGGCCCAAGCTGCTGCAGGCGGGCAGTTTCCGCTCAGTTCGCTTGAGTTTATCCGCTATTTCATTGCCGTGTTTTTTGTGCGGCAGTTTAGTGTGGTCTGGGTAATTTGGGAATTTGAGCGCGAGATTGTCGAAGGAAAGCTCTCACCCAAGCTCTTGCAGCCGCTTGATCCAGGCTGGCATCATTTTGCCTCTCACTTTGCCGAGCGCTTTGCCCGAATGCCGTTTGTGATCATTGTAGTGGGGCTATTTTTTGGGATATATCCCACCGCCCTATGGGTGCCAAATGCTCTCGATGTTGTCATAACTGGGCTGCTGCTGCTGTTGGCGTTTGCGCTGCGCTTTGCGATGCAATATACGTTTGCGATGTTTGCCTTTTGGACTGAGCGCGCCAGTGCCATTGAAAGTTTTTGGTTTCTGTTTTATCTGTTTCTATCAGGATTAATTGCTCCTCTGGATACCTTTCCTGAGCCGATTCGTCAGATAGTTGATTGGTTGCCGTTTCCGTACTTGATTTATTATCCGGCTAGCTTGCTGGTGGGTCTCCCCGTTGATTTGCCGCGTGTTTTAGTCACAATGTTGGCCTGGACAAGTGTATTCTTTGGGGTGAATCGATGGCTGTGGCGTCGAGGGCTGAAGCGATATTCTGGAATGGGCGCATAAGGCTGAGAACCCGCAGCGAGACGAGACGTAACACACGAAACATCACACAATAATGAGGATGAGCAGCTGCTTTGGAGCGATATTTTCGAGTTTTAAATCTGTTTTGGGGAGCGGCGATCGCGGCTGAGCTAGAGTATCGCATCAACTTTGTGATTGCCGCACTGACGAGTCTGGCCAGCCTGGCAGGCAGCCTGTTTGGGCTGTTTCTGTTTTATCAAACCAACTATCGGTTTCAAGACTGGTCATGGGAAGAAGCACTAGTTGTGCTAGGAGTGTTTACTCTGCTGCAAGGGTTTTCGGCCACGTTTTTAGCTCCAAATCTGAATCAAATTGTGCGCCAGGTGCAAGAAGGCACCCTCGACTTTGTGCTGCTGAAGCCGATTAGCTCCCAGTTTTGGCTCTCTACGCGCACGGTTTCTCCCTGGGGCACCCCCGATTTACTATTTGGGGTGGTTTTGATTGGCTACGCAGGCCACCAGCTTGGCCTA
Organism: uncultured bacterium; assembly: GCA_964502605.1. Taxonomy (GTDB): domain Bacteria; phylum Cyanobacteriota; class Cyanobacteriia; order CAZCXK01; family CAZCXK01; genus CAZCXK01. The sequence continues at coordinate 53,474 of CAZCXK010000018.1, forward strand.
GACGCGACTAACTATCTATCGGGTGTTGTGCCCGTGCTGTGTGGTTTTTTAAGCCTCTATAGCCTGTGGTTTATGTTGGGTGCTACCAGCATTTGGTTTGTGAAAATTTACAATGTCACAGAAGTGTTGCGGGGTCTGCTCGAAGCAGGACGGTTCCCGATTGCTGCGTATCCGGCGGCCTATCGCGTCTTTTTTACATTTGTGGTGCCCGTGACTTTCTTGACCACGGTTCCGGCACAGGCGTTACTGCAGCGGGGCAACTGGCTCTGGATGGTCGGCAGTTTGGGGCTGGCGATCGCCCTTTTGATAGTTTCTAAACTGTTCTGGCGCTTTGCTCTGCGGTTTTATACCAGCGCATCAAGCTAAGAGGCCAAACTATCACATTGCCCGACTCGGCAGTTTCATCTGTGACTAGTTCAGCCGCAACTAGTTCAGCCGCAACTTGATACTTTGATAAACAGCGCCCGATAGACTGGGTCGCCTCGCTCTAGCGTGACTCGTTCTCGCTCTGTAGGCACCGCCAGCGGATTGTCGGCCAACCATTCATGGCTGTGCCGCTGAAACGCAGGATGCTCTTGGAAGCGATCGCACATTTCACGGGCAACGGGTTCAATATCAGACTGCACTAGCACCGCTCCGCCCTCGATCAGAAATGAGGATAATGACTCAACCAACTGCGGCTGCACAACGCGCCGTTTTTGATGGCGTTTCTTAAACCATGGGTCAGGGAACTGAATCGTGACATAGGCCAGTCGCCCCTGAGGCAATGACGACAGCAGCGGCTCTAGTGAATTATTGGCATTGCAAAACACAACATGAAGATTCGTCAGCCCCAACTGTTCGCGCTCCTGATTGGCTTGCAACACCAGCGGCTCTCGGATCTCTAACCCCAAAAAGTTCCAGGTGGGGCATTGCTGAGCCATTGACAGCACAAACTGCCCGCGACCGCAGCCAATGTCGAGATGCAGCGGCTGATCTACAGCCGCATAGACGGTTTCCCATGGGGGTGGATCAACCGGAGACTGATATTTTTCACTCAGTGGATTAACATGTTGCCGTACTCGAACCGTTCCCAATGCTACTAGTCCTTTGCGTATCGATCCGTTTATCAGCCTAAACGATTTGATGGATGGTTCGATAACTTCTGGTAGTTTGAAAGGAACCTTTTGGGCTGATTGACGGACAAAACCATTTATAACCCATATCCTGCATTGGGTCAGGAGACCTGATCCCTACATCAGGTGAAATACTTTAAGGATAAGGTTTTCGCCCCCAATGCAGATTTTTTATCAGTCAACCAGACTTTTATCAGTCAACCAGACTCAAACCAGTTGCGGATGCGCTATTCAGGTTTCATGGCTTGCTTTAGTTGTGGTGATTAAAACGTACCATCCCTTTCTCCGCAACCTCCTCGTCATGCAAGGCCGCTGCCGGAGTCTTTCAATGTCGGGCTTTATCTGGTTATTGTCTATCACAATCTTGGGCGATCAGGATGTTATCTACCAAAACTGACAGTGAATTACATCGCTATGCAACAACATCCGCAATGAATATGAACATCAAAAATTGTTTGGCTCAGATTCCCCTCGTGGTAAACATGCATAGGACTGTTGATCGACTGTTAAATACGCGATCAAACAATAAGATCCTTGAGCAGTTAGGAAATACCTTTGATCCTCAAGGAAGACATCTGAAGGAGGCGCTAAAATCCCTTCGAGGAGAGCTATCTCAATCTGATCAGGCTTGGTATGAGAGAATCGAGGCCGAGCGGACGCGGCTCTTAACTCAGAATATCTCCCTTGTTGATGGGAGTTTGGGAGATGGTGGCTTATATGATGATGGCGTCACCATCCATGATGCCTGTTCGGTTAGCAAGTCTCCCAAGTCAGCGTTGCTGCTATTTTTGTTGACTCGCTTTATCAGACCACTCACCATAATTGAGCTGGGGACAAATGTTGGAATTTCATCTGCATACATCGGTGCAGCTTTGAAAGCCAATGGGCAGAACGGTAGAATAATTACACTCGACGCATCTCCTTACCGTCTACGGTTGGCCAAAGAAGTTCATCATAATCTTGGCATCGACAATATTTCATATGTCGAAGGTCTTTTCGCAGACACGCTCACACCTGCTTTGACCAGATGTGCCTCTGTAGATTTAGCCTTTATCGATGGACATCATCACTATCAGCCAACCTTAGATTATTTTGAAAACATCCTGACGTTTTCTAATCCTGATACCGTCTTTGTCTTTGATGATATCCGATGGTCTAATGGCATGAGGAAAGCCTGGTCGCAGATTCAAACTGACGATAGACTTGGCCTGATACTTGATCTGTCTTCAATCGGTGTCTGCACTCGGCGTCAACAAAATAATTCTCAACGGTTTGCCCTCAGCCACATTGATGCATTTTGAATGGTAGACGGCTGTGGTTAACATCAATGCTGGCTACTTATTTCTATCTGCAGACGGATGTTCGGCTCGATCATTTGATGAAATTCTATAAATAGAATGAGAAATGAGCTGGGAAGCACGTATCACTCCTATGATAGAGGGCAGTCGGCATCAGGCTGCCTTTTTTTTCTTAATTGGGCAGGCCTAGGCCAGTCTAGATCAGCCTTGAAAGATAGCTGTTTAATGTTTCAGCGCACTAATAGAAATTCAGCGCATAGAGATTTAGTGGCGTTGCTAGTAGATCTCCACCTGTTCATTTGTTTCTCATCCAGTAACATGGTCGTGAGACCGAGCTAATTCAACGTGTTCTACGGTTGTAAGTAGCTGACAGAATTCAGAACCTGGCAGGGCTTGCATGTCTGTGTTATTTTGGCTCCGTCATAACTTGCAAGATGCGATCGCCACCATTGCTCTCCTCTCATTTGCAGAATTGGCGACCTCATTTGCTATAAATGAGCGCTCCGTTTCTATGGTGGCGACCTCATTTGCTGCAATCGAGCCCTCATTTGCAGAATTGGCGACCTCATTTGCTATAAATGAAGGCTCCGTTTCTATGGTGGCGACCTAATTTGCTGTAATTGAGCCCTCATTTGCAGAATTGGCGACCTCATTTGCTATAAATGAAGGCTCCGTTTCTATGGTGGAAAGCTCCTGTATCATCGACAGCGCCTGCATTTCTCTACAAAAACACGAGTTAGGTTGCCGCTGTAGCGTCCGACAAAGGAACACGATTCCAAAAACTATGCATCTCTCCCCCATAGTCTCTTGGCTATTCTTGCAACAATTGGGGCTGCCACATAGAACTGATGCAATGGCTCCCTTAAATCCGCGCCAAGTGCCCCATAGGCTATCTGGAACCGCCGACATGCGCGGTACTGTGAGTTAAGCAAGCCACTGATAGAGCGCTTTATGGGAGTCGGCTATCTCTGTTATTGAGGTGTAGTAATAGTCGCGCCATGTGTCGGCAGGCAAGCCTGCAAACAGCATCAGATTGAGCGGATAGTCGTCGCTATCAGTGCAGCGACGAAAGTCATCTCGAAATAAAAATATGGCTTTATTCAGGGCGATCGCCATTCCCAGTTCAATCATGACCCCTTCATCGGGAGGAGTGCCGTTAACGATAGCAAAGATGCCATCGGCATTGTGGACATCGTTCAGATCGGCTTGGGCAACCTTGTAAGCCCAACCTGACGTAGAGAAATCAATTTGATTGTTGCGCTCAAAGGGTTCCCAAACTTCAGCCCCTAATGCTGTGAGTTGGTCGATCAGGGGCGGCAGGAGCAACGTCTGCTGTTGTTGAGAAAACCCATAGGGGTTGGCCAGATACAGGATTTTACTCATCTGTTTCATTATGATTGGCGAACATCTAAATACCTGCAAAGAAATTTAAGCGATCGCTACTAGAAGAACAGAAACGATGGCCTTAGCGTCACTCTTTATACTCTATACAGAGTTCATTTAGTCATTTGAGCGGGAAGCCTAGGGTGGATGTGTTGATGACTCAGATTTACAAAATAGTCTAACTGCCATGCACGATATTAGTAGGCACTATAAAACCTTGGGTCTTCAGCCAGGAGCATCACAAGACAATATTAAACAAGCGTATCGTGAGTTAGCCAAGCAATGGCACCCTGATCGCTTTCCGAATAATCCTGAGAAACAGAAGGTAGCAGAACAACTCATCAAAAAATTAAATGAAGCATATACAGCACTAAAAGCGGCTTCGTCGATAGATGCTGACACTGTGCAACATCAAACCCCTGAAAAATCAACTCAATCAGCCAAAGTAAGTATATATTCGACTCGGGCAGCTGATCCAAAAGCTTACTACAACAACGGAGCAGAAAAGACTAAGCAAAAAGCCTATGAGGAAGCTGTAGATGCATTTTCAATGGCAATTCGTATTGACCCTAACTATGCAGATGCCTATCGCTACCGCAGCTTCATATTCTCAATGCTTGGTTATGAAAATCGAGCCCAATCTGATTTATTGAAAGCCAAGCAACTTGATCTCATTCAATCAATTGCTTCAAAGCAGCCCCCAAAGAATTCAAAGCAATACGATGAGCCTGGATCTCCCTCACCTAAACCACCCCCCAAGACATCTGTCCAACAGTCATCTCAGTCATCACCTTCAAAGTCAGCGACTCCAGAGCCCTCGTCAGCTATCTCCTGGGACTGCTTACATACTCTCATTGGGCATTCAGGCCGAGTAACAAGCACCATTTTTATTCAAGGTCATAGGCTACTAGTGAGTGGAGGAGAGGATGGGACAATTCGGATTTGGAATATTCATACACGGGAATGTTTTAGTATTCTAGAGCGTCATTCAACTGCGATTGAGACGTTGGCGATCAGCCGTGATATGCAAATTCTCGCTAGTGGAGCTAGAGATGGCATCATCAAGCTTTGGCATCTGGCGACGGGCAGTCTAATTAGAACTTTGGCAGGTCACTCTGGCTGTATAACGGCAATTATATTTAGTCCTGATCGCCACAGTTTAATGACAGCAGGTCATGATGGTCGAGTTATGATCTGGGCCATGATGACAGGTAAATTGACGACTTCTCTTGATGACCATAACGTTCCAATACGGACGATCGCTCTCAGTTCAGATGGACACACGTTGATAACGGGTGGAGATGATCAATATTTGAAACTATGGAATTCAACGAGTAGAAAACTATGCAGAAGCGTTGATACTAAACTTCCACGGATTTCTGCACTAGCAATTACTCCTAATCAAAAGCAGATATGGTTAGGAGGTCATGATGGACATATCCAACTATGGAGTCTCAAATCAGCGACATTGGCTGATTCATTTGAGGCTCATGGGGGATGCATACAAGCAGTTGTCAGTCATCCAACAGAGACACTATTGGCAACCAGCAGTGATGACTACACCATTAAAGTCTGGTCGTCTAAGCATTTAGAAAGTACATTGACAGGACATTTGGATGCCGTTTTATCGATAACATTCAGTTCAGATGGAAAGCTGCTTGCCAGTGCTAGTGCTGATGAAACCCTTAAGATTTGGCGCTTGGAATAAAGTGTGATTATTGGTTCTAGGCTATGGCAGCTTAAATGGCAACGGATAGTGCAGACAATAAACTGCTCAGACAGTTTAGTCCGAGTCAGACTAAACTATGCTATCAAGCGTGCATTGAGGAAACCTGATGTTGAACAGCACTTTCGACCTCAACACAACAGACTGGTTAGAGTCTTCCAAACAGTTTGGCAGTTGTCTATGAGATGTCGAATGAGGTGTCGTCAAATTCGACGACAGCGTTTAATTTCACTTGTGCTCTGCGTCGCCTTATTTTTGGGTGCGGCTACAGTGCCAACTCTTGCACAGACACAAGCTGGATTACACCATTCTCAACATCCTCATGCCGATGCTCACGCCCAATCGCTAGAGCAGCAAGGCCGACAGCTCTATGCCGCCGAACGATTTGCTGATGCAATTCGAGTCTGGCAAGCGGCGATCGCCACCAATCCTGATCCGCTTCAGCAAGCCACCATTCTCAGCCATCTGGCATTAGCCTATCAACAGCTAGGGCACTGGCATGATGCTAATCAGGCTATTCGAAAAGCGCTCTCTAGTTTAGAAGCAATCGACTCAGATGAGCGATCGCAGATTTGGGCGCAAGTATTGGATATTCAAGGGCACTTGCAACTATCTCAGGGGCAGGCGGAGGCCGCACTTGCCAGTTGGCAACAGGCATTTGACTACTATGAACGGCTTGACGAACCGTTGCCCGATCAAACTCTGCTAATTCGCAATCAAATCAATCAGGCGCAAGCCTCGCGAGCCCTAGGGCTCTATCGCCAAGCCTATGACCAACTTAGGGCAGTGACCGCCCGCCTGCACCATCAGCCTGATTCCTTGCTAAACGCGATGGGTCTGCGTAACTTGGGCAACCTACTGCGGGGAATTAGCGATTTAGAAACGTCACAGCAGCGACTGCAGGAAAGTTTGGCGATCGCCCAATCGATAGCAGACCCCAGTGCGATCGCAGAAACCCTTTTGAGTTTGGGCAACACGGCCTCTGAACGCCAGCAGCGCGATGCGGCCATTACCTATTATGAGCAGGCAGCAGCGATCGCCCCATCTCTAACGACACAAGTTTCGGCGCGATTGCAGCAGTTTAAGCTACTGGCTCCATCTCAGCGCGATGGGGCGCAAACCCAGCTAGGCTTCATTCTGAATCAGCTTGATCAGTTGCCACTCAGCCGTCGAGCCATTTATCTTCGCATTGATCTGGCGCGGACGCTCTTAACACTACCGGCTACGGCGGCAATTGCACCGTCAACCCCGTTTGTCTCCCTAGGGCAACTGGCAGATCTAATGGCGATCGCAGTGCGACAGGCGCAAACCCTCAACGACCCACGGGCTGAAGCAGATGCCTTGGGCACCCTCGGACGGGTGTATGAGCAAAATCAGCAGCTCTCTGATGCCGAAGCGTTGACGCGACAGGCATTGCGTCTTTCTCAGGCCGTGAATGCGTCGGATCTGACCTATCAGTGGCAGTGGCAACTGGGTCGGTTGCTCAACGATACGGGTGATCGTGCTGGGGCGATCGCCGCCTATGATGCCGCCATTGAGGATCTGCAATCCCTGCGATATGACCTGGTGGCAGTTAATCCAGATGTTCAGTTTTCGTTTCGCGAACAGGTCGAGCCCGTCTATCGCCAGTTTGTCGAGTTGCTGGTGCAGGCTGATGGGGCTCAACCCAGTCAGGTTCATCTCGAAAAAGCCCGCTTAGTGATAGAGTCGCTGCAAATCGCAGAGCTGAACAACTATCTTAGAGAAGCCTGTCTCGATGCCCAGCAACTTTTAGATCAGGTGGTAGAGCAGCAGGATCAAACGGCGGCTGTAATCTATCCCATCATTTTGCCGCATCAGTTGACGGTGATTTTGACGCTGCCCAACCAACCGCTGCGCTATTACACGACGCCCCTCGATCAAAACCAGGTGCAGGAAACCCTCGACCAGCTGCGACATGCGCTGATCAAACCACAGGGCACACGACAGGCTCAAGCGCTTTCGCAACAGGTCTATGACTGGCTCATTCGACCGGCTGTCGCTGATTTAGCTCAGGCACAGATTGAGACGCTGGTGTTTGTGCTGGATGGTGCACTGCGGAATGTGCCGATGGCCGCGCTCTATGATGGCGATCGCTATTTGATTGAAACCTATCGCATAGCGCTGACGCCGGGTTTACAGTTGATTACGCCGCAGCCATTAGGCCAGGTCACTTTACGGGCGATCGCTGCTGGCATGAGTGAGCCGCGCCCCAATTTTGCAGCACTGCCCAATGTGCCCCTAGAGCTGCAAGAAATTCAGTCTGAGATGCCCACTCAGATCTTGCTCAACGAACGCTTTACCAGTGCAGCCTTGCAAACCCAGGTGCAGCAGCGACCCGTGCCGGTGGTGCATCTGGCAACTCATGGCCAGTTCAGTTCTGACGCCAGCACGACGTTTATTTTGGCCTGGGATCAGCGAATTTATGTGAATGAGCTGCAACGCCTATTGCAAACTCGCAGCGGTGCTCAAGCGGATGCCATTGAGCTGTTGGTGTTGAGTG
>CAZCXK010000019.1:0-56862 GCA_964502605.1 uncultured bacterium
TTCGATCAACCTGCGAGTCACTTCGATCAACCTGCGAGTCACTTCGATCAACCTGTGAGTCACTTCGATCAACCTGCGAGTCACTTCGATCAACCTGCGAGTCACTTCGATCAACCTGCGAGTCACTTCGATCAACCCGTGAGTCAGTGAGATTGCGCTTCTAATGAAGATGGCAACGTTTCTAAAACAGGCTTAGACTCTCGGTTAGAGTGATGGTTGGCGATTCTTGATTGCTGACGGTGAGGTTTATAAGTAGACAGCTATATATTTCGGTAGTCCTAAAGATGTAAGGATGGATACGACAACGTTAGCTCAATTGATCTGTGTTAACGGTTCTACCACCCTGCCCTGCTTGTAAATCAACTCACACCGTTAAAAATGGCAACATCCATGCTAGCTGGCTTAAGAGTTTTCTTTGCCTTTGTTGCAGGTGCATCGATTGGGAGTTTTCTCAATGTGGTCATCTATCGACTGCCGGCAGGGCTCTCATTGGTTCATCCTCCGTCTCGATGTCCCCATTGTGCCCATCGTCTCAAGAGTTACGATAATGTGCCTGTGTTGGGCTGGCTTTGGCTTGGCGGTCGCTGTCGCTATTGCCGCCATCCGATTTCAATTCGATATCCGGTGATTGAAGCTGCTACGGGGTTTCTGTTTGTGGCGATCGCCCTGCTCACCCCTGACCTGCCCCTCATCATTGGCTACTGCTTGTTTGTGAGCTGGCTAGTGGCCTTAGCAGTCATCGACCTCGATACGCTCACATTGCCCAATCCGCTGACATCCTCTGGCTTAATTGCAGGGCTGGTTTTTCAAGGCAGTCTAGGGTGGTGGCATGAACCCACGCTGGCAGGGATCGGATCACAGCTGATGATAGGGGTTGTCGGTGCTGTGCTGGGCATCTGGCTATTTGATGTCATCACGCTGGTAGGGTCCATCGCCTTTGGCCAAACTGCAATGGGCGGAGGAGACGCTAAACTCGCTGCCATGATGGGGGCATGGCTAGGCTGGAAACTGCTGCTGCTATCTGGCTTTTTGGCCTGTATGCTGGGTGCGATTGTTGGCGGGGGGGCGATCGCCCTGAAATTACTCAGCCGTCGGCAACCCATACCGTTTGGCCCTTTCTTGGCCTTGGGTGCAGTGCTGAGTCTCTTGTTCGGCAACGCATTGTTGACGGCCTATGTCCAATTCTTTTTCCCGACCTTAGGGCTTAGCCTCTAAGCAGCCTCTACATGAATTTACCTTGACATGGCGTTAAAATTAGGGTGCTCACCCCTTCGATCGCAACCCATGATTGCCGTTCCAGGTTTGCTGACCCTAGACGATTTCCTTAGGCTACCCGCCATTGAGGAGTCACCTGCCTGGGAATACCTGGACGGAGAGGCCGTCCAAAAGCCAATGCCGGGAGGAAAACACAGCCGCTTGCAAGCTGCGTCTGGCATCTGCCATCAATGCCGCCACGTCAGTCTATGAGGCATTGCCAGACCTGCGATGTACCTTTGGAGGGCGATCGCTGGTTCCAGACCTAGTTGTAATCGCAACAGAGCAACTTCCAGTGGATGGCGATGGCGAGATTGTCAGTACGGGGCTGGAGTTTGCCCCACCCTGGGTGATTGAGATTCTATCGCCGAATCAAAACCAAACAAAGGTGACGCGCAAGATTCTACACACGTTGCGGCATGGGGGGCAGATGGGGTGGCTGGTAGACCCGGATGAGCAAGTGGTGCTGGCGTATCAGTGTGATCGATTGCCTGATGAGTTTACTAACGATGCTGTGTTGCCCTGCCTGGAAGGGATTGATCTGCGACTTACCGCCGAGGAAATATTTGGCTGGTTGAAGGTGCGGGCATAGGTGTTGTTTGGGTGAAGGGCTGAGTGAACATCAAGCTTCAAATTGCCAGGATTGAGGATAAGCCCATTCTTTGATCCTGCTGAGTTATATCGGCACGACTACAGTAGGTGCAATAGCAAAGATGTCAATGAACACGGGCTATTTGACTATCCCTATTTAGATCACTACTGGATGGAGGCTAGGCGATACCCGTTTTAGTGCGGATAGCGGTAGTGCATCGGGGGCGATCGCACCCCAGTTATCATCATCAACCCAGAGCTGCACCGCCGAAAATTCCTAAGACACCTCCCGCAGCACAAAGGGTAGCAGTAGTTTGGATTAATCTAGAAGGATAACTGCTTTTCTTTTCCTATCGAATCCTTGAAGAGCTGCAAGCCATGCGTACTGAAACAATTACCCTTGAAGTTTCCCAGGATATTTTGGCTGCTCTGAAAATGGGGGCGAATGATTTGGGTCAGCAATTTCGGTTGTTGGCGGCGGTCTCATTCTTCCAAAATAAGCAACTGTCGTTGGGCAAAGCGGCGGAACTGGCGGGGCTTAACCGACTGGCGTTTATGGATTTTCTGGCTCAAAAGGGAATTGTCGTCTTTGACTATGACGAATCTGCCCTGAATACTGACCTGGCTGGACTTGCTGCATTGACGGATCATGACTGACATTATCAGCAATGCTACGCCGTTAATTGCTTTTGCCAGAATCGTTCAACTGCCGTTGATGCAGAAGGTCGTTGGACAACTGGTGATCCCGGAAGCCGTCGCCGAAGAGATCATGGCCTACCGTGGGACTAGCGTAGGACAGATTGACCTATCGCAGGAAACCTGGATTGCAGTCGAGTCTTTGCAATCTGAGGAACAGATGCGCCTTTTGCTACCAACCCTCGATCGGAGAGAAGCCGCTGTAATCAGTCATCGATGTTAGTAAATAGAGCTGACAGGTCACGATAGCCACTGACAACGCGCAGAATATCTACGTCCTGATTGGCTGGTATGTAGAGAATAAGATACTGATCCACTGGGAAGCTACGGAGTCCAGGCAAGATTTCATTGCGCTGTCGTCTCAGGTTAGGAAATTGAGCGATTTTGGCAAATTTAGCATCCAGCCGGGTGAGAAAGCGATCCGCCCGAGCCAAACCCGATTCATGAGCGATATAGTCGGCAATTTGCTCAATATCTCGAATCGCAGGTTCGGAGAGGCGAAATTTTGGGGTCATGACTCATTCGCATGACGAGAATGCAAGTTAGCACGAATTTGTGCCATCGCAGTGGAGCCACCGACAATCTCACCCCTTTGAGCGGCTTCCCAGCCAATCAGAGCTGCCTGTTGGAGTTCTTGCAGTCGCCCCTGGTAAATATCTTCCTGCTGTTCGAGCAGCTTTGCCCCTGCGAGAAGGACTTCGATCGCAGTTTGATATTTGCCGCTAGCCAGTTGGCGCTGCACGAGTTCTTCAAGTTCCGGTGGTAAAACAATTTGCACAGTGGGCTATGGCAAGGATATTGCTCTTATTGTATTCGATCTCGATTTAGCATAATTTCGAAGAAGCGATCGATCGCACTTATCGGTGCGATCTCCGCCCTTTGCCCCGGCGACAGGTAATTCAGACAAAGCAATTGGGCGGAATCAAAGCTGTCAGTCCGCTATTAGAGACGATGCATGGGGTCAGGATCTATTTCAGCCAGCGGTTCATTGATGCTGTGCTGCGGTATGTCGGGGAAGGGTGAGGTCATGGGGGTGAGGCAGGGATGAAGATTGAGATTTTGCCTGCCCATGTTGAGGATAAGCCAGTGTTACGGCATCTCCTGCATTTGTGTTTGCATGACTGCAGCGAGTTCAACGGCAAGGATGTCAACGAGCATGGGCTGTTTGACTACCTCTATCTGGATTACTACTGGACGGAGGCTGGGCGATTTCCGTTTTTGGTAAGGGTGGAGGGGAAGCTGGCGGGCTTTGTGCTGGTCAGGCAGTTGGAGACAGAAGGGGATGAACCGCTGTGGCAGATGGCGGAGTTCTTTATTGTGCGGAAATATCGGCGGCGGGGGATTGGGCGAGAGGTGGCCCATCGGGTGTTTGGTCAATTTGAGGGTAGGTGGGAGGTGACTCAGGAGGAGGGGAATCTTCCAGCACAAGCATTTTGCAAAGAGTAATTGGTGAATCGTCTTTGAAGGAAAGACTGAGGAATTTATAAAACCAAATGGCAATGACTTGGGAGATTGAGCTTTTCAAGTAATTTGGGAGGCATTCCGCTTTGGGCAAATCCAAGATGCTATAGAAGAGAGAATCAACGCAACTGGAATAATGAATAAACCGCCGCTATTGATAACACCAGTTGTGAAGAAACCTAGATCTGGTACAGTCACATAGGGGCTTATAGCCGAAATAATTGACATGCTACAGGCTGACAAAAATGCAGCATAAATGGCATGAACGCTGCTTAGATTTTTTACGCAGACTAAGATTATAGTAGCGACAATTGTCTGCATAATGATCGAGGCTATAACCGTAGCGTAGACTGTATCCAAGCCAAAGCTGTGTCTAAAGTCGAGTAAAAGCAAATAGCCATTTAAGCCGAATATCAATCCGAGTGCCGAGGGTAGTATGAATCTCAATTTCATCGGTTTGGGTAGAGAAGTTGATGAAGTTGAGTCATCAAGAAAGAACCGATTCGGGACATTTAATAACTGATCCTGGTTCATGTTCTTATACACAAGCCAAGAAGCGAATGGAAACAACCATAGACTGATCAGTCCAAGAGAAAAGTAAGGATTGAAGACGATATTAAAATGAGCCAGGTTAGAACCGCCTTCAAATATGATGACTTGGCGTAGAAAACTTGTGAGGAAAAAAGCCAGTGCTACACCTGCAAAAAGGGAACCCCATCGATAAAATTGATTCATTAAACGACAACTGCTGACTACGCCTATCCAGGCTTTTGCATCTAGAGTAAGCCATTTTAGAAATGCAATTAGACCAGTTGTCAGAAAGCCCAGCCAAAGCAGAAGAAAAATTGGGTTTTGTAGAATTTCAGGTAATCCAATAAATGAGAACTGTTGCCCGATGACGATGCCAAGCGCTAGGCCCCAGCCTAATTTCGTAATGCCTGTTATTTTATGTTTGGCAAGGATGGCTGAGAATGTAGTGCGCCAGGTACCCATGCCAACAATCAGCACAATTAAAGTCGCTCCAATCAGAAATGGGATAAATAGCGTCAGATCCCTTAGAAAAGTGGAGGATGTAGAGGAAGCTAATCCAAAATAGAAGACACCAAAGAAGCTGGCAATGGGCAGCATGGCGGCTATGCCTGTGGCGAATGCTGTCCAGAAGCTCATGTTTAGTAGGGGATTGGGGTTTTCCAAAATTTGACGCCGATCGCTCAGTTCGGGATGGGTCAACCACATCCTTCGCCATTGACTGGTTTTTGCCTCTGAATTGGCGTGAATAGCAGATTCTAAAGCGAGTTTTAAAGTGTTGAAGTCTTTGCTCCAGATGGCCGATCGCAAGTCAGCATAATACTCACGGACTCGAAGCACGGAGTTACGGATGAGTCGAATGAGCAAATATAGCAGTAGAACCTTGACCCCCATGCTGACGATGCGGGATGGAGAGCTTTGAATCAGGGAAAGGGCAAACAGGGGGAGAGAGGTTGCTAGAAATGCCCACCAGATAGCAAAGGAGAAGTAGGTTCTATGAACGTCGCCGTTACGGATGTGAGCCAGTTCGTGCAAAACAATGGCTCTAAATTCTGGGGGGTTTTGTTTGTAGGAGGTGATTAGCCCACGAGGAAGATAGACGTAGGCTGAGTCATACCGCCCAAAGGCATAGCCTTCTTTAGTCTGGTCGAGGGCATTCCACAGAAATTGGGGCGGATGGGGTAGACCTGCTATCTGGCACAGTTCAGTCAGATAAGCAGTGATGCCAGAAACAGCCTGATCATTGAGGGGTCGTAACTTAGAGCGTTTAATTTTCCAGGTTGGTAGCCACCAGTAGATGACGATCGCTATAACCAGGGTGATCAGACTGCCGCCTACCATCCAGAAGAAATAGTTTCTAGCAGTGCCTTCGGTAAACTCTACGCTGCCGCCTCTGATGATGGAGTGGAAGAAGTCTCCATAGATGAACAGGCTGCTACCCAGAACCGTGGTGATTAATAAGATGAAGCGGAAATGAGTGTCGGAGGGGAAGGCAAAGGGATTGAGCCGGGGTGGGGCAGCGGATTGAGGTTCGCCAACGGCTGTACCGCATTGGGGGCAGGTGTTTATAGCAGGCTGAAGGCTATAGCCACACTGGATGCAGGTGGTTTGGGTATGTGTCATGGGATTGTCCGGGGGCAGGGAAGGTTACTTCGACACGGTGGGGATATTGGCAATCATGGTGTCAACGAGTTTTACCGCCAAAGCGTCGGAAAGTTTGTACTCGGCGACTAATCGTTTTAGTTCTGAGTCTGCGAGGGCTTGTTGACGGAGCTGCTGGAGTTCTGGAGGGGTTAGGGGCGGAAAAGTTGTGGGTTTGGCTTCTTTGACGATGCCAAACTTCTTCAATAGTTTTTTGATGAACCGGCTGACGGGCGGCCCAAGTTCTTCTTCGATGGGCTTTTTGACTAACCCCCAGGCGAGATCTAACAGTTTGCTACCTAGCCAGAGAAGAACAGGGGTGAGCAGAATCTCACCAATTCCAAAGCCGGTTCCAGCAGGTTTATCCTCGACTTTGATGCCTTCTAATACTTGGTCGGGGTTTCTGAAATACTCTTCGCTGGTGGCATCAAAAAGTTCTAACTCATCAGAATTCGGCTCAATGTCTTTGAGGCTTTTGAGGGCCAGTTCTTCTACAGTCTGTTGACGAGAATCAGTGAGCATAGGGGCTTCCTTTTGGGGTAGAAATTTTTAACAACGGTTAAGTTCATCTCTTTTCAAGTCGTTATTGCAAACTTCGGATTCGGAAATTGGCTGTGGCATCTGGTGCTGTAGCACTCTTCTGTCCAACCCAAAAGTTCACAGTATGTTGTACTCCTGTCTCGGAGGCACAAGGATTTCCATCTGATCTGGTTCCGCCAAGGGCACGCAATGGCAAGTTGAAGGCGGTTCCGTTGCCTGTAAAAGTAATGGTGCCAATGCCAGAATTGCTTGAATACCCGTTGCCGCTCACACAAAGTCTGTCCTCCACTTCGTAGGTAATGAGTTGTCCAGTAGTTGGTGGGTCTGATAAAGCAAGTTCGCAATCTACTGGATCGTTGACATTTACTATGTTGCCAGTTTGTCGGTTGCGGCAAATGGGGTCTTGGGTAAACCCATTCTCAAAGTTAGGTACAACCCCCAAGTTTAGAGTATTGATTCTCCTTGGATTCCGTGACCTGACTGTAATAGTGCTGTTGCTTGTAGTTGTCAAAGCACGGATTTGAGCAACATTAATTGAAAACTGAAGTGATCGAGGTACGATTGCTTCTGCTTGGCGAGGGCTTTGACTAACTCTCATATAAGTTGGAAAACCCCTTACGCTGTAGCTGAAAGGAGACCCTATATCCACACTGGCACTTTCAGGATTCGTGGGAGCTACTCTTGCAGTGAGTGTTCTTTGATTGCAAGTGGTTCGATCTTGCTGGTGCCCCGGCGGCAACTGGATCTGTAAAGTGTGATCTTGATCGGTCGTCTCCAACTTGCCAGTTTTAACAATGCAGTTAACACCGCCATTAACCCAAATTGTATTAATGGTGGGGAACGGCTTGATTATTACCTATAGGCGAGATTCATCACCTAATGGCATTTTGAAAAACAGCGTTCGTCGAGTATTTGTAGTTAATTCTATAGGAGAATCTATGCGTACTAAAGCAAAGCCAGTCCCTCCACAACCCCAGTTTATTCTGTTTGTTGGAATAATGCTGGCAAAAATACCGTTAGTACCATTAGGTGGCTCCATGCGAAAGCCACTATTTGGGTCAGAAAGATCTACGGAATTACCAAAGACTCTAAATCGCACATTCTGCCCTGCGATGATGGCAAGGTTCCGGTTATCGCTACTTTCGAGAACACGGGTGCAGCTATTGACTGGTGCAACGTACTCTACAGCAGCATGGGCTGAGGGAGTTATCAATAGCATCAGAATAAACGAGTAGAAAACTATTCCTAGCAGAGAAAAAAAGGATTTTATTCTGGCCATGATGTTACAAGTCATTGTGTAAAATATCGGAAAATAGACATAACTCAAATGCCAGCAAGATTCTCTATTAGTTAGTGTTTCAAATAATCATTAAGCATGACTCAAAATCATTAATGAATCTAAACAACAGTTTTTGGCATGTGAATTTAGATTGACAAAGTAAAATCAATCATCATCCAGAAATAAATCAGCGAAAAAATCTCCCCACCAGGTCAAAGCTGTTGCACCTAAACCATACATTTCATCAAGGCATCGGCCTATACCCCATCCCACAATAAAAGCGTCTAACAAAGCACTTGCTCGGCTTAGAATTCGAAGCGCTGGAGATGATATAAAGCCCTTTGCCCGATTTTTATAGATGCTTCCTCCAGGAGGCCAAGGCTTATTTTTAGGATATCCTTTAGGTTTCTTTCTAGGATGTCGCCAAGATTTATTCTGTTCTTTTTGGTTTCTAGAAATACCCTTGTCATGCTTGGTTTTTGTGCGTTTTCTGCTCCCAGTCGATTGTTTCTTGAGCTTATGGCTTAAGCCGTCCCAGTCCACAAAATTCATGGGATCATTTATAGCATAAATATATAAATTTGTTGTTTCGCTATCATCAAAGTAATTTGGATCTATCGCCGCCCATCTTCCATTCTCTGGATCATAATCTCGGGCACCGAAGCGTATTTTCTTGGTGTCAGAGTCGAGAATTCCACCTGAAAATCCAAATGGTTGAAACTTTGGATTGCTGTCAATTAGTACATTGCCAAAAGAATCATATTTTAGTATCTGAGCAGCTTCTAATGATTGAGTATCAATTACCAGCCTAGGACTTCCTAGGTGATCACAAATGATTCTGTAAAGATTGTTTCCCCGTAAGAAATAGTCTGGTACATTACTCTCGCTGGCATAGACGAATTGACTTGAAACTCTACTAGAACCGCTAAATTCAGCTACAACGTTAAGATCATCTTCATAAAGGTATATGTTTTTCAGTTCTCCATTGGCTTTTTTCCCAATCCGTCTACTCTCAGAATCAATTAAGTACTCGACCTTTTCGCTACTCGATTGTGTGACTTCAAGTAAATTACCTAATTCATCATAAGCATAGGTTATTGTCTCATTCGTTGCCGTATTAGTTTTGGTTCTTAATTCTCCATTAGTCGTATAGGTGTAGCGATAATTGCCATAGGTCAACAGCCGATCCTGGTCATCATAGGTCGCTTCTGTGGTTTCACTCGGTGTAACATGGCGACGGCGATTGCCATTGTCGTCATACTCATATTGAGAGGTCACAACACCATCTTCTGTGACCTTTTCCAGCCATCCTGCCGGGTGGTAGCTGTACTCATAGGTATGGGTCTCCCCACTAATCGTCTCTTCTTTCCACTCAATACGCCCCAACCTATCCCGACGGTAAGCAATATTCATTAACTCATTGCCATTCGCCTCCACCCGATAGGTTTCCAGTTCACCAAAGCCGTTATAGGTATAGAAATCCTTCACGGTGCCGAGTTCCGTTCCCCTGAGCTGTCCCGTCTTCGGGTTACGATGCAGGGTCATCTCTCCGGCTTTTTTCAGCAGCCCATCATCGTCATACTCATACTTAACCTCGTAGGCATTGTTCACCTTTTGAGAGGCAAGGCGCAGGTTATTGCCATAGCTCCACTGCACACTGCCCGACACCTCCCCTGACCAGCGGGTTTCAATGGGCAGGCTGCCGTCATACTCATACTCAATCTTGCCGCCATCGGGAGCCGTTGCAGTCTTAAGGTTCCAGGTTTTCTCGTCGTAGTCCAGCCGAATTTGACCACGGGCAATGTCGATGGTTCTCAATAACCCGGCATCGTCATAGCCCAAGCTCACCGTCTTGCCATCCGGTCGCTGAATTTCCTCTAGCTGGCGATCCTGGTTGTACGCATAGGTCGTGGAATAGTCCTCTCCATTCAAGCTGGGGGGAATGTACTTCGCCTCCAGGTCAACCGGGGTGTACTCAAACCGATGAGCGGGTCTGTCCGGTGGGGTAATGGAGTCAACATTGCCATTGGGGTCGTAGGTAAAGGTGGCTTCTCGCCCATCGGGGGCAATTTGCTTCGTCACCCGTCCTACCGGGTCGTATTCAAACCTGGTGGTCTGACTCAGGGGATCGGTTACGGTTTGCAGATTGTCTTTGTCGTCGTAGGTGAGGGTGTAGGTGCGATCGCCCTGGGTCATGCTTTCCACTCGTCCCCGACTGTCGTAAACCACCTGCACCGGCAACCGTCCCGGAATCTGCGCTTCGACGACCCGCCCCTGGTCATCCAGTTTTGTGGTGCTTACCCGTCCCGCAGGGGTGCGATAGGTCGTCAGCTTTGCCGCTTTATCGTAAGTGCTGACGTAGGACTTGCTGTTAATCGTGGGGTTAATCGTGACTGTCTCCGTCAGGGTCTCCCACAGTTGCGGATCGTTGTTAGGAGCGATATTTCGCTGCCGTTCGATCGTTGTACTTAGCCCTTTGGGAGTCGTAATCGTCTGCTTCGTCACCAGGGGAGCCTGCATTCCCCAGCGTGGGTCTGGTCCCGTTTCGGTACGAATTCCCGTGCCATCTGGCTGCCGCAGAGAACGCGAACCATCCTGTCCCACAATCATCACCGCTGAATCGCCCCCACAACAGCGGCTCTCCATGCGCTTATCGCCAGAGGGCAGGCGCTCAGTGCGATAGGTCGTTTCTCGCAGCATGGCAGTCACAAGTCTGACAGTCGTGTCACTTCCGTTACGAGTGCGAGTAATTAGTTTGGTTCCCCCTGCCGGATCGGCATCTTCCTGCAATCGTCCGGAATCTTCATAGGTAAAGCGATAGATGTTCTCCCGTGGATCGGTCATGGTTTCCAGCAATCCACCCTGGTCTTTGTAGGCAAACTGGTAGGCTGAACCTGCCGGATCGGTCAATTGTTCCAGGTAGCCATCCCCATTCAGGGCTAAGGTCGTGCGATGCCCATAGGGACTAATAATCGCCTGCACGATTCCTTCAGGATTTCGCTCAATTTGGGTAACGCTGCCATCTCCATCGGTCACGCTGGTGAGTAATCCTTTGGGGTCATAGCCAAACTCATACAGCGTTGTGCCCGTCAGCGTGTTAATGGTTCGCAGATGCTGCCCCACCGCAGTGAACTGGTACAGCTCACTGCCATCTTCGGAGGGGATACCAATATCTGAGCCAGAAAAGCCCGATAGCGGAGAGGCAATCTTGCGGACGCGATTATTGTCCGTATCTGAAATATAGAGATCGCCATTAGGGGCAACTGCCAAGCCAAAGGGATATTTAAACTGAGCCTGTGCCGCTGGAAAGCCATCTCCACTGAAGCCATGGCCTGACTTACCCACCCTAGTCATCACATAAATAGTGCCATCCTCACCGGGCGGTTCGTTCGGTTCAATGCTGGAGTCGAACTGGGTCAGCAGACGCTGGCTGAGCTTGCCGAATCCTAGGCGGGCATCCACCCAGACGACCAAAACCTCGTCCTGCCTATTGGCACCGGGTTTAACTGCCAAAGCTGGTTGATGCTGGACTCCATTTCCCAACGGGCTCATCCGGATATCACTTTCACTCCAGGTGTTACCGCCATCCTGGGAAGCTCTTACATAAATATCGCGAAAACCATTGTAGTCGGGACCTTGCCCAGCGTAGGTTGGGAGTTTGGTGGCAAGGCGTCTGCGATCATCCGACCAAATAGCATAAAGACTTTCACCGTTATTCCCAACTGCCAAGCTAAGTGTTCCGAAATCGTTCAAAGAGGCATCTAGAATACGTTCTGAAATAGGTTGAGGTGTGCTCCAGGTTGTCTGTCCAAGGGGGAGCTTTGCAAACATCACCTGCTTCCACACGCCACCATAGCGAAAGTTCTGAAACAACCAAATTGCGTTAAGGGTTCCATCAGGGCTCAACGCCAACGAAAAAGATTGGGTACCGCTGAGCGAAGTGCGATAACTTGTTGTGTTACTTCGAGTCCAGGTTACCCCTCCGTCTGTACTATGGTATAAGACAATATTGCTTGCAACACTTTTCTCAGTAGCAGCAACCAAAACTTGTTGAGATTCTCCTGCAATCACAACACAGTTTTCGCTTTTCTCTTGAAGAGACTTAGGGGTAGTCCAGGTATTTCCATCATCGGAACTTTTGCTGAACATGACCTCCCAGTTGTTATAAAAAGTCTGTTTCCGCTCGACCCAAGCCAAGTACAATACTCCATCGTTGCCAACAGCGATACTTCCTCGCATTGTGGCTTGCCCCTGAAAAGATCCTTGTTCTTGTTGGCTTACTGGGACAGAAGGATTAAACGCAGCCCCCCCATCGCTGACAGATACATGGTACTGACTGGGATTTGCCCTGGTTTGATTCGTCCAATTAATAGCCCAGGCAACCGCGATTTTAAGAACACCGTTCCTTTCCCAAACTGCAAGGCTACTATTGGAAGTACCGATACCTTCAGGGGCATCACTTACCTTCACCTTGGGAGTCCAGTTAATCCCATCTTCACTGGTTCGTAGATAGGTGATGCTATACCCTTCGCTATTGTCGTTAAAAACATGGAAGAAGCGGTTCTGATAGTAAACCAGCGTCTTCATTCCAGGTACATTTTGGCTTTCACTATAGGCTGTACCTCTTACAGGGTTTACGACTTTGTAAAGACGGTTGTATCCAGCTTCGTTAACACTGATTCTACCCTCAGTGATATAGAGAGTATTATCGGCTGTCAACGCAATCCCCGTAGGAAACGACAGACGAGTTCCAGTTGCTTGCACCCCTGCCTCGGCAACGCTACGTTGACGGTTGCCAGCTACTCGCCAAATTGTCCCATCGGGTGTAATGCAGCGAATACAATGATTTCTTGTGTCTGCAAAGTAAAGACTGCCGTCTGCACCAGTCGTGAGCCCATAGGGTGAATTCAACTGCGCTTGCCTTGCCGGACCACCATCCCCACTGAACCCCGCCGTACCATTCCCAGCGATCGTCGTGATGATACCACTTGGATCAATCCGTCGAATTCGATGTCGCCATGTTTCACTAATATAGATACTTCCATCAGCACCCGATGTTATTCCTCGGGGTCGATCGAGCCTCACATTTGTCGCAGACACCCCTTCGAGATCGTAAGGTACATTCTCATTGCTTCCAGCTACTACCGTTCTCTGTCCATCAGAACCAATCTGAAAAACACGACTGCCTGAAATAAAGTAAATATTTCCATCTGCTCCATACGCAATATCTTCGATTTGATATCTCTCTTGTTGAGGAAGCACTGAAGAGATGATGCCATCCTTAACTTTCCGAATCCCGGCAGATGCAATATATAAACTCCCATCTGAAGTGACAGCCAAGCCTCTTAAAGAATTGATACGTGCTGAGGTTGCCGGACCATCGTCACCGTCGTAACCTGTGATGCCATTACCCACCACAGTCGTGATGACCTGATTCAAATCAGCTGCTCGCCGTTGCCCACCATCGCCGGTGTAAAGCACTCGACTGGTTGGATCGTAGCTATGGTGAGCGCTAAAGCCCCAGCCTCCATATCCTTGAACTTTTGCATCCCAGCAGCCAATCAAACCCATCCATACTTTCCAGAGTGTAAGTTGATCACGGGAATTGTTACTGGTGACCGGTATTCCCGAAGCGGACAAGAGGGCAAAAGCTGATCCCACCTCCGCTGGTTGTCGGTAAACTGCTTGATAGGTATATCCAACCTGAACCGCGACAGGCTGCTCCCCTTGGACAAGCCGCCCATAGGCATCCTTGCCATCCCAGGTAAAGGTGTGACTTAAGTTTGGGGTGACTGCAAAACTCTGAGTGAATTGCCGTCCAGCTACCTCCACTTTCAGTTCAATGCTCCTGACACTCTCCGCAAGCTGATCGCCTGTGAGGGGAATCTCTAACTGAAAAGACGCCGATCTACCGCGAACGCGATCGCTCTGGTAAACCAGACTAAAAGGTGTTCCTGCAATCGGCAGTGACTCTCCCAAAACCTGATTCTGAATATCAATTTGCGATCCACCCGTTGAGCAGGAATCAGGCTCCCGCTCATCTCCATTTGGATCACGGGTATTGGGAGCTTCAGCATCATCCGGTGGACCATAGGGCCAGTTGCAGTCCCAGGGAGTAAAGTGCTGAATCGACACTCGCCATAGGCTCTGATCAGGTTGATAAGAACTGGCAAGCTGCTGCCGCTCTGCATCGGTGATGTTTAGCTCTGCGAGAGCATCCGCATTGGCAGGCTCTCCGCTACCATCCACGTCCAATTCCGCTAAACCATTAGCAACACTCAAAATCTGAATAATACGCCCATTTTCAGATGCTTTCCAAACGGCTGCTTCGCGATCGTAGTAACCAACCGGAACAATTCCCCCAACTGGAAAACCCAGGAAGTTCTCCACATAGTGAATCAGAGGTTGATTGAACTCGACATCCTTTGCCCCAGCCGCGATCGCCTCATCCAGGCTGTACTCCAGGCAATAGGTATAGCCGCTGCTGGGGGGCAGTTCTGCGGGCATCCGGGCAGGGCCATTGTCACCAACCGTGTACTCTGTCGCTCGCACACTTATGTTCGTCAACGGTTGTTGGGTTCCATCCGCCATCACCAATTCAGCCTGAGTTCCCTGAGGAATCAGGAGTTTGGCTTGGCGATCGCCATCTGAATCCTGGGAAACACTGCTCTGGGCAACTTGAATGGGGGTAGTGCTTGACAGGTCAACAGGTGTTACCTGGTTGTCATAGGCAATCATGACAACCGTTGGCACATTCACATAATCCCGCCACGGCACCTGCACCTGTCGCTGCACCGAAGGAAACCCATCCTTCTCATATCGCAGCGTAAGTGGCATCCCACCATTGGCTGCCAGGTTAAATGTCCCATCAGATTGACTGCGGGTCTGGCCGAATTCACTGTGACCCACCACCGTTACTTTGACACCACTCAAGGGTTGTCCATCTACATCAGTTACCTCACCCCGCAAGATCGCGACCTGCTGTGCTTGAATGGTGCCCTCTATTACACCTGTCTGGACGGCATTTTCTCCCTTGTAGAGAAATTCTGTTGCCCCTGCCAGGTCAGTTGCTACTACTTGCTCAATAAGTGGTGCAGAGATATCAGAACTTACTTCGAGGGTCTGACTAGTAGAAGTGGTGGCTCCTAAACTATCAGTAACGGTGAGAGTTGCAGTATAGGTTCCATCTGTTGCGTAAGTATGTGTTGTTGTAGCACCAGAACCCTGCCCTCCATCTCCAAAGTCCCATTGATAGCGTTCAATGGTACCCCCTGGTGCAATTGAACTTGAAGCGTCAAAACTGACCTCTAGCGGAACTATCCCTGAAGCAGGGCTAAGAGTGAAGGAGGCGATCGGGGGTTGCTGAGGTTGTCTCTGAACAACCAGGTTACTGCTCTTAGAACCTGTTTTTCCTCGGCTGCCAGTAACCGTTAGTGTAATGGTGTATTGCCCAAAATCAGTGTAAGTATGACTGACCAAAGCACCCATAGCCTGGTGACCATCTCCAAAGTCCCAGGCATAAGCGGCAACACTACCGTTGGATCCATAAGAACTCGAAGCATCAAAACTTACAGTGAGAGGCGCAACACCAGTTTGAGGAGACAATGAGAAATCTGCTACTGGAGGTAGTTTTGTCCTACCTAGTAAGTTGCGAAGCCAGTCGATAATCGCATTTAAAGCAGACTGAAAACTCATAAGTCGCCTCAGATGAAAGTTTTTGATGCAGTTCCTAACGCTTTACAAGTTGGAACCGAGTTGTGGATAGTTCAGGACGATTGGTCAGGTGCTTACACCACACCTCAGCAACACAAAATTAGCAGTCAATGATGCTGCTTTTCAAAGACTGACGAATGTTTCAGGAAATTAACGAAACAGTCTGCAATCAGACATCCAGGACTTAGCTATCATCCGATCGCTGCCTAAGACCGTCAATTAGTCATTTGCCGTATCCGATTGTGAAGAAATTGGTACAAATTAAGAGGCTACAGGAGAAAAAAGGCGAAAATTCGAGTTATCCCTTCCCCCAGGGAGCAGCATCCATGTCACACCTCTCAGAGCAGGATTATCAGAAAATCTTGACTTTTTTGCATAGGCTCTATGCCCCCGAGAGCCTGAATGACTTTTCCGCATTCATCGCTACCTTCATATCCCATCTCATTCCAGGGGATATTGCGGGCTATTGCAAAGTCTGCCTCAACCAAAACCAATTTCTGGATGGTGACCCTCTTCCCGCTATTTCTAATGAGCAGGTCAAGCAAGTCATTGATGAGCATTTCCATGAGCACCCTATGATGGCTCACTACATGAAGACCAGGGATCCTGGAGCTTGTAAGCTTTCTGATTTCGTTAGTGAACGGCAACTCCATTGTATGGAAGGGGTTTACCACAAGTTTCTACAGCCCATGGGTATGGAAGACCAGATAGTGATTACTCTTCCAGACCCAAAATCAAACTCTGTAGAGGGAGTTACCCTTTTTCGAGGTGAGCGCAGTTTTACTGAGCGCGATCGCACCATCCTCAACCTGCTCCAACCCCACCTGATGCAGGCTCGCCAAACTGCTCAAGCATTTACTCAACTTCAACAGACCCAAAAAAAGCTCCAGGCATGTCTAGAAACGGCAGGCAGCATCATAATGAGTCCCGAAGGCCGTATCCAAAATATGACCCACAAGGCCGAACGGCTACTCAAGCAATACTTCCACGACTTCGAGCACTTCAGCCGCAGTCTCCCTGAACGCCTCAAACAATGGGTTAAGTACCAGCGCGCGCTCCTCACAAGCCACAACGGTTCCCTCAAGCCCCTCTCTCCTCTCAAAGTTGAACAGGGCAACAAACTTCTCAACGTCCGTTTCGCCGCCGATCCCGCCCAAGACCAATATCTGTTGCTCCTATCTGAGCAGAAGCGCCCTGTATTATCTGCCGAATTGCTAGCAACCCTCGGCTTAAGCCCCAGGGAAGCAGAAGTGCTGTTCCTCGTCATGGACAGTAAAACTAATCCTGAAATCGCCAGTGCTCTCTATCTCAGTGTCAGCACTGTTCGAAAACATCTGGAGCATATTTACTTCAAGCTAGGGGTACAAACCCGTGCCGCCGCAGTAGTGGTGGCTTTCAAGAAATTGGGGGTATTGAACTTAGATTGGGCCACCGACAGTAGCCAAGAGCCTTAGCCTGAATTCTTCATTGGGAGTTGTCGGTACTGTGCTGGGTATCTGGCTGTTTGATGCCATCACGCTGGTAGGCTCCATCGCCTTTGGCCAAACTGCAATGGGCAGAGGAGACGCTAAGCTCGCTGCCATGATGGGGGCAGAGATTTGGTCACTGCTAGCCTATGCTGGGTTCATCCACATGGAAGGAGCCTGGAATCGGATCAAAATGGGATCGGATGCCCAATCTGAGTTAACCTAATTAAACTGAAGCATCGTTGATTGTCCCATCGCTACACCCAATGCTTTGGTAGAATCATTCAGTGACTTGGATCACCCTCAAAACAACAGGTACTCGGTGGGAAGCAGAGCTGATGCAGCAAATGTTGGCAGCTCACAATGTTCCTGCACGGGTTGTCAGTCATGGCGTCCTTCCTCATTTTGGTTGTGGCACTCCTGCTGCGCTCCAGGTGCGTTACCAAGATCGTTGGACGGCTCTGCTCTTGCTTAGCCCCGTTGAAGATTCGGTTGAAGACTTGGAGGAGTAAAACCCATCTCAGCCCAGCCTAACGACCACGCCACGATCAATCTTTGAATAAAGGAATTTAAACAATTCATGTCTTTGTTTGACTGGTTTGCCAATCGAAGAAAATCAGAACCGATTAGCAAAGAACGGCAACAGCGCGACATTGCTGACGGGTTATGGAGCAAATGCGAGTCGTGTGGTGTGTTGACCTACACCAAAGACTTGTGTGCCAATGAAATGGTTTGCTTAGAATGCGGACATCATCATCGCATTTATAGTGACGAACGGATTCAGCAGCTCATTGATCCCCACACCTGGCATCCGCTTGATGAAGGCGTTGCTCCGGTTGATGCGCTACAGTTTCGCGATCGCAAACTATATGGCGATCGCATTCGTGAATATCAGGCTAAAACAGGCTTAACAGATGCTGTCCAAACTGGGGTGGGAGAGCTAGAGCGTCTCCCTGTAGCATTAGGCGTCATGGATTTTCGCTTTATGGGGGGCAGCATGGGCTCTGTCGTCGGCGAAAAGCTAACGCGGCTGATCGAACGAGCCACCTGGGATCGGCTACCCGTCATCATTATCTGTGCATCCGGGGGAGCCAGAATGCAAGAGGGTATGCTCAGTCTGTGTCAAATGGCCAAAATTTCAGGCGCACTCGAACGCCATCAAGACGCTCGCCTGCTATATGTCCCGGTTTTAACCCACCCTACCACAGGAGGCGTGACGGCTAGCTTTGCGATGTTGGGTGACATCATTTTGGCAGAACCGAGGGCTACCATTGGGTTTGCGGGGCGGCGCGTGGTTGAGCAAACGCTGCGCGAAAAATTGCCAGAAGATTTTCAGACCTCTGAATATCTTCTGGCGCATGGCTTTATTGATGCGATCGTGCCACGGACGCAATTGAAGAAAACCCTGGCTCAGCTGATTTGTCTGCATCAGCCGCATGTGCAGACGACGCACTTCGTCAATCTTCCTGAGCCCATGCCTATCCAGACGGCTCATGTTGACTAGTCAGAGCTAGAGCACCGCAAATTCTAACGTTTAGAACGAGACAGACGAGAGTAGGCCGGTGTGTTAGACGCGCACCTGTTGGCGCTTGCGACGCAGTTCTCGTTTTACAAGCCGCACCACTTCTGACGGGCGATCTGCGACCAAGATGCCTGCTTTTCTGAGGGCGGTAATTTTGCTTGCTGCCGTACTTTGATCGGCTGCCGCCTGAGCGAGTCGAGAGGCCGCGATCGCCTGAGCATGCCCCAGAGGCTGAGGATGAGGCACTCGCTGCCCAGCTACATAGGCAATCACGGGTTTCTGTATGGCTTTGGCAATATAGCGAGCGGCAATTTCTTCACTGGTGCTGCCAATTTCACCAACCATGACGATCACATCTGTCGAGTCATGGAGTTCGAGCCAATTCAGCCAATACTGAAGTGATGACCCCACTATTGGATCATTGCCAACTCCGATCGCAATCGACTGGCCTAGCCCTGCGTGGGTCAGTTCAAACGCAATCTCATAGGTCAACGTGCCGCTACGACTTACTAGCCCAACTCGACCGGGCCGATAGCAATGCTCAGGGTGGGTTCCAAGCAGGATCTGATCCGGGATGATTACTCCTGGGCTGTTGGGGCCGAGGATGAGAGTCTGTGTCACTTCAGCCTTACGGCTAAGGCGCACCATATCAATGGGAGGGATGCCAGCCGTCACTAAAATGAGTTGACGAATGCCAGCGGCGATCGCCTCCAAGACGGCATCGAACGCAGCATAGGGTTGAACGACTATGATCGAAACATCAATCGCTCCAACGCTGGCGATCGCCTGCTCAACTAAATCAAAGACGGGAACACCATGAACCTGCTCGCCTCCGTGTCCAGGGCTGACCCCACCTACAATCTGAGTGCCATAAGTCTGCATCAGCGGCGTATGCATCAACCCCAGCGGCTCTAAAATTCCCTGGACGAGTATTTTGTTGTCAGATGTGACATTCATAATCCTACCTTAATCGGTCAGGACGACAGGATAGCATGCAACTGAGCCTCCATCCTGAGCACAATCAACCTGCTCCATCTCGCTTATGCAGACGATCGAGCCCGCTCAGGCTGACTCGATGCCACCGCATGTGAAATTGCCGCATCAAGATGATCAACGACCGAAATTTCAAACTCAGCTAGCAAGTCGCGGGCATACTCAACCTCCGCTCCAGCCATCCGAATAATGAGCTTGGGTAGAGGGCTCAGAGCATGACACCGCACATACCGCGAGATTGCTGCGGCAACTTGGCTACATCGTAGCCCCCCGCCCAGCAGATTGACCAGGATCACTTCAATACCATCAGATTGAGACAGCCGTTGGAGACCAAATTCAATCTTTTCTAGCAGGGTTTTAGACGAATAAGCATAGTTGCAATCGCCGCCGACATTAACAACCGAAGCAGGCTTACCTCCTGCTTGACAGACCATATCGAGCGTCATCATGGTCAAGCCTGACCCGTTGCATAAGATGCCAATATTGCCGCTCAGGTGAAGCGGTTCCAGGCTCGACAGCGATCGCGATCGCCCCATTACTGCTCCCATGCCCATGCCCATGCCCAGATCCACACTTGTGCCTGATCCTGTGAGCGTTGTTGCGAGGGGCGATCGCTCTGAAGATAGCGGCTGCATCTCGCTAAGGTCGGCATGTCGCGCCAACGCACTATCATTGACGCTAACTTTGCCATCTAGCGCCATCACCTCGCCATCGGCTCCAATCCCTAGGGGATTAATTTCAATCAGATCTAAATCTTTCTGAATGAACAGAGTGTACATTTTTTCGATAATGGAACTTACACCCTGCAATATTTGCCCTCTCAGACCCATTTTGAGAGCAAGCTGTCGAGCATAAAACGGAGCAAATTCTTGTTCGACAATCACCTGCTGAATATGGTCAAGGGCTAGATCAATGCCAACTCCGCCTAAGGCCGAGCCCAACAGCACAGGCCGACGAGCCCCACTATCAAGGGCGATCGCCAGATAAAACTCATGGTCGGGATGATAGCGAGTTTCGGCGAGTAACACCTGAGGAATATCTCCCGCAATCGGCAATTTAAAGAGCGCCTGTGCTGCCGCGATCGCATCAATGGTGTTTTCTACAAACCGAATGCCACCGGCCTTAGCCCGTCTGCCCGATCGCACTTGTGACTTGAGCACAACCGGGTAAGGAATCTCAAGCTGTTTGAGATCTTGAAGATCGCGTAGCTGCTGAGACGGCAACACCGGAATGCCAACCTGTTGAAATAGGGTCTTTGCCTGGTATTCGAGCAAGTCCATAGCAGTGTAAGCACCCAAAACGATAGTTTCACCTATCTTAAACAGTCTGCCAATCCCTATCGTAGGGATATCGCTCAGACAATGGAGTATACCAGGCATCGGAACAGTAAGAATATTTACCTATCGTTCTTAGTCCTTCAACCCCAGATCTTATCCCGCAAACCTTACCTCTAGCACTCGATCCGCACTCATGACATCTTATCTCTATCTCCATGGCTTCGCGTCTAGCCCCAAATCGACCAAAGCCGCATACTTGCAGCAGGCGTTTCAGAGCCGGGGCATCTCCTTGCAGGTGCTCGACTTGAATCAGGGAGACTTTACTCACCTGACGCTGACCCGCCAGTTGCAACAGATCCAAGCGGCACTTGCATCTCAGACTGAGCCAGTCATATTGATTGGGTCAAGCTTTGGCGGCCTCACCGCAGCCTGGGCCGCTGAGCAGATGCCACAAATTGAGCGCTTGGTATTGCTGGCTCCAGCGTTCGGGTTTCTCGATCACTGGTGGCCACGACTAGATCCGCAGCAGCGACAGCACTGGCAAACCAGCGGATTGACTGAGGTTTATCACTATGGGGAAGGGCGATCGCTGCCTTTGGGCTATGAGTTTATCAGAGATTTGCAGACCTATCGAGATGACGCGATTCAACGTCCCATACCCACCCTGATCCTTCATGGGCACCGAGATGAGGTGATTCCGATTCAGGCTAGCCAAACATTTGCTGCGTCTCGACCGTGGGTGCAACTCGTCAAACTCGACAGCGACCATGCGCTTGGCAATGGTTTGCTGATCATCTGGCAAACCATTCAGCACTTTTGCCAGATTTAAGACTTGACCTTGACATTGAGCTTGCGCGGCGGGCGGCGAGCCGTGCGGATCGTATGCGGCAAAACACCCACCATCAGAGCAAAGGCATCATCAGGAACTTGAGCAATCGTCGTCTGATCAAAATAGACCTCAAACTGGTTCAAAATCATCTGAGCGCGTTTGAGAGACACCGAATTGTCAGTAAATTGCTGCGTCAAACGAATCCACTGGCGACGAATGAGATAGGCTTTCTGGCGCTCTTCATGCGATTTTGGCGTAATCAGCGACAAGTCACCCACCGGCAAGACTTGGTGACAGTCTAGGTCAAAAAAACTGCCCACTGCGGCACCTGGCCCAGCAAACTCAGCGTGGTATTGTTTGTAGAGGATGAGGCCATTTTTACGGCGACTGTTGACCATCAAAAGCTGTCCCTGCTTGAGCTGTTCTAAAATCTCTGCGGCATCCGCATACTCGGCCTTGATCAATTTAACCTCCGGCGCAGAAGGCGATGGCTGACTAGTTTGAGATTTAGTGGCCCATTCATCACGCGAGACTGTCATACAGCTTGAAAAGTGGTTGGAAACGTTAAGCGCTCATCTTAACCTGGGGGCGATCGCACTACAAACACTAGACGGTTGAACCAAACGCCTTTATTTTAAGCCATGATCACCGATCTCGAGCCCAACCAATCTTGGCAAATCTGCATGAGAGAACGAGCTTAAATGAGCCAATGGATTACACGGGCGATCGCCCGGCACGACAACGATGGGTTGCTACCCAGCCCATGCCCACAAGACCTACAACCAGTGCTAGCCCATTGTCCATATCAGGCTCAGGCACGGATTGAGTTGTCTTAAGATTGGCTGTCTCAAAATCGGCGATTTCGATATTAACCCGTGACGATGGCAACGTTAGCGGTAGCGTGGCTGAAACCAGACCAGTTGCCAATCGGGTGTTGCGACGTTCGACATCCCAACCGATCACGTCGAAGGCAGTCACATCAATGTTAGAAATTGACAACCGTTGTCCTGAGGCAATCACTGGGGTCATGAGGCCAGAGCCGCCACCTGTTTTCCAGTGGCTGGCTGATTTGCCATCCCCGTTAAAAATGCCAGTTGAGAAGCCTCTAATGGCCGTGCGTCCTCCATCAATTGAGAAATACTTGGGCTGGTTGCCAGCAGTCCAGTCGATGACGCTCGATCCAAATGCAGTGCTATCCGCAGAAAATCGATAGAGATCGAGGGTGCTTACCGCTGAAAACGTATTCTCAGGAAAATAAAAGTCCTGACGGTTGACCTGGAACGGGCTGTATTGGTCGAGTAAATCAACGCCGCTGATAAACCCCAGCGCATGACCAATTTCATGGGCGGCGATGCCCACAAAGTCGTAGGCGTTTTGAGCAACCCCATTGTGTCGATCAAAATCCCAATTGATGCCAGAGTTAAACACAATGCGGGCATCACTTGAGCTATTGCTGCCTAAGCCTAGCGCTTTGGCGTTGGCACTAGTCATGCGGATTTTCTGATTGTTTGAGCCACCGTCATTATCTAAGTAGGCGGTTGAGCTGCCATAGCCATGGGGGCTATCGCTTGTGTAGTTGATCAGCAAATCAAATGCTGAGCCACTCTGAAGGTTGCGTGTGGCGATCGCATCTTGAGAGGAGGTGGCATCTGCAATGAGAGCATTCCGAACTGCGCCATAGTTAAACGAGACCTCATTGGGCTGAGTATTTCCCAACACATTTGGGTTTAGCTGACCAAACGTAATATTCAAATTGACCGTCACATCGTCCAGCAATATGGAAGACCAAAGCTGGGTTGCCGTATTAAAAGCCTCAACAGCAGAGGTGGGAGTGCCTGGCTGCGCTTGGACGCTAAACGTAAGGGCGTGTGCAGCTCGATATCCCAACCCATTCTCAGCCAGTAGGGCGATCGCCAACGCAGCCCCAAGCTTGACTGATGTAAGCGTGCAATCGAGAGGGGTAACAGTCTTCATTCGTTTCATACTCAAACTTAACGCGAAGGATTTGACCTCATCAGGCAGACCACCCAGCATGGCACATGATTTTAGTGATATCTCAGGGGATGCCGTTAGCTGAGATCAGAGCTGATTCACGTTGTTTTGTCGATGCACCCGATAGTTCCATAACATTCCACAGCGTAGTAGAAGAATGTTAAATATGACACAAATTCTCCCACGAAATTTATCTAGAGTTCATCGACGTAGCTACATACTTAACATGTTCTTTACACTGATTTAGCTAAATCTCAGTTGGATTGCGGAGAGCCTGTGCCACTCCAGGATGTCAGGTGCGATGGACAGCTTAGCCCCGAGATCGTTGTTTGCGTCGGGCGATCGCCAACGCGGCTCCGGTGAGCCCCAACCCGGCCAGTCCAGATATCAAAGACGGCTCTGGCACTGATACAGAAGGATTACCACCATTGGAACCGCCTCCCGAGCCACCGTCATTGCCGTCATCAATTTCAATGTTTCGAATCGGGGGCGGCAGAGCAGGGTTCGCCAGATCCCAGCCGATGACATCAAACGCCCGCTGATCGTTGACCGTAAACTGGAACAGTTGCCCCTGCATTGGAGTTGGCTCCATGATGCCTAGATATTCACCGATATCTTCATCCGCTTTCCAACTGCCGGCACGATTTCCATCTCCTTTGTTCACTCCGGTAGAAAATTCGGCAATCGACGAATCACATCCGTCAATTGAGAAGAATTTTTTGACCTCATTGTCAAGTGCATCATTGCGTCCGGTTGTCCAATCAATCAGATTACGGCGACGGCCTGTCACTGGATCGATCAGCTGCAAACTTGGATCACAACTTTCAAGAGAAACGCGAAACAAATCCAACGGGCTGACATATGAAAATTGATTGTCATTGAAATAGAATGGCGTGCCATTGGGCTGAATCAGAGGGCTATTAAAGTCGAGCACGTCAACGCCACTGATAAACCCGAGCATGGTGCCAATGCCCTGAGCGGCAATCCCCGTGAAGTCATAGGCATCGGGCGTAATCCCGTCGCTCGCATCAAAATCCCAGGAGAAATCGCTGTTTAAGACAATTGACCCGTCGCGTGCATTCTGAACGCCGACCCCATTGGGTGAACAATTGGTCGTGGTCGTGGTTGGCAAACCTAAGGCTTTGGCGTTGGCTGTGGTCAATCGAATTGAGCGGTTATTGCAGCCGCCATCGACATCGAGATAGGCCTCTAAGCTGCCTTCACCCAGGGGGTGATTGCGCGTGCCATTAATCAAGAGATCAAATTCTGACCCGACGAGCATGTCAAATCGAGCACCCTGAGGCAGATTAGCGCTGGCGATCGCATCGTCGGGAGAGGTAATATCGGCCCAAAGCGCTGCCGTAAACTCCTCATAGGTAACATTGACTCGCGAGGGGTCAAATCGTCCTAATGAACCAGATGCAATAGTTTCAAACCGCACATCCAGATTAATGACAACATCATCAGTTAATAATGTTGACCATAAATTAGCCGCTTCATTAAAGCCATTTATCACGTTTGGAGCAGTGTCCGGCGCGTAATTTAGGTTAAACGTAATCGCGTGAGCACTTGAGGCATTAATGGCTGGGACTACTGCAACTGCGAGGGCGACCCACTGCAGCAATCTCATTGGGGCGGCTACGCGAGAGAAAGGGATGTTCATGCCCGCTTGACCTACAAAAGACTTCATGGCTTCATGAATTTCCACTCAAGGCTATCCACAAATTCACGTAGCTGGCATAGATTCCAGCGGACTTCATCGGAAATTCGCAGTTTTTTTATTGAGTTAATGCCGCATTTATACGGCCTCAATATTTAATGCCCCAATCTTAAAAACGTAGGGAACAATAAGGTCTTTTTTGCGTCTGCGGTTTGCTTTGTGAAGCGCTAATGAATTTGCTAAAACAGCGGTAGACTCACGCCGACATTGATTCCGAAAAGACCACTATCTATGTCGATTCTCGACTCAGATGAGTTCCCGAAACGTCCGCCACCAAAGATCGAAATGCTCACATCTCGAGAGATGTCATAAGACAATCGAGCTAGGATTTGATGATAGAAATCGTTACGGTTTTGTTGAGTGAAATCAATTAATACAAATTGATAAGATAAGTCGGCCTCAAGTTGAGGTCGAATTTCATAAGTTAGGTCTGCAGCCAATGTGTTGATCACTCGGCTACGTCGTTCTGGATCTGCTAAACCTAGGCGACCTCGATACGAGGTGTTGAGTTCTAAGTCTCGAGTGAGGCGATCGCGTCGTCCAATTGCAAAGCGCAGCTGATGGTCGTTCAAAAAGCGATCGCCACCATCCCGGCGAAAGAGCTGTTGATTGAGCCATCTTGCATCGATATACATCCGCTGATTCAAGACGCGGTAGACCCCTAGCCCTAGCTGCAATTCGTTGTAGCTAACGTCTGTTTCATCGAAATATCGCCAAATTCGACCACTCACCAGTGCTGTGAGATACGTGCGCTGAGCAACCAACGGCAGCGCATAGAGCGAAATACCGCTTTGAAACAAGCCATCTTGGGTGGGGTTATCTGCCGACGAGAAAATGTTGTCGCTCAAAAAGATCCCCGTTTGACCTTGAAGATAGACCGACGGACGAGAGCGAATCGGGCGAGCTAGAGCCTCTCGAAGTCGTAGATTCCCCAACTCCGGATCGCTGCCTGCCTCAAGGCCTGGAATCGGCACTTCTCGCAACTGCAGAATTCCCAGTTCTGGATCCGCCTCCGGGTCGGCTGAGGCGTCTGCTAGCAGGTAAATCCCTGTAATCTGAGGTGGCGCACTCGGGGAAATCCTCACGGCTGCAGTCGATCTGCGCGCCTCGAGCTTCAGGTGGTCGGTGGTTGGCTGTTTACCTGATGCTCGCAAAGTTGGGGGCTTGGTAACGCCTCTAAGGCCAATGTCAGTTCTTTCCTTCGAGGCTTCAGACTGTGCGGCCACTGTGGGTTGATTCCCAAGATGGGTTGAGGCGATCGCCTCACTCGCGACATGACTTGCATCAACAACTGCATCAACAACTGCATCAACCAACTCATCAGTTGCCAATAGATTATTAATCTCAGCGGGCGATCGCCCCCAAGATCTTGCTCGAGGTGTCTGATCCACAAGCTGATGAGTATGGCGAGATAAAACACTGGATTCTTCTACGGGCAATGCCCGAACTGGCGCGATGCCCCAACAACTCACGCCTAAAATGCACCCCCAACTCCATAACCAGAACCGATATCCAAACTGGCTCAGCATGGTAGATTTACCCCTCATCATCATCATCGAATGGACGAGCGCCTCATTCGGCTGGCAAGACTTCGCAATGGTCATCAGTTCTGTTGAATTACGCACGTCTCAAGCTAATCCGGTAGTGTTCAAACCTAACCATCTAGTTAAACACCCCACGATTCCGGACGCCATAGCCTCTATTAATCATTGCAGACACCATTGATAACCTGAACCCATTGATGACGCCAGAATGATGAAGCCAAAAATCAACTAGAACCTGTTGAGTTAAGGCTCTAGGATGACGCTGATTACGCTTCATAAAGTCTTAAATTGAGCTTCATGAAGTCTTGAACTAAAAGATATACTGACTCTCTCCCCATTCGCATAATTCAGCGCTTACACTGATAGGGCAGACACCTAAATGGTGTACTGCGATTCAATATGCACTAGATTAATCAAATTAATAGGCATTGGAAATCGGAGTAGCCTATGTCTCGCAAGCTTACTCTCATCCTGTCATTCGTCCTTTGGGGAACTCAGTCACTTGTGGTTCCAGGAGTTGCGAGTGCGCGAACGCCTCTAAGTTCTGCGGTGATTCGACAACTACGCAACGTCGTAGAATTGATTCCTACCAATCAGCCCCGACGTCCGGCTCGCATTTCAGATCGGATGACATCCGGGGATGCACTGTCAACAGCGCGGGAATCCTTCGCAGAACTCCGCTTCAATGATGGGTCGCTAGCTCGTTTGGGAGAACAAGTGGTCTTCCGGTTTGTGCCCGATACGCGTACGTTTCGACTCTCCAACGGTACTCTGTTGTTGCTTGTGCCACCCGGTCAAGGTCGAACGCGAATTCAAACGCCCAACGCAACGGCAGGCATTCGAGGTTCAGCACTGTTTATCCGCTATATCCCTGATACGGAAATCACGTTAGTTGGTGCATTGACTGATAGTGGTATTGAGGTCGCCAATCAAGATTCGTCTCAGCGCTATGGGCTTGAGGCCGGTCAGATGGCTGTGATCGTCGAAGATCGAATTCTCCGCATCTATGAATTTGATCTGGGGTCATTTTATGAAACAAGTGGGCTCACTGTCGGGCTTAACCTCGATCAGGCTGATGAGCCTTCAGTCAGGTCTGATGATCCGTCAGAGGAGGCGATCGCCCAAGTTCGACAAGAAACTGTAGACGCCATGTCAATGCAGTCACCAGTCGTTGGCGATGGCACGATCACCAACCCTGCCTTTATTCGACTCTCAGCTACGTCTGACGACTCGCCTCGATCAGGTAATCCTCCATCTCGATTTTCTGAGCAAACGCTTGATCCGCTTGATGATCGGATTCAGACCATCTTTGACGCAGGGGAGATTCAATCAGAACCGTTTGAGCCATCCATTGAGGTGCCGCCCGAACCGCCCGAACCGCCCGAACCCGAACCGCCAGAGCCGCCCGAGCCCGAGCCGCCCGAACCGCCCGAACCCGAACCGCCTGAACCGCCCGAACCCGAACCGCCCGAACCGCCCGAACCCGAGCCTCCTGAACCGCCAGAGCCCGAGCCGCCTGAACCTGAAGAGCCACCCATTGATACTCCTGGAAATAATGGGACAGAGCCTGGGATTGAAGAACCACCCATTGATGCCGTGCCCTAGTTTAGGCATGTCCAAAATCGGTATTGCTGATTAGATGTATGAAAAGACGGGTTGATTCTACGTTTCTTCTGTAGAAACCTGCTTATTTGGGAATCATATCGGTTGAGAAGCCAGGAATCTTCCCGATTCATACTCCGATTCAGCAACGCTACGGGTTGGCGGGAGCCTCTCACCCGTTATTTCCCCTAGAGTGAGGTGCATTCACAAGCGATATGCAAGGCATTCTCCGACAGGAGAACTGAGGCGGTCGCATTAAGAAATTTACAAACCCGATTTAGATGCTTGGCGATCGGCTTTCGTCAGAGGAGGGATTATCCCAAAACAGCGTTGGTTCAATGGGAGCATTTTCGTCGTCATCGTCATCCATATAATCGTTTGCGTGCTCATCAGCCTCTAAGGGCGTCATGGTTGATGGCAGATATGATTCGGTGCTGAGAGTTGGCAACTGATCTAAGTCTGCGATGATCTCCTCAACGGACTGATATCGCTGATTGAAATCGTATCGAACCATTTTTGTGAAAATAGCTGCAAGCTCTGGATGCACTCTTGCTTTGCTTTGCCAAAGGATTTCGCCTGTGCGGGGGTCTTCTGTCAGCCGATCAGGAGACAACCCTGTTAGCGCTTGAATGCTCACAATCCCCACGGCATAAATGTCACTATTAAATCGCGGACGGCCTGCACATTGCTCATTTGGCATGTAGCCCCGCGTCCCGATGCCAACTGTGTTCATTTCAGACGAGTTTTCAGTAATGGAGCCATTAATTTCTTTGACCGCTCCAAAATCGATGAACACGAGTCGATTGTCGGTATGGCGACGGATGATGTTGTTAGGCTTGATATCACGATGAATCACACCATAGTCATGGATAAACTGGAGGGTGCTCAGTAATTCTCGGAGCAAATCAACGACCCATTGTTCCGAAAATGACTGATTGGGCATCAGTTCTTCTCGGAGTGGGTGCCCATCGATAAATTCTTGCACGAGATAGAATTCTTCGTCTTCTTCAAAGTAGGCAAGTAATTGCGGAATTTGATCATGTTTGCCCAGCCGTTCCAGAGTTTCGGCCTCACGCTGAAACAAGCGTCGAGATAGCTTCATCAATTTAGGATCATTTGTGGTCGGGCGCAGTCGTTTGGCGACACAGAGGGGATTGCCGGGTCGCTTAGTATCCGCAGCGATATAGGTTTCTCCAAATCCGCCTGCACCGAGAATTTCAATAATCTGGTATCGTCCTCCCAAAAGCTTGCCCAGAGCTTCTTTTTCGCGCTCTTCTATCAAGTCTTGAAAATCATCTTGTTGACTCAAAATCTCTTGAATAATGGGCGAACTGGCATATTGTTTGAGCGTGCTTCGCAGTTTAAGTTTGCGCAGGTTTTCTCCAGCAAGGCTAGTGCCAACGTAGGTGATGCCGCCGATGGTTAATACCACCATCGGGATGGCGGTCGGCACAATTAAACGTGAACTCACGAACATCACACCGCTGACAATGCCCCAAGCCAAAACGATGAGAATTGTTCGCCGGAAGCGGGCTGAAGCGGGTCGGGGTTGGCTAATCAGAACTCCGAATCCGATGGTGCCAATGAGAATCAGTGCTCCCTGCACCCACGGATTCGGTATCCATGGGGCGATCGCCTGATTGTTCATGAGCGTGGCGATCGCATTCGCATGAACTTCAACCCCAGCCATTCTGCCGAAGGGGGTAGTATGCATATCTTGAAACAAGGTCGCGGTGGGCCCCACTAACACAATCTTGTCTTTGAATCGTTCGTTGGCAAGGTGGTTTTCCCAGGTTTCTTCATCTAAAACATGCCAAAACGGGTACTGAGTAAATGTTTCTTGCGGGCCATAAAAGAAAATCGCATTACCCTCAGGCTCAACAACTGGCAAATTTGCTGCCCGTAAGGTCACATGCTCAAACGACGGCAGCACTCGCCCCAGGTCTTGAAACTGCTGAGCCTGTTCGGGATATTGCCGAGCTAATAAAATTGGAAATTCTTGAGATAGGCGATGAATCCGACCATTCCATTCAATCCAGAAATTAATCGACCCAATCAAGTCGGTGTTTTCCCGAAAAATAGGCAGCGGCTCAATAATTTGAGTAATGGTTCCTTGCCCTTGAATGACTTGGTCTTCATAGCTTGCAGCCAGCGCCACTCGATCGGCATAGCGCTGCAGCGTCTGCTCTAGCACCTGGTCATCCTCAGCGCCCCAGCTGCTAGGTGTGTCGAAGATCAAATCTAACGCCACCGCTTGGGCATCTGCCTGCATTAACCGTTCAATGGCGATCGCATAGGCTTCTCGCTGCCAGGGCCACGCCTGTAGCGGTTCCAAATACGGATAGGCTTCAGGATCTGCCGTATAGATTTCTCCTTGGTCGAGAGATTGTTCATCCATCGCTAAGATGACAATCTCAACGGGGGCATTGACCTCTCCCCGAATTTGAAAAAAGACCGTTTGCGCCTGCCGTTCAAACAGCTCCACTAGCCCCAGATCTAAGCTCGTGGCGATCGCCCCAGTGGTAGCCCACACAACCATCAGCAAATGCCCAACTCCAACTGGCCCCAACTTCCCTCGGCTGCTAATAATTGCGCTTGCAAAGGGGGCTAGGCGATCGCTCAACGGCAAATGTTGCATCAGGTGATCTGAGAAGCTACCCTGACTCGTTCCACGGGGCTTAGAAACCGCTGGGGGGGCAGAGGATTCGTGATTTTGGGGTCGCAAATTACGCCACATGGCTCTCCGCTACGTGTGATGTGAGGTTAATCGTGACCTGTCTTACACTGCACCCGACGGATTGATCTAAACAGCTTGATCTAAGCGACCAAGCTAGTCACCAAGATAATGGAAAATCACGGTAATGTGTATTTCATCTTTACTTCCAGTGGTTAACCCAGTCTAAACTCACAGAAGCTAACCGTTGACGCACATGCTGTTGTTGGTCGTGCCCCAAAACGCGAGCAAACTTATCAGCAGTGGGTGGGCGAATGGCACCCATGACATCGGTTTTCCAAAGTTCTCGACTCCGAATCAGCGACTGTGCAGCTTTGGCATACTCATCTACCATCTGAGGCTCAAACTCGATGCCAAGGAACTGGCAGAGGTTGATCAGCACTGCTTGCGGAGTATTGACCAGGTCTTCATAGCGCACAAAGGTATGATGGGTTTGGCCATAGTAGAAACGGCTAATTTCAATATCTTCTATCCAGCGGTCGATACAGGCATCTAGCGTCTTAAAATATCGTCCCCACCGCTCGGGATGGGTTTGAGACAGGTCATATAGCGATGCAATGACATCAGTGCCGGAGCGAACAATATGAATGATCTGAGCCTGTGGTATGTGACGTTCAATATATTTGATGTATCGCAGATGATCAGGCGTTTTTTCGAGCCAAATATGCTTGCCTTGATCCAGAGTTAAGCGATTCAGAATTTGGACAAAGCTGCGCGTGTAGAGTCGAATCAGAGGCAGTGATGGCAGATGGCGCTGCAGTTCTGGATGTCCGATATCAGCCAAGAATTGACACAGCATCGGATGGAGACGTGGTGCAATCAAGCCTAGAGCATACCGCTGAGAGCGATGCTCAGGGAGAGAGACGAGATAGAGAAAAAATTTTGATTCTGGAAATGATTGTATTTTTGGATGAACGGCCAGCATGCTCTGGAGCAAGGTCGTCCCAGAACGCGGACACCCGACGATAAAAACGGCTTTGGCCCGATTTTGTGTCACAGCACTGTTTCTCCTGGATCTGCAGACTTGACGTGCTGCCGCCGCGATGGCGATATCAGCCGAGTTTGAACGAGCGGTGTGGGCACGGCCATGCGGAGGGCTATTTTGGCGGCCAACACGCTCATCAATCGGGTTTGCCGCCAGAGCAACGATGGGTCATGTTGTAGCATGAGCCCCAAACATCGGGCGATCGCCAGGTTTTGTCGTAAACTCGGACGATCTTCCAGCCCTCTCAGAGTGAGGTAGCGATAGAGATGAGCCAAACTCTTGGGCTTCAAATATTGCAGGGTATCTGGAGCGTCTGCAAAGGCGCGATCGATAAACGCTAACGCCTGCTGCTCTTGTCTAGAAAGATTAGACGTGATTGAGCCCGGCGTCATGCGATATAAAACCTGATAGTGAGGAACGGTGACAAACCGAAAGTGCTTTGCCAAGCGGAGATATAGATCTCGATCTTGGCTGCTTTGTAAGCTCTCATCAAAGCCACCGACTTTCACGAGTGCCCGCCGCCGAATGAGGGGATTGGAGCCATTTTCAATAAAATTCATAACGAGGAGCTTTTTATAAGCGTCGCCAGACACCCGGATCTGCCGCCCTCGACACAGCATGTTGCCTGAGATATCAATGAATTGGTTCCAACTGTAGGCAACTGCCGCTTCAGGGTCAGATTGCAACGCCTGGAGCTGAGCCTCTAGTTTATCTGCAGTCCACAAATCGTCAGCATCTAGAAACGCGATAAAGTCTCCTGTTGCTGCGGCAAGGCCACGGTTGCGGCTCGCAGATGCGCCAGCGTTGGCCTGGGAGATAATCTGAATTCTCGGATCATCAAGCTGTTGGATGAGCGCCAATGAGTCGTCGGTTGAGCCATCGTTGACGATGATAAGCTCGAAATCAGACCATGTTTGACTTAATACAGATTCAATCGTCTCACCGACAGTCTGTTCTGCATTAAACATCGGAATAATCACGGAGATTAGAGGCATCGAGTTTATTTTCTCAAGAGATTTATTCCTCTTTTATTCTGATTAAACCAGTTATGCAGCCAGCGATGGATGGCATTTCGTAAATAGAAAAACGGGCTGAGCCAATTTCCCCAAAAGAATGCCAACTCACAGGCGAGCCCTAAATCTGTTTGCACCCTGCTGCCGTATTTAATCATGTGAAATGCCAGCCGCTTGGAACTGCCCAATAGACTGCGGAGCAAAAGAAATGGTCGCTGCCAAGGCTTTGCTGGAATCATGCGCAGTTCGCAGGTGCATAGGCCATATAAGTGGGCGATCGCCAACAGGTAAGGGCGCTCTAGCCGCCACGCTGGAATCACATGGTCAATCTGCATGGCTGGGTTATACCAGATTTGCCATCCGGCAGTATGCATATGCAGAGAAATCTCATAATCGTTGCCGCCTCGGTGGGTGCGGATCAGTCGTTTAGGGACGCTGTCCAACCATGCTTGTCTGTAGACGACTAGTCCTGCACCTGCCGGAAGTCTCAGGTTTTCGGGTTCATAGAGTTTGGGCTGCTGACCATGCTTGCGAATTACTAAAAAAGCCTTGACCTTCTCAAACTCAGACGGTGGCGGTGCCTCATAGATTGGATGTGTAATGCCTCCAAAGGCACCCGCTTGAGGATGGGCATTGCCAAAGGCAACGGCAGCTGCAACCCAGCCTGAAGCTGGCAGATTATCATCGTCTAGAAACCCAACGTAGCGACTGTTAGCCTCGTCGATCGCCCGCTGTCGGGCAAAGGCAAGCCCCTGCTCAGCTTCAAAGCAGTAGCGTAGTGCTGGAGTGTCTCCCCATGCGGCTTGAAGCGATCGCACCCGATCAGCTGTTTCATCGCTGCTGTTGTTATCCACCACTAAAATTTCCCAGCGCAATGATGCAGTGCCAACTTGCGATCGCAACCGTTCGATTACGGCAAGAATTCTCTGCGCCCCGTTATAGGTCGGAATCGCCACGGTGATGTCAAGGGTCATGATCAGATGGCACGTCTGCTTGCTGAAGTTCCGAGGGGTCGCGGAGGTCTAGAGACTTTGACTCTGAATCGAGTTGACCTCTCGCGGTAAGGAAAAATTTTCGTTTTTTTCCCTCAAATAGCCCTTCTGCCAGAGATAAAAAGGGCTGATCAGGCTGCTTAAGAAGAACTCTAGTTCGCAGGCAGTCACCACATCACCCCGCACATTGATCCCATATTTCCAGAGATGGGTCACGATTTTTCGCAGGTCGTTGAGCAAGTAGGCGACGAACATCATCGGACGCTTCCCTGGTCGAACGCTGAGCATTCGCGTGACGTGGCGACTGAGCCCCATCCCGCGAAATAGCGCAACTAAATAGCCGCGTTCTAGCCGTTCCCGAGGGATTTTGTGCACCATCTCCATAGCCGGGTTGTACCAGATCTCCCATGGAGACTGCTGAATATAAGACACCATTTCTAAATCTTCTCCTGCCAGTGGGTTATCGTCGAGGCGACCCACCAAGATCGGAGATTTGGGTACATGATCAATCCACACCTGCTTGCGAATCACCAGCCCTGCTGATGGAGGCAAGATGCGGCGCTTAGGTTCATAGAGGAGTGGCTTTCCTCCTCGCTGGGTAATCGCTAAAAACGGCGCAATCCGATCGAAGTCTGGAGGGGGGGGGACTTCATATTCACCGTAAATGCGACTGGCAAAGGCCCCTGCTTGAGGGTGGCTATGGGCAAATATGCAGGCGGCTGCAACCCAATTGTGAGCGGGAATGTTGTCGTCATCTAGAAACCCAATCAGGTGGCCCCGGGCTTCGCGCACAGCCCGTGCCCGTGCATAGGCAGCACCTTGACGGCGCTCTACACAATATCTCAACGGAAACGGGCTATTTGCTTGATACTGTTGGATTACTGCAGCAGTGCGATCGCCACTGTTGTTATCAATGACTAATACTTCCCATGAGAAGGATTCTGTGCCACTCTGCAATCGTAACTGATTAAGAACGTCAGGTAGTCGATGCTCGCCATTATAGGTAGGAATAGCAACCGTTAGATCAATCATGTTGGTTTAACATGCAGTTTGGGACTCAGGCAGCCACGACCGATAGACTCAACACCCTAGCGCCTCATACTGACACAAAATTTGTAAGACAGCGTGTTCCTTGGCTAACGCTAGTCCGCAAATCCCCGTTTGAGTGTTGAGACTGAATCATGCTCATCAATGTTTCTACTTGCTCTATCTTAGGCTCCTCTGGAGGAGAAACGCCCACTGTGAAATTGACTACCCTGATGTGTCGTTTGATGCACAGATGCTCTCCGATGACAGACCTAAAGCATATGAACTCCTAAAGAACTATTGGAAGGGGCGATCGCGCCTGAGTCAGGGTAGAACCCATTAACTTAGCCGTATCGATTGTCGGTGCTGAAGGGTTAGGGGCGGTGCCCTCAGCCGGAGGCATTTTCTGTTTACAGGGTGTGCCTGGTGTGTGCGAACATGTCACCTCTGAAACAGGTTCGTGCTATGTTCTGAAGCCTGCTCTTCGACCATCAGAATTCCTGGTTGAAAATTACGTCTGAGTCTAAGCAATGTCCAAATTTGACCTTATTGAAGCATTGATCACACAATTTGCCTAGTGCTCTGATTTGGGTTAGATCCACATGAGATCCAATTTCGCGCCGAGCACATTGTCGCTAATGGTCTATTGCTTTCATAGTGATATTCAGTTTGGCTTTGAAGGAGAACGTAGTCTAGGGCACCAGGCTAGGGCTATTTAGTCGATTGTGTGCAGGTTCATCATCTCTTGTCGGCTCAGCTAGTACAATAAGGTTTGCATCAGCTATTCAGTCGCTTATCTCACTATACTTACGGTTGTCCTTCTCTAACGGCGTATGGCATCACCTCAGCCAAACCCTCCTCAGCCTCCGAATAGGCCTAAGACTATCCTGGGTACGATCACCCAGGCATTTCAGTCTGTGCAATCGAAGGTTGACTTTTCGAAGCTTGTGCTCAAGCCCAATGCCAAGGTTCCTGAGCTTTGGGTACAAGAGGCCGAGGCTGAACGAGCTGAAATTTATCCGCTGTTGGGCGATCGCTACTTAGTAGGACGCAGCTCAAAGTCGTGCGATATTGTAGTGCGAAACCCAGTTGTGAGCCAGGTTCATGTCTCATTGACTCGCGATCGCCAGCAATCTAGCAGTCGCTTTGTGATTAAAGATGAAAACTCCACAAATGGCATCTACTTAGGCAAACGTCGCGTCGCTCGTATTCCGCTACGACACGGCGA
Source organism: uncultured bacterium (assembly GCA_964502605.1). Classification (GTDB taxonomy): domain Bacteria; phylum Cyanobacteriota; class Cyanobacteriia; order CAZCXK01; family CAZCXK01; genus CAZCXK01. Next base: position 36,627 of record CAZCXK010000019.1, read on the forward strand.
CATTCTCACGCTCGGCCCACCTGAGTTGGCAGCGGCGGTGCGGCTACGATACATGAATCCCCCGCCGTGGTACGTGCAAGCGGTTCGGTATAGCGTCTATGGCATTTTAGGGGTAACAGCGCTGACGGCGATCTGGGTAGCTGGAGAGTGGCAAAAATTCTCGGTGCGTCCGCTGCCAGCTTCTGTGCAAGGGCCTGTTGTGGTCTATGCTGGCGACGACGAAACCCCGCTGCGGGCACCACGCAATCAGGCTCACATAGAGCTTGAGCGGCTATCTGACTATTCTCCCTATTTGCCGCAGGCTGTGATTGCCTCTGAAGACAGCCGCTACTATTGGCATTTGGGCGTTGACCCCATTGGTATTGCGCGGGCGTTGTTGATTAATGTCCAAGATGGTGAGATTCGCGAAGGGGGCAGCACAGTATCTCAACAGCTCGCTCGCAGCATTTATCGAGACTACGTGGGGACTGAAGACTCACCTGCACGCAAGCTGAGAGAGGCAGTTGTCGCCTTGAAGATGGAGACCTTCTATAGCAAAGACTTTTTGCTCCTGACATATCTAAACCGAGTCTATTTGGGTAGCGGCAACTCTGGGTTTGAGGACGCGGCTCAGTTTTATTTTGATAAGTCAGCTAGAGACTTGACCTTATCAGAAGCCGCTACGCTGGTTGGCATTTTGCCTGCGCCCAATCGCTTTAACCCAATTCGAGACTACGAGACGGCTGTGTCGCTTCGCAATCGCGTGATTAACCGCATGGCGGCACTCGGTATGGTGAATCAGGAGGAGGCTCAACGAGCACGGCGATCGCGCATTGAAATTAGCCCCAAAGCCATTGAAGAACTGGAGAGTACGATTGCTCCGTATTTCTATGCTCAGGTTTTTTTTGAGCTGGAAACGCTGTTAGGCAATCAGCTGGCGCAAGAAGGCAATTTTATTGTGGAGACAAGACTTGATCCACAACTACAGACGGCTGCGGAGAATGCACTGCGACAGGCGATCGCCAACGAAGGTGCGGCTCTGGGGTTTTCGCAAGGGGCGATCGTAACGCTTGATGCGGAAACAGGCGCAGTTCAGGCTCTAGTCGGTGGAGCAGACTTTCAGCAGAGCCAGTTTAATCGTGCCACCCAGGCTCTGCGGCAACCCGGTTCGACCTTCAAAGTATTTGCCTACGCGGCGGCCTTATCTCAGGGCATTTCTCCAGGGACGCAGTTTTCTTGCGCCCCACTCACCTGGGACGGTCAAAGCTTTGAGGGCTGTCGATCGGGGGGCGGCAGTATGGATATGTATAGTGGCCTGGCTCGTTCGGAAAACGTGGTTGCCATGCGAATTGCCCAAGACGTTGGCCTCAATCGCGTTGTCCAAACTGCGCACCGCTTGGGGATTAAGTCAGAACTCAATCCTGTTCCTGGATTAATCTTGGGACAAAGCGAAGTGACTCTCCTAGAACTGACCGAGGGGTTTGGGGTCTTTGCGAATCAGGGCATCTATAATCGCCCCCATGTAATTAGCCGGATTTTGGATAGCAGTGATTGTGCCAGTTTTGACGACCGCAGCACCTGCCGAGAAATTTATCGCTTTGAGGGTGAAGCCGAATCAAATAGACAAGTGCTGGAGCCTGCAGTGGCTGAACGGATGACGGGGTTGCTGCAAGGGGTAGTGCAAGGTGGGACAGGGCGCAGCGCCTATCTTGGGAGAGGCGAAGCAGGTAAAACTGGCACCACAAACGATAATGTCGATTTATGGTTTGTGGGCTACATTCCGCGTCAAAAGATAGTGACTGGGGTTTGGTTAGGAAATGACGACAATACTCCGACTGCTGGCAGCAGCGCTCAGGCGGCTCAGCTTTGGGGTGACTACATGACAGAGGCGTTACGCTAAAGTCCTGCAATTCACTATCAAGTGTAAAAAAACTAAAAAGATTGCGCCAGATGTGATTCAGCATAGCTGTCATCCAGTCTGGGATCGGATATGATCGCCGAAAATGAGGTTCGGCAGTTGAGTTCAAAGCCAATTCATCATTAGGATGCTTTGACTTTTCTCCGCGTTCATTTGTAGAGCTTTATTACTGATTGCACCTGGTTCGGAGAGCATTGTGACTATCTACATTGGAAACCTGGCATTTCAAGCCACCGAGGACGATATTCGGGAAATATTTGCTGAATATGGCACCGTCGCGCGAGTCAGCCTGCCAACTGATCGCGAGACAGGCCGTAAGCGCGGCTTTGCCTTTGTAGAAATGGGTAGTGAAACGGAAGAAGATGCCGCGATCGCCGAGTTAGATGGCGCAGAGTGGATGGGGCGTGAAATCCGGCTGAATAAAGCAAAGCCGCGCGAGCCTCGCCGCGATGCTCGGAGCTCGAGTGCGAGTTTCTCCAGGGAAGGCTAGTTCATTTTGCCAAATAATAAGACGACGAATAGACAATTAAAGATTCGGCTGAGCGTCTATTGAGCGTCTATTGAGACTATTTGGGTGCGATCGCCCGACGGGATCAGACTAGAATTGATTCAATCTTGGCTATGTGTCCTTAGCTGAGTGCCCCTTGATTCTGGCTGATTTCTATGTTGCGATCGCGCCCTCTGGTTGTTCTCATCAGCATTGTTCTAATTTTGGGGCTGCTGCTGTGGTTATTGGGTGTGCTCAGCCAACTCTATTATGCGATCGCCCTGACAGCTCCGGGGCTGGCCAATCTACTGCTGGGTGGCATTCTGATTGCGCTCGTCGGGCTGTTTGGCGCATTGGCTTACTACACATATTTGTTTTTACGGCCTCAACATCGCTCCCGCCACCGCCCTGCTCCATTTGCTCCCAATGACTCTAAGGCGACGGTCGCCGGAGAGACGCTGCATGCAATTCGTCAGCAGATTGACCAAATTCAGGATGAGGTCGCTCGTCAGGCGCTTCTAAGTCGTTCGCGTGAAATCGAAGCAAATTTGGGGCGAGGCCAGATTCATATCGTTGTCTTCGGGACGGGGTCAGCAGGTAAGACTTCGGTGGTCAATGCAGTGATGGGACGCATGGTCGGGAACGTGGGAGCCCCCATGGGCACCACATCGGCTGGGCAGACCTATCGCTTTCGACTCAGCGGCATCGAGCGAGAAATCTGGATTACTGATACGCCTGGGTTGTCAGACATGAGCCTTGCTGGGTCAGAGCGAGAGCACATAGCTCGCACCCTAGCTACTGATGCTAACCTACTCTTATTTGTCATTGACAACGATTTGCGACAGTCAGAATATCAGCCGCTTCAGAGTTTGGCAGACATTGGCAAGCGATCGTTGATTGTGTTCAACAAAATTGATTTATATGCAGCCGCTGATCTAGAGGCCGTGTTCGAGCGACTCCGCCAGCGAATTCAAGCCCTGAATCCGACTCCAGAAATTGTGGCGATCGCCGCCAACCCTCAACCGATGCAACTAGACACGGGTGAGCAGGTGCATCCACCGCCCAACGTCATTCCATTACTACGGGCGATGGCGTCGATCCTGCGTGATGAGGGCGAAGAGTTGGTAGCTGACACGATTTTGGTTCAATCGAAGCGATTAGGAGACGCAGCTCGCCAACTGATTGATGAACAGCGCCTACATCAGGCAGAACGAGTTGTTGAACGCTTTCAATGGATTAGTGGCGGTGTCATTTCTGTTACCCCACTGCCTGCGGTCGATCTGCTGGCAACAGCTGCCATCAACGCTCAAATGGTGGTTGAAATCGGGCGAATTTATGGCTGCGATATTGATTTGAGCCGAGGGAAGGAACTGGCCGTTTCTCTCGTCAAAACCTTAGGAGGGTTAGGCATTGTCAAAGGGGCGATCGAGCTGTTCTCGATGACGTTGCAGCTCAACGTTGGCACGTTTTTGATTGGTCGCGCGATTCAGGGGGTTACAGGTGCCTATCTGACTCGTATCGCTGGGAAAAGCTTTATCGAATATTTTCGCCGCGATCAAGATTGGGGCGACGGTGGCATCACAGAGGTTGTGCAAGAGCAATTTCAACTCAATCGCCGGGATGAATTTATACGGACATTTGTTCAGGAGGCGATCGCCCATGTGGTGCAACCCCTCAAAACCTCAATGCGATCTGAATTAGATCGTGATGTCTAGATGTTTTAGTTAAATTTTAGATATTTGTTAAATCAATGTCACAAATATCTGACTTTTCAGGAATTGTTTTCTTTTTTCCTGTAGATCATTCTATCAATAAGAATCATGACGCCGCTAAGGGTGTTTCGTGAGATTCATAGCCTCAACCACTAGACCCTAATTTTATTCAGCACGCTTTGTCATTCAGAGGTGAGGCAATCATGGTAAACATCACGCAATTTTGAATACCCAGATTGACGGCCACTTTCTGTGATTTAAACCATATCCAAGTCTAAATCTGGAATTCTATTGCTAAGAAAACTCCAGATCTGAGGCGGAACTCGATGTAGATCGCACAACCATTAAGAGGATTGAGGAGAATTTGGGGGTTAATCGTCAAAACTTTGTAGAACTTTTATTAAATTCGACTCAACCTTGAAGTTCGACTGGAGACTTTACACATTACTTTTAAATCTTTGAAGCCTCTTTATAAATGGGCTCCCAGACTTGTTCTAAACTCCAGTGAAAACCCTCATGCATTGGAACCATCATTGTTGATAGCTAGTCCTAGATTTAGGGAATACTAACGACAATTGGTGGGATGGCCCCTTTACTAGCTACCTGGAGCAACTGAGACGATCACTATGCCAGCACAACCGATACCCGCTCAATCATTTTATGCTCAAGCAGAATACGACGAGCCCCCTAATTCTCTTGACTTGCAGGCCAGTGGTGCCGAGTTTGACGGCAGCGACATTGATGCAGAGCAGGCTGCCAATGACCTGATCAGTCTCGATATGGAAGAGCCTGATGCCGCCAGTTTGACTCGTAATGCAGGTAGACGCACCACAGATTTGGTGCGGATGTATCTCCAAGAAATTGGGCGGGTGCAGCTGCTCGGTCGAGACGAGGAAGTATCAGAAGCTCAAAAAGTTCAGCGCTACATGAGACTGCTTGATCTGTGTCATGAGGCTGCCACCAATGACGAAACCCTGCAACACTATGTCGGGTTGGTCGAAATTCACGATCGCCTGGCTTCAAATCTTGGGCACCGCCCGTCATGGGAGCGGTGGTCGTCTGAGGCTGGAGTTCCGGTGCATGAGTTGAAGCCCATCTTATCCATGGGTAAGCGGCGCTGGGCTGAGTTGGCACATGTGAGCACAGACGAACTAGATCGCGTCCAGCGCGATGGCATGTCAGCCAAAGATCACATGATTAAAGCCAATTTGCGGCTGGTTGTCTCGGTAGCCAAAAAATATCAGAATCGCGGCCTCGAGCTGCTGGATTTAATTCAGGAAGGAACCTTGGGCCTAGAGCGCGCGGTTGACAAGTTTGACCCCACGAAGGGCTATCGGTTTAGCACCTATGCTTATTGGTGGATTCGACAAGGCATCACAAGGGCGATCGCCACTCAAAGCCGGACGATTCGCCTGCCGGTACACATCACCGAAAAGCTGAACAAAATCAAAAAGGCCCAGCGCAAAATTTCTCAGCAAAAGGGACGCACCCCCACCATCGAAGATATTGCAGCTGAGCTAGACATGACGCCCCCGCAAGTGCGAGAAGTGCTGCTGCGGGTGCCGCGTGCTGTGTCTCTAGAAACCAAAGTCGGTAAAGAGCGCGATACAGAACTTGGCGATCTGCTCGAAACGGATAGCGTCTCTCCGGAAGAGATGCTGATGAGGGAGTCTCTGCATCGAGACTTGCAACAGTTGCTGACCGATTTGACCAGTCGTGAGCGCGATGTGATTCGTATGCGGTTTGGGCTGGGCGATGGCAACCCCTATTCACTCGCCGAAATTGGTCGAGCGCTCGATCTCTCTCGAGAACGGGTACGTCAGATTGAGGCCAAGGCGTTGCAAAAGCTGCGTCAACCCAAACGTCGCAATCGAATTCGAGATTATTTAGAATCACTGACCTAGTGGCTTCCTGCGCGCGCGCTATGGAGAAACCCATGGAGGGCTAGCATATTTAACTCCCTCTCGATCGTGTAGAGGGAGTTTTTGCGTCTGGACTGTCAAGAATTAAAGCAGCCCTTGGGCGAGTCCTAAGACCACCAGCGTCAGTGTGATGTTATCAATATCTGGGATTGGCAATGCTTCGACTCCTGTGGCAACAAGAGTAATGAGGGCGATCGCCCCTGCCGTCATGCCTAAATCAAGGGCAGGCTGAAAATTACCAAATGCGTTGAACAGAGCCAAAAATCCAAACCCAAACCCAAAGCTGCCGACTAGCATGGCCGCCGATCCAATCCAGCTTTTCTCAGAATTAAACGGCAGCTTTTGAGCCCCCCAGCGGCGGCCAATGATGTCGGCCAAACCATCGCCGCCACACATCACCATGAGCGCCAAAATCCCAATGGGAGAATGTCGCCAATACACTACAGTACAGATGATAAATACAAGGCCATAGTAAAACGGGCCTTTGAGCAACTCCCGGCGATCGCCCCCACGAGTCACTGACTGCACCAAATCCGGGCTGTCGATCAGCCCTACGCCCACGGCGACAAACAGTAGCGTTAACACTAGTGGCACGGTCGCGGCCAAAAACGGCGCACGCGGCTCGGCACTATAAAAATTCCAGCACAGCACAAATAGCGCCCCTGTGCCCACATGGATAATTTTGCGGCTGAGGGTTCTAGGGATCCACCCTTTAGTCGCCATCAGACCTATGCAGCCCAACCAGGCACTGGCGACAATAAAGGTCATGCCTGTAGCGACAACATCTTGCACTCGTGCGTCAGGAATTAGCGATTCTAACCACATCGGCAATCCTCATCACCCAACTAAATCAGCCTATCCTGATCTGTTCTCAGTTGAGGCTCTCCATTAAGACTGTTTGGCGTCTAAGGCATCGCGGAGGCCATCACCCAATAGGTTGAATGCGAGCACAGTCAGCGTGATCAACAGACCTGGAAACACAATTGTCCAGGGTGATTGGAGAGAATATCCCCCTTTAAACGCATCTGAGAGCATGGTTCCTAGTTCTGGGGTAGGGGGCTGTGCGCCCAAGCCAAGAAAGCCCAAACCTGCTGCTTCTAGGGTCGCTGTGCCGACTGCTAACGTGGCCTGCACGATAATTGGAGCTAAACTCGACGGCAGAATATGACGGAACATGATTCGCAATGCCGTTGCGCCAAACGCCCGCATTGTTTGCACAAATTCTTGTTCTCGCAATGACAGCACCATGCTGCGTGTCAGTCGAATAAATTTGGGCACCTGGACGAGACCCACGGCAAACATAACACTGACAACGCTAGGCCCGGTTACGGTGACAATGGCGATCGCCAATAAAATCGACGGAAAGGCCAGCATGACATCAGTGATCCAACCGATTCCCACGTCTAACTTGCCACGAAAATATCCTGCGCCCAACCCAAACAGCACTCCGACCAACATGCCAATCCCTACAGCAACTAAACCAATCACCAGTGAGGTTCGCATTCCATACCAAACGAGGCTAAGAATATCGCGCCCTAGGCCATCTGTGCCGAAAAGATGATTCCAGCTAGGAGCATTGAGTCGAACGGCATAATTGCGGTCAGCCGCCGGATCGTAGGGGCGGAGCACTGGGGCTAAGAGCGCTGCCAGGACAATAAAGAGGGTAAGCCCTAGCCCAATCAGCCCAGATGTGGATTGCAGGAACCGCTGCACAGAGCGCTGCCCCAAAAACTTAGAGAACGCAGAAGGATCCGGGGTTACAATTTGGGACATAAAGTTTGGGACATAAAGGCTGCATAGGTAGATTTCGTCGTCATTTGCTCGTAACTAACCATGTTTAAGATAGGGTGAAGCCAGATGCCCGACAGATGCCCGACAGAGCCTGTTGCCACACTTTCCTGTCCTTATAGAGCCGTTTTTCCCTGGTACAGAAATCATACCATCACCTGTTTTTAGCCATATTTATCAGCGGGTGCTCTGTCTTTGCGGGGATGTCTTTGCTAAACTCCCATCAGGATGTTGTGTAACACAGCAAGACCTCTCACAGTTTTTATTCACGTTTTCAACCGAATTTTCAAATTTTTCAGCTGATATCACCTTTGAGGCTTAAGAACGTATGCGGACTCTCTTGCTCTATCCTCAATTTCCCAAAACATTTTGGTCATTTGAAAAAATTCTAGAATTAGTTGACCGCAAGGTACTGTTGCCTCCGCTAGGCTTGGTGACGGTGGCTGCAATTTTGCCCCAAGAGTGGGAGTTTAAGCTTGTTGATCACAATGTGCGCGAGATCACCGAGGCCGAGTGGGAATGGGCTGAGGTGGTAATTTTGTCGGCCATGATCGTCCAAAAGCCAGATTTGTTGGCACTTATTCGTGAGGCCAAACAGCGCGGCAAGCGAGTGGCTGTGGGCGGCCCATACCCCACGTCTGTGCCTGATGATGCCCTCATGGCAGGAGCAGATTATTTGATTTTGGATGAAGGGGAAATTACTCTACCGATGTTTGTTGAGGCGATCGCAACAAACCAAACTCACGGCATTTTTCGAGCAGACGGCGAGAAGCCAGCCGTGACTGAGACGCCCATTCCCCGATTTGACCTGCTGGACTTTGATGCCTACGACTCAATGTCGGTTCAATTTTCACGCGGGTGCCCATTTCAATGTGAATTTTGCGACATCATTGTGCTCTATGGCCGCAAACCCCGCACTAAAACTCCAGAACAGCTGATTGCAGAGCTTGACTGCCTGTATCAGTTGGGATGGCGGCGTGCCATTTTCATGGTGGATGATAACTTCATTGGCAACAAGCGCAACGTGAAGCTGATGCTGCAAGCCTTAAAGGGGTGGATGGCAGATCATCAATATCCTTTTTCCCTGAATACTGAAGCATCGATTGACTTAGCTCAAGATGACGAACTGATGCAGCTCATGGTGGACTGCAATTTCAACGGGGTCTTTCTTGGCATTGAAACCCCAGATGCCGATAGTTTGCAACTGACGAAAAAGTTTCAAAACACGCGTAATTCTCTGGTAGATGCTGTATGGAAGATTAACCATGCGGGGCTGCGTGTGATGGCCGGATTTATTATTGGATTTGATGGCGAAAAACCAGGAGCAGGCGATCGCATCGTTGAATTTGTTGAACAAACGGCAATTCCAACGGCTCTATTTGGCATCCTTCAGGCGCTGCCCAACACGGCACTGTGGCACCGACTGGAAAAAGAAGGCCGACTGTTTAAGCACAAAGGCGATGGCCACCAAATGGCGTTGATGAACTTCGTCCCCACTCGGTCAATTGAAGAAATTGCTCAAGAATATATCCGTGCATTTTATGCACTGTATGAGCCACAGCGATTTCTCGATCGCGTCTATCGACATTTTCTGCATATGACTCCGTCGCCTTGCAAGGCACCTGCCCAGTTTCCGAGTTGGGTCGATTTACGCGCACTGTCCATCGTTGCCTGGCGTCAGGGCGTCAAACGTAGTACCCGCTGGTCGTTTTGGCGCTATTTGTTTAGCATGATCAGACACAATCCCGGTGTCTGGGATCATTACCTCACAGTCTGCGCCCATGCTGAGCACTTTATTGAGTTTCGTCAGCTAGTCAGAGGTCAAATTGAGGCGCAACTTGCTGAATATCAGGTTGAGGCAGCCCAACAGCTAGGCCAGCCAGACGAGCAGAAAAAAGCAGAGGCGATCGCCCTCAAGGTTTGATGGTAAGTAGATCAGCTGCTGGAGAAAAACAGGGAACATGCTGATATGGCGTGACAGATTCTAACCGTTGAGAGGTCTATCTTTTTTCTACCCTAAAGGGGTGCACCTGATAAATCTTGATTCGGGAATTAGGACTATGTCGGAACGGTAGCCGTTTCAGCAATTACAAACTGTAGTTGATGTGATGTGACCCACGTATCGAGCTGCTCTTTGGTTTCAAAAAATTTGGCATCGCAAATCTTCGTCACGGCACCATTATCACTCACAAACAAACCTGTCGAAGTTCTAGCAATCCAAACTTCTTTCCACTGAGTTGGCTTTTTCATAATGATGTACCGATATGAACGGATTAACAGTTAACCTTTGAAGCAAGAAAGCTAACCTTTGAAGCAAGCTCGACCCTACCACTAAGGGCTATCTAGCAGGACGCATGAGCGTCAATTAAAGTTGCTAGATTTTGTTGGATTTTCACTAAGTACTCCGTAAACTAAGTTTTTCTGCATTTCTTGGTTTCGTCATCAGCCCGAATGGCCTGGTAATGCCACTGGATGCGCTGTTGGCAACCTTCTTTGACCAATGACCCGGAGGTATTATTGTTCTGGATAATGCCAGTTTCCACCATTCTCAGACAATTGAGGAAATGGTGGCAGAGGTTGGATGCGAGATCTGGTATCTGCACCCTTATTCTCCAGACTTGAATGTTATGGATACCTTACCCGTTCATCATGCCGTTGTTGTGCGGGAGGCCATCGAGGCCGTGGGAGCAAAAGTGGTGTTTTTGCCCCCTTACTCCCCTGACCGTTCACCCATCGAGCTATGTTGCTCAAAACTCAAGCAACTGCTGCGTTCGGCTAACGCTCGAACGAGTGAAAAACTCGACCCAGCTTTAACCAAGATTATCAACGAATTTATTTCCTGTGATGATGTCCTTGGCTGGTTCGCTCACTGCAGTCTATTCATTTGAAAACCGCTATAAACTGGCAGATATGCCTCTTACAACTCCATTGAGTTGTTTTTTTATACCCCATGTCTAATCTGCTGAAAGGCTTTCTTTTTTCAATTGCAATCATAGTGGCGATCGCCCTAGCTCAGCCCGGCCTGACATCTCAGCTGCAGCCTGATTCAAGCGTTGCATCTCCAGAACAGGCGCTTGATTCCGTCTTTTGGCTGGCGGATGGTATAGATCTGCGATCTGAACTAGATACCTACCAACTACCGTTAGCAGAGTGGCTCCAGCAAATTAATCAGACTGATGTCGAGTTTTTGTGTCTGGGAGAAAGACACACTCCCGAATTTCGTCAATTCTTGGCTACTGAGATCTTTTCTCTGTTAGCAGTGGATGTGCTGATGATAGAAGTCGATGTGGATGAGGCTGAGCGTTTGGTGGCGGCAGTTAACGCAGGGGCCGAATCGGTTAATTTATTGGGCGTTGATATTGCTCCAATTTTAGTAGCCGTGCAGGCTCATAATCCTGACGTATCGATCGTTGGCGTTGACGAAACCCGACAGCAGACAGCCTGGAAAAATCTTGAACAGGTGCGCTCGGAGCGGCGACGGCTTAGTCGGGATGGGTTTATTGCCCAAAATATCCAAGCACATCTAGAGCCTGGGAAGCGCCATGTGGCCCTGTTTGGTGCAGGACACTGCGCCGCCTATAGTCTGAATTTGGGCAACTCGCGCCCGTTTTTTCGTCATCTGATCGAAACCCTAGACTGGGGCGATCGCGCCATCAATGTCAACCTCATCTCACCTGGGTCGGCTGCATCTGCAAATCCAATCACGCAAATACTTCAGCAGGTTAAGCCTGCTGGTACCCCCGTTGTGATTCCGACGCGATCGCTCAACCCTGCAACCTACAACTATTGGTGGGATGTGAAGTCCATACTTGACCCCTACAGCGTACTAATCTACTTCTAGAGATATTCCAAATTCCGAATTCCGAATCCTTGTCAGAATGCCGACCGTTTCCAATTACTTGCCGCAGATAGCCTTGGATGGTCGATAGATAACCTCTCAACAGTCGCGTGCGTTGGGGTTGTTCGACGCACAATTAAACCCGCAGTGCATCTATGGCTCGATTTGCCCTCCATCATACATGAGCCAAAAGTTCCAGCCCCCTATGAACGTAAATTTGCAGATCGATTCAGTGGAGTCAGGGACGTAGATAGATGATTGTATTTCACTGATGTTTTTGTTAAGTTCACTCTACAAATCATCATGGAAAAGCTTACACTTCAAGTCCGAACAAACGGTAATCTACTAGAGCTACTTGCCGAGTCTGAGTCTGCGGCTTGGGTTGTAGCAGAAAACAAGGTTCAAAAGATTGCTCACATTCAAGTTGTGAACTTTAGTGGCACACAAATGATCGAAGGTGCATTTGACCGAAGTGCTAGTTATAGAACAGAAGATGGCAGGCTCGTTGTAAATTTTTTAGACGGGTACATCATTAATTGTGATGTTCAGTTTGTGGGACAGAACCCCTGACTGCCTGACACATCCTGACACATCTATGTCAAACCCTACCCATACGGAGTGAGGCTTTGAAGTACTTGTGTCAGGCAAGCAGCAGAACCCTGTTCGCTATATTTGAGATGTACTAACTCAGGCCTCTAGCACTTTAGGTCGCTGCATGGACATCACAACGACCTTAAATCAAATCATTGCATTAAGTATTCAAGATCGCATTCGCCTCGTACAAGCTATCTTAGGCAGTAGAACTTATCGGTAATAAGTTGCTCGGCATCCAAATAGATACAGTCACCGGAGGAACAATTGAAAACTGATCAAGAATTGATTGCTTTTCTTAATTCCGATTAAGTCTAAAAAATGAGAATTGCTGCAATGACAGGGTGTGATTTGACAGTTCACGAGATTGTTTTAGGGATACAACGCAACGAAGTTTCAGCCGTTGAGGTGATGCAGGCCTACCTTGATCGCACCAATGAGGTTGAAGCTGAGATTCAAGCGTGGGAATGGATAGACCCTGAACGGGCGATCGCCGCTGCTGAAGCCTTAGATCACCAGCCAAGAGCGATCAAACAGTCCCTTGCTATGGCGGGTGTCCCCATTGGCATTAAAGATATCATGATGACTCAGGGCATTCCTACGACAATGGGATCTCCGATTTATGGCCACTATGTTCCCGATTATTCTGCAACAGTCGTTCATAAAATCGAGCAGGCTGGGGGACTGTGTTTTGGTAAAACTGTCACGACCGAATTCGCATTTCGTCAGCCCGGTAAGACTCGGAATCCCTGGAATTTGGGTCATACGCCGGGTGGGTCGTCTAGTGGTTCGGCTGCGGCTGTGGCTGCGCGGTCAGTTCCGGCTGCCTTGGGAACCCAAACACTCGGATCGGTGATTCGTCCGGCGGCATTTTGTGGCATTGTCGGCTACAAACCCAGCTATGGTCTGATTTCTCGCTATGGTGTTCATCCGCTGAGTCATTCATTGGATCATGTGGGGGTGTTCACCCGCACAGTTGTTGATGCGGCACTCGTGGTTGCCAACTTGATGGGGGTTGATTCGCGCGATCAAAACAGCTATGCAGGTGAGATTCACTTTGGTTTATCAACCGACACCAAACAAGTAGATCAGTGGCAGACTCATCCTCTAGTTGCAGACCTATCTCCACGCATCGCGGTCGTGAAAACATCTGCATGGCCTCTAGCTGAGCCCTATCAGCAGCAGCACTTGCAAGACTGTGCGACAGCCTTGGAAAATGCCGGAGCAGGGGTAGATGAAATAGAACTCCCGGCTTTATTTGATCGTTTTCACGATGTCATCAGATCGATCATGCTGTCAGAAATCGCGCAACACTATCGGCATCTGCGTGAGAAACACCCTGGCCAATTGAGCGATCGCTTTGAAGCTGCAATTCAAGATGGTTCAACCATCGCTGCAATCAACTATCTTGATGCGTTAGAAACGCGAAACTACTATCAAGATCATCTGCAGCAGTTGTTTTCGACCTACGACACTATTCTGACGATTCCTACCCCCGGAGAAGCACCCGCAGGGCTTGACAGCACGGGTAATCCGATTTTTTGCGAACTATGGACCCTGTGTAGGTTGCCTGCTATCACTATTCCTACTGCAACAGGCCCAACAGGTTTACCGATTGGGCTCCAAGTTGTCGGGCCATATTTACGCGATCGCCAAACCTTACAGATTGCTCAATGGTGTGAACGGCATCTCTAAGACCCGTTCTGCATTCAGCAATGCCAGCAATGCCAGCAATGATGGATGGATTTATCTCTCTGACCCATTAGCTTTCTAGCATTTGCTCAGATGGGCAGTTGAACAATGCAATAGGTCCAACCAGATTCGCTGATCACTTGCACAGTCCCGTCTAGCCGATCTACGAGGTTTTTAACTAAGGTCAGACCGAGCCCGCTGCCAGAGGGGTGAGGGCCAGACGAGCGGGCTAGCGCGGGGGAGACTGACCCACGATAGAAGCGATCAAACAAATTGGGGATCTCGTTGGCTGGAATCTCGGCTTCGTTGCTCACTGTAACCGTCGTTGCCATCCCCATTTGGCCATTAGAGAGTGATGGTCGAGGCGATCGCGACACTTCTAGCACGATCTTGCCTTTAAGCGGGGTATATTTGCAGGCGTTGTCGAGCAATTCTCCCAGAATTTGCTCTAAATCATACGGATCGATGGTCAACGATGATAGGTAGGGTGGCAGGATAATTTGTAGAAGCTGATCGTTAGCCTGCGCCCGCTGGCGATACGGAGCAATCATAATCGGTAATCGGCGCTGAATATCGATGAGTTCTGGTCTTCCAGGTCGAGAATTCGTTGCGAGACGCTGCAGTTCTAATAGCTGGTTAATGAGCTTAATTTCTCGGTTACATTCACCTTGTAACAGGGTGGTGTAATACTGTAATTTTTCCTTGGTCGGCGCTTTTTGCAACATTTGTACGGCCATTGAGATGGTCGTAAGTGGCCCTTTCAGTTGCTCAGATGCCGAGTTGAGAAATTCGTCTTTGAGCAGAATCGATTGTTCTAAGTCTGAGATCTGTTGCTGAAGCTTGAAGATGGCCGACTGCTTCGTAAGTCGGGTGGCGATCGCCTTCAATAGATCAGCACGTTCAAGCGGTTTGACCAGGTAATCATCTGCTCCCAAATTCATGCCTTCGCGCACATCGTCCAACATACCTTTGGCAGTCAAGAAAATAAATGGCAGTAAAGCCGTCTCTGGATTTGCCCGAACGGTTGCTAAAACACCGTATCCATCTAATTCGGGCATCATGATATCGCACAAGATCAGATCAGGTGTGACATCTTGAATCAGCTGCACGCCAATGCTGCCATTTTCAGCCCCAAATCCTTCAAAGCCCTCTATTGTTAAGATTTCGAGAATGTTATCTCGTAGATTTTTTTCATCTTCAATGACAAGAACTCTACACATGGCGCACTTCGATGACAACACTCATATCCTTGCTTAGTAGTTCCCGATTTTGTCGAGTCCTAAACGTTGGATGATGGTTCTACAGAATGTTTTGCAGAACTCTCGAGTGTGTCGGCCCAGGCATTTCAACAGGAAATTGCTGAGCCGAATGGCGGGCATTGCTGAATGCAGGTCTGCCCCTCGGTTAGCCTGACATGGCTTCAGACGTAGACGCTGAGCCTAGTTCAGAACTGGCACGGCCTTGAATCGTGAGCACCGCGCAGGGTGCATGATGAACCACATAGTTGCTGACGCTGCCTAAAACAAGTTCTCCCCAGCCAGAGCGATGATGCCGTCCCATCACAATCAGATCGGCATCCCAGCCGCGAGCAATTTCACAAATCATCCGCCCTGGATCGCCACTATTGAGGGCAAACTCAGCCTCTACCCCTGCCGCGTTGGCCTGACCTGTAAGCGATCGCAATAGATCTAGCCCCTGCTGTTCAGCCTCTGAGTGCTTCTCCCAGTAGCGTTGAAAGACTCCGTCTGCCATTGCCGGATAATAGTACGGCACTAAGGATGGCGTAGAACGAAGATAGCTTTCCTCTGAAGACAGCACATGTACTAATAACACCGCCGAGTTAAACGCCTGAGCTAACTCTAGAGCTTGAGTAAACATCGACAACTCAGATTCCGGTTCATCAATGGCTACCAAAATTTTTTGAAACATATAACCTGTCCATCAAGTATTGATTTCAAGGAAAGATAAGTAGTTGACGTGATGCGATATGTCAATGTCTTATCTAGGTTGATCGTATCAGCATAAACCTATCGAAACGGCTCAAACGTAGAGAAAAGTAACACATCTCCTAGCCTCATCTACTCGTCCAGGGATGAAAGCAATGACAATTGAATGATGCCATCATCAAATTTAGACCGCCGAGCTGATTTCCGTTTGGAAGGCTGGCGTGGCTTGATATCGACATGGGCTACAAACCACGTTCGCAGGGCTTTTGCCTGCTCTTGATCTAGACCTTCTAAATCGAGCGGTGGTGGAAACAGATCGAACTGGGAGGTGTTGGCCCAGCTAATCTCACAGGTCTCGACGCGATCGCACCCAAAGGGGGTCAAATCATGGGGAAGTCGTGCTAGATATGGCACTACATTTTCTTGATTGAGAAACCTGGAACGCTGCTGTTCGAGCTGCTTGACGCGCAGTTGCCGAGCCTTGCGGTAATCAAGAATTGGCGGCGGATAGTCTTTGAGCCGTGGCGGGATACCCAACTGATCAGCAGAGAGATGCGCCAGCTCTGGCACCCATTGCTTGATAAAGGTGCCGTCTGGGTCACAGCGATCGACGGCGACCTGTTCAGGATTGTAGATTCGCGTCCAGGTTTTATCAACGCAGTGGGTGACGCCCGACTGCATTGCCCATTGATAATGGTCAATCGGACAATCGCCATCAATCAGATGCTGCATAAAGTGCAGCGCACCAAAGCGCCAGTCCATACCTAAAAGATTGCTGAGAAAGCTAGAGTAAAGTGCCCGGACTCGAAAGTTGAGCTGTTTCCAACCGCCTGTTTCTAGTAGGCAACGGGCAGCCGCATCGACGATGGGAAACCCGGTTTGCCCCTGCTGCCAGGCTTCGTAAAGCCCTTCATCAAATACCCAACCATCGTCATCAAATACCTGGTAGAGCGATCGCACCTCTAGCTGGGGCATATACCGAAACCGTTGGGCAAAGCCACTGCCCCACCGCAGTCGCGCAATAAACTGGCTCTGGCTGCGCTTTAGTCTAAAATCATCGGACTTGAAAGCCTTAGCGGTTTGATAACAGTCTCGAATTGAAATCGCCCCAAATTTGATATAGGGGCTCAACCCTGAGGTGGCTTCAGCTCCCGGATACGATAGCTGCCAATAATAGCGATCGGTTTTTTCGGTCAAAAACTCCTGCAACAGGGCACGAGCAGGGGCAATGCCGCCCGGAGGAATCGGCTTGCCATCTGAAATCAACCCCAAATCAGCCAGTTTGGGTAGAGGTTCCCCTTCAAGATCGGGTAGAACTGAAATTCGGGGGGGTATGGGCACGAGGTCAGCGTCCATCTCCTGAAACCAGAGCGCCCGATAGTGAGGGTAGGGCATCAGATCTGGCGTCGTCGCGGGTGGCTCAAACCAGCGGATTTTAATCTGCTCTTGTGCGAGTCGTTGATTGAGACGGGCATCACGCACTCGGCCATAGATGCGCTCAAAGTCAATGTGGGCATAAATCCCGTCGGCCTGAGTCTCGCGCACAAGCTGAGGCAAAACCTCAACCGGATCACCATAGCGAAGAATCAATCGCCCACCCCGCGATCGCAAGTCTTGGTCAAGAGCCGCTAGGCAATCGAGCATAAACTCGACCCGTGCCGGACTGGTTTCTGGATGGTGCAAAAGGGCACGGTCAAACACAAACACAGGAATCACAGCCCCTCGACAGGCCGCTCGATAGAGAGGCATATGGTCTGCAATGCGTAAGTCTCGACGAAACCAGACTAGAGTGCGCTTCATGATTCGTTAGGGGCGATCGCCCCTTACTCTCTGGTATTACTGTAACGAACCTTTAAGCACTGATTCTATCGTTTACGATGTTTTAGTTACCAATCTGATCTCACGCCAAAAACTCTATAATGTGGCGTGCGGTTTCGTCGGGCTTTTCCAAGTGAGGGACATGGCCGCAGGGCTCAATCCAAACTAGTTTGCTATTGAGAATAGTTTGGGCAAACCAGCTAGCATCCGCAGTGCCTAGAATCTGATCATGGCTGCCCCAAAGAATTAGTGTCGGCGGTTGCAGATGGGCGATCGCCTTTGCAGTGAGCACATTGTAGCCGCCTGCCCGAGTGAAGGCGATCATGGCTCGATTCCATCCGGGGCACTGCAAATGCAGCGCGGCGCAGCAGGCGGCATCAGCTGAGGCCATGGTTTTATCAAAATAGGCTGCTTTGCCAATGGCTTGCCGCACGCGCGCGTTGCGTAAAAATTCTGTTGCGAACAAGCCCAGTGGCGGCACGATCAACGCGCCCATATTAAAGCCGTTGGTGACGCCAGCACTATCCAACAGGATCAAAGACTCGACCACTTCGGGGTACGTCAGCGCAAAGTCAATGGCCACTGCACCTCCCATTGATGCACCCACCAGCACCACCGGACGATTAATCAGGGTTTTCCAGGTGTGATAGAGGTGGAGCTTGATCTGGGCGGGGGTAAAGCGTAGGTTTGCTGGGCGCTCAGTAAAGCCAAAGCCCAAGAGGTCAACAGCCCATGTTTCGTACTGGTGCGACAGCAGCGGTAGCAGACGCCGAAACTCTATCAGCGAACTATCAAACCCGTGTAATAGCATCATGGGAGTGGTGCCACGCCCCTGATTGACAACTGCAGTGGCGATGGGCTGATCGCTCAAGGGAGTGGCGATCGCCTGCAGTTGGATCTGCTGCACGAGGGCGATTGAGGTGGGCTCGGTCAGATGCTGAGCGGCGCTGGCAAGAAATGATAACTCCATGCTGGCTAGTCTATCGCTGATTGTGTGGTTGAAGCAGTGTGCCGTGAGCTGCGGCATGAGGGCGTTGAGCCATCAGTAGTTGAGGCGGTTGAGTTCGTCTAGCAGCAGGGCTGCAGCTTCGTCGTCGGAGAGGTGATCGAGGTGGGGAGGAAGGGGGGCTGGGGGAGGTGGCTCGGATGGGGACAGGGACGGAGCGGAGGCTGGGGCAGCATCCGGCAGCAGTAGGTTGCTGAGGTATTGAGTCAGGTCGGCCAGGGTGGGATAGTCATAGAGCAAGGTGGCCGGTAGCGATCGCTCCAGGCTATTTTGCAGGCGGTTACGCAACTCAATCGAGGTGAGGGAGTCAAGCCCAAGTTCTGAGAAGCCTTGGTGGTGGTCGGTGAGGGTGGCGAGGTCAAGCCCAAGCACATGCGCCAGTTGGGTGCGAATATGGGCTGTGAGATGGGGAAGGCGCTGGTCGTCTGGCAGGTTTGCTAACTGGTGTAACAGCGTCTGAGCCTGCGATGGGTCGAGTTGGGCTGGTGAAATGTGCAAATCTGCGAGCAAGGGCGACGAAGGATGGTGTTTTATCCAGGTGGCCCAGTCGATTGGCAATACCCCGACTTGAGCCATGGTCTGAGATAGGAGGTATTCGAGAATTTCGAGCCCGGTCGATGGGTCGATGGGGGTGATGCCTTGGCGTTGGAGGTTTTGATGGGCCTGATGCCGCACAGCTAAGCCCACCTGACCCCACGCGCCCCAGTTGATGCTGAGGCCGACAAGTCCCATAGCATGGCGGTGGTGAGCCAGGGCATCGAGAAAGGCGTTGGCGGCGGCGTAGTTGGCCTGCCCTGCTGAGCCGATGAGTGAGGCAGCGGAGGAAAACATGACGAAATAGTCGAGCGGCAGGTGCTGGGTGAGTTGATGGAGATGCCATGCCCCCTCAACCTTGGGTGCCATGACGCGCTGGAATCGTTCCCAGGTCTGCTGCTGCACGGTGCCATCGTCGAGGAGTCCGGCTAGGTGAAAGATGCCAACTAACGCAAGGGCGGAGGAGGAAGGGCGAAGGATTGAGGTGGATGAAGAGAGATTAGCAGGTTCTTCTTGCTCCGCTGGTTGCTGGTTTTCCCCTGCTGCCTGCTGCCTGCTGCCTGCTGCCGTCCTCCTACCCCTCTCCAAGTAAGGTTTGAGGATGCGTTCGATGTCTTCACGTTGAGAAATATCAGCCTGGGCGATTTGAATGGTGATGCCAGATTGTTGCAGGTGATGGATATCTGCGATCGCCTCCTGAGAGGGCTGGCTGCGCCCGATTAGGAGGAGGTGTTTTGCGCCTTGATGGACTAGCCACTGAGCCACTTGCAGGCCGAGGCTGCCTAGACCTCCGGTGATTAGATAAACACCGTCAGGTCTGATGTTGGGGGCTTTATCAGAGAGTGTTGGAGCTGTGCCGGAGAGTCTCTGAGCTTTACTGGAGAGTGTTGGAGTCTGGCTGGAGAGTATTGGAGTCTGGCTGGAGAGTGTTGGAGTCTGGTTGGAGAGTGTTGGAGTCTGGCTGGAGAGTGTTGGAGTCTGGTTGGAGAGTGTTGGAGTCTGGCT
>CAZCXK010000019.1:56962-60590 GCA_964502605.1 uncultured bacterium
GGAGAGTATTGGAGTCTGGCTGGAGAGTATTGGAGTCTGGTTGGAGAGTGTTGGAGTCTGGTTGGAGAGTGTTGGAGCTTCGCCGGAGAGTGTTGGAGTCTCGTCGGAGAGTCTCTGAGCTTCGCTGGAGAGTATTGGAGTCTGGCCGGTAAGTGTTGGAGGCTGATGCGTGGTATTCAAAGGCAGGGATTTCAACAGTTTTGAGTGAGGGCGATCGCCTTGTTCATGGGCTTCTATGTCCCAATCCTGACGGATGATGATCTTGCCCATGTGTTTGGCCTGCTGCATGTAGCGGAAGGCGGCGATCGCCTCCTGACTTGAGAACAGGGTGTAAGGCAGAGGGCGGAGAGGTGGGGTGGTGGCGGGTGAAAACTGCTGCACGAGATGACGCAACATGGCTTGAATCATCTGGGGCTGCTGCTCGGTGATTTCTAAGAGGTCGATGATGGCGTAGCTGACATCGGGGCGGTGTTGGGCAATTTGGTCGGGGTGCCAAATGCCTGCTTTGCCGATTTCGAGGAAGTGACCGCTGGGGCTAAGGGTGGCGAGGCTCTGGGGAATGAAGTCGCCGGAGAGGGAATTGAGGACAATATCAACACCTGCTCCGTGGGTGAGAGCTTCAATCTCGGTGGCAAAGTCGAGGGTGCGGGAGTTCATGATGTGACGGATGCCGAGGGATTTCAGCAGCTCCCATTTGGGGGGCGATGCGGTGGCGAAGATTTCGGCTCCGACGTGCTGGGCAATCTGAACGGCGGCTTGCCCGACGCCTCCGGCGGCAGCGTGAATCAGAATGCGATCGCCGGGTTTAATCTGGCCGATGACGTGCAGCGCATAGTGGGCGGTGAGAAAGGCAGTCGGAATGGTGGCGGCGGCTTCAACGTTGAGATGATCCGGAACTGGGATCACCAGGTCGGCATTGACGGTGACATAGTGGCTAAAGCTGGCAGGGGCGATCGCCATCACGGTCTCGCCGATGTGCAGGTCTTGCACGTCTTGCCCTACGGCGACGATGTCTCCTGCACATTCGAGGCCGAGTGCTCCGGCGTCACCAGGATAGAGACTAAGGGCGTTGAGCAGGTCGCGGAAGTTGAGTCCGGTGGCGCGAACGTGGATTTCGACGTCATGGGCGCGGGGGGGACGACGCGGAACAGGGTTCCAGGTGAGGGCATCGAGGCTGCCGCGCTGGGCAATCTGGAGCTGCAGGGTCTGAGGGGGGGTGGGCGGCGGGGCTGGCTGGGGTGTGACCTCAGCATGGACGAGCCGCGCTCCATAGCGGTTGCCGTGGCGAAGGGCGATGTGAAGTTCGCGATTGGTGATGTCGAGTTCGTCGAGAAGGGCTTGGGCGACATCGTCTGCCGACTGGGCATCTAGGTCGATGTGTCGGCAGATCAGGTGGGGATGTTCGAGGGCAAGGGTGTTGACGAGGCCCCAGAGGGGAGCCTGGAGTAGCGATAGGGTCGGGAGCTGGCTGGTCTGATGGGATTGGGTAATCAGGTATAGGGGAGGTGGAGGTGGGGGGGAGTGGAGGAGCGGCGGTGTGAGAGGAGGATGAAGGAGAGACTGAATTAGAGTGAGAATGGGGTGTAGATGGAGCTGAATGGCGGCTTTCATGTCGCAGGGGTCGGCAGGGGTCGGAAGGTCTGACCCTTTGCCCGGATGGAGCGCCGATGAATCGTCAGGGGGCGTTAATCCTGCATCAGCTTGGCGGTTTGACGCTAGACCGCAACAATATATGATGCCGCGTATGGGCTGGGGTACCTGCTGTATCGCTGTCCAGAGGAGAGTGTTGGGGCTTGGGGCTTGGGGCTCGTGAGGAATGGCCTCGGACGGGGAGATCAGGGTGTAGGTGTGCGCCTGAGCCTGGAGGCGATCGCGCAGCAGTGGCGGGATGTCGTCGGGTGCGCCCAGAATTAGCCAATGTCCGGGTGCGGTCATGGGAGCGGCTTGGGGGCAAGGCTGTGGACGCCACTCGACGGTGTAGAGCCAGTTGTGCCAAGGCGGGGTGGCGGGGGCAAGTGGGCGGCGCTTGACATGCTGAGCCGACAAGCCAGCAGCTTGGGCAATCAGTAAGCCTTGGTCGTCGTAGAGCCAGACATCGGCGGTGATCATGGCTGGTTGCGGGGTCTCAATGGGGCGCAGTGTGACATGGCTCCAGACTCGGGGCGGCAGGGGGCGATCGAGGCGGAAGCAGTCGAGACCCACAGGTAGATAGAGATCAGATTGAGACGAGTCGGGCAGAGCCGCGAAGATGACCTGGAAGCAGGCATCCAAGACGGCAGGATGGAGCTGGTAGGCAGATGATTCGGCGGTGATGTGCGAAGGAGGCTGAATCAGCCCCAACGCTGCACCGTCAGCGACCCAGATGGCTTGAATGCCCTGGAAGCTGGCTCCATAGCGGATGCCCAGCGAGTCGCAGTGGCTGTAATGCTGCTGGGGCGATCGCCGCTGAGAGTAAGACTGCTGGAGTTGCGCTAGGTTAACGGGGGGCAGTGCAGGGGGGATGGCGGGGGCGATCGCCCCGGAGCAGTGCAGTGTCCAGGTGGCGTCATCTAGATCGTCATCTGGGGCTGCGGTGCTGTAAATTTCGAACGTGGCTCCGGCACCGTCTGGGCTGAGAATCACCTGCAGGGTTTGATGATGTCCATCAGGCAGAACTAGCGCTGCGCCCATGACGACCTGAGTTAACCGGAGGTCGGAGCGTTTTAAGGTCTGGATGCCTGCCGCCAGTGCCAGTTCTAGATAGGCGGTTCCCGGTAGAATGGCCTGCTCTAGAAGGCGATGATCAGCAAGATAGGCCGGGGCATGAGCAGCCAGCTCAGAGCAAAACACCCGCTGTTTTAACGCAGACGGCAGACGCCGCCCCAGCAGAGGATGGCTGGCTGAAGACAGTCGGGGTTGAGCCATGCTCGTGTCATGACGCGGCAGATCGAGCCAATAGCGCTGACGCTGAAACGGATAAGTCGGCAGAGAAATCCGGCGGCAAGCGATGCCAGCATGTACGCCCTCCCAGCAGATAGGGACACCCCGAACATACATTTGTCCCAGGCTGAGCAAGAGGGTCTGCCAGTCTGGGCGATCGGGGTGGAGGCTGGGGAGGAAGAGAGGGGGAGTTCGAGGGTCTGCTGGCCTGCTGCCGTCTGCTTCTTGCCCTTTGTCTTGCTTGGCCATGCTCACCAAGATTGGTTTTGCGCCACATTCTAAAAACACCTCATAGCCCAGATGCTTGAGCGTTGTGATGCCAGCTGCAAACTGCACGGGCTCGCAGATGTGGCGGCACCAGTAACTGGGGGTGGCGATCGCGTCGTCGGCCAATTTGCCGGTGAGATTGGAGACTAGGCGAATCTGGGGCATCGCATAAGTCACCTGACGAGCTACCGGCTCAAACTCTGCCAGCATGGGCTGCATCATGGGTGAATGGAAGGCATGGGAGACCTGAAGCGGAGTGGTTAGGATGCCGTGATGATTTAAGGCGTAAACGATTGCAGCTAGGTGGTCGGCAGGCCCAGAGATGACGATATTTTGCTGACCGTTGATGGCGGCGATCGCCACCTCAGGATCAGAGGCAATGGCCGCATTGACCGTAGCGGCATCGGCCATGACGGCGACCATGTCACCGGAGGGCAGTGCT
>CAZCXK010000020.1:0-60589 GCA_964502605.1 uncultured bacterium
GACAAAGATAGCGTTGATGACCATTGGATATCTTGCCGTGTTTATGGGCGTTGCTATGACCACACAGCGGGCATTCCATCACGTGAATTCTAGTTAATGAGCCTCTCTACTTCTATCAATCTCACATCAGGTTGAGGCACTACCGGGCAGCGATCGCCACCTTTCAGTCAATCAAACTCTGGTTGTCTGCGATCGCATCACACCTTCAACATAGTCTAAGAGGTCGTTAACTTGCTGGCATAGTAAGACGATCCCACGACCAATAATCCACCTATCCACTGGGCTGGGCTCGGTTGGTCACCAATCATCACCATGGCACTAGCAACACCAAAGACAGGAATCAGCGCCACATAAAACGCAGCATGGCTCACTGGGATAGTCTGCAAGGCAATTAGATATAGCAAGAATGCCAACGCATACTGCATAATTCCTGACCCGATAGCAAGCAACCAAAACGGCAATGAAATCCCGGTCGCATCTACCTCATAGTTAGGGTTAATGATTGACAATATCCCAAAGCAGAATAGGGTCACTATCAAGCCAACTAATTGCTGCGAGGTCGTGAGGTGTAAAGGATCGGCTGATTCAATTTGCTTCTTGCTAAAGAGAACATAAAAGACTGCAAAGATTGTGCCCATCAACACGAGAGCGTCACCGACAAACGACGAATAACCTGTACCTTGAGTATCCTGAAGCATCAGCAATAAGACGCCTGAGAAGCTGACACCTGAGAGGAGGAGTTTGATGGACGTTAATCTTTCGCCGAGAAAAACTGCTGCAAATAAAATGGTCAGAACTACTTCTGATGACCCAATTAGAACCGTGTTGCTGGCTGTTGTCATTTGCACGCCAAAAATACCAAACATATACGCTAAAGCAGGTTCAAATACTCCGGCGGCACCTTGCTGAAGACGATGCCAGGAAACAGGAAACGGGCGATCGCTCAGGTAACACACTGTCATCAGAAATAGAACGCTGGAAAGGAGTTGAATTATCAAAAGCGTTGTTGCGGGAATTTCTGAGAGCGCTATTTTGGTCAAGGTGACCCCAACTCCCCAGCAAAAAGCGTAGCTCAAGGCCATGGCAATTGGATTCATGGTTCCATCATTTGACAATATTTTTGTTCGACAGGGCAGCGATCGCCCGGACAGACGGCTTCCTCACAAAGACGACAGATGGCAAACGCACGTAACTCACTGGTCGTCATTGCGGTCAACATCTTCTCCAAGAGCCGCGTCAACTGCTTCCGATCAGTATGCGTCAAGGAGTTAACCACTAGTTGCAGTTGCTGTTGCCGCTCCATCAGAATGGCTCTGCGTCTTTCCCAGCCTGCCTCGGTGAGAAATAAAGCCAGTGTTCGACCATCCACGCCAGCTCGGCGCTCCACCAGACCTTGGGATTCCAGGCGATCGATCAGTCGCACGGTTCCAGGATGGGAAAGGCTCAAAATTTGCCGTAATGCATTAATCGAGAGCCCTGGTTCTGCACCTAACGTCACTAGGGCAGCCGGAGTTTCACCCCCATACCCGGTCTCAGCTTCAACTACAGTATTTAAGGCATCTACAATGCTGAGCGCCAGCGCGCCCAAGAGATTCAGGGTTCGTTCGTCATCTATCATGCAGTAGTAAAGGCAACTCTTCTGTCCTGAAACATGTATGCATTATGCATGTTTTTGAAGAAAAAGAAAGTGCTTTCTGAGTAGAGCTTGTTCGTCAGCACAATTCTAAACCTAGTGCTGCGTCACAACTAAAAATTAGGTTTGGTAGTCAGTGCTTTAGCGCTGAAGCGCTAACTACGGGCCAAAGCGTTACCCTAAAATTAAGCGGTGACTCTGCACTAGCTAGAAAAAATGAGATCCATTCGCGTTAGATAGACTAGACTTCTAGCACGATGGAGTGAGACTTTGCTCCCGAAAACGTGGTCGAACATCGCGTTGCAGATCAATTACTTGAAGTGGACAGGAACCGTGGTGTTGATGCTGGCTTTAATCAACTACTTCCTAAAATAAGAATTTCTGGCTCCAAACACCGTGATCTTAGACCCATATCCAATCTAAGATAGAATCAAAATGTTAGGCTTAGCATATCGTCTATCATTCTTGAAAATTTAATTGAAACTTTTATGGTTTCATAATTTTAATTGTTCTAGAGGAAACCCATTAATCAAATGGCGACTTGGCGCTGTATTAAAGGGTGTGGAGCATGTTGTCATCTTGAGCCTGCCGATCGCCCTGATTTAGATTTGTATTTGTCTCCTCAAGATATGGATCATTACCTGAGTCTAGTTGGAGACGACGGTTGGTGCATTAACTTTGACCCCGCAACCCGTGAATGTCGCATCTACGAGGAGCGTCCTCGATTTTGTCGGGTTGAGGCTGATATCTTTCAAGAGCTCTATGATGTTGACCCAGCCGATTTAAATGACTTTGCCATTGAATGCTGTTGTGATCAGATTACAGCGGTGCATGGCGATCGCAGCCTAGAACTCCTTCGATTTCAGCGCGAGACAGGTCTTTAACCTTTGTCAGCTCATTTGCGGCTTCATATCATCATGAATCTGAGACAAAATCTGAGCCAACATTTGTCTACAGCTTGATTTTTGCGAGCCCATGCAGGATAAAATGAAACAAATATGAAATTGAACACCGCTTGCCACCGCTTGTGAATGTCATACCTGTTAGCCGTCCCTTGTCTCACGACCCGTTGAAGAATTCGCCGTCTGGTTCTCTCGAATCCGACATCTCCCTCTCATCACAGAATTACGAGCCAGAGCTGTCGTCTCAACCGAAGCAGGCTAAGCGATTTGTCTTATCTCACTATGCGGGTGAGTTTCGCATTTTTCTATCTACGTTTGTCACCATTTTTCTAGCAGAAATCGGAGATAAAACTCAGGTGACTACCTTGCTGATGAGTGCAGAGTCGCGATCTCCCTGGGTTGTGTTTTTGGGCGCGGGGTTTGCACTAGTGTTGACCAGTCTTTTGGGGGTGCTGGTGGGTCGGTGGTTATCCAAACGGGTTTCTCTCAAGTCACTAGAAACGACGACAGCCTGCATTTTGCTGATCATCTCATTACTGATGTTGTGGGATGTCGTGCATCTATGATGGCTGCGATTGATTGCAGGGCGTGCTGGCATCAATACTCGTTGGCATCAATACCAGGTTAAACAGCACTAGGTTAGACAGATATGGATTGGAATCTCCTCAGTCTGAGCTTTGTCACAGTATTTATTTCCGAATTGGGTGATAAGAGCCAACTCGCGGCGATCGCCCTTAGCAGCAATTCAAAATCCCTGCGAGCTGTATTTTTAGGAGCCTCGGCAGCTTTATTGCTAGCAAGCTGCTTGGGAGTGCTCATTGGAGAAGGCACAGCACAAGTCTTGCCCCTGCGATGGGTGAAGGCGATCGCGGCGATTGGGTTTGCGCTGATGGCTGTGCGCCTGTTGTGGCCTGACTCAAAGGCTTGATCACAACCAGCTACCAGCCAAAACTCCACCTATTGCGCTGATCTTGCTTACACCTCATCAATGGCCTCAAGTCAATGGCTTCAAGCTGGGCAGTCATCTCCTAGTTTGTCAGGCCCCGCAGCTTCCGCGTATTGTCAACCAAGCTTTGAGCAAACTGGTCAAACCGCTCAGATAGTTTTTCATCTAAAATCTTGCCATCTTCCCCAAATGCGCTCCAGGCGCGTCCAATGGCAATCTGCTCTGGAATGACCCATCCATGCACCCAGCGAATGATGATTCGCAGATCATTGAGGGCATTGCTATTGCTTTGACCGCCTAAAATACTAATCAATCCAACGACTTTATCAGAAAGTTCATCAAAGCTCATCAAATCAAGGCTGTTTTTGAGCACGCCGCTGACGCCGCCGTGATATTCCGGTGTTGCTAACACCAGCCCATCCGCAGCTTTCACGGTTTGCTGCAGTCGCGCCACATCTGGATATCCTGAATAGTCATCTCCGCCATGACAAAAGGGCAGATGCATCTCTCTTAGATCTAACAGCTGAACTGATGCCCCTAATAATTCAACCCGCTGAAGGGCGACTTGCAATGCTAGCTGGCTATACGACTTGTCCCGTAAGCTGCCGCCAATGCCAACAATGTTCACCATTTCACCAACCTCTTCTAATTCCTACTGTTACATCAAGCAATTCTGACGAATAGTGAGCCTGATGCCACACAGCGCACTTTCCCGTCAAGTTGCTAATTTTAAAAACTGACTGATGATGACAAAATCATCCCAATACAAACTGCAGCCTTGTGCAACTTGCAATCCTATTAACCAGGATAGCTTAAAGTGAATTCGTTATGACTACGAGTAAAAAATCTGTGTTAGCAGATTTGCTATGAATTTAAGGTGCAGTGTGTGCTGTCGGAGCGTCTAGTTGTATGGGGGGTTGTTTCATGAGCGTATCAGCGTTTTATAGGGGCGTTCTAGATGATCTGGATTGCCATACAGAGCTTTCGTGTAACTCCCAAAATTTGGCTCTGCCAATAGCTCTGAAGTTCTTCTGAAGTTCTGAGGATTGAGGATATTAAGGTTTCCTTTCACTGAGATCCTGGAGGTCTTCTAATGAGGGAAGCTAAACTAGACATACAGCAAATGCAGATATGCAACTCATATCGACAGATGAGGTGCATCGAGTGAAACGATATCAGGTTACTCAACCGTTCATATTTAGCCAGAAGTTCAGGTTTATGAAGCAGTTTGGGAAGCAGAACAGCCTTGTGCGATCGCCCATTAAGTCATCCGTGATCACTGGAACCATCGCAGCAGCGTGGATGCTAGTACAAAGCGCGTTGCCGCTCAGTCCGGCAGCTGCTCAGTCCGGGCCTGACCCATTGACATACAGCGATCTGTTGGAAAAGATTCAGGCCGGCGAAGTCTCTCGCATTGAACTTGATTCGACTCGAGGAATTGCTCAGGTCGAGTTAAAAAATCAGACCAACCCTGATGATTTGAGAGAAGTGACCTTATTTGGGGGCGATCGCAACCCTGAGCTCATTGAAGCCGCTCGCAACAACGGCGTCGAGCTTGAGGTCGAAAACTCTGCCGACAGCAGCGCGATCGCCTGGTTAGTCACAAATGCTCTGATTGCCTTCCTCGTTATCGGCGGGTTAGTGCTGATTCTGCGGCGATCGAGCAGTGGGTCAGGTCAAGCCATGAATTTTGGCAAATCGAAGGCTCGGTTTCAGATGGAAGCCAAAACAGGCGTCTTATTTGATGATGTGGCGGGCATCGAAGAAGCCAAAGAAGAACTGCAAGAGGTGGTGTCATTTCTCAGGCAACCCGAACGCTTCACGGCTGTTGGAGCCCGCATTCCCAATGGTGTGTTGCTAATCGGCCCTCCCGGCACTGGGAAAACCCTACTCGCCAAGGCGATCGCAGGCGAGGCAGGTGTGCCATTCTTCAGCATTTCAGGATCTGAATTTGTAGAAATGTTTGTCGGCGTGGGTGCATCTCGCGTTCGAGACCTGTTCAAACGAGCCAAGGAAAGCGCCCCTTGCATCATCTTTATCGACGAAATCGACGCCGTAGGTCGTCAGCGAGGCACGGGAATTGGCGGGGGCAATGATGAGCGAGAACAAACCCTCAACCAGCTGCTCACAGAGATGGATGGCTTTGAAAATAACACTGGAATTATTATCATCGCCGCCACAAACCGTCCTGATGTGCTCGATTCAGCGCTGTTGCGCCCCGGTCGGTTTGATCGCCAAGTCACTGTCGATTTGCCGGGATACAATGGCCGCCTTGGCATTTTAGAGGTGCATGCCCGTAATAAGAAGCTGGCTGGTGATGTCTCTCTCGATGCGATCGCCCAACGCACTCCAGGGTTTTCAGGGGCAGACCTCGCTAATATGCTCAACGAGGCCGCCATTTTAACAGCGCGGCGGCGCAAGGATGCGATTTCAACGATTGAGGTTGAAGATGCGATCGACCGCGTCACAATTGGGATGACGCTCAACCCATTAATGGATAGCAAGAAAAAGCGACTCATCGCTTACCACGAGCTTGGCCATGCTCTCCTGATGACGCTGCTAGACCATACTGACCCCCTTGATAAAGTGACGATCATTCCCCGCTCAGGGGGCATCGGTGGCTTTGCCAAACCTCTCCTTAGCAGTGAAGGGGTTGATGATGGCCTCCAGAGCCGAGCCGAGTTGCTCGATCTGATCACGGTTTACTTAGGCGGACGCGCTGCTGAAGAAGAAATTTTTGGCCACGCTGAAGTGACGCGAGGGGCGTCTGGCGATCTTCGCGCCGTATCCGATTATGCCCGCCGCATGGTGACTCAGTATGGCATGTCTGATCTGGGCGCATTTGCCATGGAAAGCGCTGGGAGCGAAGTGTTTTTAGGTCGAGATTTGGTCAATCAAGCACCAGATTATTCCGAAGAAATGGCCGTTAAAATCGATCGCCAAATTCGCACGATTGTCTTTCAATGCTATGAAAAAGCGCGACATATCATTCGTGAAAATCGCCAGCTCATTGAGCGTCTAGCAGACTTGCTGCTCGACAAAGAAACCATCAACGGCGATGAATTTCGTCGTATCGTTGCCGACCATGCAACCTTACCAGAGCATCAGCTCATGCTATCCAACAAGTGATACGTGCAAGGTTCTATCGAGTTTCCCCTCTGAAGTTTCCCCTCTGAAGATGAAGATATCTTTGCAGCTCAGCGAAGCGAATCTTCAGAGGGTTTTAGATGACCAGTTTTTTAGCATCGAGCTACGACGACGGCATGGGGCTTTCACAGCAGCCAATTTAGTTTTGTTGGCGAGAGGCAGATTGCTGCCCAGCATACATGGCTCGCAGTACCAAAGCCGGGTCAACCCAGTTTTCTTGATATTTCAATCCCCAGTGGAGATGAGGCCCAGTGGTGCGTCCGGTCATGCCAACACGGCCAATCCGGGCACCCGCAACAATTTGCTGCCCCTCCCAGATTTGAATCCCCGCGTCCCGATCGATTAAATAGCGATTGCCGCCCTGGGTTTCAACATGGCCTCGCATATGGCAATAGATGTGTAGCCATTCTCCCGACTCAACTACAACTGAGGTGCCACAGTTGCTATCGTCCGACACCTCGACCACCTGACCTGACCACCAGTTACGAATATAGCTGCCATTGGGTGCAGCCATATCGAGACCATAATGAAATTCCTGACGATATGAGCCATCAGGAGATTGTCGATAGCCAAACGGCGAGGTGTAGGCTTGAAAATTCTCAACCGGGAATGATGCGCCAGCCCACACCACCGTTGCTAGCTCTGTTGTGTCAGCTTGCGAGACATTGGGCTCTATGCCATCACGCCTGGGCTGAGCATCAATAGCAACAGCAGCCTGCCTCGCATCAGTACCTAGCAACTGCGACGGCTGATGGGACGGCTGTGACGGAGATATAGCTGCCAGATCTCTCTGAACCAAACCCTGGGGCTGAGTTTGGGAAATTGGCGATCGCTGCTCAGTCGGCACTTGCATCAGCTCACGTGCCGCCACAATATCGTGGCGCATCTCAAATGCTACTAATCCTGATAGCCCTAAAGCGATTAAAAGCATCATTCGTCCACGGAGAAGAATTGTTCGGGGGTTCATACAATTCGGGCAGTAGTACTCGTTAAAAATTCGTAAGCCACGCTCATGACTGACGTGTGATGTCTAAAAATGTGTCGCTAAGACTGGTGCTGAGATGATATGGCGCTGAGATCGCCATATGAAGAATTGCAGGCAAATTAGTATCTAGTCAAGCATATGTTTTGATCCTAATGTCAGCCTGTTGGACTCATTTTTATAATTTTTTATCACTCCATCCCTTCCTTCACCTGGAGTTTACGAAAATCTGGAGAGTTTGGCTCTGATTAGTTAGCCTGAGAGGCTCAGAAATGTGGAGTGATTTGAGACGAGCAATTATATAGCACTGTTCTATGTTGGCTCTATCATAGAGAGATAGTTACAAGATATTGACCCAATCTCCCATCTATAAATGGGATCATTAGGGCGATCGCATTGGCTAGTTTTCACGATCTGAACCCCTTAATGCGAATCGTTACTACACCAGAAATTTCAGGGTGTCTTGGGTGTATTACCCGACGTGTCAGGAAAGCAGCGTCTACCATGTGTTTCTTTAGTCAGTTCATCTACTCATCTCTTGCATCTCGCGAAATCAGAGTTTGAAGACGTAGTTTGCCGCTGTATAACGAGACGTTACCTTTACGATGCTTTTGAGCTGAGATGCCAAGTTTACCTGTCTTGAGGCTGAGAATCTGTCGCGCTTAAATCGACGGGGCTGAGTCAACGGGACTGAGTGGATGATATTGCCTGTTTAATGTTGCGTGATGCAACACTCGTGTCGTCCTGAAACGGTACTATCATGACATCCACCTCTAGCAGCATGCTGGCAACCCTGTCACAGGTTGATCGGAAAAGCGACCTGACCCACCGCGTCAAAGATTTACCCGTTCCCCAATTCATTAGCCTGCTCGACCAGATTACGAAAGAGTTTGAGCATTTCCTCCAGGCGATCGACATGATCAACAATGAAGCTCTGGAGACCATGCTAGAGCAGATTTTAGAAGCGTTTACCCTCAAAATTGGGCAGATTCTTCAGGCCGATCGCACCACAATTTTTCTCGTGGACACTGAGCGCGAACAACTCTGGTCAAAAATTGCCCAAGGCAAGGGCGAAGAATCTCTTGAGATTCGTATTCCGCTTAACGCGGGGATCGCTGGCCATGTCGCCACAACAGGAAACTATCTCAACATTCCTGATGCATATAGCCATCCCTTATTTAATCGACAGGTTGATAAGCAAACGGGCTATCGAACTCGTAATATCCTCTGTATGCCGATCTTCAGCACCAAGAACCAAGTGGTCGCTGTCGTGCAACTGCTAAACAAATTGACCGACGTCCCGTTTGATACTGATGATGAGCGCATGTTTCGAGAATTTGCCGCCTCCATCGGGATCATTCTAGAGAGCTGTAACTCCTTCTATATTGCGGCTCGCAATCAGCGAGGCGTCAACGCTCTACTTAAGGCCGCCTCATGTTTGGCACAAAGTCTTGATTTAGAGAAAACCTTGCAGGCTGTCATGGACGAAGCTCGTAAACTCATGCAGGCTGATCGCAGCACTCTATTTATGCTCGATCAAGACCAGGATGAGTTGTGGTCACGGGTGGCTAAAGCGGATGGCACCACCATGATGGACATTCGCATTTCTGCCAAAAAGGGGATTGCAGGCTACGTCGCCTCAACAGGAGAAATTCTCAACATTCCTAATGCCTACGAAGATCCGCGATTTGACCCGAGCACCGACCAGCGTACGGGCTATCTGACACGCAACATTCTTTGTATGCCCGTTTTTAACTCCACAGGGGATCTGATTGGGGTCACCCAGCTGATCAATAAGCATCAAGGCGGCTTTACCCAGTCAGATGAGGAATTTATGCGGGCATTCAACATTCAAGCGGGTATCGCCCTAGAGAATGCTCAACTGTTTGAAAGTGTGTTGCAAGAGCGCCAGTATCAGAAAGATGTGTTAGAAAGTTTGTCTGATGCGGTGATTTCTACTGATATGCAGGGCAAGATTGTGACCATTAACGATGCAGCGCTCGACCTGTTAGGGTGTCCACTGCACGGCGAATATGGCCGCTATCACCAAGTTTTGTGGCGACAAAAGCTCTTAGGACGACTGGTTTGGGATGCGATCCCCATTGACAATCTCAAGCTGCGGTTGGAAGACAGTCTGCATCATGCGGCTCGCCAATACATCCCAGAGCAAAGCTTAACTATCGGCCTCTTTGATTACCCTGAGCACATTCATTTAGACGCGGCGCTGCATGGAGTTGGGCTTAGAGGCTTGGGTGCAACGATCGCCCCTGACCGTAGACCTGGACGACAACCTGAGGTGGCAACGTTTAGTGAACCCCTAGAACCGCGAGTTTTTGCGGTGTGCGATCGCACCCAGACTGACCAGTTTATTCTCTGGAATGCTCGACCAGCAGAGGGCTACAGTGCTAATGGGGCTAACGGGCATATAGAACGGATCAGTCGCGATCAGATTTGCGAGATTGAGCGCAGTGTTAATTTGACGGTCAATCCGCTGACGAACCCAGAAGGGGGCGTGCGGGGAGGGTTGGTCGTGCTAGAAGACATCAGCCAGGAAAAGCGGATGAAGGCGACCATGTATCGCTATATGACCCCCGATGTCGCAGAACGGGTGATGGCGTTGGGCGATGATTTGATGGTGGGCGAGCGCAAAGACGTGACGATTTTATTCTCCGATATTCGTGGCTATACCTCACTTACCGAAACGCTAGAAGCCGTCGAGGTTGTCTCGCTACTGAATAGCTATTTTGAGGCCATGGTCGAAGCAGTCTTTAACCACCAAGGCACCCTCGATAAATTTATTGGCGATGCGCTGATGGCTGTCTTTGGTGCGCCACTGCCGCTTGAAAATCATGCGCTGATGTCAGTACAGTCGGCGTTAGATATGCGCCATCGCTTAGCCGAGTTTAACCGCTCTCGCCCCGACACAATGAAGATTAAGATTGGCATTGGCATCAGCTCAGGAGAGGTTGTTTCTGGCAATATCGGATCGCAAAAGCGGATGGACTATACCGTCATCGGCGATGGTGTAGATATTAGTTCGCGACTGGAAGGGCTGACCAAGCAGTATGGCACCACCGACCATGCGGGCTGTGACATTATCTTGAGTGAGTTTACCTATGAACTCTGCCGCGATCGCGTTTGGGTGAGAGAGCTAGACCGCATCTGTGTCAAGGGTAAGCTGAAGCCGATTAATATTTATGAGCTGATTGGCGATCGCCATGACCCGCTCAATGACATAACCCAAGAATTTCTCGAACTCTATCAGGCAGGTCGTATTGCCTACACTAACCGCAACTTTGAACGCGCCATTCAGATTTTTGAGCAGGCTAAATGCTTACGAGAAAACGATCGCGCGACTAAAACCTTCTTAAAGCGATCGCGCAATTATCTCAAACATTCGCCACCCGACACCTGGGATGGCGTATATGTAATGACCACAAAATAAAGATCCCCGCGCTATGACTGGCGCGCTATATTCATCGAATTTTGTACCTACGCTTACATAGCAGAACAATTGCTAAATCGGCTGCTTTCATAAGTTTTTTCAATGGAACTTTTTGAGCCTACAACACTCGTTCCTGATAGGCATCAAGACAGATTAAGAGTGCTAAAGACCGGAGGAATTTGTAATAAGAACTTCAGGGAAACCTGCATGGAAGATATCTCGGCATCTCCCTAAAATCAGGGCGATCGCGGCAGTTTAAGAGGTCACGATTGCGTCTTGATTCACGATTAGAACAATCTGATAATTCCCCATGCGTTAATGATCCCCTGAATTTGGTATGATGCTGCACGGCAGATAGAGTGAGATTAAATGCGTCGTCGGACTCCTAAAAGTTATACGGTTCTGATTGCACCTCCGGGGCAATCGTCTTTGACTCTGGCGATTCGGCCGGTTCCAGTGCTGATTTTGTTGGCTGTTGTCTTAACCGCCCCCATCATTGGGTTAGGCTCAGTTATTTATTCACTACAGCAAAAAAATCATGATTTGGCGCAGAGAAATTATGAACTCAGTGAAGCCGCCAATGAGGTAATTCAAGATTTAGACACACTCGACGCTGAAATTAATGCGCTGCGAGAACGAGCCGGGATGGCTGATGGCGCTGCCGAAGTTTCTGAAGAGCGATCGCCCGATCCTCAAGGAGGCATTAGCGTCCAGCTCCAGCCAGAAACACTGCTGAAGCTTGCCAAGAATCGACTGCCAGAGCTGTCAGCCCATCTCCATCGGCGGGTCAAACCGGCCCTCACCGAAACCCTGAATGAGGAAGCTGACCGAGCAGAAGCACGACCTAAAGGGGCTCCCGTCGCCAACAAACTACGAGTTTCATCGGAGTTTGGCCCTCGTCGCAACCCGTTTGGGCGAGGATATGAATTTCACAATGGCATCGATTTTCCAGGCCCAATCGGGACACCCATTCAGGCCACAGCATCGGGTGTGATTGAAAAGGCAGAATGGTCAAGAGGATACGGTTATCATGTGGTTGTGAATCATGGCTATGGCTATCGGACACTGTACGCTCACATGTCTGAAACCAATGTCAGTCAGGGTGATCAGATTGAGCGAGGTCAGATTGTTGGCTACCTGGGCAATACCGGGCGTTCAACGGGGCCTCATCTCCATTACACGGTCTATCAAGGTGAGCAGACCGTTGATCCGCAAGACTACTTAGACTGAATTAGACCCATTAGACTGATTGTTAACCCGTGTTAACGCATTATTCATGCATTCACCCTGAGGAGATCCCAAATGTTTAGGCGGAAACGATCCAGTTCCCTGACGTATCTTGGGGCCACCAGTGAGTTTCAAGGCAGCCTCCATGTAGAGGGCGGTTTACGGATTGATGGCGTGGTGCATGGAACTGTTGAAGTGCTGGGAGATATGGAAATCTCACAGACGGGACTGGTCGAAGGCCCTGAACTGCGGGCTCACAACTTAATTGTGCATGGGGTGATTAAGGCGCGCGTTATTGTAGAGGGGCGGCTGAGCCTGAGTCGCACGGCTCGCATTGAAGGGGATGTCACCGCCAGCTCTCTGGATATTGAGCCCGGTGCATTTTATGTCGGCCACATTTCGACGGCTGAGGTGAAAGCGCTGCCAATTACAGGACAATATCCAGAATTGATTGGACGTGAAGAAGACTAGCACCTTGTCCTCAAGCAAAAATAAGACGCGGTGAGCCAATTGCTGCAATAATCGCTCATGGGCGGTTTCAAGTTAAGGGTATGGGAAATACGTTTGGGCATTTATTTCGGGTGACGACCTTTGGCGAATCTCATGGGGGTGGCGTTGGTGTCATTCTAGATGGGTGTCCGCCTCGGGTAGAGATCTCTGCTGAAGAGATTCAGGCGGATCTGGATCGACGCCGTCCGGGGCAGAGTAAGATTACAACGCCTCGCAACGAGACAGACACCTGCGAGATTCTTTCGGGCGTCTTTGAAGGCAAAACCTTGGGAACGCCGATCGCCATTTTGGTTCGTAATCGAGATGCTCGCTCTCAAGACTATGACGAGATGGCGCAGAAATATCGCCCATCCCATGCGGATGCAACCTATGACGCTAAATACGGCATTCGCAACTGGCAAGGGGGCGGGCGCTCCTCAGCTCGAGAAACCATTGGTCGGGTAGCCGCAGGGGCGATCGCCAAGAAAATTCTCAGGCAGGTGGCCAACACGGAGATCATTGGCTACGTCAAGCGCATCAAAGATCTCGAAGGCGTAGTCGATCCAGACCTCGTCACAGCTGAGCAGGTCGAGAGCACCATCGTCCGGTGCCCCGATATCGAATGCGCCGACCGTATGATTGAACTGATTGAGCAAATTGGGCGCGATGGCAACTCAATTGGGGGCGTGGTCGAGTGCGTGGCTCGCAACGTGCCCCGAGGTCTGGGGGCACCTGTATTTGATAAGCTCGAAGCCGATTTGGCTAAAGGGGTGATGTCGCTTCCGGCGAGCAAAGGCTTTGAAATCGGCTCCGGTTTTGCGGGCACCTTGCTCACAGGCATCGAGCATAACGACGAATTTTATACTGACGACAGCGGTCGCCTTCGCACCGTCACCAATCGCTCTGGCGGAGTGCAGGGAGGCATCAGTAATGGCGAGACCATTGTGCTGCGGGTCGCCTTCAAGCCAACCGCCACCATTCGCAAAGAACAGCGCACAGTCACTACAGACGGGGAAGCCACCGTGCTGGCAGCCAAAGGTCGTCATGACCCCTGCGTGTTGCCGCGTGCTGTGCCCATGGTCGAAGCGATGGTAGCACTGGTGCTGTGTGACCATGTGCTGCGCCATCATGGCCAATGCAAACTGATCTAACGCTGCGCTAGTTTAAACCCAGACGTTGCTTAATCTTGTTAAGGAGGCATCATGGCATTAACCCCCTCAACCATGCTAGAGCTGGGTACTCCCGCTCCTGCGTTCACATTACCTGATGTGGTCTCAGGGCAAATGATTTCGCTATCAACCTTTGGCGATCGCCCCGCCTTACTGGTGATCTTCTTGTGTCAGCATTGCCCGTTTGTCAAGCACATCAAGCCCGAATTGGCTCGTCTCACTCAAGACTATGTCAAACGAGGGGTCGGCATAGTGGCAATCAGTGCTAACGATGTTGAGAAATACCCCAGCGATGCTCCTGAGCATCTCAAGGCCATGGCCACAGAACTCCAGCTAGCATTTCCGGTATGCTATGACGAAACGCAAGCGGTGGCCAAAGCCTATCGCGCTGCTTGCACACCCGACTTCTTTGTGTTTGATCAGGCTCAAACGCTGGTCTATCGCGGTCAGCTTGACGACAGCCGCCCCGGCAATGACCAACCTACAGATGGCCATGATGTGCGGGCAGCACTAGACGCCATGTTGTCACATCAGTTGGTGTCGCCAGTGCAAAAGCCGAGCATTGGCTGCAACATCAAGTGGAAAGCAGGCAATGAACCCGACTATATGAAAGCCCCACTCTAGGCCAGATAATATCGGTCTCACTCAATTTGAGGATGGCGAGGTAAGTGTACGGTAAAGGTCGTACCCACACCGACCTGACTTTCAAACCTAATCTGACCTTGATGATGATTCAGGCATTGTTTGACAATCGCTAGCCCCAAGCCAGTGCCTCGGACGCTTTCGGCGTTTTTAGCTCGGTGGAATAGCTCAAACAAGTGAGCCTGGTCGTCTTTCGGGATGCCAATGCCCCAGTCTTGAATTTTGATCAGAATGGTATCCGTTTGGCAACTCAACTGCACGCTGATAGGCTGCTCGACCGCTGAATATTTAACCGCATTGGAGAGCAGATTGGTCAACACTGGGCGCAAAAGATTTTGATCGGCGCAGATTTCACGGCAGTTGCCGAGTGTGGTGAAGGCGATCGCCCTTTCTGAGTTCAGGCTTAGCTTGATTTCTTCAATAATCGTTTGGCAAAACAGCTCCAAATCCATCAGATTTGGCTTAAACTCAAGTTTTCCAGCTTCTGCTTTGCCCACGACCAGCACATCTTCGAGCAATTGGGTCATCGTGGCGATCGCCGCTCGAATGCGTTTGAAATATTCATGGCGTTTCTCATCTGTGGTCAGGTGACCATAGTTTTCTAGTAGCTCAATCGAGGTTCTCAACACCGTCAAAGGGGTGCGAAACTCATGGGAAACCATTGAGACAAATCGAGATTTGAGCTCATTAAGCTCGCGTTCAACCTGGAGCGCTTGACGAATTTCATCTTCAACTTGCTTGCCCTCACGAATCATCTGCTCGCGGGCGCGGATGCTCTCGACCATGCCTTCAAAAACTTGCGCCAGGGTATTCATTTCATCAGGAGACCCGGCAATATATGCGGTGATCGAATCCCAGATATACCGAATCGGTGACTGCGACGAAGATGTTGAAGCCGCATCTGAACGAGTCAGCGGCAATTCGAGCGTATAGTTTCCGGCAGCAATTTGCTCGGCTGAGCGCGTCAGCTCTGACAAGTGGTGAGTCAGCACCCCAGAGAGCACATAAATGAGCGCAAATAAAATGCCATAAGTGATAATAAATGAAATTAGCACCCGCTGACGAATCCTATTCTGGAGCTGTAGTAAATAATCTGCTTCGATATCAAGCCCAAGAATCGCAACAATTTCGCCATCACCATTTCTTAAGGGGGCGAAGGCTGAAATCCAAGAGCCCCACTCATCTTCATAAATGCGAGATTCTTCGACTAGTTTGCCTTCAGCTAGCACCTGGAGCGATCGCGAGCTGGTTTGGTCGGGTTCTAGAAACCGAACGGCTTTCGACGGATCATATGCTGCCCATAAATCAACCAGATAGATGGTTTCTAGCCTATCTGATGAGACGGCAGGTGACCCCACGCGGCGATTATTAGCAGGCTGATCAACCACATAAGAATACAGCCATGCTCGTGGTTCGATGTTTTTGACCGTTTGCAGCCAGGCCATCTGGTTGAGATAGCGTGGGTCGTTGGAAAACCCAGCGGCATTGGGCTCCCCAGTTTCGTAGAGATCCATGAGTTCGTCAACATCCAGCCCTGCCACAGCCCCAGACAGGGTCGAGCGCAAGTCGTCTCGGAGGCGTGAAATGGTTTTATCGGTAGTGAATGTATAAAACCAGTAGAAAGCGCCCGCAAACACCACACTAAATACCAGACTAAACCCAATCAGGAGCTTAACCCGCAGGCTCACGATTTGAGGGTGCTGCAGTGCTGCCATCTCTCCAGGGCGGTGGGGCGGTGTTGGCGTTTGAGGACGAGTTAGATTCACGCTACTTTTCTAAGAGACGTTATGCCAATCCTATCGACTATCCACCAATTCAGAAGTAAACCGATGGGCAATGTTAAGGTTGCGGTTCAATTCGCTGGTGCGTTTCGAGGTCAAACACATGAATAGTGCTCAGATCCATCGCCATGGATGCGGCTTGACCAGGCTGTAGGGGCGATCGCCGATCAACGCGAGCAATTAATTCATCAGATGGAGTGAGCGCACAAACGGGCTTAAAGTAGACAATGATTTCATTGCCCATCGTCTCAATCACCGTAATAGTGGCAAAGATGGGCGTTGTTGCAGTCCCCATGGGCACAAAATTGGGGTCATAAATGGCTTCAGGGCGAATGCCCACGATCACGCGGCGGCCAATATAGGCATCGTAGGGCGATCGCCCTAGCTGACGCCCCCAATGAGGCACCTCAAACTGAAAGCCCTCACCAGTTAACAATAGCTGGCCATCCTGCCGCACCAGCATCGCCTCAAACAAATTCATCGCGGGGCTGCCAATAAACCCTGCCACAAAAACATTAGCCGGATCGGTATAGAGTTGTTTGGGGGGAGCAACCTGCTGCAATATTCCATGATTCATGACCGCAATCCGGGTGCCCATTGTCATCGCTTCAACTTGGTCATGGGTCACATAGACAAACGTGCTGCCCAACGTCTGATGCAGCTTACTAATTTCAGTTCTGGCCTGCATGCGGAGCTGGGCGTCTAAATTTGAAAGGGGCTCATCCATCAGAAACACTGCTGGGTCGCGCACGATAGCTCGCCCCACCGCCACACGTTGACGTTGACCGCCTGAAAGTTCGCTGGGTTTTCGAGTCAGGAGGTCGGTAATGCCCATCTGTTTAGCAGCAATCTGCACCCGTTGACGAATCTCAGCTCGCGACAGCCTCTGAAGTTCTAGGCTAAATGCCATGTTTTCATACACCGACATGTGGGGATAAAGCGCATAAGACTGAAACACCATCGCCACATTGCGATCTCTAGGCGATAGCCCATTAACTCGCCGCCCTTGGATGTAGATACTACCGTCTGTGATCGGTTCCAGGCCAGCCAGCATTCGCAGTGACGTGGTCTTGCCGCAGCCAGATGGCCCCACTAAGACCAGAAATTCGCCATCCTCAATGGCTAAATTGAAGGCGTTCACGGCAATGGTGTCATTAAAGCGCTTGGTCACCCGTTCAAAAACAACGCTTGCCATAGGTCAGGACGGCAACAACAATCAAAGGTATGAAACTATGGGGCAGGCTCTGGCTAGTATTCCGCCCTAAGGTGCGGGGAATGACCCCAAAGAGAGTCAGTAGTCACAGGATGCGCTAGCCAAAGTGGTATTGGGCGATTCAAACTGCTTGAATGAAAGCAGTACGGCTAAGTTCTTCATTAGGTTATAACTGTCATCTATTATGTCCAATTTTAGGCTGTATCAAAACGACGCGTTTGTGGTGTTGGAGTCAGGCCAAGACGAGCAATTTTTGACACCCGATGAAATGCTGGCAAAACTCAAGGCCGTGGTCACACAGAACCCCGACTGTCTGCCCCGCGATGCCCAACGATTTGAGTCGGTTGATGAGCAGGCGGAGTATCTCCTAGCCAACTCATGTGAGCTGAGTCTGGCACCGGGGTATTCAATGCAGTGGTATGCAGTGCGTCTTGAGAAGTAGAGGCTCAGGCTGTAGGGGCGATCGCCTCACTGCTAACCTCTTGGGTAATGAGGGCGAGGTCTACATGGTTGTCAGCTTGCGGCGTCAATTGAGCGCGGATTCCAGGGCCAAAAAACGTCTCTATTTTCTCGCGCTTGCTCTGCCACAGCTCAAAGCTAATTAGCGGCGAATCAAAACTCAGAATTAGCGCATAGGCTCCATCAATGGCCTCTTCGCGCAAGGTTTCCAAAACGGGACGTTCTTCATCGGTTGGGCTCAACCCCAGGCGCTCTAAGACCTCGTCGAGGTGAGCTTCTTGACCATATCGATAGCGGGTCACATCTTTGCGCACTTGAGTCTGCGTGTCGGTCGCTTGCTGGTTTCGCAGAATGACAACCTCCGGAGACGTCGGCGGATAGACCGGCGTCGGCTTTAGCTCGGACGCTTTGAGCGCAAAGCCCCCCAACAGCACCGGAATGCCGTAGAAAAAACCAGCGAGGTTTAGGGTGGGGTTATTGGTAAAGTAGGCGACAAAACCAACAACAGTCAGCACTCCGCCGACCAATAGCCCTACTGTTCCGAGAGATGTGCGAGGAAGCATAACGTACCGCAATGATTTTACAGTTCTTGATCTAATTATTCATCATGCTCAGCACACGATGCTTAACAGGTTATCTCAGCCTGTGGGTGCGAGTCGATTGATCTAGAAATTTGCTCTGAACGATATAAATTAGTTAACACAAGAGCCGTTCGTTCGGCCAAATTTTGGGGTTAGGGGCTGATTTTGTATCACAGGAATCAATTTTTATCTTGATTCTGGCAAAATCCAGACTAAAAGCTAAAAATAACTCCCATCCTTTCAATCCTCTGCCCTATAATGCGTCTGAGTCTTTCAGGTAAAGCCCATGAACAAAAGCGAACTCGTTGCGGCGATCGCCGCTAAAGCTCAAACTACTCAAAAAGCAGCCGATGCTGTTCTCACTGCCACGTTGGAATCCATTATGGAAGCCGTTAGCAGTGGCGATAAGGTTACCCTGGTTGGGTTTGGCACCTTTGAAGCCCGCAAGCGGCAAGCCCGCGAAGGCAGAAATCCTAGCACCGGACAACCGATTCACATCCCAGAAACAACTGTGCCTGCATTCAGTGCTGGCAAAATGTTTAAGGAGAAGGTCGCCGAACAATAACTGTCTTAACGCTCCTCCCGTGATTTCATTGTCAGTCTGTTGGCGATTTCGCACCGTTGCATAGAGTCGATTTCATTGTCCAAGACCGTGTAGACCAATTGTGTGAATCAGGTTTGCATCACGGCGCTGCCGCTCCTCGCGCATCTTCCACCCAGTTATTGAACAGGTTTTGTTTTTTTAGCGACTCATGGTTTTGAGTGGCGCTATATGTTTGCGACCCTATTCTCCCTAGTTTGCCTGAGCAGAGGCTGAGCATTCCCAGTCTCAACGGCCTAGTAGACCTAACTCAAACAGGCGATGGGGGAGCAAACAGCCTGCCCAACAGAGGTTAGAGCATAATCCAAGCATAGGCCACGAGCAGCGTCATCAGCGTGATTGGGATGCCAAAGCGCAAGTGTTGCCAAAATGACACGGGCTTACCCTGGGATGCTGCAGCTTCTACCATGATCAGATTGGCGACTGCACCAAACAAGGTGAAATTGCCTGCCAATGTTGAGCCGGCAGCCAGTAGGAGCCAACTTTGGGCGGCATCGTCAGGGATGAACGACTGCAGCAGTAGCACTGTCGGAACATTTGAGATCAGATTGGAAAGAATGACCGTCACGCCGAGCAAACCAATGGGGTGCTCGACCCAAGGCTGGAAAATGTCGAGAAGCTGCAGCGTCTGAACGCAGCGCGTCAAGATAAACAGCCCTGAAAACATGACCAGCAACGACCAATCGACTTCACGCAGCACTCGCTGAGGCTTGATACGCCGGGTAACCAGTAAGAGAGCCGCCGCCAAGAAAGCGGACTCGGCCAAGGGCAGACCGATGACAAACGCAATTAAGAGGGCGATCGCCACGATCAAGGTTTTGAACAAGAGCGGGCGATGCAGCCGCACATCTGGTAATGACACCACTGCACAGGGCTGCCGCGATCGCACCTCTGGATACAACCCCGCTAGCACGCTGATTTGCAGCAGCAGGCCGATGATGGCAACGGGTGCCAATGTCTGAGAAAATGCCCGATATCCGATGCCCGAAAACGAACCCACAAGAATATTTTGAGGATTGCCGCTGAGTGTGGCTAGAGAGCCGATGTTGGTGGCTCCGGCGATCGCCAGCAAATAGGGCACCGGATTTAACCCCAGCGATCGCGTCAACTGTAGGGTCAGTGGGGTGCTGACCAGCGCCAGCGTATCATTCAAAAAAAAAGCCGACAAAATGCCAGTTCCAAAAATGAGCAGCACCAGCAACCCTAGAGGGCTGCGCGTCAGCCGTACCAACTGCGACAACGCCAACCGAAAAAAACCCGCATAGGAAAGGTAGGCATTGAGCACCATCATGCTTAACAGAAACACAATGGTGGCGGCATCAATGGCAGCCCAAGCAGTCTCTAAGCTCAAGGTGCCTAAGGCAATTAGCCCCGCCGACCCAGCTAAGGCGATGGTGGCTCGGTTCATCCGCAACCCTGGCAAATAGCCCAGACCCAAACCGATATAGCTGGCCACCAACACGAACACCTGCAGCAATTGCAGCACAACTGATATCCTTTGAGTGATAGGTATCCCAGGACAATTATCGGACTCTCAATCTACTTTAGGTAGTGATGAAAGCTGCTGTAACTAATTAGGGCAACTATTCGACCCATTTTGTTTGGATTTATATTGGATTTATAACTGTTGAGCGAGGCAAAACACCCACTAATTTTATAAGCTAGAA
Organism: uncultured bacterium; assembly: GCA_964502605.1. Classification (GTDB taxonomy): domain Bacteria; phylum Cyanobacteriota; class Cyanobacteriia; order CAZCXK01; family CAZCXK01; genus CAZCXK01. Next base: position 20,885 of record CAZCXK010000020.1, read on the forward strand.
ACTATATGCAGATGTCACTTGTTTGGCACAGCCCAATTGACATCGCCAACCCAGCAGGTAAACACCACAATCAAGAACCCTATCCTTTCATCATTGCAAACTGAATACTACGGAGTTGAATCATGCCAACTCAAATCGTTAACCTGACTCATTACGCTGTTGTTCGAGAGATTGACGCCATTTTAGATACCTATCCATATCACCCATATCGACAAGCGTTTGCCAATCCTGACTTGCGACAGCACCTCATAACCTACGTGTTAAATCGAATCAACAATCACTATGCTGCTATTGATCATGGCGCAAAATCTACATCTGACGAGTCACAATTAAATCTCTCTCGTGAACAACTGAAGCAGCTTGAAACCTTTATCCATCAGGGAATTCAAAAGTTATATCATCACCGTTTGATGTGGATTAAAGGCCATATCCCCGATGTTGAACAAAATCAGTTAGAACCATCCCATTGGTTTGGTTAAGGAGCGGCGCAGCATATCATGGTTAATCAGTGGATCAGGCTCTCATAGAACACTATTGGCCATGTTTGAAATGCATGATGGAAATGGGGCGATCGCCATTGAACGGTAGAAAAGGGCGATCGCCTTTAGTCATACAACCGGCTTCACTCAACAGGTTTAAAATCAGACTTACTGGCACCACATTGAGGGCATACCCAATCCTCAGGGATATCTTCAAAAGCTGTTCCTGGTTCTATGCCACCATCCGGATCTCCCACGGCAGGATCATAAACATAGCCACATACTTCGCACTCATACGATTGCATAGGGTTCTCACCTCATTTAAAGCTGCTGTACTTGATCCTCACCCAAACATGACATTCCTCCTTCATCAAATACTCTATCAAACATCCAGACCGTCACCATTCAGATCGTCATCAAACCGCCAATTGAACAGCAACGCAAATTATTGCGATTGATAGACTTGAGCTGATACAACTATCACAACGGCAACCGAAAGACATCCATTAAGACAGCATTTGAAGCACTACGACGCTCTGGGTTCGGTGAATCATAGACGATTAGCAAGGCAGGCGATTCGCCCAGACATGGCATGAGCGCTAGCCCTTCTGCATGGTCATGCCCGATAGTAAACGGCAAATCAAACAGCATCTCTAAATCTCCCGATTGCGAGTCAGATAGAGAATCATCGTCTCGATCAAGAGCCTCATGCCAGCGAAAGACCTCCATAGCTCCTTCTAGAGCCATCGTTGGCCCCGCCAGGATGATCAAATCTTCCCCATGCAAACACAATTCTCGAATGCCAAGACCATTGAGATTGAAAAAGTGTTTCTTATACAATCGTCCTGCTTGCCCAATTGGGTTAAGAATCAATGTACTTGCATCAGCTGTCTCGACTTCAATTTCTAAAATTATGGCCCAGCCGCACAGCACAGGGCCACGCAACCCCAGAAACAGCCGCGAACCATGAACAGCCAGTCCTTCTATGTCAAATCCATTATCTTTACTCGGCAACAGGTTTGAGATAATCGCACCCAAATGCTCGTCTGTCTGCAAGGCATCTATCAAAATGTTGCCATCTGCCGTTTTTTTGAGCATGGCCGCCGTCAATGATTCATCTGGATGATCTGGAAGCGAGCAAGTTTGCAGGAGTTCACCATTGAGAACTGGGATACGAGCGATTGTGTAGCGATTTAGCTCGGTTTTAATTTCAGTCAGGCGTTCAATATCTTTGTGAGCCTTTTTACCTTTGGGCTTTTTGCGTTTGTGGCTATGTGATCCGGTCACCCACAGATACGACTCGGCATAGTCCAACCCTTCAATATCGACCTCATCTTCATCATTAAATAGGTCAATAAAGTCGTTGAGCAGGAACGGTTTATGATCACCATAAATGCCCGACTCCAACAGTGACAGCCGCTCGATTGCCAAATGCTCATCTGACCCAACCCACAAGCTACCATCTGGCGTAATTGCAGCAGCAGATAGCTCGTTCAATAGGTCATCAGCCTTACTATCAAACTGCAATAAAACGCGGCTGAGTAAGAATGGGGCAGGCATAGAGCAAAACCTCTTTAACAGAGTGATTGATAGATTAGAAATCAGTATACGACCAGAGTCAAACACCGGGAACTCAGTGCCTAATTCTAGTCGCATGTTTAATCGCCTTGAAGCCTGATGATCAGAGCATCACAGGCTGTCAGTCTTTCCGGTTTGTGTCTGATCAGGAATTGGAGCAACATCGCTATAGCCCATGCCCGATACAATGGCACGCAACACCGAAATTTGTTCTTGAAAGTCGAGCTGCTGAATTTGAGTTAACAACTGGTTACTTGCATCAGAGGCCGAATAGTCTTGAGGCAAGCCCACAACTGTGCTGCCCATGGCTTGAGCCCAAGCATACCAAACCAAAAGGCGGTTGTTTTCAGTGAGGGCACCATAATAGCGTGAATATTCAGACGGTTCACCGCTGGCAATCTGTCGCATGATAGCGAGCTGTTCATCTTGAGACTGTTCATAAAAAGTGCCTAACAAAATGGGAGACAGATTCGGATCCGCAGATGTCGGAGCAGCAGGCGTAATAGAATCACCCATTTTGAGATAAACAAAGTATAACCACGCCAGTTTTTCATCAGAGCTGAACTGTAAAACCCCTTGGACAATTTTCTTCTCAGAGTCTTTGAGATAGTTAAACAGTTTGGCTGAAGTAGATGTCATATTTGTTTCTCCTTTGAGGAATTCAACAATGGTGAGTCAATACAAATGGGGCGATCGCCCTAAAGTTGGCAAACAGATTACCCCGCGCCGACCCACCACAAGCGCCTATCAAGGCTTTTAATCAGGCATTGTCCCAAAGTGCCTGAACCTGACCCGGCAAAACATCAGAAATCTCCTGAATGCGATCTGACGACAACTCATCTTTTGTCGCAGCAAAGACAGCTGTCACAGCGGTCTCTGCTGTCACACCCTGAGGTAGACCTGCTTCTTGACCAATGCGCCGCATAAATAACTGTGCATCGATCGCCAATGGCGGACGGACTCGGCTGAGAAATGCCACAATTGGGTTGGTATCTTTCCAAAGATCGGCAATTTCGTTTTGAAGTGATTTATTCTCAGTCGAGACTGACTCTTGATGCAGCTCATCAGCTGTGCGATCGGCGGCATCGGTTGTCATCAGGTCGCGCATCGTGCGAAACACCACCACAGAAATATCGCGCGCATCAAAGATGTCAGGTAAGCCACTGTTGACTCTCACCTTTTCTAAAAATGGCATGTTTTGATCAGAAACAGAGGTAACAGCTCCTCGGTTCAATGATTCTGGGGGATTAGCATTCATTTTCTCTAACATTGCCAGACCTTTGCGGGTCAAAGTGGCTTTGGTTAGGGTCACAGTTTGAGGCAGTATATCGACTCCACCATAGGCATCACCGCTGAAATCAGCTTCGACAAACCCTTGCTGGTTGAGGTAGTCTAAGTGGCCGAGCACATCTTTGGGGCTAACGTTGCGCCCGGTCAAATCCTCAGCCGCAATCCGAATCTCCGATGAGCTTTGATGTTCGCTGCTTTCCCGCACCTTTTGCAGCACAATGTAAGCAACATCATCTCTGAGAGTAATTGTCATACCAATCTCCTGTGTTTAATTCTGGCTACAGCCCGCATATGGTATCAGTAGCATGATGAAACATGCTCTATGTCATCCAACCTATTTGCACCTGACAAATAAAGATTGCCGAAATGTTCAAGATTTCAGGAGGCAACTACCACCTGCAATTACTTGTAATATCTAAGTTGATTAACCTAAGCGAATCCGATGTATGAGCTGCAAAAAACATCGGAGTTTGATAAAAAAGGAACATGCTTGATGTAAAAGGCATCAGGTAAATCCGTGCATTCAGATGATCTTAAAATAGGCAGACATCGCTATAACGCTTGATCGCTGAGCATTGGTGGACGCTTAATTTAAATTGCATTTTTTAACATCCCAAATCACATTACATTACTTCAGTAATCGTGAGCGTCGGTCTCAAGAGAGAGCTAATCCTATAACTAAATGCATAGCTTAACCGTATCAATCTAGCTGGGAACATCCATATCAGATTTGGGCTAAATCGGTATTTCCAGCACTGATGAAATAATAGACAATGATCTATCGCTCCCTGTTCTATATCTATCACTGGGGCGATATCTATCACTGGGGCGATCGCCTTACATGATAACTCCTTAGGCTAAGCTATCATGAACGAGACCACCATGCCCGAGGGATGAGAGATGCCTGTCGAGCTGGATCGGTAGGCCGAGTCAGCCACCAAGCCCAGGCAATTAGAACGCCCTGAAATGGCAGTCGAATTGCATGAAACATAGGAAAATTGGGAATTCCATCAATAGTGATATGGTTAATAGCCATGTTGACATTAGCTGGAAACACAGCAATGAACAGCATAATCAATCCCCATGCGGCAACCTGACTTACAGGAGGAATCAATAGCCCAATGCCCGCTAAGATTTCAAATCCGCCGCTAATATAGACCAGCATAAGGGGATAGGGCAGCGCAGAGGGCACAATTCGGACAAATGGCTCAGGTGCCGTAAAGTGAAGGATTCCAGCGACAACCATGGCGATCGCCAAAATGACTCGAAAGACTTCTTTTTGCGTTTGAATTGAAAAAAAGGTCATGCCTCGTTACTCATCAATGAGCTAGCACTTGCCATCACAGGATACCGAAAAATTGCAGCGGCAGTTGCATCAGGCTCTGGCATCTGGGTTGCTCTACCCCATAGACCGCTCCACCATTCATCAGCATATGGAGTGGAGCCCAATCAATCAATTGATCGCTATTGAGTTTGCAGTATGTGAGCACAGGGGAGCGTAAACCAAACTGTTGTGCCTTTACCCACTGTGCTGCGAATACCGATATCTCCTCCTTGCGCCTCAATAATTTGACGGCAGAGATAAAGCCCCAGACTGATCCCGGTGAGTTTGGGGTTATCGGGACAGCTCAGACACAAGTCAAATAAGCGATCGCATCGTTCTGGGCTAATGCCAATGCCGTTATCTTGAATCTGACAGTGCAATATATCGGCGTGATGTGCAACTGTGAGCGTAACCTCAACTCCTGGCGGGTTATGAATGAAAGCATTGCCTAACAACTGCCCTAAAACACGGCGCAACTCGTCGGCATCAGCCATGATGGGCGGCAGCTCTTGGGGTAAATCTGCCATCAGCTTGGCTCGATATTTTGCCACCATCGGCTGCATGTCTGCCACGACATCATGCACTACCCGTTCAAATGCTAGAGGCTGACATCGCAACTGGATGCCCTTAGTCTTGACGGTATAAGCCTCCTGCAACGATGTTAGCTTACCGAGTTGCCGTTCACCTGCTTGCACCATACGGTCTAAAACATTGCGCGGGAGTGAAATAGTTTCGCCAGGCTGCTGTTGCAGACTGGTGAGCACCATCAGAGTCCCTTTGACGGTTGTGCTCAGATCGTGTGCCACCGCATGGAGGAAAAAGTCACGCAGCGTATTTAATTCCTGCAGCTCTTGCATTTTCTGCTGGAGTTGTGCAGTTCGTTCTACCACCTGCTGCTCCAGGTTGACATTTAGATTTTGTACTTGAGCATATAACTCGGCTTGCTGGATGGCGATCGCCACTTGAGTGGCCAACCGTTCGAGCAGCTCAGTTTCAAAGGGCGTCCATTCGCGGGTGCGAGAGCACTGATGTGCCACCAAGACGCCAAACAGGCGATCGCCCAGAGTAATAGGCACACTGACGACTGCTTTCACCAAATATTGGTTGACGCATTCTTCAAAAAAGGGAGACTTTTCGATCAATGCCGTGTCACTCACCATGCAAACACGATTCTGCCGAAACACATCCTGAATTTCTGGATAGATCTCTGGATCGATAATTTGCCCCATGTTTGACGGAAATGCGTCAGCCACCGATTCGGCGACGACCGATCCTTTGCCAAAGCAGTCAAAATGCCCCAAAAACACCCGATCGGCTTGCAAAAAGCGCCGTACCTCGGCAACGGTCGTATCTAGCATCTCGTGCAGATCCAGTGATTGGCGAATGCGAAGTGCCATTTCTCCTAACAGGCGATCGCGCTCATTGGCCAGATACAGCTGGTCTTCGGCTCGCGTTCGCTCGGTGATATCACGCGCCACACAGAGCAGGCAAGGCTGATGGTTCAATACAATGACTTCAATGGAGGTGAGGGCAATGATCACCTGCCCTGATTTCGTCAAGAAACTAAATTCTTGATTGCGTACTGTGCCATCTCGCTGCACCATTTCTGCAACACGCTGGCGATCGCCATAGTCGGCCCACAAATTAAGTTCATACGACGTGTACCCGATCACCTCATCTCGCTGATAGCCCAGCATCCGGAGGAAGCTGGCATTGACCTCAATAAAGCGTCCTTCTTCCAAGGTTGAGATGGTAATCGAGTCTGGGCTAAACCCAAATGCCTTAGCAAACTTTTCTTGCGATTCACGCAGCGCATCTTCAGAATGTTTTTGTTCAGTAATATCTTGAATCGTGCCAGAAATCGCCATCAGCTGCACTTCAACATGCTCATGCACAAGACGCTCACTGCCACTGGGCAACACAATGTGATAGTCGATGGAGTAAGGGATGCGATCGACCAATGCTCGGTCGAGGTGCGATCGCACCCGCACCTGATCATCTGGATGCACTGCCGCCAGCAGTAAATCTGGGCAGGGCTGAGTTACGTGTTGAGGCAACCCTAGCAGAGAATACAGCTCGCTAGACCAGCACCAGGTTTTATGAATAAGGTCAAAATCCCAATTGCCAATTTGGGCAATGCGCTGAGCATTGGCGAGACTGGCCTCACTGCGGCGCAATAGAGTTTGAGTTTGGTGGCGCTGTGCCTCTGCTGTAGCAATCACGAGAGTTGTGACAGTTGTGATTGCCAAAAACGCTTGTAGGAGAAGAATCGATTGGCCGCTACTGGTTGCCTTGGCCACAAATGGGCCGACCCCTGACACGGTCGCTGCTAATGCCAGTCCTGAGAGCAAAAAATTGCCCAGCACTCCCCCGGCTACGCCAAACCGTAAGGCGGCCCAGATCACAATGGGGTAGGGCAAATATTCCAGGGGATATTGGGCGATCGCCTGATTAAAATCAGCACCATAAACCACCCCACTCACACCCAGCAGCAACCCAATCCATAGCAAGGACTCCATCCACTGCTGCACCGATTGAGTTCGCATGATTTGAGTGCTGCTGAACACTCTCAACTGATGCTGCCACGTCAAAAGCAGCGGAGTCACAATCAATACTCCCATGCTGTCACCCAGCCAAAACATGCCCCATGATTGCCCAATCTCAGATGTGGCGATCGCCTGAGTTAGGTAGAGCGTTATGACGCTAATCGTAGCGTTGACTACCGATGAGACCATAGCCGCCCACGTAACAAGCCCGATCACATCTCGCAGCCGCTGAAGTGAACTTTGAAATTTAATGTGCCGTAAGATCAGAGTTGCCACAACAGCCTGTAGGGTCACACCTACCGCAGATCCCAGCGCTTCCACTAAAGCTCCACCTTGGCTCATGTCTGACCAAAAGCCGCCGAGTGCCACACCAGGCCAAGCCCATAGACCAGTTAGCACCATCGCAGCAATAGAAATTCCTGCTGGAGGCCATACAGCTGACGCGTGGCTTTTTAAAGCGGGAATCAAAAGTACTAGCTCTGACGTGAGGTAGTAAGCAAGAGCGATGGTGCAAATTGCGGTAAAGTACCGCCATGACCTGTTCTGGCTTGGTTGCATAGCATGTCAATCACTCAGATCAAATGAATGGAAATAGGAGCAAAGCTAGAAGATGGGGCTACGATTGAGCGCACACAAGTCTTTGAGCATCTGAAATTGAATCACGTCCTGGTGACGAATCTCCAGGATGACTAAGCTATGAGATGGCTATTCTTGAGGCAGAAAAAGTTTGAGTCTAGATCATGCACCATCCAGGCTTTGTCAGCATTCGAACCTGGATTGGGACATCTCTGATTAGAGCTAGACATAGACTCGATGTGCCATGCGATGCATAACATCAGAGAGACACGGGTTGCTTTATTCTGCGTCAACAGTTGATTCATCAGTAACCTTAAGGGGCTCAAACACATATCAGACGTAGCAGATCCCAGTGAATTCGACTGATTCAATCAGAACAGTATGACTATTCAGTACCATTCACGGCTGGATGAAATCGTAAATTTAGCATCCTTGGTGATCACCCTATCCGCCTTCCCCCAGTTGGATGAGCCCATTTGACAAAAAGAAGTCGGCATTGCCAACTTGGCTGGATGAATTGCGTAGGCAGGCCTGTTCACAAAGCACGTCTATATCCAGCAAAGCCAGATTCGTCACCCGTTACACCTTGAATACGCTCAATTTTCAAGCATGGCTATCAGGCGTCGAATGAGGAGCCTCATCATAGGACTTGATCGCAAAGGTCAAAACTGTTTCATCGATGCCCTTGAGCTTGAGCGGGCTAAATTTTGTGATCATGTCTTTCTCCAGATAGTCAGCTACTGTGGCTGAAACCAAAATGCCGTTGGGCTCGGCGGCCTCCTGAATGCGGGCAGCAATGTTAACGCTCGGCCCAATTGCGGTATAGTCGGTGCGTTCACTGCCACCAAACATGCCAACCACAGCAGTGCCCTGATGAATGCCACAGCGAAACTGCACTCGGCTAATGCCTTGCTTTTGCCATTTTTCGTTGAGCAGGTCAAGAGCGCGATGCATGTCACGGGCAGCCGCGATCGCCCGCTTAACCTGCTCATTAGGCGTGAGTTCTTCAGGGGCTCCAAACAAAGCTAGAATGGCATCTCCCATAAATTTGTCAACTGTTCCTCCTTGGTCAAAAATTACCTGAGTCATGTCAGTTAGGTATTCATTCAGCAGTTCAGCGATACGGCGCGATCGCAAGGTATTTGACAACTGGGTAAACCCGATGATGTCGCTAAAGAGCACCGTAATCAGGCGGGGTTCTGGGCGCAGATCAAGAGCCAACTCCCCCTGTTCTGCCTTTTTAACCAACTGTGGGGGCAGAAACCGCTTAAGCACTGATTTAGTGAGATAGGTATTGAGTTCAGCGACTCGCCGCTCATTTTCTTTGAGCGCTAGCAAGTTACGGACTTCGGCTAGCAACTCACGATGATTAAATGGCTTTGCCAGATAGGCATCTGCTCCATTTTCAGTGCCTTCAATACGAGTATCTTCATCTGCTTTTGCCGTTAGTAAAATGATGGGCGTTCCTTTAATGGCGTCATCATGTCGGACATAGCGGATTAGTTCTAACCCGGAAGCGACAGGCATCATCAAGTCAGTCACAATGAGGTGAGGGGCTGTGGCTGTCGTCAGTTCCATTCCTTCTGCGCCGTTGCGAGCCGTTGTCACTTGGTATCCGGCTCGTTCTAGCACCGTCGAGACATAATTTCGCAAGTCAGGGTTGTCGTCTACGATCAGAATGTGAGCCCCTGCTGGAGCTGTTGGCAATGCCACTGGCCCTGAAGCTGCGTCAGCAGCAGGACGATGGGAGCCATCCAGCAAAGGAACTGGGAGTGTGGGTTGGTAATCTTGCACCACATCCAGCTCAATATCTGCTAGCTCAACGAGCGCGCGGCTATGCTCAATTTCAGCTGGAATTTCAATAATCTGATTAGGAGGAAGATGAGATGGCCCCAATTGCAGCCATACGTTAAATCGCGTGCCGACACCAAAGGTCGATTCTACGACAACGTACCCACCGTGCAGTTCAACCAGTTGTTTCACAAGCGCCAGCCCCAAGCCACTGCCTTCAAAACTGCGATTAGCGGAGCCGTCAGCTTGGCGAAATCGCTCAAACAGGTGTGGCAGCTGATCGGCTTGGATACCAATCCCCGTATCTTGAACCGTGAGCAGGCAGCGATCGCCCACTGGATGCAGCATGACGCAAATGCCGCCGCCTGTCGGGGTGAATTTCATCGCATTGGACAGCAAATTGTAGAGAACTTTGTCAAATTTCTCTAAATCAAGATAGATTGGCGGACAATCTTCTAAATCAACCGACAGCTGAATTTGCTTTTTCTCGCTGTATGGGCGAAAAGACTCCACAACCTGACGAATAAAATCGGCTAAATTGCAAGGGCGAAAGCTAGACTGCATCCGACCAGCATCCAGTCGTTGTAGATCGAGCAACTGGTTAACCAGCCGCAACAGGCGTCTAGAATTGCGCAGAGCTATGACGGATTCGCCATAGGTCAACCCGTGCTGTTGAGCCACTGCCTCTTCGAGGGGGCCGATATTGAGGGTCAGCGGCGTCCGAAATTCGTGCGAAATATTCTGAAAAAACTCAGTTTTTTGGCGATCTAGCTCTAACAGTTGTTCGGCTTGCTGGCGCGTCGTCTGATAAAGGCGAGACTGTTGCACAGCGATCGCCGCTTGAGAGGCGACAGCCTGTGCCAATTGGATTTCTTCGGGCTGCCACCGCCGAGGCTGATGAATTTGCCGCAGAGAAATGCTGCCAATGATCTTGCCATCTGACAAGAGCGGCACCACCAGCAGCGCCCGCGCCGGTAAACGCACAGGTAAATCGACCGCATTCATCTCAGGCTGTTGTCTCAAATCATCAATCACAACTGGGGCTTGAGTGGCAATGAGTTGTTGCAAGACGGGGTTGCCCTCGATCGGAGCAATCGACTGAGGCAACGATAGCAGGCGATCGCCTCCCGCAAAGGCCGCATCGGGATCAGAGGGTTGGGGCTGAGGCTCATCCGCCAACCCAAACGGGCTCACCCAGGTTTCTCCTTTCCAGCCGTTTGCATTATGAGCCGCCGTCATCGAACGATCAGCCGATGGCAGCGTGACATCGTGAAGTCCGACGCACTGCACATAGGTGTCAGCTTCGGTCCACAGAGACAGCGCACAGCCATCAATATGCAGGGCTTGCCCCAGCTGTTGCGTAATCGCGGCAAAAATATCTTGTGGGTTGAGACTCGACCGAATCGCTGTAGTAATGCTGTTAACCAGTGCTTCTCGCTTAGCTAACGCCTGGACACGTTCATACGTACGAGTCTGAGAAAGGGCGAGAGCCGCCTGATCGGCAACCATAGCGACCAGCTTCACGTCATCATCATGCCAGGGGCGGGGCTGTTGGCACTGATGCAGCGCCAGCACGGCTAGCAACTCTTGCTGGCAAATCAGAGGCACGATCAGGCTTGATCGAATCTGAGCATTTTGATATGCGGCAACGCCCAATGCTCCAATTTGATCAGGGGCACAGGTGCGAGCATCTGTTTGCACTTCGTCAATCACCTGCACATCGGAGACATCCCAAACGGTGTGCATCAGACCGCCCAAATCCACAAGATGGCACGCCACATCATCTGAGCTGGCCAACCCAACTGGGCGATCGCCTAGTTGCGGCGACACGTAGAGAAAACTCTCATGGTCTAATTGGTGATTTTGATACGGGCGGAGAATACAGCAGTCGATCTCAAATATCTGCCCCACCGTGTCTACAATCGTTTGTAGGATTTGATGTGAACTGATCGCCCCGCGAATGGCTTGATTAACTGTATTTAGCAGTGATTCCTGACGCAGCGTCCGCCGCAACTCTCGTGTGCGCGTCTTGAGCACATTATGAGTGTCCATGGCTTGATGAACAACAGCTCTAAGCTCAGCGTCATCCCACGGTTTCGTGACGTATTTAAAGACCTTGCCAGAGTTGATCGCTTCGACCAGGTCTTCGACATCCGTATAGCCAGTTAAGATAATGCGGATGATGTCAGGATATTGCGTAGCCGTCAGGCTCAAAAATTCTGTACCGCTCATAAGCGGCATCCGCTGGTCAGAAATAATAACGGCGATATCGCCTTCCTGAGATAAGATTTCTAGTGCTGCCGGCCCATTTTCGGCTCGTAGCACCTTAAATTCTCGATGAAACGTACGGTAGATCAAGTCGAGGTTGTCAGGCTCATCATCGACAACCAGCATTTTAGGTTGAGAGAGTAACCGGCTAGTGTTTAACGGGTTCATGGGTCACTCCCCTGCCGGAGGCTACCGCCCGATGGCAAAACGCCCCGTCTAAGGTTTGGTGCAGGCGATCAGCAGACAGATGTTCAAACAGATGTAACAGTTGGCAAAGCACGGGAACCACATGGGTGAATTGTCTACATTGTTGTGCCTCATCGGCCAGAGATCAGGCAAGCCCTGAGATGCTGCAAATCAGCAGATTTGCGCTCAAAATTCCCAAATTAAATCTTGAGGCTAACGACTCCTAGTATCAATCGATCAGCAGCCATCTCAACCTATTGAAATCAACCTATTGAAATGGCTCGAGAGAATTGTTTGATCTGCTCAACGTTGGATTTGGATAAATCTATCTGGCGATCTATCTTTAGCGGATTTAGCTGCACCCTGCCCTGAGGTCATCCGTTGCATTCAACCTGAGCTAAACACCAACATCGGCATCTCACGTCTATCTGCGACAAATGTTCTAACCGTACCCTGCATAATGCTTATAATTTTAGCTTGGGTTAATGCATCGCTTTGTTCATAATTTGACATCTAATCTTCGATGCGGTTGTGAACGGCTTGACGCATCAGCGAAGTCCAATTTCATCTCACAGGTGCTCTCAATCAGCCACGATACCGGAACGGGCGATCGCCAGCCTGATCCCAGAGTTTTTTCGGCAGTTTGATTGCGTCTGGCATCTCATTTGCACAACAGAACCTTTAAGATATGTAGAGATTACTTCAATGATTGTTCAATGCTCTCGCAGCAACCTGGTTTTGGTTAAACAATGCACATCTTCGCGTCTGTGCCGACGTTTCGCCTCATCGATCCAGTTTTCTAACGTCGCCGTTTGATTTACATGTGAAATTGACTCAATCCACTTGCACGTCTTATCCGCTACATATTCGGGCAGCCTGCTCTGATGACCTCAGTGCTATGGCTGACATATTAGCTGAAAGTTTTCATGTCGATTCGGGGCCGTGGGGCTGGACGTTTCCCCTTTTCCGCATGGGAATTTACGAAGATTTAAAGTATCGATTAAAGTCTGATCCGTCTCGATATCGATGCTTTGTTGCCCTCAAAGAGATAAAACCCAATCAGCATTGTCTTGTAGGAGTCGTCGAATTGTCGGTGCGACGGCAGGTGTTGTTGCAGACCCACACCGGATATCTCTATCTCTCAAATTTGGCCGTCCAGGCTGAGTATCGTCAACAGGGAATTGCCCGGGGGTTGTTGACAGTCTGTGAGCAGATGGCGATCGCCTGGGGGTTTTATGACCTTTATCTCCATGTTTTAGAAGATAACAACCAAGCGCAGCGTCTCTATGAAAAAGCAGGATATCAAGTCAAGCGGACTGAGCTAACTGTCTTTTCCTGGCTGTTTCGACGACCTCGGCAGATTTTACTCTATAAGTCTATAACTCAATGAAGAACCCTGCTCGTTTTGGAGTCTGGTGGGCCCTAGGCAAAACGGATAAGCACACCAACTGAGCCTGCCATCACCACTTATGAACAGGTGGACTGCCGTAAACAATGCTGGTTTTGGTTAAATTGTTGCTGAGCTTCCGTAAGCACCGCAAACTCGGCGGGGGGACGCATATCCCACTGCAATTCTGATAAGAAGAGGAGACATCCTGACATAACGAACCCCGTTCCCAGAAATTGCCAATTCGGAATGTAATGCAGCAGTGCGATCCCGACAAGATGAATACACCCAGTTGCTAAAAATGTGCGCGATCGCATCCCGATCCCAGTGAAGAAATATCCCACAGCACTCAGACCTAGCCACAAGGGACACAAATACATCAAGATGCGCCACCAACCTGCAAAAATGCCCAAATCGGTCAGTGCTACTCCCAACAGCATCAAAGCCGACCAGCCATAGACGACCCAGCGTAGTCGCTCTACCGTCACCCAAAACCAGGCCAACACTGACATACTCACTGTGCCAATTAAGGTGAGCCCCGTCCAAATGAGAGCTTGAGTCGCCCAGCTAATTGGGAAAAATTGCGCGGTTGCAAAAATAATCGCTGTAAACAAGCCCCAGATGACAAAAATCTGGTCAATGCGAGTGTAAAACCGCGAAAGAACTGTAAACGTGCCAATCCGCCAGTTAACGTTCCATAATCCCTGCAAGTCTTGAAAATCTAACTCTTTCTGCTTAAATCGCAGCAGCGGCTCCGTCGGATTGAACAACGTCATTAATAGTCTTAGGGTGAATCGGAGAAATAATCTTCACCAATCTTAACAAAAAATATCCCCGCTGCTGTCATCAAGGGGGCGAGTTAGGGGATTGACCTAGCGATTTGAGGCGTTGCAGGTTTGAGGCGTTGCAGATTGCAGGCCTGATTGGAGTATCGGCAGAGTAGACCTACACGCATAGGTGTTGCCTGGGCAGAGAGTGCTGGCTTGAGCTCGTCAGAGGTCATAGATAGAATCAGCGCGATCGCTTTGTCCATTCTCTAGAGTTTTTGCAGGAAAACCACACGGTCAATAATCAAGACTTATTAAACACGTCTTTGAACAAGAAATCTAAGCCTGTTTTGAAACATGTCATGAATCATCCAGGTTCAAGTATGACAACTATTACGACACTAGATTATGGCACTGGTTAAATGCCAAATCCAGCAGTACGCTTGGGTTTTCTCTTGTCCTTAGCTTTATTCTTCCTCCTATTCTTGGGGTTTGACGAGGTGCCATTGACCTCGACCAGTGCATCTTGAAACAGATGATGTAAGTGAAGTGGAACGCTGGCAATTTCAGGTAATTCAGGGGTTAATAGCTTGCCCAACGAGGCCAAAGTCTCATCCAACTCGGAGTTCAGACTCCAGTCAGGGCGATCGAGAATTCGGCGCAACGCTACTTCTAGTTGCACCGGATAGCGATGAGCCAAACGATGCCAGATTTCAATATGAATTGATGGATCATGCAAATACCGCTTCAGCACAGAATCAACTGCAGCAAGCGCAGCAGCATCTGGCCTGTTGTCAGAGATACTAGCTGCTGGGCTATCAGGTAGGTGAGACAGAGCGGCAAGATTTGTGACTAGCTGATGGTAGTCGGTTAAGAAATTCTGTCCCCATTGGCAATCAACAATGACGGTGACATGATCTGCATTTCGCAATGTGTCAGGTAGTTTGATGTCTGGCATGACCATCTTTTCTGATTGATTGCCCTTAGCCAGCTGATCGGTCTGATCCTTCAGGGCGCGAATCGTCTGCGGCTGTTCGGTTCCCAAAGTAGCCACAGTCTCTATGATGTCATCGCTAGACCTTCCGGTTTGTTCTACCAAAGTCTCAATCGACTGAGAACTATCCAGCCCTGCAGACTCTAATCGGCGTTTTACAGAGATGTCTTGAAACTCATTGAGTTTTGTGTGCAAAACACGTCCCGGCATTGTCACTTCGTTACCACCAAAGAACTCAATAAATTCTTGATGATAGCGCTCGACCGATTGCCATGCTTCCTCTAAGAGATCAGGCGCGTCTCCGTAAAGGTGCTGCTTAAATCGATCTTTGAAATGGCCGATCGCAACCGCCAGCTTTGGCTTACCCAGCTTGCCTAATAGTTGAATCGGGCCAGAGAAAGTCCAAATGGCATCGGTGAGGGGGAGAATGCGCGTCAAACATATTTCTCCGACTTGGAGGCGGGCTAGGGTTGCTGGAGGCTGCAATCCATTGGGCTCGACTTGGTAATGCTTGGCAGTGAGCCAGTTCATCAGGTCGAAGCTATCGGGTTGCACTTGGGTGACGACAAACAGGCCATTAAAGCCACGAGACCAGCCTGCAAGCAATTGGCGATCGCCCTCTGATAGATCAGTTTGCTCAGCCAAGAATAGAGAAATCGGGGTTTCATGGCCGATGCGCCCTTCCGTGAGAAACATATCAACGACTAAATCGTTTTGACTCATCGCCAGATGTTGAGAGGTAGACCAGGTTGCCAGGTATTTGGCACTAAAGGCTTCTAGGGCGATCGCTATATCCCCCTCGGCATCTAGCACAAAGTTGAGCAGGCGTTCTTTTAAGACTTTAGAGCGTTCCAGGCAACTATTCACGGCGATTCTCGATATTGCACATCTCCCATTACCGTATAGTGTGCAGTCATTGCGAGAAACCTATCTGCAGACGGAACTTCCTTTAGACAGAGAATTGAGGACATAGATTGAGGCACTTGAATATCCATCAAAATGATACCGGGTCGATACGTCTGCGCTAAAAAAAGAGCGCGCCACCTAGTTGCGGGTTAGAAAATAACCGATAATAGGAGGGCAGAGACCATCACAGAGGATCTGAGATGAACGTTGGCGTGATTGTGTTTCCAGGATCGAATTGCGATCGCGATGCTGCTATGGTGACGCGCGATGTGCTCGGTCAACCGACGCGGATGGTCTGGCATGAAGACAGTGATCTTGCTGATCTAGATCTAGTCATTGTGCCGGGTGGGTTTAGCTATGGCGATTATTTGCGATGTGGGGCGATCGCTCGTTTTTCTCCTGCGATGCAGGCCACCGTTCGACACGCTGCCGCTGGCAAGCTTGTACTCGGGGTTTGTAATGGCTTTCAAGTCTTAACCGAAGTGGGGTTGCTCCCCGGTGCTCTGATACGAAATCGAGATTTACAGTTCATTTGCGATCGCGTCTCGCTTCGAGTTGAACGCACCGATCTGATCTGGACTCAGAATTATCAGACCAATCAAATCATTACCCTTCCTATTGCTCATGGAGAGGGCTGTTACTATGCCGACGACACTACCCTAGCTGAGCTGGAAGCAAATCGACAGGTGGTATTTCGCTATTGCACGCCCGCAGGCGACTGCGTCGCAGCCGGTAATCCCAATGGGTCGCTCCACAACATTGCCGGGTTGTGTAATGCTCAAGGCAATGTCTTGGGACTGATGCCACACCCCGAACGCGCCTCTGATCCCATGCTAGGCTTTACCGATGGTCTGCATCTGTTCAATGGAGTATTTAATGGAGTATTTGAGCGGGCAATAGCAACCGTATCGGCCTAAAGCGCTTCGCTGTTGCGCTCTCCAGTGCGAATGCGAATCACCTGGTCGATGGGTGAAATAAAAATCTTGCCATCGCCAATTTGCCCAGTTTGGGCAGTTGTGACAATCTTGGCGATCGCTTCATCGACCTGCTCATCTTCAACCACAACTTCTAACTTAAGCTTCGACAAAAACTCAATCACATATTCGGCACCACGATAGGTTTCAGTATGGCCACGCTGCCGCCCATATCCCCTAACTGCCGAAATTGTTAACCCCAAAATTCCAGCTTCAACTAGGGCAATCTTGACCGCGTCAAGCTGTGCAGGACGAATGACCGCTTCGATTTTTTTCACCAGATTTAGTATCTCGCGTTACAGTATTTTGCGTTACAGATTAACATCTCTACCTTGTCAGGTCATCCCCTCCGGACGACAGCGCCCGTGCATATAAACACGAGAACAAGATGACCGTCACCTGTGTCGGGCTTATTAGCCTCCTAAAAGCTGATTGCGCCAGCGTTCGATATCGGCACGAGCTTCATCATAGAGGGGAGTCCCTTGCGGCACCAGCGCGGCAGTATCAATGGCATTGTAAAGGCTGCCCCAGGCGGCGCGATCGCGAGCCAAGCTCAGGATGTCTTGGCTCCAGGTGTTGATGAGTTGCTGGGCGTCGTTATAGCCGGGCTGTCCTTGAGGAATTGTGCGGAGTCGGGCGATCGCTCGACTATATGACGATGCTTGCCCCGGCTGGATGAGCGCTCTCGCCGCTTGCAGAGTTTGCTGAGCTGCCACCTGCTGCCCAATGGCTGGCTGCCAGGTTTGTATCGCCTCTTGGGCTCGGTCATAGAATTCAGATTGATCAGATGGAATCAACCGTGCCGCCGCGATCGCCCCGCTATAGTTTCCGCTATTGCCCCGCGCCTGAGCCAGATCAAAAATGACCCCACTCCAGCGCCGAATATATTGCTGCGCCTCTTGATAGAGAGGCTGCCCTGCCGGGATTTGCTGCGCTTGCAGAATCGCCCGCTGAAAATCTGACGCCTGATTGGTCGTTGTCATTTGGCGCGCTTGTCCTAGTCGATTGACGGCCTCATTCAGAATAGTCTGATTGCGTTGACGCGCTTGAGCATAGAGTTGCTCAGCCTCAGCTCGAAGATCAGCATACTCCTGGTCTTGCGCACGCACGGGCACCCGATCAAGGGCAGTTAGCATATCTTCATACCGGTTGTCTTGCAACGCCGTCAGGGCCGTGCTGAGCGGTGGCTCAGAGGTAGAATCAGCATCTCGACTCGGCGCATTAGCTGCTTCAGATGGCACGGTGGCATTATTCACAGAAGCCTGGAGTGACTGTGTGCTACTAGTCTGTGTGCTATTGGGCTGTGCGGTATCGGGCTGTGTGCTATTAACTGGAGCATTAGCAGGTGGAACCGACGTCGAACGGCTTGGAGCCAGCAAAAAAGCTCGGTTACTCAAGAACACGCCCCCCAACAGCAGCACCGCCGCCAGACCGCTCCAGAGCATAAATTTTTGCCAGAAACTATCGTCATTCGTTGGCTCGTCTGTCAAATCAGGAGGGCGCATCGAGGTTCCAGAGTCTAGGTAAGGTTCTGGAACAGGGTCTACATCTGAATCAGGCTGCTCTGCCACAGGTATAGACAGCGATGGCAAGGGTTTACCCGGCAGAATGATCTGATAGCGCTGATGCTCAGGCACGATCGCCAACGGGTCTTGGCGGGGTCGCCAATGCTGGTCACTCAGTTCGGGCAGGCGATCGCCCAAATACTGTGCTAAATGTTCGAGGGTGATGCAGCCGTGCGACCGAAAGGCTTCTAAAAGCGCTGCCGTAAACAGCCCTTGCCGCAGCGTTAGCGTTTCATGGGAAAACTGGTTGGGCTGACATGACAAAATTGTCGCGATGCGATGCTGATCAGCCAGAGCCGCGATTTCAGCCCCAAGGGGTTGATCGGATTGGCTACTCTGGCTGCGCTTGATATCGAGCAACAGCAACATGTTTTCTGTTGGAGCGGCTTTGAGCAGAGCAAACAAGTCGCTAACCGCAAGCCCCGACTGTGGCAGTTGAGCGGGGTCGCTATCGGTCATCATCAGATAGTCATGCCCCTGATGATGAACCCCATACCCGCTCAAAAAGCACCAAAACACATCATCAGGCTGCAGGCGCGTTTGGCACATGTCAGCAAGCTCAGCTTTCACCCTGTTTGGAGTAAGAGTGACAGCAGATGCTGTGGACGGTGGGTCTGCTTCGAGTACCCTATCTGATTGGAGCACCATATCGGTCAGCAAACGACATTGCTGAGGTGGAAAGCCAGCCTCAGTGCGCCAAAACCCATGTAGAGCTTGGGCATCCCATTGAGCATACATCAAGGGTTGAAAGTGACGATATTGATTGATGCCAATGGCGATCGCCCAGTAATTTGTCATGCTGGATGCCCCACGTCTCTAGTAATTAAACTGCCCATCAACCGTCTTATCAACCGTCTTAGCAGTTCGTCTTAGTCATCAAAAACCGCAATTCTGCTCTAATCTCTTATACCTCCGTCTCAAGGGAATGACCAGTATTAAAGCGGCACCCGCAAGCCAGTCTGGCCGCACATCCATATGTCAGAGCATAGATTAAATGGGGCCTTGACATGGCTTACTTACTAATTTGCCAAAGCAAGAACTGCTGCGTCGGCTGAATCTCTACCCCATCAACACCCCCTTGAGCAAAGACATAATCTTTGTTTTGCCATAGGGGAATGTAGGGTACATCTTCAATCAAGAGCTGCTGCAGTTCTTTAAATAAATCAGATCGAGCTTGAGGGTCTTGTTCGGCGCGTTCGGCTTTAATCAAGTCATTAGCCGTGTCGCTGTAATAGAACGAGCCATTGTTTTGGCTGGCACCCTGCTCACACAGAGTCTCAGCAGACCCCTGATCACAGCTCAAGAATGGCTGCGTAAAGTTGTCAGGGTCAAAAAAGTCGGGATACCAGTTGAGCAAAACGGTTTGATAGAGCCCATTATCGACCCCTTCAGATAGGGTTGCCCGTTCGGCGCTATTGACCGTCACCGTTGCTAAGCCCGAGAGCCCAGTTTCGATCGATTCTTTCAGCGTGTTGGAGACAATGCTGCGTTCGGTAGACGCCGAGGGATACCAGATTTCAAAATTGAACGGATTGGTCTCTGAATAGCCCGCTGCGGTTAAAAACTGCCGCGCCTTCTCAAAATCACCATCACCGTAAGCATCTGCAAAGACGGGGTCATACATTTCAAAGCTGGTTGGCAACATGCTGTAGAGCGGTTCGGCTTGCCCTTGAAAGACGCGCTCGTTGATCAGGTTGCGATCGATCATTGAGGCGATCGCCTTTCTAACATTCAGATCGTTGGTCGGCTCCACCTTTTGGTTAAGCGTCATGTAGTTAACCACAGTTGTGCCCGCCTCAATTACCTGCCACCCGCCCGTTGAGGCTTCTTGCTCAAGGCTGGCAACTTGTTCGGGGTCAAGGGTTTGATAGGCCACATCGAGCCCCCCAGTGCGAAACGTATTGTATAGATTGGCAGGGCTAGCATAAATCTGGATATCGATGCCATCATTGGCGGGGCGATCGCCCCAATAGTCTTCATAGACATCGAGCTTGATGGAATCGGGGGTCAACGACGCCAGTTTGTAAGGGCCACTGCCAATGAAAGAGGTCGGCTGGAACGCCCCCTCCGCAATTTCATAGGAATCAGGCGGCACAGGCGTCACGCCCCAAAACGAGAGAATCGCTGGAAACGCCGCAAATGGATACTTCAGCTGAAGCGTCAGCTCATAGTCTGCGGTGGCTTCGACCGCGTCCACAACGTCCCCCAGCAAAAACGCGGGGCCGCCGCCATTTTGAATGAAGCGATCAATGGAAAATTTCATCACATCGGCATTAAAGGCAGTGCCGTCATGCAGCGTCACGTCGTCGCGCAGTGGAATCGTATAGGTCAAGCCATCGTCGCTGACCGTGGGCATGTCGGTTGCCAACTGCGGCACCAAATTAGTGGTGTCTGGCTCATAGGTATAGAGGCGATCGCCCATATTAAAGAGCAAGATGCCTGTAAAAATCGTGTAAGCATCCGCAGGATCGAGCGTCTCAACCTTTTGAGTCGTCCCCATGGAGATGCGCCCTCCCGCTGCCGCTGCCCCCTCAGAGCTAGCAGGCGACTCAGGAGCAGTAGACTGAGACCCCCCACACCCCACAATCAGCGCCATGCAGAGACTCATGACACCAATAAACTGGGCAATGTGCTGCCACCGACGACGAGAAAGACCAAACCCATTCATCATGAATTTCCTGGATACTTAGAACACGCTGGTTAGAACACGCTGGAACGATTCCTAAACAATCGTTATCCAGACCTTTATACACCGACCGCATCCAGAACTCAATCCATACCCTGCCCAGCGCCAAACCTGGAGCAAGCTCACGGGTTAGCACGTAGGGTCAGCTTGTGCAACCGGACTTGATTCTGAACTAATCTAAATGAATCCAGATCAATCTGAACTCTCTTGACAGAGTCATCCAAGGTCAACAACCACAGACCTGTCACTTACGAATAATTGGATTAATTCGGGATATACCTTCTAAAAAAAGGTGTTTTTAATATATTATCTAATATAGTTAACTTAAGATCGGTGGACGAGGAGGTTATTTCCATCCGATCGTCACTTATCACCATTGTTCCAGTTTCAAATCAGGTTCATGGATTTAAATGAGACAGATTTTAAAGCGCTTCAACACCTGATGAGCCAGGGTCGCATCACTTGGTCGGAGCTTGCCGGTATCCTTGAGCTTTCGGCACCTGCCACAGCGGATCGAGTCCGGAGGTTAGAAGAGCGACAGGTCATCAAGGGGTATGCAGCACTGGTTGACCCCGAAGCCATTGGCTGCGGGCTAACTGCCTATGTTTCGATTACGTTAGAGCGTCCGAAACACCGAGACGCGTTTATCAAGAAGGTGCAATCTTTAGCGGAGATCCAGGAATGCCATCACATTACGGGTGATGATGACTATCTGCTCAAGCTCCGCTGTCGTGACACCCAAGACCTTGAACGCATCGTTACTAATGAGTTGAAAGGTCTACCTGGAATTTTGAGATCTCGCACGACAATTGCGCTCTCGACGGTTAAGGAGACGCCGGTGTTGCCGTTGCATTCTCAAGATTGACATTAAGGGTTGATATCAAGGACTAAGGCGGCGAGATTTTTGGATAGTCTTGCTGCGGTGGCATTTCTACAGAATTGCGGCCTCAGTTCTCATTGCCATGCCCAGCTGCGATTGAGACCTGGAATGTTCTCATCCGCAGCCCTCCCGATTTGAACCCAGAAACAGTTTGATTTTCTATTTTGAGTCAGGAGTAGTAATATGGATTTCGGCTTTTTTTTCAAAGGTCTAGTGATAGGGTTTCTGATTGCTGTACCTGTTGGGCCTATCGGGGTGTTATGTATTCGGCGATCGCTCACACATGGGCATGCCGTCGGCTTTATTTCAGGATTAGGGGCTGCTACGGCAGACGCTATCTATGGGTGCATCGCTGGGTTTGGGCTCACCGCAATATCGGGGGCTTTAGTCACACAAACCCATTGGCTTCGATTTTTTGGTGGCCTATTCCTCTGCTATCTTGGCATTCGCACCGTAATGTCTGCCCCAGCAGATCAGGCTGCCAACGCCGACGGACAGGGTCTAGCCATGGCCTATGTCTCAACGGTGTTTCTCACATTGACCAATCCTGCCACTATCCTGTCATTTGCCGCTGTATTCGCTGGACTGGGTCTGGCGCAAGCAGAGGGTAACTACACCACGGCTAGCCTGCTCGTGTTGGGCGTGTTTGTAGGATCAGGGCTATGGTGGTTGATGTTGAGTGGCGGAGTCAGCCTATTTCGGTCGGCGTTTACGCCTCAACGACTGTGCTGGTTAAATCGAATCTCTGGAGCAGTATTGCTAGCGTTTGGCATTGTCTCTCTGCGTCTCTAGCCGCGATTGACTGTAGAATAATGTGCCACTGCACCGACTCGACACCTCAAGAATGAACACGCGATCGCCCCAACTTCGATGCTTGAAACTCGCGCTCATGATTGCGCTCATGGTGTGCTGCATGGCCCTAGCTGAGTGGGTGCCGAGTTCGCTGCCTGTTCTGGCGACCTCGGTTGAAACCCTCCAGCAAGAACAGCAGCAGGTTGAGCAAGAACGCACTAAACTCCGGCAAGAGCGCGATCGCCTCGAAAATTTAGAAAATAACGCCACATCTCGTCTGGAGAGCCTGGAAGACAACATTCAGGTCACCGCAGCACAGATTCAGCACAATGAACAACAGCTCAAAATTGCCACCGAGCGTCTGACCACCCTGCAGCAAGAATTGGCGATCGCCCAAGAAACGTTTCAGACCCGGCAATATGCCACCACGGCGCGGCTGCGTTTTTTGCAGCGACAGCAAGGCAGCCAGGGATGGGCTGTGCTGCTGCAGAGCCAAGACCTCAACGAATTTCTAGATCGGCGGCGTCAGCTCAAACTCATCTATGCATCTGATCGCAAAATCCTTGTCGGCCTACAGGAACAAGCCGCCGACCTCAGTCGCCGCAAGCAGATCGTTGAAGCCCAAAAGAACGAAATTTCTCTTCTGGCCCAGCAGCTCCAGTTGCAAAAGTCAGAATTTGAGGCTCAAGCGGAGACCCAAGCCCAACTAATTTCCAGGCTGCAGCACGATCGAGGTGCTCTCGAAGAAGCAGAAGAACGGCTCTCACGTGACTCTGCTAATCTGGCCTTTTTGATTCGAGAAAAGTTGGTCGCGGCGGGCTCTGGCACTACTATTTTGCGCGGCTCAGGTCGCATGGTTTATCCGGCGGGAGGCCGCCTCACCAGCGGGTTTGGTTGGCGAGTCCATCCAATTTTGGGCTATCGGCGGTTCCATGCGGGCATCGACTTTGGCGCGAGCCACGGCAGCACCATTCGCGCAGCGGATTCAGGGCGCGTGATTTTTGCCGGATGGTATGGCGGCTATGGGCAGGCGGTCATTGTCGATCATGGCGGCAATCTCACGACTCTATATGCTCACACGAGTCAGGTTTTTGTGGCCGAGGGGCAAATGGTCGCCCAAGGAGAACCCATTGCCGCAATCGGCTCGACGGGCCTATCGACTGGGCCTCATCTGCATTTTGAAGTCCGTGACAATGGAGAGCCAGTGAATCCGATGACCTATTTGTAGCCCGTGCCATGATATTTAGCGGCGTGCCCATGACAGGCTGTGCCACATCCCCAGAGATAACGCCAATCGTCCACATCCAGATGGGTGTTTACCCCCTGCCTACCCCATCAGCGCACTGTTGCTCGTCTCACTCCGACCCACAGCGTCAGGGCGATCGCCCCTTCGTTCTCGATGAGATCGGGCATCGACCGTGACATAGTCGCTATATCGATTCACCCGCATTTCAATTAGCGTGGTCGTATTTTCGTAGAAAAAAGACGGCAAATTGGGCGTTTGGGCACTGGAGTCATACACAACCACATTGGTTAAGTTCCGAGTGTCATAGCGAATGCCCGTTTCGACGTCTGGAATAAAAATCTCGATGCTGATTTTCACATTGGCTTGCAGTTGCGTCTGGGCGGCTTGCAAAAACTGTCTGAGCCGATTGAGATTGACCAGAAATCGACGATAGCTGGAATTTTGCGTATAAGTGTGGAATTCAGACGCAATCAGCTCATGAATCGCTTTACTCAGCACTTGTTCGTCGGTTGACCACAGCCGTTTGGGGAGAAAGCGATTGGTCTCAGACCGACTGATGCCAAACTCAATGGTGAAATCGCTGACATCTCCATCCTGATCATCAATGGCATGGAGGATAAACTGCTGATATTTTGACTGGCTGGGGGTGTCGTCATAGGTCTGCTCAGACCACACCGCCAGTTCTTGCTGAATCTTGCTAAAGTCAGACTGATCGCGAGTCATCAACGCCTTGAGCACAATCTGGCTGACAGGATGCTCAGAATCGAAGGTGGCATCGACAATGCTGCCATGATTAGCCGCCTTGAAAACGCCAAACGCCACCTCCGTCGATGCATTCATCTGTTGCCAGTCAAACATGATGGGCGACCCATAGTCACGCTGCGAAAAATCGAGCAGCAGCTTAACAGAGTTGAGCGGCATTCCCGCAATCACAACGGCACCATCCGTTCCTGGTTTATTCACCCAGCCCATCATGCCCGTATAGTCGTCGATGCCAGTCAAAATCGTGATTTGAATCTGATCCGCGTTGTAGTAAGGCTGAGCCAAGAGCAAATCTCGGTGCGCCAGATCCCATTGATAGGCGCTGGCTAGTTCTAAACCGTGCAACAAGTTTTTGCCAATCTCCAGGAAATCGCCAATCTTCCAGCGGCCTTTGACCAAGCGACCTAAAAACGACTTGCCTCGATGCGCCAGGGGAGAGCCAAAATTAGCGGGAGCGAGCATAATGATGCGTTGGATCGGGCACTCAGATAGGCGATCGCGGTAGTAGCGCCAAATCCAATGGCGAATCACTAAGCCCCCCGTCGAATGAGCCACAATATTGAGATTGCGGAGTTTTTTGCCTGTCGCGTCAATAATTTGTCGCTGTCGCAACTGCTGATAAAACCCATCGACGACATCATTAAACGTTAGGCTATCTTCCCGTGATTCATAATCGGCATAGAGGATGGTGTCTACCGTGCCAATGGTTTGAGCCGTGAGAAATAGCTTTAACTGCTCAAACGAGGTAGAGCAGTCGCTCCAGCCATGAATAATCAGCGTGTAGTCTGACATGATGACAAACCCACCTACGGTTGGCTCAGTGATAATACCTTAACTACCCTGTAAAGGCGATCGCCATCATCGGTTCCCAACTCGTCTCTAATGAATTGGGTCGCCAAATCTATGCAATCGCTCTTGTTATGGTTTATGCTTATGAATCGGAGTTGAGCCTTATCCCTCTGGCTTAACATCCTGACTATGATGCGCGGATGTGGCGGAATTGGTATACGCGCACGTTTGAGGGGCGTGTGGCTTTGCCTTGCGAGTTCGAGTCTCGCCATCCGCATTTAAACGGGTCTGAAACCTCAATTTAAAAAAAGAGTGAATGCTTAGCGCTCACTCTTTTTTTGCTTAATGCGATCGTTTGCTGGTCAGGTTACGACGTCTGAGCAGTGGAACGGGGCGATGGGCTATCGGGTCTGGCTTTCAACCGACTCATAGAGCTGCGGCGAATGCGTTCGCTTTTCCGCACGCCACCTGCCATCTCATATTCGCGACTTTCTTTGCCATACTTGAATGCCACCGCTGTCAACATTTGTTCCGACAAGTCGCTCAAGTTTTTCTCCAAGATTTCAATCTCGGTTTTAAACGAGTCGATTTCAACCAGCGCGGTGTTATAGCCGTCAATCTTACTGCGGAGCTGATCAATTTGAGCGGTGAAGTAGGCAATGTTGCGCACGTCGTCTACATTCATAGTCGGGTCAATTGCCTTGAGTCCGGCAGCACGGAGTTCAGCATTTTCGAGCGCACGCGAGTTTCGTTTCTTTCGAGTCATTGATTGTTGCCTCAGGTAGATGGACAAAACCAGCATGGCTGACTGGTCATGCATTACGGTTCAGAGAATACGCGCAACATTTCATCAGGCTCCTGCCTGACCAAGCGTAATTATGCTGAAGAACCGAATACGGATCGATTGCTGACTAGAAAGTATTAACCCCAAAAGCCCCTGAACCAATTTATGCATCAGTCTTATGGTGTGATAGCCGCGCCCATTAACATTACAATTTCTTTACCATACGTGACCACCGCTTCACTGTCAGTGACGCCAGCTTCATCATTCGTGACGACAACTTGTGTAAACGTGACGATCCGCTGGAGCCGTCGTGACAACAGCACCATTGGAAACAACGACAATATCGGGAGTAGCCACGTCAGCTTATACAAAAGTGACGACACGATTTCAATGACTCGAAACTGAACGGGCGCAGTCGAAGCCTAAGGTACGAGAGAGTCAGCCTTTCACGAGTTTTGTCAGCCAGCCAGTTTCTGACCTGTTCGTGCAGCTATTCCTCTTGGTTTATGGGCTCAATCTGCTGTCATGGCTGAGACACAGGGCTTTAAGAATTATATTAAAAGTCAACATTCTTGTTTACGGTTCGCTACACTAAGTTTATAAATTCAGATTCATCAGATTCATCAGATTCAATAGTTTCATCGGTCTCAACCATCAGAGTTGAGAGACTTCGACATCATAGAGTCACGCTTTCTCAGCGCTCTTTGAACAGTCGTTGAACTGCCGTTTAATGGTGGCTCAAGTTCACTTCAAGCATTTGTCAAATGAGGATTTTTTATCTTTCTCGTTTGAGCACGGTTCAAATTCAGAGGCGCGTCCCCTACAACATGATTACCCGTCGCATCTGAAATCACCGCTTGATCGTAACGGTGCTGTGCCTCTGTACAAGAAGGGGATTGGGCATCTCGAATCGGTCAAATCTAGAGATTGCTTGATGAGTGCTTTTTGCATTCCAGGTTAGCTCATGCTAGCCATTGTGCTCTATGAGCTGCAAAAGCCTGAAGGGCGATTGTTCCGCAGTGCTTGCAAACTGGTGAAACTCATTATGACGGCTGATCCGATGGCATGACAGGCTACGACTCATCAGGGTGTTTTACCATCATGTTGCGTCACAATCCACAGAAATAGCTGTGCATGAACGTTTCCGTCAACTTTAAGGCGTAGGGGAAGGATAATCGCACTCCTTCTATAAAGACAATGAATGGCCTTGCAACAACTGCAACAACTGCTTCATGTTCGTTACCGTTAGATGCTGCATCAGAGAGCAAGATTTTGGGGCGATCGCTGCTTTCTCTGCTCGATGAAGGCTGCGATCGCACTCCCAACGCTCATGCCTTTAATCAATGGACAAAGAAAGGGTGGCGATCGCTCTCTAACTCCGACGTTCGCGCTCAAGTCGAGCATGTGGCCTTAGGATTGCTCAATCTAGGACTGAAAGCGGGCGATCGCGTCGCCATGCTGATGCACGGCGGTACGGATTTTTGCACTGTCGATTTTGGCTGTTTGCTGGCGCATCTTGTGAATGTGCCGCTAGATTTAACCCAAACCATTGAGCATCTGATCGCTGCGGTGCGCCACTGTGACGCCAAAGCATTGGTGGTCTCAAATTTAGACCTGCTCGCACAGATTGTTCCCTATCTGGTTGATGCCCCTGCGTTACGATATGTGATATTGGCAGACGTGCCTGCCAACTGGTCTCAAACTCGCTCAGAGTGGGTGGCGACTGACCGTGAGCCTGTGGTGTCTTATCCACCCCCTGGCAACTGTCTTCAGATTCCGATGGTGTTTCATCCGGCTCCACAGCCACTGCCATCTGTGTTTCCTCACTGCATTCAGCTCTTGTCTTTGGATGAGGTGATGGCCAGCAAGGCGCTTGAGTCTTCTTCGTCAAACCAACTTCAGCATCTGCGGACGACGATGTCACCGCAAGACTTGGCGACAATCGTGTATGTTCCAGATGAGTTTGATCGGCCCCAAGGAGTGATGTTGACCCATGAAAACCTGGCAGGCAATGCGCTGGCCTCGTTTTCATGTATTTCTCATCTGGGAAATGGGGCGCAAGAGCGGGTTGTTTCATTTTTGCCATTGAACCATGTACTAGCCCGCACCCTGCTATATGGACATATTTGCCGTGGGCATAGCATCTACTTTACTGGGCCGAATCGGCTGATGAAACATCTCACGGAGATTCGCCCGACAGTATTGACTACTGTGCCGATTGTGCTGGAGAAAATCTATGAAAAGTGGGTTGAATTTGCCACACCATCAAGCGCCACCCCAGCCAACTCTCGAACTCAGGCAAAGCGACTGCACCGCCTCTTTGGTATAGGGCAAGGGTTGTTTGGTATGTGGATGCGTTCGATTGGGGCTTGGGCATTGAATCTGGCTAGGCGCTATCCCACGGAACCTCTACGACCCGGATGGTATGGCCTGCAGCATCGACTGGCCGATTGGCTTGTATTCTCTAGATGGCGATCGCCCTTGGGGGGGCACCTCAACTACTTGATTTGTGGTGGGGCTGCTCTGAGCCCAGAGGTTGCAACCGTGTTTGCAGCAGCAGGGATGCCGGTGATGCAGGGCTATGGTCTCACGCAAGCCAGTGCGGTCGTGTGTTTTAATCGCGGCTCAGAAAACCATCCGGGAACCGTGGGGAAACCCATCCCAGCAGTGGAGGTGGCGATCGCCCCTGATGGCGAAATTCTGGTTCGTAGCCCCTATGTTACGCCGGGCTATTATCGGAACCCAGCGACAACACAGATCTTAATTGATGCCCAGGGATGGCTACATACGGGTGATCTGGGGGAATTCACAGACGCCGGATTTCTTAAAATTACAGGGGTTAAGAAAGCTCTATTCAAATTATCGACTGGAAAATACATTGCTCCTCAGCCCATCGAACAGCGGCTGAAACAGTCTATCTTTGTGCGGGATGCCTTGGTGGTAGGGAGCGATCGCAAATTTTGTGCTGCACTGATTGCGCCAAACTGGTTAGCATTGCAGCGCTATGTGCAGTCTTCTGACCCGTCTATTCTGGTGCATCAGACAGAAGCACTGCTGCAACATGCCTGTATTCGAACCTTATATCAATCGGTTGTTGATGCAGCCAACTGTCATCTACCCTATTGGTCAATGATCAAACATTTTCAACTGGTTGATTTCTCTCCCACTCATGGATCGTTGGTGCCATTGGCTGCAGGCAAAATCAATCGAGCAGCCGTGACAGCAGCCTTTGCTCAAACCATTGATGCGCTATATGGAAATTTAGATCGGGTACATCGCACTGCGGAGCCATTCAGTAGTTCACATCATGAGGCTGCGTCTGCCATCTGCCCTCCCACTCCTGCACCGAGTTGCCCCACCATTGCCCAGTCGCTGAGCCCCCGCCTGACGACCCTCAACACGGTTGCCCCTCTGATTGTGGCGCTGAGCCCCCTCCTCCACAGGATGCATATCGGGGTGTATTGCTGATTCTTCAAGTGTTCTGGCTCGCAAGGAGGATTTCAGAACTATGTTAATGCCAATTCGCACTGCGGCTGTATTAGGAGCTGGAGTGATGGGAACTCAGATTGCAGCTCATCTGGCCAACGCTGGGCTTGTCGTCTATTTGCTCAATCCGGTAGCCAGACATGGTGCCAAAAATGATGCCGTTGAGGCCGCCTTCAAGCGGGCTCGGAAGCAGTCTCCACCCGTCTTTTTTACTGAAAATATTGCTCGGCGTGTGGTCTTAGGCAACTTTGATGACCATTTTGATCGCATTGCTGCGGCTGATTGGGTGATAGAGGCTATTGTTGAAGATCTAGCCGTGAAACAAGAATTGATGGCGCAGGTGGAGGCGATCGCCCGTGATGATGCCATTATCTCGACCAATACGAGTGGGTTATCGGTAGAGGCGATCGCCCAAGGTCGGTCTGATTCGTTTCGGCAACGGTTTTTGGGCACTCACTTTTTCAATCCCCCCCGATATCTCAAGCTGTTAGAACTGATTCCGACCTCAGAGACGCATCCGCACGTTCTCAACGACATGCGCGAGTTTGGGCAAAATCGATTGGGGAAAGGCATTGTTGTCGCCCATGACACCCCCAATTTTATTGCTAACCGTATCGGCATGTATGCCCTGATGTTAGGCATGAGAGCCTGGATTGACAGGGGTTACACTCTGGAAGAAGTAGATACTCTCACTGGGACGCTAGTGGGTCGCCCTAAATCAGCTACCTTTCGCACGGCTGATTTGGTGGGGCTGGATACGCTTGTGCATGTGGTCAAACACCTGTATCCGGCTATTCCAGATGATGAAAGTCGAGAGGTGTTTCATGTGCCCAAGGTGCTGCATGACCTGGTTGTAGCCGGTGCCGTGGGTGCAAAAGTAGGGCGCGGATTCTATCAGAAACAAGGAGCCGAAATTCTGTCGGTTAATCCAACGACCTTGACCTATGAGCCAGCTCAACCGATTGCCTTAGAAGGCATTGAGGCGATCGCCTCCTTATCCCTACCCGATCGGCTGCAAGCACTCTATCATGACTCTGGACGCGCTGGAGCCTTGGTGCAACCGATGCTCGTTAATCTGCTGCACTATTGCGCCTACCGCATTCCAGAGATTACGACTGATCCGGCTGACGTTGATTGGGCGATGCGGTGGGGCTTTGGTTGGGAATTAGGCCCCTTTGAAATCTGGAATATTCTAGGCTATGAGCAAGTTGTGGAGGATATGACCGCAGCGGGGCTGTCTCTGCCTCCATCCTGTGGCGATGGCCACATTACACATTACTTGACCTCCGGGACTAAATCTTGTGCCTTTAATACCTGCCTGATGGCGACGCAGCCGCAGCCGCAGCCACTCTGGCAAAACTCAGAGGCGGTGCTGTTTGATCTGGGAGAAGGTGTGGTGCAATACGCGTTTCGCTCTAAAGGAAACACGATCAGCCTGCGAGTCATAGAAGGATTGTCAGAGGTTCTGGATCAGCTTGAGCACCGTTCGGATTGGCAAGGGTTGGTCATCGGAGATGATAGTCCCAACTTTTCGGCGGGTGCCAATCTCGTTGAGATGGCGACGATGGCTCAGTCAGGCAATGTAGAGGCGATCGCCCAGTTAATTCACCAGTTTCAAAACCTGCTGCAGCGCCTCCATTATTTTCCCAAGCCCATCGTGGCGGCGGTGCAAGGACGCGCCTTGGGCGGAGGCTGTGAGCTGGTAATGGCCTGTCCTCATGTGGTTGCGGCGGCTGAGACCTATATTGGTCTAGTCGAACTGGGCGTCGGGTTGATTCCGGCGGGGGGCGGGCTGATGCGGATGGTGGCTCAAGCAGCAGAACGTGCGGCCAGCGATACGCCGGGGCATATTCAACCCTTCTTGCGAGCCGCATTTGAAACCATTGCAATGGCTAACGTTGCCAGCAGTGCCTATGAGGCTCAAGACCTGGGATTCTTACCCACTCATGCTCAGATTTTGATGGCGGGCGATCGCCTCCTAGATGTGGCGAAGGCTGAGGTGCTGCATCTTCAGGCGGTTGGCTATGCGCCTCCTCCCGCCCGAGTTGCCATTCGGGTGCTGGGTCAACCGGCCAGAGCGGTGCTTGATCATGCGGCCTATATCGTTCAGCAGGGGGGCTATGCCAGCAACTATGATCGCCACCTAGCTCAGCAACTGGCTTGGGTGATAACGGGTGGAGCGCTTTCTGCGTCTGACCTGGTCTCCGAAAACTATTTGCTGCAGTTAGAGCGCGAGGCCTTTTTGCCCCTCTTGCAGCAGCCACAAACCCAGGCACGCATTGCTCACATGCTCAAGACTAAAAAACCCTTGAGAAACTAGATTCTGCAAGGAGTGAACCCCATGACACTGACAGATGCGTATATCATGAGTAGCGTTCGCACGGCAGTTGGCAAAGCCCCACGCGGCACGCTGCGCCACATGCGCCCCGATGACCTAGGGGCGATCGCGGTTCGAGGTGCAATTCAGACGATTCATGGGTTAGAGGAGAGCTTGAATGCCTCTCCCATGACCGACGTAATTATGGGCTGCGCTTTTCCTGAAGCTGAACAAGGCTTTAACTTAGGCCGAATTGTGGCTCAACGCGCCGGATTGCCGGATGCTGTGCCGGGGTGCACTGTCAATCGCTTTTGTGCATCGGGTCTGCAGGCGATTGCTCAGGCATCCCAGGCCATCACTACCGGGCAGGCCGATCTGATCATTGCAGGCGGAGCTGAATCGATGAGCCTGATTCCGATGGGAGGCAACCTGCTGTCGCCCAATCCTGAGTTGATGGCGTCTGCCCCTGAGGTCTACTGTACGATGGGTCTGACGGCTGAGAATGTGGCTCAGCACTATCAGATCTCTCGTGCCGATCAAGATGCCTTTGCTCTGCGATCTCACCAGCGGGCGATCGCCGCCATCCAAGCCGGACGATTTGAGGCAGAAATTATTCCGGTGCCGGTGCATGAAACCCGCTACATCGAGGGTGAGATCCACACAACGGAGACCCTGTTTGAACGGGATGAAGGGCCGCGCTCAGATACCAGTCTGGATGCACTAGCTCACCTGCCGCCCGTCTTTCGCATGAACGGCAGCGTCACCGCAGGCAATTCGTCGCAAATGTCAGATGGCGCAGCAGCGACGGTGCTCATGAGCCAGTCGATGATGGAGTCTTTGGCTGTTAAACCTCTGGGTC
Source organism: uncultured bacterium (assembly GCA_964502605.1). Lineage (GTDB taxonomy): Bacteria > Cyanobacteriota > Cyanobacteriia > CAZCXK01 > CAZCXK01 > CAZCXK01. Next base: position 54,117 of record CAZCXK010000020.1, read on the forward strand.
GGCTGCTAGGCTATGCCGTGACTGGGGTTCCGCCTGAAATCATGGGCATTGGCCCGGTTGAGGCTATTCCACAGGTGCTGCGGCAGGTTGGCCTCACCCTGGATGATATAGGTCTGATCGAACTGAATGAAGCTTTTGCCTGTCAGGCTTTGGCCGTGATTCGTAAGCTAGGGCTGAATGATGACATCATCAATGTCAATGGGGGGGCGATCGCCCTAGGTCATCCGCTGGGAATGACGGGTGCAAAGCTGACGGCTACGTTGCTGCATGAGATGCAGCGGCGACACATTCGCTATGGCCTGGTGACAATGTGTGTGGGTGGAGGGATGGGTGCAGCTGGAGTGTTTGAAAATCTGATGATTTAGACCCTATATCATATCCATCACGTCCGATTGAAACACGACTAATTGATTGGATGGGCACGCGTCGATTTGCCCATCTCCCCCTCTTGATGTTCAAGATAATCGCTACGTCTGGATTTCTACCAATTGCATAGGATATATGTCATGGTTTTACTTCCTCTTACCATCACCCTTTCTATTTTTCTTCTGCTATTTCTGGGGTTGGGCTATATCGGTGTACCGCTGTGGGTGTGGTGTTTATGGCTGGTGGGGCTGTTGAGTCTGGCTCAGGCTCCGCTGTGGCTGTGGGGGTGTCTAGGTACGGTTGCCTTGTTGTTAAATGTACCATCGGCCAGGCGATCGCTGCTGACAACTCCCATCATGAATGGAATCCATGAACTGAAGCTATTGCCTCGGATTTCTGCAACTGAACAAGCGGCCATTGATGCTGGCACCGTTTGGGTAGAAGGAGAATTTTTCTCAGGCGTTCCTGATTGGCAGCGCTTGATGCATGAGCCCTATCCACAGCTTGCGCCTGATGTGCAGACATTTTTGGATGGCCCAGTTGAGCAAGTCTGCCGCATGGCCACCGATTGGGAGATTCATCAGCGGAAAGACTTGCCTCCTGATGTTTGGAGCTATCTCAAACAGGAGCGCTTCTTTGGCATGATGATTCCTCAAAGCTATGGAGGGCTGGGGTTTTCTAATCTGGCCTACAGCACCGTAATGATGAAGCTGGCGTCGCGGTCGTTCATTCATACGGCTACGGTGGGCGTCACCAATTCGCTCGGCCCTGCCAAACTGTTGCTCAACTATGGCACGCCTGCTCAAAAAGACTATTATTTGCCGCGTCTAGCCCGAGGCGATGAAATCCCCTGTTTTGCCCTCACAGAACCTCATGCCGGGTCAGATGCTGCCAGCATCACAGCTGAGGGCGTGGTGTTTCAAACAGATGATGAACGGCTTTACATTCGGCTCAATTTTAGCAAGCGATATATCACTCTGGGGGCGATCGCCACCTTGATCGGTCTGGCCTTTAGGCTCTACGATCCTGACCATCTGCTGGGCGAACAGGACGACCTTGGCATTACTTGTGCCCTAGTGCCTGCGGATACGCCGGGGGTGGTCTTAGGACGGCGGCATGATCCGATGGGCGTTCCTTTCTACAATTCGCCCATTGATGGTCAAAATGTCGTTATTGCAGTGGATCAGATCATTGGTGGCGTTACTCAGGCGGGTCAGGGTTGGAAAATGCTGATGCAAACCCTGGCTGCCGGACGAGGCATTAGCTTCCCAGCCACTTGCACGGGCATTGCCAAACTAGTAGCCAGAGTGTCCAGTGCTCACGCTGTTGTGCGGCGTCAGTTTGGGTTGCCCATCGGGCGCTTTGAGGGCATTGAAGAACCACTGGCGCGGATTGCCGGGATTACCTACTTGCTAGATGCAGCTCGGATTTACACCTGTGGGGCAGTGGATGGTGGAGAGAGGCCTGCAGTCGTTTCAGCGATCGCCAAATATCGCTTTACTGAGTTATCCCGCCAACTGGTCAATGATGGCATGGATATTTTAGGCGGCTCTGGTATTTGTCGGGGCCCCCGCAACCTGCTGGCCAATATCTATACGGCGATTCCAATCCCAATTACGGTTGAAGGAGCAAATATTCTTACCCGCACTCTGATGATCTTTGGCCAAGGAGTGATTCGTTGCCATCCTTATTTGTATGCTGAAATCAAGGCATTACACGACCGAGACACGATCGCCTTTGACCAGATGCTTTGGCCGCATGTGGGAGCTATGGTGCGAAACACGATTCGAGCCACCTTGCTTAGTGTTTCACGGGGGGCGATCGCCCGTTCTCCAGTGCAGGGAACAATGGCTCTCTACTATCGCAAACTATCCTGGGCGTCGGCGATGTTTGCCTGGTTAACTGATCTAGCTCTGCTGACCCTGGGCGGCTCTCTCAAGCGCCATGAAACCCTAAGCGGTCGCTTTGCAGACGTGTTGTCCTGGATGTACCTGGGCACTGCCACTCTGCGCCGCTTTGAGGCAGAGGGTCAACCCGTTGACGATATCCCCACAGTTCATTGGACCATGCAGTATGCAGTTGCTCAGATGCAGACCGCCATCGAGGGGATTTTGGCCAATTTGCCTATCCCAGTTATGGGCGTCATGACGCGGTCAATCCTGCTGGGATGGTGGCGATTGAACCCCATCGGTATCCCACCTGCTGATGACTTGGGGCATACCGTTGCTCAGGCGTTGCAAACACCCGGTCAAGGGCGCGATCGCCTCACCACCAACATGTATCTCCCCACCCACCCGGATGAACCCCTAGGACGGCTGGAGCAAGCACTTCATCTTTCCGTGCAGGGCGATCGCATCTTGAAGACAATCAAAGCCGCCAGTCAGACGGGACAACTGCCACAGATGGCACCCGAGCAGATTCTGGACGAAGCCCTACAAGCAGGCATCATTACCCAAGATGATGTTAAGCATCTTGCAGACGCTAAAGTTGTTCGCAACTCAGCAATTCAAGTTGATGCATTTGCCCTTGATCAGTATCAGCAAGACCGATCAATCATGGCACCTCTGAGCGCAGGACGAGGTGACCGTCAGCATTAAGCCGATAGGCATCACCGACATAGCCTGTACAGTCATATAAGATTTGATGGATATGCTGATCTAGCAGGGTTTCATCTGAGATATGAGACCGATAAAAGTCTTTCATTTGTTCTTCAATACCCATCTCATTGAGCCGATCGTGCAGCACTTGATTATGACCGTTTAGATAGGCCGCACGGGCTGTTTCGTCAGCGAGAAACTGTATGATCACCGATGATGGCACACCATACACCACTAAATTACCGCTCAAGAAGAAATACATGACCGCCATCATCGTTGAGCTGGCAGCCAACCCAACGATGATCGCAATTCGTCTACCTGAAAGCATGTTCGAGATGAAGGCTTTCTGACAAGCAGGACAGAAAAACTGTTGCTGTTTCCTTCGCCCTACTTTGCCATGCTTGTAGGTCTTGCTTGACCCGCATAACGGACATTGCATACGACATTCTGATAATCATTAGGAATGAGCGGCCATTTCTGGAACTGATGACTCGACATGGCTTGCGGTTTGCCGATACCAGGCAATGGTCTGTGCTAATCCGGTTTCAAATGGTGTTTGAGCTGTAAAACCAAATAGCTTTTGAGCCCGATTGGTATCCAGACATCGTCTTGGTTGTCCATTCGGTTGATGGGTTTCCCAAACAATCTCACCGTCAAAGTCCATCAGCTTGGCAATCAGAGTGATCAAGTCTCGAATTGAAATCTCATAGCCCGTACCCAAATTCACCGGCTCTGCGCCACTATAGCCCTGGGTTCCCATGACAATGCCCCGCGCTGCGTCCTCTGAATAGAGAAACTCTCGAGTCGGGCTGCCATCACCCCACACTGCAATCTGGCGATCGCCCTGCTGCTGAGCTTCATAGACCTTGCGAATCAGTGCCGGAATCACATGTGAACTGCGCGGATCAAAGTTATCTTCTGGGCCATAAAGATTCACAGGTAGCAAATAAATGCCATCAAAGCCATACTGCTGTCGATACGCTTGCAGCTGTACCAGCAAAGCCTTCTTAGCAATACCGTAGGGGGCATTGGTTTCCTCAGGATAGCCATCCCACAGAGCATCTTCCTTAAACGGAACTGGCGTAAATTTGGGATAGGCACAGATGGTGCCAACACAGACAAACTTTTGCACACCGGCTTCATAGGCCGCGTGGATGAGCTGTGTCCCCATCATCAAGTTGTCATAAAACAGCTCAGCTGGCTTCTCGCGGTTGAGACCAATGCCACCCACATGAGCCGCTAAATGAATCACAATGTCTTGCTGCTCAACGGCTGCTTGGCAATTGTTGAGCATTCGTAAGTCACAATTGCGCGATCGCACGATCCGAATCTTAGCTGGGTCGGCACCCTGTTGAATCAGATGTTTGATCACCTGACGCCCCAAAAAGCCAGCGCCACCCGTTACCAAAATAGTCTTATTGTAGAGTTCCATCATGACTGTTATTTTCAGGTTTGCTAATGGTTTAGATGTGAGCAGGGTCTAAGCCGAGAGTCCTGACAGAATACGACGCACGGTCGCCGTCTCAGATGTCGATGAAGCATTTCCTTGGTCTTCTAGCGCCCCATTCAGAGCATTAACATCCGCATCGACCATGAGGGCGACTAACTGTTCAAAGGTAACTGATGGCTGCCATCCTAGCTGCTGCTTAGCCTTGCTAGGATCACCAATCAGCAGATCAACTTCTGTTGGACGCAGATAGCGGGTGTCAAACTCAACATAGTCTTGCCAGACTAGCCCCACATGGCTAAACGCCAGTTCTAAAAACTCTCGCACTGAATGGGTTTCCCCCGTCGCGACCACATAATCATCAGGTGCGTCTTGTTGCAGCATTAGCCACATCGCCTGAACATAGTCTTTGGCATATCCCCAATCTCGCTTCGCATCCAGATTACCTAGAAACAACGATTTCTGATGACCGGCAGCAATCCGGGCGATCGCCCGAGTAATCTTGCGCGTCACAAAGGTTTCACCGCGCCGGGGTGATTCATGATTGAATAAAATGCCATTGCAGGCAAACAGGTCATACGACTCACGATAGTTGATCGTTTGCCAGTGAGCATAAACCTTTGCACAGGCATAGGGGCTACGAGGATAGAAAGGCGTCGTTTCCCGCTGCGGGATTTCCTGGACTCGACCAAACATTTCAGATGATCCCGCCTGATAATAGCGCACTTGAATTCCAGTGCGGTGCTGGTAATCTCGAACGGCCTCTAACAACCGCAGCGTTCCCATGCCTACCGAATCGACTGTATATTCAGGAGAATCAAAGCTAACTCGCACATGTGATTGAGCTCCCAAATTATAGATTTCAACAGGCTGAACTTCTTCTAAAATCCGTCGCAGAGTTGTCCCATCAGTTAAATCGCCATAGTGCAAGAAGAATCGAGCCTGATCATTGTGCGGGTCTTCATAAATATGATCAATGCGATCGGTATTAAAGGTTGAGGTTCGCCGGATGATGCCGTGGACTTCATAACCTTTCTGAAGCAAAAGTTCACTTAGATAGGAACCATCCTGCCCGGTTATACCTGTAATCAGCGCCTTCATTACTTGAGTCATATTATTTAATCCTTAACTAGATAAGCACAAAAAGATATAGTCACCTAAGAGCATTCCATGGCTCTTCGCAAATCAGCTATATCTCTTCTCACAATGGAGAATTAAGATGATAACTGACTTCAAAAAACTATCTATGCTTTATTAATTCCGATCTGCTTCGGCTGGTTGGCACCCGTGCCGTGCCCTAGAATCTGTTTGAATGCCAGCCAAATAAATGGCGGAATCGTTGCAATATAGCGTTTCCAGAGCCGTCGAGGTTCCTGAATTAAACGATACAGCCACTCCAACCCCAATTCTCGCACCCAAGTTGGTGCCCGTCTTTGTAAGCCAGCATAGACTGAGAACACGGCACCAACTCCAATCATGACGGCCTGAATCCTATCTTTATGCTGGGCCATCCAATATTCCTGTTTAGGACAACCTAATGCAATGAAGACCAGCCCGACCTCTCTGCTGTTGATGGTTTCTATTAAAGCCTCATCTTCGGATTGAGTTAACGGACGAAACGGTAACGATTCCATACCTGCAACCTGAAGATTTGGGAAATCTTGATGTAGTCGCCACCGCATTTTGTCTAAAATCTCTATTGTTGAACCAACAAAAAATACTCTCATCCCCTTCTCTGAGGCTGACTGACATAACGATAAAAGAATATCCATCCCAGCAACGCGGTCTTGAGGCCGGAATCCCATTAGTCTCAGCATCCAGACCAACGGCATGCCATCGGGGGTGACGATGTCAGCTTGTTCAAGGATCGGGCGAAATGTTGGATTCCAGTGGGCTTCCATTAACATGTGCACGTTGGCAACACAAACAAACTTGCTTACACGCTCCTGAGCCCAATTAACAATTACATTGATTTGGTGATCAAATGGTAAAGCCGTCACAGGTGAATTAACTATATTTACGGTTGGTAAGGGGGACTTCTCCACGACTATCTCCTGAAAACT
>CAZCXK010000021.1:0-6123 GCA_964502605.1 uncultured bacterium
ATAGCTTTGCCAAACATATGCATGAAGAATATACGATTGGCATCAATGATGGTGGTCAGGGTTCTTACAGTTATCGAGGTGAAACCTGCCGCACGTATCCAGGTAGTTTTAATCTGATTCATCCAGGTGAAATTCATACGGGGCAGGCTAATACTGAACATGGCTGGCGGTTTCGCCATATCTATTTGAGTGTGCCTCAGCTTGAGTCGGTATTGGCACAGCTTGAATGGCACAGAGACAGTTTGCCCTACTTCCATGAGCCTGTTATGTGGGATCAATCACTACAAACCTTGTTTGATCGACTCTTTCAATCCTTGACGTGTCCTAATGCCATTCTGGAGCAGCAGACGTACTTGTTAGAGTTTCTAGCTCAACTCGTTGATAGACATGCTCAGCCTCGCCGTGTAGGGCATAACCTGCAAGCATCACAGCTAGCTTTGCTCAAGTCAGCAGAACCTAATGCTGTGGCGATCGCCCGTTCCTATTTAGACGCTTACTTTGCCAAGCCGATTTCGATTGATGCACTGGCGCAGCTCGTTGGACTAAGCCCCTACTATCTGATTCGTAGTTTTCGGCAGCAGGTTGGCCTCCCTCCTCATGGGTATCAACGTCATTGTCAGCTTGTCAGGGCTAAACAACTATTGCAAACTGCTCGACCCTTGTCTGAAATTGCGATCGAAAGCGGGTTTTACGATCAGAGCCATCTCAATCGCTATTTTAAGCGTGTTTTTGGGGTTACACCGGGGCATTATCAGCGGAGCCATATTCAATAGGACAATTTGATCCAATACGGCAAGATCTAAACCTTCATACCCTTATGTTCGTTGTGTTGCAGCGAGCAAAGGTGATGACATTTTTCAAAGATATTTCACTCTCGGCGGTGATGGCCGGATTTGTCACGGTGTTAGTTGGGTTTACGAGCGCAGCCGTGATTGTATTTCAAGCTGCCCAGACCCTTGGGGCTTCATCGGCTGAAATTGGCTCATGGATGTTGGCATTAGGGCTTGGCATGGGACTGACTTGCATTGTGCTATCACTCCGCTATCGAGTCCCTATTGTCACGGCGTGGTCTACTCCTGGAGCGGCTATGCTGATTACGACAGCGGCAGGGGTGCCTATGACTGAGGCCATTGGTGCATTTGTGATCTCTGCCATCTTGATGGCTGTGTGTGGATTTAGCGGCTGGTTTGAACGGGCTATCAGCCGGATTCCGATCTCGATCGCGTCGGCAATGCTAGCAGGGGTGTTACTGAGGTTTGGGCTTGATGTGTTTACGGCAATGCAAACTCAATTTAGCCTCACATTTAGCATGTTTGTGATCTACTTGATAATTCGCCAGTTGCTGCCTCGCTATGCCGTGATTGCGGCGCTGGTGCTAGGAATTTTGATTGCTGGAGCACAAGGGCTTTTATCTGTTGACGCGATTCAACTACAATTGGCGCAGCCTGTGTTTATTCTGCCAGAGTTCTCTTGGGACGCATTGATTGGCGTTGCACTCCCTCTATTTGCTGTGACTATGGCCTCACAAAATGTGCCCGGTGTGGCGGTGATTCGAGCCTCTGGCTATGCGGTGCCAATTTCGCCACTTATCGGCTGGACGGGAACCGCAACGATTATTCTTGCGCCCTTTGGAGCCTTTGCCATGAATCTCGCGGCCATCACAGCAGCAATTTGTATGGGGCGTGAAGCCCATGAAGATGCGGATAGACGATATGTGGCAGCAGTTGCGGCTGGTGTGTTTTATATCGTGATTGGGCTATTTGGTGCAACTGTTAGTGCGGTGTTTGCTGCCTTTCCGCAAGAGCTGGTGGTGGCGATCGCCGGATTGGCTCTTTTGGGAACTATTGGCAATGGCCTAGCTGCTGCACTCTCCCATGAACCGGAGCGAGAATCAGCGCTGATTACCTTCCTGGTAACGGCATCGGGCATAACCCTCTTCGGCATTGGCTCTGCCTTTTGGGGGCTGATCGGTGGAGCGATCGCCTCACTTTTAAGACAACTCATAATCAGTCAAACACTGACCAGTCAACGAACCCCGTAACCGAGTAGCACCGTGCTGCCATACTCTATCTAGAATGAACTGCCACGATCACACTATCCTGCTTTATGCCTACGGAGCTAAAACGCGTTTTGCAAGCAATATCAAAAGCAAAGCCAGTCTGGAAGATTTACATGCCGTTACGTCGCATTAATCACATGGAGACGTTGAGCCTTGCCATCCGTTGGCTGGTTAGAGGGTTGACGCTGTAAGGCGCTATAGGGCAGCACTCGGCGAATCTCGGCTACAGTCGTAATCCCTTTTGTCACCTTATCGATAGCTGCAATCCTAAATGAATCAAACTCGACCTCTCGCAGATATCGGCGCAGTTGGGTCGTGGTGCCTTCATAGATGATTTCGCGCACTCTATCATCGACATCCAGCAGCTCAATGATGGCTTCTCGCCCTAAGTAGCCAGAATTAAAGCATTTGGGGCACCCTTGCCCCTGTTGCCAATGGGTAAGATTAATATGCTCAGGCCGCACACCCAAAATTTTGAAATCATCAGCCGTAGGTGTATGTGGCTTAGCACAGTGGGGGCATACCCGTCGCACCAGCCGCTGAGCCACAATCCCCAGCAGGGCATCGCTGATCAAGCTGGGATCAGGCCCGATATCTTTTAAGCGAGGAATGGCGCTAATGGCATCGTTTGTATGCAGCGTTGTTAATACTAAATGCCCAGTGAGAGCCGCTCTTACAGCGGTTTCAGCCGTCTCGCTGTCGCGGATTTCGCCCACCATAATGATGTCAGGGTCTTGTCGCAAAATGGCTCTTAAGCCAGCAGCGAAGGTCATTCCAGCCGTTTCATGTACTTGGGTTTGGGTGATGCGAGGGAGCACATATTCCACCGGATCTTCAACCGTCACCACGTTGACATGCTCAGTGGCGATCGCCTGCAAACTAGTGTAAAGCGTACTGGTCTTTCCAGATCCGGTGGGGCCTGTGAAAATCACCATGCCCTGGGGCTGGCGAAGCCAATGTTGATAGATGGCTAACGTCTGCGGAGTAAAACCTAATTCATCCATGCTGGAGAATGGATTTTCGCGAGGTAATAGACGAATCACCACCTTTTCACCGCCAATGCACGGGAGGGTGCTAACCCGCATATCTAAGTCCATGGCTAAGTCTTGACCGGCGGCATATCGTTCGCCAATGCGCGCATCTTGGGGTCGCCGACTTTCGGCAATATCCATGTCTGCCATGACCTTGAGTGCAACAATGGCACGACGACTGATTTCTACTGGTAGGGTGGTAATATCGCGCAAAATTCCGTCGATGCGATAGCGCACCCGCAACCCATCATTCGTGGGTTCGAGATGAATGTCGCTGGCGCGATTGCGAAGCGCACCCGAAATGATAGTTTTTATCCGGCTGATCTGGTCAGCTGCTTTAGAAAGATAGAGTTCTGTAATTTCGCCAATGTCTTCCGCTTCTGCTTCCCCTGTGAGCGGATTGACCAGCTGATCGGAGCAGATCTGTCCCTGTTTGATGCGTTGACTATGATACCAACTACGATAGCTTTTCTCGGTGATTGGAATAATTTGAATCTCAGTCAGGGTGCGATCGCCCAACTGTTTGATGATGTCAGGTGTCAGCACCACCGGGCTGCCTAAATAATAGCAGTTGCGCCACAGCAACAAGGGCACCACCAGCGGCAGTGCCACTGGGTCGGGAAATTCGCGCAGAAATCGGTAGCTCACATCAGGATCAAGCAAACGAGTATTAACACGTCCTTGATCATCGACCAGCAGATTCAAAGCTTGTTCACAGGTCAGCTCACAGCGTCTCAACTGTTGCCATACCGATCGAGTGGGCGGAGGCGTTTGCATAAATCAATCCGAGTTCGTCTGGTGTTGGGGTAACTAGACTTAAGATACCCACAGATTTCATGTAAAGAAAATACGAAGGAACAGAGCACTGGGTAGACCTGTAGACCATTCCCAGTACCCTGATCAAAGAGGCTCACTTGGAGCACTCAGTTGTCTCTGATCCGCCTAGGACGCAGACCTCATCTAGAGTAGGCGATCGCCCGAACGACCTGCCCGACGAATGCCGATGATAGATGGACGAGGCGCTTGCAGCGTCTTCTCACCCCGAGTTGGAGGCTTGAGATTGCTAGGCCAGTTGCTGCCCAATGGCACCGTGCGAGTCTGGTTAAAGAGCGTGCCATCAAGATTTAAGATCTCAATCTCCCGGGTCGTCTTAACACCTGTGCCGATTGGTGTATCTTCGCCGGGATGCTGCACCGCAAAGATGATGGTGTTGCCAATCAGGGTTGGCCCTGTGACTTCACAGCGCGGTGGGCCATACCCAAACGGAATCACTTCACCTGCATTGGGGCCACTTGTAGGAATGTAGAAAAACCAGTTGTTGCCAAACACACCGACCAAAGTACTCGTTGCCCCTGTAGCACTATGGTCAATTGTGAGGAGTTCAGGGACTGCTCCATCACTAATGCCGTTGTGATTGCCAGTAGACATGTCGGTCACGCCCCAGATATTGCCCTCATCATCAATCAGCATGTTGTCGAGAGCTGCAAACCCTGCACCATTTTCTGCACCTGCTTCTCCGCCGGGGGCAAAGTTCTCCCAGATAAAGGTCGTTCCGGTACTGTCTGCGCTGCCCTCAACGATTTTGTACAGGCCACCTGAGGTTTGTTGAGCATTCACAGCACTGCTGACTTTTGCAACCTGAAAAATGCGAGAGTCTGGATAGCCGTCACCTCCTGGAACATGGTCAGTGTAGGCAATAAAGACCTCATTTGTGATCGGGTGGACTTCCAGGTCTTCTGGACGAGATGATGGGGTTCCACCGACTAAGTTTGCGGCTAAGAAGACATCCACCAAGATGGCACCTTGGTTGGGATAAAAGTCAGCCAGGGTTTTTCCTTGATAGTCTGAAATTAGGGATTCATTGGTCAGATCTAATACAAACGAACCGCCGTCTTCTGTTTGTCCGGCAAGGCCAGCCCGCTTGGGTAAACGAATGCCGCCGTTACGCTGCGCACTGCCCAAAGCAGCTAATTCTGCCGATGCCAACACCGACGGAGGAATAGGATTGGTGGGAGTGTCTAGTTTCAGCGGAATCCATTCGCCTGTGCCATCGGAGTTAAACTTTGCCACATAGAGCGTGCCACTTTCAAACAGTTGGCTGTTGCTCTTGCTCGAGGGGTTCGACACGGTGCCGTTGCTGACATACTTCCAGGTGTGTCCGCCGCGACGGTCGTCTCCCATATAGCCGACGAGTGGGCTGCCCGCTTCAATGCGGAAGGCAATATTTTCATGGCGGAAGCGACCAAGAGCGGTATGTTTTCGAACGCGGAAGCTGGTATCAGCCGGATCAACTTCCACCATCCAGCCATACTTCTCACCCACCAAGCCAAACTCTGCCCCGCTGGTGCCATCTGCGTAGCCGAGCTGAGTGCCGTTGGGTAATACGTTTTCTTGAACACCGACAAAGAAAAATGAACTGGCCTGAAAGTTTTCTTCAGCACTGAGAACGGTTCCCCAAGGTGTATTGCCCCCAGAGCAGTTGAAGCCGGTGCCAATGATGCGGTTTCCTAAGCCATCTGAGCTGAGCGGAAATACGTCAGAAGCTGCAGGGCCAGTGCCGATCAGGTAGTTGCGATCGCCCCGCTGATGAGAGCGAGACCCCCATGAGGTGATGCTTTGAAACCCGTCTGTGCGCTCTGCGTTGATTGCCAGACCTGAAAGACCATGAATCCGGCGATTTTTTGGATCAGAGACCACTTGGAACTGCCCCCCTGGGCTAGGGCGACTAATCCGCACGACGGATAGCCCCAGATTGTAGAAAAATTCACCGTGCAATTCTAAGTTCACGGTTGTGGGCAATGGATATCCAATTACATTCTCAAATGCTGTTGGGAGTCCTGCCAGGTTGCTGGGGGTAGCAGGTGCTAAATCAGAAATGGGAAAGCCGACATATTCGTGGTTGACGACCAAATAGCCACTTAAAATGCGATCGCCTCCCCGTGCTGCCTCGTTGGCATCAGTCGGAACAAAGCCTGTGTAGTCGTTGTTATAGCCAAAGTAGTCATCTCGATTGGGGAAGACGCGATCGCCCCA
>CAZCXK010000021.1:6223-60009 GCA_964502605.1 uncultured bacterium
AGTCGTTGTTATAGCCAAAGTAGTCATCTCGATTGGGGAAGACGCGATCGCCCCAACTGACGATGACGTAGCGCTCATACTCTGGTGGAACGATCACGTCGTCTAACACTGTATAGGTAGACAGTGCCGTATTATTGGATGCGCGCAAGATTTGACCTTGCTCACGCCCTGTTGCCAGATAGCTATCCTTAGCCTGATAGATGGGCAATGGGTGAGGCAAACGCACGGGGGTAAATGAAAGTGGGCCGTTGACAGCATGGGCAACATTTGGGTTGCTGCCGCCAAAGAGCTTGTATCCTAAAGCTGGCGCGAGAGCGGTAGTTGCAGCACTTGCCCCAAAGAAGGCAAGGAGTTGTCTACGAGTCAGATTAGACATGAAATTCCTCTAGTGTGAACGCATCTCAAAGGATTAATAGAAACTCGCATAGAGTCAGCAAAATTGAGCCTTGGAATCAAGTGCGAAAACCAAAGCTATAGCTTACTAATGAGTGACTCAAACTCAAAAACCAACTCAAATCAAGTGACTAAGCTAACATCTAGTGCTTGAGCTTAACCGAATTATTTGAAGAAACCAGTACTCACAAGCTAGTCAATCTTACTGAGGCTCACATACACCTAAGATACTAAAGTCGCAAGATTAAGAGAAGTTAATTCTAATGTTAATTCTGAATCATTTTATGATGGTTTAAGTACTTCTTAAACAGAAAAGTCTTCTTTGATAGATAGATGGAGTCCCAAAAAATTTGATTGAGAATTTGACCCGATCTCATATACTTATTAATGTCTATCTTGACTCATACTTCAATATGTAGATCTGCTAAAAATTTATCTTTTTTCAGTTATTAGATTGTCAAAGAAGACGTAACAAGATATTGACAACAGACCGTGTTTTCACCTGAGTTCGACGCAATATTGAGTGTCTTTGTTTCATAAGGCAATGCAATTGGGTTTTGCCGTTAGCCAACTCCGTCTACCATTGCCTAATTGCTTAATCATCTCGATAAGCTGGATCACGTCGAAATTGAGCTTCCTCCTGAATCCGACTTATGCCAGTACCTTGCCTCAATGGACTTGCTTGGGCGTTACGATCTTCAGGCGGGGGCGCATAACCATAGGTGATAGAGGCTGTTGCAGGGCTGGAGGGTTCGGGAGCATCAGAGAGTCTGAAGCCCAATAAAACACTGGGCACGGTGCCAAAATACTGAGTCCACAGTTGAATGTTAGGGTAGTTCTGCCAGTCAGAGCGTGTCATTCGAGTTGAGAGTAGCGGTACTTGCTCGCCATTGCGATCGCCCACAATTTGAAGTTCAACCTCTGTCACATTTGGATTAGCAAATGCCCGCTCGACAGCATCTCTGGCAACCCGTTCTGCGTCACGCATCAGGTCATTAAACTCCTGACCGGGCTTGGGTGTCATAGAATACACGGCTCGCGTAGTCTCTGCTATAGCTGAATAGTTGATGGTGAGCCCCTGGAAGACAGCAGCAACTAGGGCGATCGCCACTCGCCCACAGATCTTTGCTCCAGCCCTACGCGATTTGGCAAACAGAATTAACATGATTCAAATGTGGCAAGATCTATCACAGGCTTAGATCTTAACTTTGCAGTGTCGCCAGACCATGTTGCGTAGCGCACAACCTGTCTCTAATCAGAGTATACGTCCAAAAAAAGCCTGACCCTGAAAAGCCCCCAAGGATCAGGCCATTACCTGTAAAGCACGCTTTCCTAGATTGAAGAGCTGACCGACAAACACATCTAGCCCCCTTCGTCGTTCAACCCTTCTGAATGCGTTCTTCAGACGTATTTCAATTTTGCTATGGCTGCAGGTGGATCGGCGTCCTTGGTACTACCGAATTTATAAACCCCACCCTTGAAGATTTGGATGAAACCTCCGTAAATTCACTCACTAGCGTTGCGAATTCGGGGGATGATTTCTGTGCGGAATATGAATGATCTCGGCTTGATTCGGCTAAAGTTAGGATGATGAATAGATAGCATCTTAATCTAAATTCCGTTTGTTAGTCTGAGGAGGAGTCATGGCCGACATCCGACCCATTTCTCAACTCGGGAATCCAGTGTTGCGACAAGTAGCTCAGCCTATCCATAATCTCGGCGAGCCTTCTCTTCAGGTCTTGATTGATGATTTGACTGCCACCTTGCGACAGGCGGGCGGGGTTGGCATTGCTGCGCCACAGGTCGGCATTTCTAAGCGGGTTTTGATTGTGGCGTCTCATCCAAATGCGCGTTACCCTGACGCTCCTGAGATGGAGCCGACCGCCATGATCAATCCTCATCTACTTGACCATTCTGATTGCACTACACAGGATTGGGAGGGATGTCTGAGCATTCCTGGCATTCGGGGTTTAGTTCCTCGCTATGACCACATCGAAGTGGCTTATATCGATCACCAAGGGGTTTTGCAGCGACGGGATTTGTCAGGATTTGTCGCCCGCATTTTTCAGCATGAATTTGACCACTTAGACGGGTATGTTTTTCTAGATCGAGTTGAGAGCATTCGAGATTTGGTTTCTGAACTGGAATATCTGCGGATTATTGCCAGTCAGCCGACCTGAGTCATCCCCATGATCGAATGGCGCGAATAATCATGTAAGCAGCTAGGGCAAATAGCAAGCCTCGGAACATGCGGTTGACGATTTGATCAGGCAGTCGAGGTAGCAATCGGGTACCAATTTGTGCGCCTGTGATACCTCCCAACCCCAGGCAAAGTCCCGGAATCCAGAGTACATTCCCATTCCAGGCATGTTGTGCCAGCCCTGAAATGGCGATCGCCACAATTGCACCCAGGCTTGTCCTGACTGCGGCTTTGATTGACTCTCCCAACAGCAGCATTTGCAGCGGCACCATCACCACGCCGCCGCCCACCCCAAATAAACCGGACAATACCCCGGCTGAGAGACCAATTCCAGCGATTTGAGGCAGTTGAGCGGCCACTTGTTTGCCATCAGATTCTTCAGAGGGGCGGTTAGATGAAAATACTGATGCGCTAGAGAGTTCGGCCAGGGCAGTCTGTTTTGCATGTTGGGTATCGGCTTGCTTTTTCAGCTTTCGTCGCAAGTCCATCAGGTAAACCGTAACCAACAGCAGCGCTGCAAACCCAATGGCGAGCCCAGCATCGGGCAGGCGATCGCCAATCAACGCTCCCGCCTGTGCTGTGACAATGCCAAATAGGGCTAGCAGCAGCGAGGCCTTCCAGTTAAGTTCTCCTGCGCGAAAGTTGCGAACGCTGCCCGACAATGCACTCAAGAAGACGCCGATCAAGCTCGTCGCGGTTGCCTGCACAAGCGACACCCCCCAAATTGTCAGCGCTGGCACCATTAGCAGCCCGCCCCCAATCCCGAGTAGGCCCGATAGCGTACCTGTAACTGTGCCAATGATGAATAGCAGCACCCAGCCAATGGGAGTTTCTAGCATTTAATCTATCCCAAGCAAGAAGAGTTTCAAGAATCGTGGAGTGTTGAGAACGCAGGGAGCTGAGCAGCACTCAAAAACAGACCAGCTTCTTGTTCAGGATGCCTAGCAGCAAGCAGCCCCTTGTCAGCACTGCCTGACGAGGCACTCATGCCTTTTGTTCTACGTCATCTCTTTGACAACGGGCTGGTCATTTTCGATATCGCCAATCAGAATTAAATCAGCAACGCCAATAAACAAACCGTTTTCTAGTACACCAGGGATATTATTCAGCGTTTTTTCTAGCTCATCGGGGTGATCGATCCCACCAAAGGTGACATCCAAAATCATGTTGCCCTGATCAGTAATGACGGGGCCATCTTTCTTGACGCCCATTCGCAACTCGGGCTTGCCCCCTAAGCTGATGAGGGCCTTAGTGACAGGTGCAACAGCCATCGGCAACACCTCAATGGGTAGCGGAAAGGTGGAGCCGAGTTTGTCTACCAATTTGGAGCGATCTACGACGACAATAAATTCTTTGGCGAGAGAATCAACAATTTTTTCACGGGTATGAGCTGCTCCGCCGCCTTTGATCAGGTTTTTCTGGGGATCGACTTCATCTGCGCCGTCAATGGCGATATCAATGCCATCAATTTCGTCTAGGGTAGTGAGAGGAATGCCATACTGCTTCGCGAGAACCGACGCCTGAAATGAGGTGGGAACCCCTTTGATGTCAGTCAATGCTCCAGACTTGAGGCGATCGCCCAGAAACTGAATCGCATAGGCGGTTGTTGAACCAGTTCCGAGGCCAACGATTGAACCCGATTGAACGCGATCTGCGGCGGCCTGCCCCACCTGCTGTTTCATGACTTTGATCGGATCACGTTCTGCGGTCATATCTCTTCCTCGGCATTTACTGAGTCGTGGCACGGTTTCTAGCATGCCGCAAAGTGGATCTCCTGCATAGAGGCATTTTTGTTTTGATCCCGTCTAGTGACTGATTTATGAGTCAAAGCCAGAATTATTTTGCTGCCGATGATGATCTCGTTGCCTCGCTGTCGCTGGCTGAGTGCCGTCAGCGCCTACAAGCAGATACCAAAGCCTCAGATACTGACAGGATGCACTTACTGTGTCGGCTGGGGCAGTTGCTGGTTGCCACTGGGGCGTATGAGGAAGCGCTCTCGATTTTGAATCGGGCGCTCAAGCTCAAACCAGACCATGCGATCGCCCATGTTTATCGAGCCCAAGCACTTGAAGGCATTGGTTCGTTTACAGAGGCGATCGCTGCCTATGACCGGGCGATCGCCGCTTTGTCTAACCCCATGCCTGAGACCGCCGCCGCCATTTGGACTGCCCAAGGCAATGTCTGGCGCACGCTCAAGCACCATCGTCAGGCGTTGGAGAGCTATAATCGCGCCTTGGTGATCCAGCCAGATTGGGCCTATGCTCTCAGCAATCGCAGCGTAACGCTGGCCATGCTGAAGCAGCATCAGCAAGCCCTCAAAGACTCTGACCGGGCGATCGCCCTCCAACCCGATGCATATGAAACTTGGAACAACCGGGGAATCGTTATGCTGCTGGCGGGACGACCCCGCGAGGCGCTGCTCCTGATTGATCGAGCACTCGAACTGCATCCCCGTTTTGATAAGGCTTGGAATAATCGGGCGATCGCCTTATCTCGATTAGGACAAGAACCCGAAGCCCTCTTAAGTCTTGAGCAGGCTCTGCAAACCTGCACCCATCATCAAGAACCCTGGTATGCATCAGCCTGGATCTTTCAGGGCTATCTGCTGATGAAATCTGGACGGTTTGGCGAGGCAATTGCAAGCCTAGAGCAAGGGCAGTCGTATCAACCCAATTCTTATCCAGCGGCTTTTTATAAATTCATTTGTCTCGTGCTCAGCGGACAATTTTTTGCTCAGGTGACTCAGGCTGAGTCGCGGCAGCGCCTTCGTCAAGATTTGGGCATCATTGGGCGATCGCTCCAGCGTCGCCTGCTGATTTTAGTCAGCCTGATTGGCGGTCTCATCATCGGTCAGCGTCTTCTGCAAACCTACGGTGTGGGCACTGTCTTCGAAGCGTGGGCAAATAACTTGATCCCGCTGGTCTTGTCTGTTGGCATCATTTCTATCATCGCCATCGACCTGTGGCACAACAAATCGCGCCTCAGCTTCGTCTGGCAGACCTATTTTCAAAGCGGCATTCTCACCTATGCTAGAGCCGCAGGAATCATTACGACAACACTAACCACGTTTGATCTGGCGAGTCGCATCGCCCCTCCAATCTTCTTTTGGGGCTGGGCTAACTGGGTGTTTGGTCAACCTGGCAACGTCATTCTACAGCCGCTGTTTAATCTGCTCGAACGGGCAACCCAGTCATCACCGGCATGGGCAAGGCTGATACCTGCCACCGCGCAAGCTAGCGCAGGGGCAATGGTCTATGACCAAGCGTTGCCCATCACCTCACGTCCTCTCTCTCCAACAGTTCTGACTGTTTCAACCTGGCTCCACTCAAAACAGATCAACTATTCGATTCTGTTTATGATTGGCTTCTGGATATTGCTGCTTCTGGGTATTCCTTTTTGGGCTCGCCTCGAAGAACGCATCTTTCGGCAAGGTGCAAACACCTGGAAACAGATTTGCATTCGATCAATTCAGTTTGGCTTGGTGCATCTGCTAGCTGGTATCCCTATCTTGGGAGGCTTTGTGCTCATGGTTCCTGGCTTTTTGTTTGCCTGCCGCTACAAATTTGTGCACGATCGCCACTTTAAGCGTTACCACGATTCCATGCGAGCCCAAGAGGCCGGCGTCACAGCTAGCACCGCCGACCATGCAGTCTACAACGCGATTTTGATCACCATTGTCGTGGGCTCGCTGGTGTTAGTCGAACTGTCAGCACCCTAACTCTTCTCGATGAAAGCGGCTGATCGAGCTGCACCCAAACTCGGTGGCACCACAGTCATCGGCATCAAACGAGAATCAAACCAGAGTCAACTTAGACTCAGCGAAACATACTGCTGACGGAGCTATCTTCATGAATGCGCCAAATGGTCTCACCCAAAAGATTGGCAACCGTTAGCACAGTCAGTTGCTTAAACCGACTGGCCTCAGGCACAGGGATTGTATTCGTCACAATCACTTCTTCAAACAGACCACTTGAAAGCCGTTCAGCCGCAGGCGGCGAGAACACCGCATGGGTGGCGCAGGCATAGACTTGGCGAGCCCCTTCTTGCTTAAGCAACCGGGCACCCTCACAAATGGTTCCAGCCGTATCAATCATGTCATCCACTAAAACGGCTGTCTTCCCGGCGATGTCGCCAATCAGATTCATCACTTCAGCGACATTATGAGCCTGACGCCGCTTGTCAATAATGGCCAGCGGCGCATCATTCAGTTTCTTAGCAAACGCTCGCGCCCGCGCTACACCTCCCACGTCAGGAGACACCACAACGATGTCGTGCAGTTGCTTACTGGCCAGATAATCCAACACAACGGGCGACCCATAGACATGGTCAAATGGGATGTCAAAATATCCTTGAATCTGGGCAGAATGCAGATCCATCGCGAGAACACGATTTGCTCCTGCTTCAGTAATCAAATTAGCAACGAGCTTGGCCGTAATTGACTCTCGCCCAGCCGTTTTGCGATCGGCACGAGCATAGCCATAATACGGAATCACTGCCGTAATTTGACGGGCTGATGCCCGACGGCAAGCATCAACCATAATGAGCAGTTCCATTAAGTTATCGTTAACAGGATGACACGTCGGCTGAACGAGATAAACGTCACATCCGCGAATCGATTCCTGAATTTGAATATAAAGCTCCCCGTCCGCAAATCGTTTGCGAACCATTGGCCCCAAGTCCATTCCTAGATACCGAGCCACCTCTTGAGAAAGCGGCACGTTGGCAGAGCCAGAGAATAATCGCAGCCGATTGTTGTCAGCCACTTGGGTTAAGGGAGGCTGTAAAGTCAGAGTTGCAGAGCGGATCACAGCAGGCCCTCAAAGCGAGTCATCGCAGAAATATTAACACTTCAGCACAAAAACAGATTCTAGAGTTTATGCGGAATTAATCGAAACTAATCGAACAATCGGCATACGCTTGCGCAGCCAAAATTCTCAAAACCCGCTTACTAAAATTAAACTCTATTAAAATGGATACGTATGACGTTACATAATGTTAGGCCGAACCACGCCTAAATCTGACTCAGGAGAGAAGCCACGTAACATCGAAAATCTACTTTTTTAAGGGCTGTTTCACTGGTGTTAGATTTATGCCGCGTCAGCATAGTTCAGCATAGTTGCCAACATTTAATGCCTCCACAGGAAAGTTTTCCTGTGGAGGCACAATACAAACATAAATGCGAATGCACCTATTAAAGGCTTCGCAAAAATATGTGTAAAAACTAGCCCCAATTAAACAGAACTGAGGCTCTCAACCCCAACATTTTAGAGATCGCCACCTCGGAAGGCCAACAGAAAAATGACAACAGGCCCAGAAACCATAATCAGTGATACTAGCGTCAGTTGAACAAGCGCTTCCCAATTGACACCGCTAATCACGCTCGTTAGGAAATCCATCGCCCCTCCACAAATAACCTTTAATTTTTGAGACAGTTCTTAAGAATACCTGGAACTCATTCTACCGCTTAAGTGCTCCGTTCTCTCAATGGATGGAATGAATTGTTACGCTGCTACCAGCAAGGGGATCACATTCAGCGGTTTAGTCTTGATCGAGGCTTTGATTGCTGAGTTAGGTCGTCAAAGATCTAAAACAACGCATGACGTTTGGGGTTGAGCCATGCAAATCAAAACTGACTCTGCTTTAACACTACCTGTTAGAGCTTTGAGATAGTCCACGTCGCCTCCCTCAATCTGGCCAGATGCAAGTATGATAAACGCCAGCACGGCATCTGTAAGAACGACGTAATCTCTTTAGTTCACAGGAGGCTATGTAAAGATGGCTCCTCCCATGAGTTTTTTGTAGCGATAGTCAAGTTCAGATCGCAGTACTGGCCACTGACTCAACTGCGGATCGGTGGTCATGATGCTATCTGCAGCTTCGCGGGCCAATGTGAGAATGTGCTGATCATCGACTAAACTCGCCAATGCAAAATCGGGTAATCCTGATTGGCGCTTACCTAGTACTTCTCCGGGGCCACGAAAGCGCATATCCATTTCTGAGATAAAAAAGCCATCTTGAGACTGTTCTAATACCTTGAGCCGCTGACGCGCCGTTTCAGCCTTGGAACTGCTCATCAGTAGACAGAAGGATTGGTCTGCTCCTCTCCCAACGCGCCCTCTCAACTGGTGCAGCTGCGACAGCCCAAATCGTTCGGCATGTTCAATCATCATCACGGTGGCATTGGGGACATCGACCCCGACTTCAACCACTGTGGTTGATACTAGAATTTGCGTTTGATTAGTGCGAAACTGGGCGATCGCCTCTTCTTTTTCGGCAGAGGTCATGCGCCCGTGAAGCAACCCCACATTAAATTCAGGTAAGACAGTTTCTTGTAGCCGTTGATGTTCATCAATGGCCGATCGTAGGTCGAGTTTCTCAGATTCTTCCACCAGAGGCAGCACGATGTAGACTTGTCGCCCTTGGGCAATCTCGCGGCGCATTAGCTCATAGGCATGGGCGCGATCGCGCCCCGTAAGAATCGTGGTTTGTACGGGTTTGCGTCCGGGAGGTAGTTCATCAATCTGGCTGACGTCTAAGTCGCCATGCATTGTTAGCGCCAAGGTTCGGGGAATGGGCGTTGCGGTCATGGTGAGCACATGGGGATGGGGTCCTTTTTGCTGAAGGCGGGCTCGTTGCGCGACGCCAAAGCGATGTTGTTCATCAATCACGACCAGTCCCAGTCGCTGAAACTGCACTGGATCTTCAATCAGTGCATGGGTGCCGACCAACAGCGGCAGTTCTCCGGTGGCCAGTTCGGCATGAATCTGCTTGCGTTTTGATATTTTTGTTGATCCAGTGAGCAGCTCAACAGGCAAGTGCAGCAGGTTAAACCAGCTCACGAGTTTGCGATAGTGCTGTTCGGCCAGCACCTCAGTCGGAGCCATCAATGCCGCCTGATACCCCGACTGAATTGCAGCCAGAATTGCCACGACAGCCACAACTGTCTTCCCTGAACCCACATCGCCTTGCACGAGGCGGTTCATCGGCACTGGGGTTTGCAAGTCATTGAGAATATCGTTGACGACCCGCTGCTGAGCTTGGGTAAACGTAAACGGAATCACCTGGTAGAACGCTTTGATCAATTCTCCAGCAGGGGCTAAAACTGCGTCAGTCTGTTGCTGTCGCTGGTGCGATCGCCGCTTTAAGAGACCAAGCTGCAAATAAAAGAATTCATCAAAAATCAGCCGCCGCCGAGCTGCATCCAGGGCCTCGCCGTCTGGGGGAAAATGAATATGGGCGATCGCCTCATGAATCCCGACCAGCTCATAGGTTTGCCGAACGGCTTCCGGCAACGGATCGGGCAATTGCAAAACGGCTGGCAGCGCTGACACCACGGCCTTTCGCACGAGATCAGCCGCAACACCCTCTGTCAAAGGATAGACGGGCACTACTCGTCCTACTTTCATCGAATCAATTGACCCGCCTGAATGGTCAACCAGTTCTAGTTGAGGGTCATCCAGCGTCACTCCATACTTGCTCTCTTTGACCAACCCCGACGCTGCGACAACGGCTGCCGGTGGATACATCCGTCGCTGCTGTTCTTGCCAGCCGCGATTGCGATAGCGATTACCCGCAAAAAACCGACTCAGCTTGAGCTGCCCAGTGGGATCTCGAATCGTGATTTCAAAAATTGTCAGCTTGGAATTGCGCGGGCTGCTAAAGCAGTTGCAGCGCTTGACCGTGCCCACAAGCGTTACGGTTTCTCCCGGCACCAAGTCTCTAATGCTGACCTGCTGTGCATAGTTGATGTGGTCACGCGGATAGTAGAACAGCACATCACGAACTGTCAAAATACCGAGCTTGGCAAGCCGCTCAGCGTTTTTAGGGCCAATTCCTGGCAGATAGGTGATGGTCTGATCGAGATAGACCGTTGATTCTCGCTGCGGATTGAGAATGGGAGTTGTGCGAGGAGTTTTAGCTCGTTTGGCCGTGCTTCTGGCCGTGCTGGCTGTCGCCTGCTCAGTGTCGCCTTGAGAATGTGCCTGCTCGCCTAGGGCATGCGCTTCAACTGCGCGCTTAGCCTGATATAGAAATCGACGGGCATCGGCGACTAAGTGGCGTCGCTGGGCAAAGGTCATGTCAGCATAGCGAGCAAACTGGTTGGCAAATTCTTGACATCGGGCTTGTTGAGAGGCTGGCAAGCTCAGCGGGGGTTGATTAAAGCTCAGGTTTACGAACTCACTAAAGCGATGCTGATTGCCCACGAGGTCATTAAACCCGCGTTCAGCTTCGACGGAAAGAGCTTTCTGTAATCGCAACCAATCCATTGGAGAGAGTTGGGAATTGAAGATATAGCAGACCTAGATGACCTTACGCACGCGTCAGATCCGCTGTCGCCACTTAATTATGTAGGCATGATACCGATTGAAGCTAGCCATCATACCAACTCGATCGCCAGACTGATTCGGCTTCAGCACTGGCTCGTTCGCGCTGTTTCTTCTCAAATTCTTGATCGAGCCGATTTAAGCGGGCTGAAAATTCGCGCAGTTTTGCTCGCCAAGCCGAGAGTGCCGGATTGCTGAATTCAATCTCTGATACGCGCAATCGAATTGCCATGATGTAAGTAATCCGCGAGTAGTCATCGTCTTCATCTCCGGTTTCGATGATCAGGTTGAGTAAGTTGGGGGGGCCAGCAGCTTCAGTCGAAAGGTCGGCTTTCGCGGCTGCTTCTAAGACCGTTTCGGGCAGTTTTTTGGGTAATACCCCCGACTGCTGAATCAGCCGATTGGCCGAGTGAGAAATGTTTCGCAAGATTTCGGCAATGCCCTCTTCAATCAGGTCTTGTTGGTCGAGCAGCGTTCCGGGCTCAAACAGGCGATCGCCCTCTTCTGTCGATAGTTCATTTAGATGATTTAGATCATGTTCCGATAGTTCACTTAAATCATCAGGACTATCTAAATCGTCTGACGACTCAGCTGACGACTCAGCATTTGCAGGCGGTGGAGCCGGAGGTGACACAGGGTCACTGGATGCAGTGGGTGGCTCAGGCATAGAGGCGTCAATGGTGAGCGCATCATTGACCGATAAGTAATAAGACGGATCAAACTGTGGTTGCTCAGAATCTGCCAATGGCACCACAACCTGATGCGGAGCATTGGAAAATTGACTGAAAACAGGATCGGACGGAGAGACAATGACATGGGTCGCACTGTCACTGGTGCCGCTGTTATCATGCGAACTATCATTAGCACTGACGTCTGACTCATCCCCTAGCATCGCCTCGTCGTCGTCCAGATCGAGCTGATTTCCTGAGGCGATCGCCGCACTAGTGTCTAACAATTGAGAGAGCTGCATCTGAGCCTGATTTGCTAATTCACGGAGACCCTGTTGTAGTACCTGCCGTTGATGTAACGATAGCTGCAAAAAGCGCTCCGGATATCCGTGAGTACAAACATGAAAGCTAGTCATGACCAATTGCTGCCGAGTGGCTTTGCCAAATTCTGTCAAATAGTGCCCATAGAGAGTCTGAAACTCTTGGGCGATCGCCTCCAAAGATTGCGCCAGCAGTGCAAGGTCATGTTCGATTTGATCAATTGCTCCTGCCATAGTCCAACCAATACACCAATAAACTGGTTTCAACGCTACCTCAACATAGCGATTTTGTCTCAGAAATATATTCTAGACGGTTGCTAATCAGAGCCTAAATCGATAGAAACAGCTGGCGAGAGAGACGAGTGAGACATCCGGTGTAATGCTCCACTAACACTCAAGCCGCGATCGCCACGTCACTTACTTAACATATGAAGGGCAGGCCAAATAGCTGACCCGCCCTTCATGTACTTCCAAACGCGTTGACTCTACTTTTTCTTAGACGTTTTCTTTTTCTTAGACGCCTTACTACCATCATCATCAGCGACAGCTTCAGGTTCAGCTTTAGCTTCAGGAGCCTTAGCCGGAGCATCAGCTTTAGCACCCGTTTGAGCTGCAACTTCTGCGGCAAAGTCCGTCTCTTCTTTTTCGATACCTTCACCCAACACAAACCGCACAAAGCGACGAACCTGAATGTTTTCGCCAAGCTGTGCAGCCGTTTGCTTCACCAATTCGTCAACGGTGATGCTCTGATCACGAATGTAGGGTTGATCCATCAATGACAGCTCTTTGAGTCGCTTCTCAATGCGACCTTCAACAATCTTTTCCCGAATATTTTCAGGTTTGTTGGCTAAATCATCGCGACCCATTTCGATATCTTTTTCGCGCTTTGCAATCTCAGGGGCAATGTCGTCTGTGCGAACAAACTCGACATTAGGACAGGCCGCAACCTGCATGGCAACGTTGCGAACCAGACTCTGAAACTCTTCGTTGCGGGCCACAAAATCAGTTTGACAATTGACTTCAACCAAAACGCCAACTCGCCCACCCGTGTGGATGTAGCTGCCAACCAACCCTTCAGCCGCAACCCTACCAGATTTTTTCTCTGCAGACGCAATTCCCTTTTGACGAAGCCATTCCATGGCTTTCGTCAAATCGCCCTCAGCTTCCTGAAGAGCTTTTTTGCAATCCATCATGCCTGCGCCCGTTTTTTCGCGCAGCTCTTTGACGAGTTTTGCCGATATCTCCGCCATATGCCTACGTCCTACTCTGCTTAGTGGTTAGCAATTCGACAGGGGCCATTCAGCTTGAACTAAGCTATAGTGCCCCCTGTCACATCTAGTCACCCGTTCTGGTTATCTGTATCCTCGTCACTGTCATCGCTGTAGTCATCAACATCAGAGGCATCGGTATCATCGTCGTCATAGTCGGCCTCAGCACCATCGTAGTCGTCATAGCCTTCATCAGTTTCTAATTGACCGTGATGACCCTCATAGATGGCATCTGCCAGACGACCGATAACTAACTTGATCGACCGAATTGCGTCGTCATTAGCGGGAATAGGAATATCAACAAAGTCTGGATCGCAATTTGTATCTAGTAATGACACAATAGGGATTCCAAGCTTCAAACATTCCTGAACGGCGTTATATTCCCGCCGCTGATCCACAATCACAACGATATCAGGAACCTGACGCATCGATTTAATTCCGCCGAGATACTTTTGCAGTTTCTCTAATTCTCGGCGTAAAACGGATGCTTCCTTCTTGGGAAGCAGATCGAGTGCGCCTGTTTCTTGACGGCGTTCCAGGTCTTTGAGTCGATCAACACGAGTTTTAATCGTGGTCCAATTGGTCAACATGCCCCCTAGCCAGCGCTGGTTGACATAATATGAACCACAGCGCAGAGCTTCTTGAGCTACAATTCCAGCGGCTTGGCGTTTGGTGCCGACAAAGAGCACTTTGCGTCCTTCTTCAGTCGCTTCACGCATGTAGCCATAAGCCTCTTCCATGCATTGGGCTGTTTGAACCAAGTCAATAATGTGAACGCCATTGCGGGATGTATAGATGTATGGAGACATCTTGGGGTTCCACCGACGGGTCTGATGCCCAAAGTGAACCCCTGACTCCAATAGCTGAGCCAACGAAACAACTGGCATAAATTGTAATCTCCTGTTCGGGTTAATCCTCCACTCAGGTGGATTTCTAATTGCTAGAAACACCCGAAATCCTGAGTGTGCGATTTTTTGACAACTCTACTAGAGTAGCACAAGTGATCCTGGATACAGAATGTATGATTTAGCTCGAAATTCCTACGGGTTGCGGCTCAACGCATCTTTCCCAGCTCTGTAGATATGCAATCATGGCAGGAGCTGAAACTATCTCCGAATCTTGCTCTCTAGCTCGACTTTGTTCTAAGCTCTGGTATGCCATTAATTCCGGGTGCTTCATGCCAGCTTCCAACTCTGATCGTCAGCAAAAAATAGCCGTCATTACGGGAGCTTCGAGTGGAATTGGACGGGCGATCGCCCATCGGTTGGCCAGTGAAGGCTATGTTCTGGCAATTTGTGCTCGTCGCCGCGATCGCCTGGTTCAGCTGGCTCAAGATCTCCCCTTGCAATCGAGTGACGTGCTCTATCAGGCCGTTGATCTGCGTCATGAGCCCGATATTGTCTCATTTTTTAGCCGCATCCAAGACCAATGGGGTGGGGTGGATGTGCTGGTCAATAATGCGGGCGTAGGGCGGCGGGCGTCATTGATGCAGGGTGAAACCGCAGGCTGGCAAGAGATGCTTGATGTCAATGTGTTGGCGCTTTGCATCTGCACGCGAGAAGCCATTCGCTTGATGCACCAGCAGGGCGATCGCGGTCATATCATTCACATTAGTTCCATGTCTGGCTATCGCATTCCTGGAGCCACCAGCAGTTTTTATGCGGCCACGAAATTTGCTGTGCGGGCGTTGACCGAAGGGCTACGACAAGAGTTGCGAGCTGCTGATAGCCAGATTAAGGTTTCTGCTGTTAGCCCTGGTTTTGTGGAAACCGAGTTTGCTGAAAAATTGCATCAAAGCGCTGAGAAAGCCAGTGAACTGTATAGCCGCTTTCCTGTATTGCAGCCTGCTGATATTGCCGAAGCAGTTTGGTATTTGCTGTCTCAGCCTCAGCATGTGCAAGTCCATGACATTTTGCTGCGGCCAACGCTGCAAACGAGCTAACGTCTGCAAACATGCTTGATGCAAGCTGTTTAAATGTAGACAAAGGCTGAAGCGTCGTCAAAAGCGTCATCAATATTGTGGTGTCATTGGTTGGTTGGGGCTGAACTGGTCGTATCGTCAGATCCCTTTTCTCCATAATTGGAGGCTGAATGCCACGAGGCGATCGCCACTGTGGCCACGATTTCTTTGCGCTCAAGCTTAACGAAGCGATCGCCCCCCTCCTCTTTGCCTCTTAGAGGAGCCGTTGCTACTGGGATTTGAGCCACCCGATCGGCATCGGTGACAACCGTGACAAGTGCGCCGGATAATGCCGGAACGATGCCCGCTAAACTATCTGTTTTTGAGCTAAATCGCATGGCCTGAATGCCTATGTCGCCTCGGTTTGAAAGCTTTAGCACCTGACTTGACATCCGTTTGGCATAGCCCTGTGCAGTCAAGACCAGGAGTTCGTCACTGTCCTGACATAGAGGAGCACAGCCCACCAGCTCTTCCTTTTTGCTCAGTCGTAGAGCGGCTTGCCCTTGAGCCGTCCGTCCTAAAGTCGGGAGCTGGTCATCGTTGACTTCAAAGCGCAGCATGCGACCCCCAGATGTTGCCAATACTAAGTGGTCGCCTTCACGCACGCGGCTGACAAACAAGACGTCATCGTTTTCTCTCAGTTTGAGGGCGGTGAGGCCGCGTCCGGTGAGGTTGGCAAATTCAGACAGGGGTAGGCGTTTGATGCGACCGCGACGCGTCAGAATGACTAGACCAGAGGCATCGGGTTCTAGCGCCTGAACAAACTGAGTGGCGATCGCCTCTGGATCACCCTGCACCGAAGGCGGCAATAGTGTCACCAACGGTGTACCCTTAGAGTTGCGAGGGGTAGGGGGAATATCACCCACTGTCAGGGTATAGGCGCGGCCACTGCGGGTGATGATTAGCAGCTCTTGGCCTGTTGTTGCAGCTTCAACCTGAATAATAATATCGGTGCTCTCTTCTAGCACCTTGGCATCTTGAGCATCTTGACGCGCTTGTTTCCGCTCGTAGGCACGTCTTGAATGCCGTCGCACATAGCCTTGCTGCGTAAATTCCAACATGACCTGTTCTTCAATGGCTGCCTCAGCCGCCACAATTTCGGCTAAGCGTTCTGATTCTTCGACCTTCTCAGCCTCACTCTGAATTCGGGTGCGTCGCTGATCGCCAAATTTTTTCTTGAGCGCGCGCAAATCTTTCTTGAGCACTTTAAAGAATTCATGACGATCGGTGAGCAGATCATTGAGCGTTTGCATCCGCTGGGTTAATTCGTCATATTCGGTCTCTAGCTTTTGCCTCTCTAGCCCTGTCAATCGTCGCAGCGGCATCGAGAGAATTGAGTCGGCCTGGCGATCGCTAAAATCAAATTGCTCGATCAAGTCTGATTTGGCAGTAGTGCCATCAGGAGCATTGCGAATAATATCAACAATGTCGTCCAAAATTTCTAACGCCGCCAACTGACCGGCTACAAGATGGCTACGGTCTTCGGCCTGCTGCAGTTCATGGCGATATTGCCGTGTCAGAGTTTCCTCTCGAAAGCTAAGAAACTGCTGTAACAATTCCCGCAGACTCATTTGCCGAGGTTGGCTGTCAGCCAGAGCTAATAAGATTGCGCCAAAGTTACTTTGTAAGGGCGTCAACTTATAGAGGCGGTTGAGTAAGCGCTCGGGTTGGGCTTCACGCTTCAGCTCAATTACAATTCGCATGCCGTCGCGATCGCTCTCATCTCGAATATCGGAGATGCCATCTAGACGGTTCTGATTCACCAGTTCTGCAATTTTCTCGATGCAGGCGGCCTTGTTTACCTGGAAGGGCAATTCTGTAATGATGATGGCGGGTCGGCGATGGCGGCCTCGCCCCGCCTGGATTTCTTCAACGTGGGCAATACCTCTCACCGGAATGCTGCCCCGCCCGCTGGTATAGGCTTCACGAATGCCTTTGGTGTCAATGATTTCTCCCCCCGTCGGAAAGTCGGGTCCAGGAATTAGGGCAAAGAGCTGATCATCAGTTAAGCTTGGGCGATCGATCAGGGCAATCAACCCGTCTACCACCTCACCCAGGTTGTGTGGCGGAATATTCGTCGCCATGCCAACCGCAATACCAGAGCTGCCATTTAATAACAAAAAAGGCAGCTGGGCTGGCAAAACGATCGGTTCTTGTTGCGAACTGTCAAAATTGTCGATGAATCCGACGGTCGCTTCGCCAATCTCGGTCAATAGGCTTTCATTGCCAATCGATGCCAATCGCGTTTCGGTATATCGCATCGCAGCGGGTGGGTCGTTATCTACTGAGCCGAAGTTGCCGTGTCCGGCTAACAATGGGTATCGACTCGAAAAGTCTTGCACCATCCGCACGAGGGCATCATAAACGGCCTGATCACCATGGGGATGATATTTACCCAGCACATCACCCACGACGCGGGCACACTTGCGATAGGGGCGATCGGGAGTCAATCCCAGTTCGTGCATCGCATAGAGAATGCGTCGATGGACAGGCTTAAGCCCATCTCTGACATCAGGCAATGCCCGCCCGACTATGACACTCATGGCATATTCTAAATACGATTGCTGCACCTCAATATGAAGAGGCGTCGCAACGACTTGACCGGGGGAAAGGATATTGAGCTGTCTCGCCATGAAATTTTTCCTAGATCCTGACTTGCAAATGGCTGGGATATAACATCTTAGTGAGTCATGGTGTCAAGTGAAATGATGATGTTGTTGTCAAGTGGCTAGCAACTTGTCGCACCTCATCAATAATTCGGATATTTTTGGTGTAGGACACCGCATGATGAACGATGGTGTTAGATTTCAATTTCACGGTAATATCAAACCTCAGAGCTTGACAGAGCTTTGTTTTGGGAGTGTGAGTAGGGACGCTATGATGCAAACCGTTTTAATCGTGGAAGATGATCTGATTAACGCCCGAGTCTTTTCAAAGATTTTGACGAAACGCGGGGGGTTAGCTGTTAAGCATACAGAAGACGTGGAGGAAGTGCTCCAAATTGCTCAAAATCATGAGGCTGATGTCATCTTGATGGATGTTTCCCTCTCCCGCAGTATGTATCAGGGCAAACCCGTAGATGGTATTAAGATTACTCAGATGTTGAAGTCTGACCCCAACACGGCAAACCTTCCGATTATCCTGGTCACGGCTCATGCAATGCAAGGCGATCGCGAGAGTTTTCTGGCGCAGAGTGGGGCAGATGCCTACATTTCTAAGCCAGTCGTAGACCACCAAGAGTTTGTTGATCAGATTATGGCGTTAATGCCAAAACCTTAGGCATGGCGCTAGATGCATGACAGATGCACTTAATACATATGTACTATTTTAGTTGCGGGTTTGACAAGATATTTCTATTGAATCAGGTGTGTAGATAGCGTGAAGCTGGGTTACCGACAATTTTTGGCACGATTCTTGACGATATGGGTTGTTGGTCTGACACTGACACTACTGCTTTCAGGGCTCAGGGCTGGCGATCGCGTTCTTTCGCAAGCACGTCCGTCTTCGTTTTCTGCCTCGACTCAGCAAGAACTGCGCGGAGTCTGGCTGACCAATATCGACAGTGATGTACTCTTTGACCAAAATACACTCAGCTTGGCGCTCCAGCGTTTGGGTCGGCTCAATTTCAATACGGTATACCCTACTGTTTGGAATTGGGGCTACACGCTCTATCCTAGCCAGGTAGCGGCTTCTGTCTTTGGTGAACGACTAGATCCCCATTCGGGGCTGCAAGGGCGAGACATGCTAGCTGAGGTGGTCGAAGAGGGCCACCAGCAGGGTATGGCGGTGATTCCGTGGTTTGAGTTTGGGCTGATGGCTCCTTCCTATTCAAAGCTGGCCCAGCGTCACCCTGCCTGGATTACGACCCGTCGTAACGGCACACGCATTGTGATGGAAGGGCGACATCCACGGGTGTGGCTCAATCCGCTGCGGCCTGAGGTGCAGGCGTTAATTGTTGATCTAGTGACTGAGATTGTTACAAATTATGATGTAGATGGCATCCAGTTTGATGATCACTTTGGCTGGCCAGTTGATTTGGGCTATGACGACTACACTGTTGAACTTTATCAGCAGGAGCATGGGGGCGATCGCCCCCCAGATGATGCCCACGATCCAGGGTGGGTGCGCTGGCGGGCCAATAAGATGACTGATCTAATGATTCGCGTATTTTATGCTGTAAAGTCTCGCAAGCCCGACTGTTTGATCGCGCTGTCTCCCAACCCTTGGGAGTTTTCTTACCAAAACTATCTGCAAGACTGGCGCACTTGGGAGCGATTGGGCTTTGTTGAAGAGCTGATTGTGC
Source organism: uncultured bacterium (assembly GCA_964502605.1). GTDB lineage: Bacteria > Cyanobacteriota > Cyanobacteriia > CAZCXK01 > CAZCXK01 > CAZCXK01. Next base: position 25,660 of record CAZCXK010000021.1, read on the forward strand.
AAGTGTATCGCAATGATTTAGAACGGTTTGTCAGCGAGCTAGAGCGCCCTGAAGTCGCACAGGCAATTCAGCATATTCCTGTAGGGGTCGGTATTCTGGTGGGCCTAAAAGATCGCCCGATCGAAATTGATCAGATTCGCGACCAGGTAGAAACGGTGCGCGATCGCCATCTTGCAGGCGTGTCTTTCTTCTTTTACGAGACATTGGGGAATCGGGATGATGCGTTTCAGGAGATGTTCCCAGCCCCGATGAGTCGCCCTCGAGTGCCGTTTGTTCGCGCCTCTAGCGATCGTCCATAGCAATACTAGTAACAAGACTGAACTAGTAACAAGACTGATAACGAGAAAGAAAATGCCCGATCGTAGACGTATCGGGCAGATGCACCAACTATCCACCTCAGTGTTCCCACAGAGGCGAAACTACTCACATCAACAGCTGATGAAAAAATTGATCGAGTTCAGTGCGCGTCGGCAATGAGGATTGAGCCCCCGGTTTCGTCACAGAGAGGGCTGCCACCGCTGTGGCTTGACCCAATGCCTCAGGGAGCGATCGCCCCAGCGCCAGTGCTGCTGCCAGTCCTCCGTTGAATGCGTCTCCGGCAGCCACCGTATCGACTGCCTCAACTGGATATGCGGGAATATGGGCTGTAGTCACATCTGTAGCACAGACTGTCCCAGCGCGTCCAAGCTTAATGATGACTGTCTTCACGCCGCGATCGCGCAAGATGGCCGCAGCCGTATAGGCATCATCCAACGTCTGCACCTCAAACCCAACAAGTTGGCTGGCTTCAACCTGATTGGGCGTGAGAATATCAACCCAGGGATAAAGCTCGTTGGGCAAATCAGACTGAGCCGGAGCCGGATCAAGAATCACTGTGACCCCCGCCTCATGGCCGGCCTGTGCTGCTGCCATCACTGCAGGCAGGGGTACCTCAAGCTGGAGCAATAGCAACTGAGCCTCTTTCAGCATGGGTTTGAGCCGCTCAACATCACTCAAATCAATACAGCCATTTGCACCGGGGATGATCACAATGTGATTTTCGCCGCTGGCTTCAACTTCAATCACGGCAACCCCAGACGTTGTTGCGGGATCAACCCAAAGGCGATCGCACCCGACACCTGATTGATTGAGAGCTGCGAGCAACGTTTGCCCCAAGCGATCGCACCCAACACGCCCTACCATCTGCGTCGTGACACCCAAACGCGCGGTCGCAACTGCTTGGTTAGCTCCTTTCCCCCCTGGGATCATGTCAAATTGGTGGCCAACAATGGTTTCTCCCGCCCTTGGTAACCGAGGCGTGCGAGCTACTAAATCCATATTGATGCTGCCAAACACCACTACTGTCATGCTCAGAACCTGCTCATTCGTCTGCTTCGATCTTGTGTAATGAAGCAGGAGAACGGCTCGAAACTTGCGTTTTAACCCACATCAACCAGGCTTCAAGTCCTTCACCCGTTTGAGCAGATAGAGGAATAATGGTTGTGTGAGCATTCATCTGGCGCACGTTGGCCACAATGCAATCGACATCGACATTAAGATATGGAGCAAGATCCATCTTGGTAATCAGAACACAATCTGCCTCTTGAAACATCACCGGATATTTCAAAGGCTTGTCCTCGCCTTCTGTAATACTGAGCAATGCGACTTTGGCATGTTCTCCAACTTCAAATTCGGCTGGGCACACCAAATTACCGACATTCTCAACCAGCACCAAGTCAAACTCGACGGGGTTATAGTCGTGCTCAAACTGATGGATACCGCCTGCGACCATCTTAGAGTCAAGATGACACGATCGCCCTGTGTTGATAGCAATTACTGGAACCCCATACTGTCGCAGGCGTTCGGCGTCGAGTTCAGTGGTCATGTCTCCTTCAATAACGGCAATCTTCACAGCAGATTGCAAAGCGCCCAGGGTGCGCTCTAGCAAAACTGTTTTGCCTGCCCCTGGACTGCTCATCACATTGAGACACACAATGCCCCAGCGATCAAAGTGCGATCGATTGTGGTCAGCCCCTTGCTGGTTAGCATGAAGAAGATTAATTTCTAGAGCTGCGTCAACGGTTTGATGCATAGGTCGAAGAGAACATGTCAGGAAAGGTATACGTAGATAGGGGCTTAATCCCCTTAAGCTTTTGGTTTAGGTGCTTGAGGCGTATTCAATCCGGTCAATTTTGAGTTCACGCCCAGAACGGATGTCATCCATCGGTTCCTGACAGGTTGGACAAGCATAGTGCTTGCCAATTTCGGGTCTATAGTCGCGCTGACAAACATGACAAAATGCAATCAATGGCGTTTCCCGAATCTCCAGGGTTGCACCGTCTAGGAACGTATTGCGAGTTTGGACATCAAAGGCAAATTGCAGACTTGCCGGCTCAACACAGGTAAACTTCCCTACAACCAGATGCACTGTGCCAATGGGCAACTGCTGAGGTTGCGACTCCCACCAGTCTCGCACCGTCACAATCAATGCCTGTGTCATATCAGTTTCATGCATGACGCTGACCTCATGTCCATGCTTGATCAACCGTCATATTGGCCTCTGCGTGAATGTAGGAGGCTTTTTCTGCTCGCGGCAATTGCCCTGACAGCACGAGATGAGCCATCGTGTCACAAATGACGCGGGTTGCCATTAAAGATGTCATATCACTGACATCATACGGGGGGGAGACTTCGACAACTTCTAACCCACAGATTGGTGCACGCTGGACAATTTTGCCGAGCAAATATAAAGCTTCACGAGGCAACAGGCCGCCTGGTTCTGGCCAGCCCGTTCCGGGAACAAAGCCTGCATCAATGCAGTCGATGTCGAAGCTGATATAGACGCAGTCTGTGCCGTCTAGCGCACGCTCGAGGGAAAAATCAACGGCAGCATCCAGACCCATTTCGGTGATGTCGGTCACGGTGAGAATATTGGTAGCGCGCTCTCGACACACCTTGACACCTTGCCGAGGCACTTGCCAGCCACCAATCCCAAGCTGCACCAGATTTTTTGCTGGCGCGTTGGCCATGTTCGTTGCATGAAACCAGGGACAGGTGTGCATCCGCTCATCCAAGTCAGTTTCTTGAGTATCGACGTGGCGATCGAAGTGAATAATACCCACCTTCTTATCTCCTAGATGGCGACACACGCCTCGCACCGTGGGAAACCCAATTGAGTGGTCGCCACCTAAAATAATCGGAAAGGCCCCAGAGCTAAATACGTGAGCCACGCCTTTGGAAATTTGGTCAAACGATTTTTCATTGTTGGCAGGAATTGTAAACACATCCCCGACGTCGCAGAGTGTAATCTGCTCTCGCAAATCAATGCCTAATTCAAAGTTGTAAGGGGTATACAGAGCTGAAATGCGGCGAATGCCTTGTGGGCCAAATCGAGTCCCCGGACGATAGGTCGTGCCGGAGTCGTGTGGCACACCCATAATGGCAACATCATAGTTGCCTACCTGGCGTACATCTTCTAAGTAGGGTGCTTTTAGAAAGGTGTTAATACCCGCGAAATGGGGCAGCTCACCTCGAGAAAATGTTGGAATGGAGCGATCGCGAATGCTAGCTGCAGCTTCCAAACCATATTCCAAGCCCTGAGCAACTTCTTGCTGCCATCCGGTCATTGGCAATCGTGCTTCCAGCTCTAACGCCCGCTGCGCTTGGGTCTGGGACGCTGAATTTGTATCTGGACTTTGAAATATTGGCTCTTCAGTCATCTCAAGCACTCCCCTGACAACTTACGATAAAAAAGCATGTTTTGCATCTGACCCCAACCAGAGCTTTAGAACGCCAAGTCTAAGGCTGGCAAGTTATTATCATTTAGGATCAGTAACTGACTGCGTAAAACTCAACAGATATTACCACTAGTGCGCTCAATTCGGTACGATTCATCTTAGTTTGAAAATGTCTAAGCTATAGCTTTATTTAAACTAGACACTCGAAAATTCTATGTCTGGTAAGTCAACAATTTTCAGGCTCTGCTCCCACCAGCAGGTGCATAACTCAAATGTATAAAAAGCAACTAAAAAACTAGACGTCTGATCAATTCATCACTTTGGCGCAGAAAGATTTTAAGTTATTCGGATTTCAGATTTGTAATTCTGTAGAATACTTCGTGCTCATCTGATGTGAAGCGCATAAAATGGGCATTATGTATGGAAATGCACCCTGATTTCATGCAGATGGGCGTGTTTCGCATTTGTATTGAGTGTATGCACATTAATTTAATTTGAATGGCCTCCACTGAGAAGACATTTTCAAACATTCAATATTCCCCGAGAACGGTCAACCGAGCGGAGCGAGCCGTGAAATGTGCACCATTTCAGATTCGACTATTCGAAACCATGCGTTGGCAGCGCGTTGAGTTGAAAGAAATCGCGGGATCTAGAGGGGTTGAAAATAACTATCTGCGGCGATCGCTCTCTGAGTTAGCTGTCGAAAATAACTTACTTTGGCTGATTGAAACCGGGCTCCTCCGTCGAGAAGTCGATGGTCAGGGGATTACAGATAGCTTTCGCCTAACACCCCTTGGCCATCAGCTAGTGGAAACATGGCAACGTCAAGGAAACCGCTGGATGCGACCTTCGGTCTTTGACTATGTGTTCAATGCCTTGAGTCGATGGGTTCGTTTACCTGTGTGGTTGCAATAGCTAAGCCACATGATATCCACAATGCTTGCTCTCAGAGTTGTACCAGACACACCTGCCCAAAAAGCGGGTTTCGGAGGTTTTGGATGAAAGCCATCATGGTCGTCGGAACGACGTCTCACGCCGGGAAATCGTTTATCACAACCGCGCTCTGCCGCCTTTTATGTCGCCGTGGATGGCGAGTTGCACCCTTCAAATCTCAAAACATGGCGCTCAACGCCTATGTGACTGCTAGTGGGGGAGAAATTGGTCATGCTCAAGCTGTTCAAGCTTGGGCAGCTGGGGTCACTCCACGAGTTGAAATGAATCCAATTTTGCTTAAACCCCAAGGTGATCAGACCTCTCAAGTGATTCTCAAAGGTCGCCCTGTTGGGCGCATTGGTGCATCTGAGTATTATGAGCAGTTTTTTGAAACGGGCTGGCAAGCGATCGAAGAATCGCTCCGTCGCCTGAGCGAAGAGTTTGACCTCTTAATTTGCGAAGGAGCGGGCAGCCCAGCTGAGATTAATCTCAAACACCGTGATCTCGCTAACATGCGAATTGCAAAGTATCTCAATGCTCCGACGATCTTGGTCACTGATATTGACCGAGGCGGAGCCTTTGCTCACATCATCGGCACTTTAGAACTGCTCGATCCTGATGAGCGCGCATTGATCAAAGGCTTCATTATCAATAAATTTCGAGGACAGCGATCGCTCCTCCAATCTGGGATTACCTGGCTAGAAGAACGAACCGGGATTCCGGTGATTGGTGTCATTCCTTGGTTAGAGCAGTCGTTTCCTGCTGAAGACTCATTATCTTTGCTTGATCGCCCGAACCATAGTGAAACCAGAGAAATCAATATTGCTGTGATTCGATTGCCCCGCATTTCTAACTTTACTGATTTTGATCCCCTGGAAGCGGAGCCGAGTGTTTCATTGCGATATGTGGGTCTGAAAGACAACCTCGGCTATCCCGATGCCGTGATTCTGCCTGGTTCTAAGACCTCCATTGCAGACCTGATTGCACTTCAGCGAACGGGTATGGCGGATGCCATTCAAAGCTATGCCGCTGCTGGAGGTACGATTCTGGGAATCTGTGGAGGGTTCCAGATCATGGGTAAGATGCTAGCTGATCCAGAAGGCCTCGAGGGTCACGAAGGCCGATATCGTGGTTTAGGGCTGGTTCCTCTGAAAACCGTCATCACCAACCAAAAGGTTGCTCGTCAACGCTTGGTTACATCAAACTTTCCTCAGCCGGGGCTACCTGTTTCTGGATATGAAATCCATCAGGGACGTAGCCAGCTGGCTATTAACTCTGCAGAGGAATCGCCAGAAGACGAGGGGCTGATTTTCAAGTCGATGTTTGATGATCCCAACCTTGGAGTTGTAGATTCAACCCAATCGATTTGGGGAACCTATCTGCACGGCATTTTTGATAATGGCCCTTGGCGACGCGCCTGGTTAAACCGTCTGCGCAAGCAGCGTGGGCTTAACTCTCTCCCGACTGGTATTGCCAACTACCGAGAGCAGAGAGAAGTTATGCTAGATGCATTGGCAGATGTAGTCGATGCCTACATTGATCTAGATCCAATCTTGCCGTACTTAGAAAAGTAAGCTAGTGCATAGTCACCACTTAATTTTAGGGTAACGCTTTGGCTCGTAGTTAGCGCTTCAGCGCTAAAGCACTGACTACCAAACCTAATTTTTAGTTGTGACGCAGCACTAGCCAGTGCTGACAAACTAACATTGATTGGTGTCGATTAATTGCTGTTAACTGCTACGCGCATGAGCGTTCAAATTCGATTTGTTCCTGATAATGTTGTTGTCAATGCAGAAGTGGGTGAATCTCTGCTTCAGGTTGCTGACCGAGCAGGTGTATCGATCCCGACTGGGTGTTTGATGGGGTCGTGCCATGCCTGTGAGGTCGAACTTGAAGATGGTGAAATTATCTGTTCTTGTATTGCTTCTGTGCCTCCGGGGCAGAGCACAATGACCATCAATCTGTTTGTTGATCCAACATGGTGACTGGCAGGCTCTGGCAGGCAATGATTTACCGAAATCCTTATGTTTATGCCTACTCTGTCCCATGCTTAATTCTGAAACGGTATCGCTGCCTCAGGTCACTAGTTCTGTAAGGTGGGCTGCAATTGCACTGGGCAGTAATTTGGGAGATCGACAGGCGCATTTAGAACTGGCACTAGATGCGATCGCCCGCACCCCAAATATCACGCTCGCATCTCATTCGCAATTCTATGAAACTGTTGCAGTCGGTCCGCCCCAGCCTAATTATCTCAATGCCTGTGTCTTGATTTCAACTCAGTTAACTCCTGAGGAGCTATTGAATACATTGCTCCAGATCGAGCTGCAGTTAGGGCGTATTCGTCGAGAGCGGTGGGGGCCCCGCACCCTTGATCTCGATATATTGCTCTTTGCTGACCAAGTTATCAGGCGACCTGAGTTGCAAATCCCGCATCCTCGAATGCACGAGCGGGCGTTTGTGCTCGTACCTCTGGCAGAAATTGCCCCTCACTGGGTTGAGCCCGTCTCTGGATTGGCGATCGCCCAATTGCTCGACGCGGTAGACTGTTCAGGAGTTAAAAAATTAGCACTCAAAGCTAAACTTGCTTGACATGTTCAATTGCGTTACTCATTCTTACTCCTATGTCTCTTGGCAAAGAACCCCCGCAGGTCTTGAAGAAAAAGCTGTTTTATCAAGGTCGCAAGTTTAGCTTTGAAGTCAATCAGCTCCGCTTGCCCAATGGTGTAGAAGGCGACTGGGAATGTGTCCGACACCCTGGCGGGGCACTCGCAATTCCAATTACTGTCGACGGGGAACTGGTTATGGTTCGACAATATCGCTTTGCAGCTCAGGGACGACTCCTCGAATTTCCAGCCGGAACGGTAGAACCTCACGAGCACCCAGCGGCTACGATCCAACGAGAAATTGAGGAAGAAACTGGGTATCGAGCACATCAATGGCATACTCTGGGGCAGTTTTTACTGGCTCCGGGCTACTCCGATGAGATTATTTATGCCTTTCTCGCCCAAAATTTAGAGAAACTAGACGCACCGCCCAGTCAAGATGACGACGAAGATATTGAAGTTGTGCTGTTAACGCCTCAAGAACTAGAAGATGCCATTCTTGATGGAGAACCCGTAGATTCCAAATCAATTTCAAGCCTGGTATTGGCTCGTCCATTTCTAAAAAAACTGCACCTGATCTAGCTCAAGATATCAGCCGCAGATGTCGCGTTGCCAAAACGTTGCCGGAGAAACTCTGTAAACAGTTGAATTTTGGCTGACAAGTGCCGATTAACTGGATACACCACACTGATACAGATCTCTGGAGGGCTATAACTCGGCAAAAGCGTAGTCAAGGCTCCATTGTGGATACATTCATTGACAATAAATGCTGGCAATAAAGCAATGCCAAGTCCCTGAAGCGCTGCATCTCTCAAGACCTCTCCATTGTTTGAGCAGATGGCACCTCCGATTGCAATCACATGCTCTCCGTCTGGCCCAGCTAGGTGCCAATGGCTTCCTGTTGCCAAGTACCCATAATGTAGGCATGAATGAGATTTTAGCTCAGCAGGATGAGTCGGAGTGCCTCGACGGTTGAGATAGTCTGAAGACGCACAAAGAAAGCGAGGGACAGGAGCAATAACGTGACTAATCAGGCTGACCGACTCCTCCGGTTGCGAAATACGTACCAAAACGTCATATCCCTCTTCAATAGGGTTGACAAACCGATCTTCTAGAACAAGCAGCACTTGTAAATCGGGATATTGAGCCGCAAAGTCAGCGATAGCTGAAGCGAGATGCAGGGTACCAAACGACATCGGCGCATTCACTTTCAGCAGACCTCGGGGTTCTGCATGTAGCAGAGAAATAGCCAATTCCGCTTCTTCTAAATCTGCAAGCAGTCTGACGCATCGATCATAAAAGGCTAGCCCTGTCTCCGTTGGGCTAACGCGGCGAGTCGTACGATGCAGCAGTTGAGTTCCCAGAGCATTTTCTAAGTTAATCACCAGCTTATTAACAGCAGATCGGGACAAATCCAGTTCACGAGCTGCCGCTGCAAACCCACCAGCTTCGACTACTTGAGTGAATGCTCGCATGCTCTCAAACTTATCCATAGGTCTAACCCTTCCGTTCAGAACTGCTGATATCCCATCAGAATTGTAGAAATAAAAGAGACAATATGTATATAAAACAGCCTATTGTTTTTTAATTTGACTGGATTCATACTAGACATACAGATAGACCACAACGACAGCGGATGACAACAGCAGCAGAAAGACAAGACAGAGGTAAGACCATGATTACAATTCGTCCGTCTTATGATCGGGGTGTTGCAAATTTAGGCTGGCTGGATAGCCGTCACAGCTTTTCGTTTGGTAATTATGTGGATCCCAATCACATGGGATTTGCAATGTTGCGCGTCATTAATGAAGATAAGATTCAGCCCCGCAGAGGGTTTCCTACCCATGGGCACCGCGACATGGAGATTATTACCTATGTTTTAGAGGGCGAACTAGAACATAAAGACAGCCTTGGCAATGGCTCGATCATCCGTCCAGGAGATGTACAGCGCATGTCGGCAGGGACGGGCATTTTGCACAGTGAGTTTAATGCGTCTGAAACTCACCCGGTGCATCTTTTGCAGATTTGGCTGCTAACCGCGCAAAACGAGATCTCACCCAGTTACGAACAAATTCACATTGAGCTGCGCAAACAGCCTGGAGAGCTCTGCTTAATTGGTTCTCAAGAGGGTCAAAACGGATCGGTTACGATCCATCAGGACGTAAATCTCTATGCTGCATCTTTGGCAGAGCATGATGCTGTCGCCCATCCCATTGCTGAAGAGCGTGTGATCTGGGTTCAGGTTGTACGCGGTGCTATTAAGCTAAACGGTCACCTGCTAGAAGTGGGTGATGGAGCTGCGATAGCCCGTGAGACTAACATCACCCTCATCGGCGCATCCGATATGGCAGAAGTCTTAGTCTTCGATATGGCTGAGTGATATTGAGTCTACACATCAGCCGTCGGCTTATCATCCACAACTAGGAGTTTTTATGAGTAACATCATCATTATTTATCACAGCGGCTATGGGCACACCAAGCTACAAGCTGAGGCTGTCTACAACGGAGCCGCAAGTGTTGAAGGCGTCTCGGCAAAGCTTTTAACCACTGATGAGGCAACAACGCGCTTAGATGATTTGGATCAGGCAGACGCAATCATCTTTGGTTGCCCCACTTATATGGGAAGCATGTCTGCATCTATGAAACAGTTTCTCGAAGTCGCTGCCAAAAAATGGTTTACATTGGCTTGGAAAGATAAAGTTGCGGGAGCGTTCACCAACTCAAGCTCGTTTTCGGGTGACAAACTCAATACACTGGTAGGGTTAGTTATCAATGCTATGCAGCACGGCATGATTTACGTTGGCACGGCAATGATGCCAGCTGCTTCAGATCCAGAGTCTATGAACAGTCCAGATGGGCCGGGGCCAGATGTTCTTAACCGAGTGGGCTCGTTTACAGGCCCGATGGCATCTAGCTTCCAGGTTGACCCACCTAATGCGCCCCCTTCTGGAGATATCGCAACAGCAGCAGCCTATGGTAAACGGGTTGCCGAAATTACGCAGCAATTTATTCGAGGACGGGCAACGAAGTAGAATCAGCTTTTGCCGCACCGAGATTGCCGCACTGTGCAGACAGGCAACACAGATCATTTGCGAATGTCTGCACACTGAGTTGGCCCCTAATACCAGCACAATACTTGACTCATAGGTCTTCTCAGAGAATCCGGGCAGTAGGTTTTTTGCTCTATATCTGGGCGATCGCCAAACCAGAGGCTCAATGAATAGTTGACTGCTGCTGGGTTTTGGTGCGAGATACCAGCTTTAATAGAGTCAGCCTATGTCCCATTCAGGCTGGGCGTAGGATCATTTGGATCAATTCAGTTTGCAATCAATTGGGAGCAGCCAAGAGCAGCAGTCAGAAGCGGCAATTAGAGGCAGCTTACTGTAGTTGCACGGATATAGTCAGTGGGTTGTCGGCGTTCATATGTAATGCGTTTAGTGGTTTCTCATAAGTTGGGAAATGGGGTTAATGAGAGGTTGTGCCAGCGGTCAGAGGCTTTATATACTTCCTATGGCTCTGTTCTGAGCGTTTGCGGGTGAAGATATTCAACCATTTGCTCGAGCCCACGCTGGATGCGCCGGGTTACTGTCATGGGGCTAACACCAATTCGTTCGGCGACTTCTTTGCGAGATAAATCGCTGAAATACACAAATTCAATTGCAGTGCGAGTTTTCTCTTCTAGTTGATTTAATGCACGTTGCAGCAGTTGCCGATCTTCATCAAGCCGCTGAAGAGTTTGATAATTCATATCCGTCAGCGTCTCACCCAGCGTGATGAGTGAATCTACTTGATTGCTGACGGTCGCGTCGAGGCTCAGAGGTGAACGGTTCCGTGATGCCAATTTAATCTCTCGCCATTCGTTGACGGAGACATTGAGCTCTTCAGCAATTTCGATATCTGACGGTTGGCGACCTAGTTCTTTCATCAGACGCTCGCGGATTTTCTGTCCATCTTTCTGCAAATCTTGCCAGCGGCGTGGAACCTTAACTGCACTGCCGCGATCGCGCAAGAAATGAAGCATCTCTCCTCGGATGTAAGGAACGGCAAATGAACTGAATGCACATCCTTGGCTAGGATTAAATCGCTCAATTGCCCGAATTAGACCAAGATAACCAATTTGCTCTAGGTCTTCGTATGGTTCAGAGCACTGATGGCCGACACGATGTGCAATTTTGCGAACCAGCCCTGCATTCATCTTGACCAGCTGATTGCGTAGCTTGAGAGATGGATTTTGATGGTAGGCCATCAACAGTTCTATATTGCGAGAGCGGATAGACGATTGAGTTACTGTCATCTGAGAAACACCTTGCTTCAGAGTTAGGCTTATTGTCGTCAGAACAGGTGGGTGTAAACCATCGTTATTCCACGGGAATAATGAAATGGGTCTGCAGGAATATCAGCATAAATACCGAAATTCTCTTTAGACTCCTGTCCCTCTAGTTGGGGTTGGAGCCATATTTCCTGACTTAGATTGCCAGTTAATTCCAGACAAAACTACGCGGTTTCGGCATTGACAGCCACTTATACTCAGTCGAGGCCAGCAATGGGATACATTAGGTAAAGAATGGTAAATAAGTGGTAGTAAGGGGAATTTCCAATGATGGAAACGTTAGACCTCAAGCGCGAGGTAGATGTCTTGTCGCAACGCCTGGGTAAAACCCAGGACTATCTTTGACGTTCCTGCACTGACAGCAAAAATTCAGGATCTCGAGAAACTAGCTGCACAGCCAGACTTTTGGGAGGATCAGGCACATGCTCAGAACACCCTTCAAGAGCTGAACGACTTGAAATCTCATCTGTTGCAGTTTGATCAATGGCAGTCTCGCTTGGAAGACACGAGAGCCATCTTAGAATTGCTGGAATTGGAGGACGACGAGTCTTTGATTCAAGAAGCTGTCTCAAATCTGTCTCAGCTTGGACGAGCACTGGATCAGTGGGAGACTCAGCAGCTACTGTCTGGCCCCTATGACCAGCGAGGGGCTGTGTTAACCATCAACGCAGGAGCCGGGGGGACTGATGCCCAAGACTGGGCAGAGATGCTGCTGCGAATGTATACCCGTTGGGCAGAACGCCAAGGCTACAAACCTCGCCTTGCCGAGCTTTCAGAAGGCGACGAAGCGGGCATTAAGTCAGTCACACTAGAGATCGAGGGTCGTTATGCTTACGGCTATCTCAAAACAGAAAAAGGAACCCATCGCCTAGTCAGAATTTCGCCGTTCAATGCCAACGGTAAGCGGCAGACTAGTTTTGCGGGCGTTGAGGTCATGCCAATTCTGGATGAAGACTCGAACACCCTAGACATTCCGGAAAAAGACTTGGAAATCAGCACGTCGCGGTCAGGGGGTAAGGGTGGCCAAAACGTCAACAAGGTGGAGACGGCTGTGCGAGTGGTGCATATTCCTACGGGAATTGCGGTGCGTTGTACGCAGGAGCGATCGCAACTGCAAAATAAAGAAAAGGCGTTGGCTCTTTTGAAAGCTAAGCTGTTAGTCATTGCCCAAGAACAGCGAGCTAAAGAGATTGCTGACATTCGAGGCGATATGGTAGATGCAGCTTGGGGCAATCAGATTCGTAATTATGTCTTTCATCCGTATCAAATGGTGAAAGACTTGCGTACAAACACTGAAACGACCGCTGTCAGCGATGTGATGGACGGAGAAATTGACGCATTCATTCAAAGCTTGTTGAAGCGCGATAATCAGATGCTTGAGGCGACAGAGAGTCTTTAGACCCAAGTTGCGCCAATTAGTTTTAACATCTCCACGGTCGGACGAACGTCGTGAGTGCGTACCAGAGTTGCACCTTTCAGCACAGCTACGGCAGTGGCTCCGAGGGTACCATAGAGTCGGTCTTGAACCGGGACTGGTTGTCCGACATGGCTTAAGACAGCGCCGATAGTGCTTTTGCGAGAAATTCCCACTAAAACGGGATAGCCCAGTTTGACAAAGGTATTCAATTTACGGATTAACTGCAGGTTTTCAGCGACTGACTTGCCAAAGCCAAACCCTGGATCGGCCACAATATGCTGAACGCCCGCCGCTTCGGCCTGACGAATTGAGTCTCGGAGTGAGTCCTCTACCGTCTTGATAACATCGTCATAGTGATGTTCATGGGGCATTGCTCCCGGACGCCCGAGTGAGTGCATCAGGATGAGGGGAGCACCAAATTGAGCGGCGACGTGGGCTGTTTCTGGAAACAGGCGCAGCCCTGTAATGTCGTTAATTATATGGGCACCTTGCTCAAGAACGGCCTCAGCTACTTTGGGTTTATAGGTATCTACTGAAATTAATGCTGCAGGGAAGCGAGTGGCGATCGCCTCTACGACTGGCAGGACGCGCTTTAATTCTTCGGCCAATGACACTGCTTCCGCCCCTTGTCCATAAACTGAACCTTGAGGACGAGAGGATTCTCCACCGACATCAATGATGGAGGCTCCGTCCTGTAGCATCTGTTCTGCTTGGCGCAATGCTGCATCAGGTGCTAGATAACGCCCCCCGTCTGAGAAAGAATCAGGTGTAACGTTGAGGATACCCATTACGTGAGCACCTTCGGTGATACCAGGGCGGCAGTCGAGCAGTCGTCCGCGACAATTTAACAGGAAGCGATCGCTCGGCTCAGCTAACGGTAAAGATGACACCATAGGTTCACAGATTTTTCAGGACACTGCGAACCATTAAAGAAGAAAAATGAAGTCAGGACAAGCTAACACAGGGATAGCTCGGCCTTTATCGCGCTCCCAAGCGTACCGATGGAGAAACCAGCATTGGATCAACAGCAACCCAGCCTTGGTCTCCGAGTTGGTGGACTTCAAAGTGAAGATGTGGTCCTGTGGAATTACCAGTGCTGCCGACCCAGCCGATGATCGTGCCTTGCTCTACCCAGGTTCCTGGAGTAACTGCAATTTCAGATAAATGGGCATATAGATTTCGCTGTTTGACATCTTGATTCTCAATGACAACGGTTAATCCATAACCATCGAGATAACTGCTCGTTTCAACATATCCAGGTAGTGCAGCTAAGACGGGTGTTCCGGTTGGGGCTCCAAAATCGATGCCATAGTGAAACCGACGGCCCCCAAAAATTGGATGAGTGCGCCAGCCAAACGTAGAGGTAATCGGCGCAGGAATGGCCAGCGGAAAGATCATCTGAAACGGCTCAAGATGACTCGGCTCAGGTAGCCAATTCGATGTAAAAAAGCTTGTGGGCACATCGGCAATTGAGGGTACGCGCTCTGTGCAGGAAGGTTGCCTATCTAAGCTATAGGCACTCCAATTCGTCGAGCGGCTTACATGTCTAAGAGGTGCAGAGGAGGTTTCTCGCAGAATAGGAGACTGTTGCCGGGTGCCGCGAGCTAGGGGTTGATACTGGTTTTGCACAGATCTGGTAGTGCCACTAACACCAGATAACTGACAAAGTGGAGTTAACGAGACAGTGTTAGGACGTTGCCACTGCCGTTGGGTCGCAATTTCCCAGCCTAATCGAGGGGCATTACCTGGAAGGTGTTGAGAATTGGGTCGAGACTCGGTTGGGGGAGCAGGGGCAACTGATCGTGCGGCAGTTGTTGAAGCTGGCATGTTGTTAATTAATTCCAGCAGATGATCCTGGTCTGCATCTGTGAGAACAGGGTTTTGAGCAATTTGGCGAGCAGCTGTCAGATTGCCAGCATGCACATGACGAGTGGCGATCGCCATCAGATTTTGTCGAAATTCAGCCTCACGGTCGCTTCGCTCTTGTTGCACAATTTGAGCTAGCTTCTCTTCTAGCCGTTGTCGAGATGCTTCTAAAGAGTCGTCCCATGATGAGGACGAGCCTGTGCCAACTGGGGTTGCGGCAGCGTCAGACTGGTCTTGTGAACGATGGCGGCGCACAGAAGGTGAGTCATCGCGGCTAAGATCAATCGCTAAATCTTCGGTTAAAGACTCAAGCGGCAGCGGAGCGATCGAAGGAGGATCGGAGCGATCGGTCACGACCCGGTGACTGTGAATATCATCAGACTCGAGGTTGGCATTGTGGCCCGCATTCACATTAGCATCCGCAACAGATAGGCTCAGAGCCGAAGGGCGTGCCAGGATGGGGGGGGATTCAGCTTGGCGATCGGACACCAGCGTGGAGGCTTCTGGAGAAACAAGCGGATCACTATGGGTTGAATTAATAGGAGATGTTGACGATTGAGTTAGAGCATTAGCATGAGTCGGTGAATCAACGGGTTCCGCATGACTGGGATGGGTGAATAGGGCGTCAACGCTGGCCGAGGTCAATACGGCAGTAGATAAAACATGCCCAGTTGGTTTGAGAAAACGCTTGAATGTATGATTCATACAGGATTCCGGTCGCGTGTAAGGGGAAGCAGAACAGAGCAAGACTCCCCACACGATTACGGAACTCTAGTTTGTAGATCAGGACGAAACAAAACTTTAGATTTGATTCTGCTCAGTGAATTTTATCTGCACATCTTAGTCTGTGGGCGTCAGCCCGAGAGACAATTGTGGGGATTGGTATGACGTCTGTAGCGGTTTTGGCATACCTTTTAATCATCTGCTAATTCGTAGTAGTTGGAATTATCAGAGTGTCATCGAGTACATCGAGTGTTTATCGCATTCAAGTAGAGGCAGAAATGCTAAATGCTGTAGTTAGAAAACTATACAAAGTCAATAGCGAACGCACTGCATCTGCAAAACTGGGATGCACCCCTTGAAAGTTTATTCCATATCTCTACTGACAGGTTGTCTAGCTACTTAGCGCCTTACTGCAATAGACGACGCCAAGCGCGTTTTGACTAGCACCCCAAAAGATGTTGGCTGCTGTTAATTAGCATCGCTATTGTTCGAGATCAGCCACGGCTTTGGGTACTCCTGCCGTCAGGATTTCATGACCATTTGTGGTGATCAGCACATCATCCTCAATACGAATGCCAATGCCATGCCAACGAGCATCAACGTCTGGCTGGCCTTCGACAGGCTTAATGTCGGGAGAGATGTAGATGCCTGGTTCGACAGTAAACACCTGACCTGCCTCTAGCAGATGTGCTGCGTCCCCGTGTTGGTAAACACCGACATCATGCACATCTAACCCTAGCCAGTGCCCAG
Source organism: uncultured bacterium (assembly GCA_964502605.1). Lineage (GTDB taxonomy): Bacteria > Cyanobacteriota > Cyanobacteriia > CAZCXK01 > CAZCXK01 > CAZCXK01. The sequence goes on from CAZCXK010000021.1 coordinate 41,998, forward strand.
TGCGATGCATGTAGAAAGGCTTATATTTTTCTTCTTTGATCATCTCATCGATATTGCCGTGCAATAGACCTAAATCTATCAGCCCTTCGACAATCACGCGTACAGCCGTTTCATGAATGATGGTATAGGGGTTACCAGGATGCGCTTGGGCGATCGCCTGGAGCTGAGCCTCTAAAACAATTTCATAAATGGCCTTCTGTTCTGGTGAGAACTTACCACTCACTGGAAACGTGCGGGTGATATCTGCGTTGTAGTAGCCATAGGCGCACCCAGCATCAATCAGCAACAGGTCACCCGCCTGCATTTGGCGCGTGTTTTCGGTGTAGTGCAAAATGCAGGCGTTATTGCCCGAAGCCACAATTGTGGGATAAGCAAATGATGCACCGTGCCGTCGAAACAAATATTCCATCTCGGCTTCAATCTCATATTCATAGCAGCCAGGGTGGGCCAGATCCATGGCTCGCTGATGCGCCTCTACCGAGATAATGGCTGCCCGTCGCATGAAATCAATTTCAGCAGGGCTCTTCACTTGGCGCAGCGCGTGCAGAATAGGTCCCGGATCTTCAATTGCCACCGGGCCAGTTCCGCGCTTAGGATAACCAGCCATCAGCCGTTTCCAATGGTGCAGCAGGATGTCATTAAACTGGCGATCGCGCCCCAAATGGTAGTAAATACGATCGGCTTTCTCAAGATATTGAGGCAGCTTTTCGTCGAGATCTTGAATGGGATAAACCTCATCAGCGTCGAACTGAGTTTTTGTTCTGTCAACGCCAACCCGACGACCGCTCCAAGTTTCCTTTTCAAGATCATTAGGCCGCACAAACATCACAAATCGATGTTTATCGTGGTGAGGAGCCAGCACCACTACTGTGTCAGGTTCGTTAAACCCTGTCAGGTAATAGAGATCGCTTTCCTGCCGGAAGTTGTAGTCAACATCTTTGTGCATCACCGCCATTGGAGCACTGCGAAATACAGCTGTGCCTTGGCCAATCTTAGACATGAACCGCTCACGACGCTGACGATATTCTTCTCGCATGATTCTATCGAGTGACAGTCTCCAACGATGACTTCTATTCAACGATGATTTCTAACAATAGGCTCAAACACAGCCTAGTGATGGGTTAAAACCGATAGCTCAGAACCTCAATCTTAGAACCACTTTCAGGTAGATCAGCTCGGCTCAGAGAAAGGGTATCACCACTGTTGCGACGAACCGGCGTTCCTTCCATCAGGGTCAAAAATTCTTCCAATGGGAGAATATCGCAGGCATCTTCATCCGCCGCTTGAGTGCGATAGTGGGTCGGAATCACAATCCTGGGGTTTAATGTTTGAATTGCGGTTTTTGCATCTTGAGGATTGTAAGCTTTTGGCCCGTTGCCAACTGGCACAAACGCTACATCTGGGCGACCAAGCAGAATTTGTTGCTCGACGGTAATGGGGGCAGCAGCACCTCCCATGTGAAGAATAGTGAGCCCGCCTTGGTTCCAGCGCCACATGACATTAGTGCCAAATCGACGCCCCTGATTGCGATCGTGATCCGTTGCAATGCCTTGAACCTGCATACCGCTAAACTGATAAATTCCCGCCTCTGCCAGCAGTCGAGGATCGCCAGGGAGTCCGTCAACGACACCCTCATCGAGCAATCGACTACTAATCATTACCAAATCTGTAGCAATCTGAGGGGCGCGATAGCCTGAAGTGCAGCCAACCGGACGAAACGGGTTGACGAGTAGACGACGCCCGTCGCCCGTGAAGAGAAAACAGGTGTGCCCCAACCACTGCACAGAAACGGATTGCCCTGTCTGAGCTTGGGAAGCTTGAAACTGAGATGTCAGACCGACTCCCAGTGTGGTCAAAAATCCGGCTCCGGCATATTGAATGAACTGTCGTCGCTTCATCATGATTCCTTCACTGACCAGGAAATTGCGTGATTGTTCTAAGTGTTCTAAATAATGGCTAGGCCACAATTCAGGAGTGTTGCACCTGATCCAAATTAGCAATTTCAAGCTTACAGCGGATTCGTGTCATCCGTTCATGGTGCATTGTTCAATTAGCGATATGATGCGCCGTATATGAGTTTGGTTCCTGGTAGGCCACTATTTGAGGATGGTTGCACCTTGCTACTTATTATCTTTACCGATCTAGACGGAACGCTACTCAACTCAGACGATTATCGATACGATGCGGCAGTTCCTGTCTTAGCGACGCTTAAAACCCGTCATGTTCCGGTTATCCCGGTGACAAGCAAGACCCGCAAAGAGGTGGAGGTACTCTGCCAAGCCTTGTCGTTGGCTGAGCCGTTTATTACTGAAAATGGCAGTGGTGTTTTTATTCCAGCGGGCGATCGCCGCTTTGAACTGGCTCAAACTGAGGCCTGGGATCGCTACCAGGTGCTGCAGTTGGGTTGCACCTATGCTGATGCGCGGCAGGGCTTACATCAAATTGCGAAGCAACTAGACGAACCACTGATGGGATTTGGCGATCTCCGTGTGGAAGACATAATGGATCGCACAGGCCTCTCAGCGCCAGAGGCTGAACTGGCAAAAGCCAGAGATTTTACTGAACCCTTTGTGACGCCCAAGACGATTTCACCTGATGTGATGCAAGCAACTGTTGACGCTGCAGGGTTTCGTGTGGTGGTGGGCGATCGCTTTTCTCACTTAATTGGTCAGGGTGCGGGCAAAGGCAACGCCACACGGCAGCTCATTCAGGCGTATCGAGCAGTAGTTCCTGATCAGCCACTCACCACTATCGGGCTAGGCAATAGCCCCAATGACCGAGACATGCTCGATGTTGTAGATATTCCGATCATTGTGCCGGGGCGCAGTGGGCCTCATCCTGGGCTTGCAGATCGGGGATGGCAGGTCGCTCCAGCGCCAGGATCTGAAGGATGGGCAAAGGTTGTCGGTGAGATCATTGATGGAATTTTGGACAACGGCTAAAAGCGTCCATCCATAAGGCTTCAACTCCTAGTACTCTAGTAAGGTGCAGAACACATCCGACGCAGCTGAGAACACGATTTAGAACTATGGTGGAACGCCCGATCAAAAAGTCTGAACGGCAGACTAAAGAACAATCGCATGAGGCTGACGCACCCGAATCAACGGACGTCCGGCGCGAGACAAGGCCGCCTCGTAAAAAAGACCCGCAGGCTGAGCGCGATCAGCCTCAAGACCGCGATCAGCACCAAGATCGTCGTAAAGGCAAAAAGCGAGGCGATCGCAGAGACGGTGATGTTGATAAGCCGCCTGTTAACCCAGCATTAATGCGTGGCCCTAAGCCCAGCCCCGCCAAACCTCCAGAACCTGAACCAGAACCACTGGCTGAAACACCGGATGCAGTGTCTGAGGAGTTGACCTCAACAGAGTTAGAGGAGGTAGCAGCTACCCCTCCTTCGGAGGCTGAAACTGATAATCAGACTCAGTCATCTTCTCCAGAGGCATAAAGCCGCAATTATTGGGCGATCGCCAAAATATCGCCAAAATAGAGATGCAAGCATGGGACAGACCGTGACAGGCTAGCTCCATTCTCTGCTGGTTTGGGGCACCCAGACTGTGATCGCGCAGAGTTAGAAGTTAGAACCTCTGCAGAAAATTATCTCTTGTCCTTGAAGCTTATTGATTGGTAAAGAGTTATTCAGACTGTTGCACGAGTGAGTGAGTCATCCCGTGGTTGTTGATCCGCTATCTTCGCTATCGACCGATGCAGCCAATGTGATTGCGTATCTGCGATCTCCAGAGGCGATTCGAGATCGTTGTCAGCAGCTATTTGAGCTTGCCTGTGGCGATCGCCTTTCCCATTTTCGCTGCCATCTTGAGGCATTAGATCGGGCTGCTGACTACGTGGTTCAGGTGATTGAAGTCAATTATCCAGACCTGAATATTCCAATTCACAGTCGGTGGCGACACTTTGAAAGCGGAGGTCGCAGCCATCTCGATGCCTTTGAATCACGGCTTGCTCAGGTTGACGCACTCGAAGCAGCTCGGATTCGCTGTGATTTAACCGTTGTCAGTGTGCTGCTGGATGCAGGTGCAGGAAATCAATGGCGGTATGAAGACCCGATCACCCATCAGCAGATGCAGCGATCAGAAGGGCTGGCGATCGCCAGCCTGCATATGTTTTGTCAAGGGTTGTTTTCTAGCGATCCTGATGCTCCGCTACGCGTCGATGCCACTGGATTGCAGTCACTCTCGCTCTCCGCACTGGCCGATGGGTTTCAAGTGAGCGATCGCAATCCGTTAGTAGGGCTAGAAGGGCGGCTACAGTTATTGCACCGCTTGGGGCAAGCACTAGAACAGCGATCGGAGCTATTTGGGAGTGAGTCGGCGCGTCCAGGAAATTTAATCGATTACTGGCGATCGCAGTCTGTGGATAATCAGTTGCCGGCGCGGCAAATTTTAATAACGCTGTTAGATGAGTTGAGCACAATTTGGACGGGTGGCAGTCGTCTGTTGAATGTGCCATTGGGTGATGTTTGGCCTCATACAGCGCTGTCTGAGAAAGGGCTAGGAACTAATCTGGTACCCTTTCATAAGCTCTCGCAGTGGTTGACCTACTCCCTCTTGGAGCCGCTACAAACCTCTGGGTTAACGGTCACGCACCTAGATGGGTTGACAGGGCTGCCTGAATATCGCAATGGCGGTTTGTGCCTCGATATAGGGCTGTTATCACTTAAACAGCCTGATGCGGCCTATTTAGGCTATTCACCCGGATCAGAGCTAATTGTCGAGTGGCGATCGCTGACTGTTATTCTGCTTGATCAGATTGCTCATGCTGTGCGTCAACGGTTAGGCATGACGGCTGAAAATTTGCCCCTAGCAAGTGTGCTGGAAGGGGGCACTTGGAGTGCGGGTCGCAAACTTGCTGCAACACTTCGAGTGCAGGGCAAACCTCCCATTCAACTAGAGAGTGATGGCACAGTGTTCTAGCAAGACACTGTGTTCTAGCACTGCGTTTCCTATGGCTTAATTCCGTATTTATACAGGCATTTTGCTAACCGTGCGGGTCTGCCGTCCAATCTCTGTAGAAGATAATTGAGCATCTGTTGATTGGGTCTGGCGATCGCCCTGAGTCAGCTCCATCAGTTTGGTTTGGGGGTCGTTTCGATCGCTGGAGCCTGATTTTCAACAATTTGCCCTGGATTTGGGTTTGCCAAGATTAGTGTCTCAGCCGCGCATGCCCACGGCTTGGCAGCTGTCGTGGGACAAGGGGAATCAATGCCAGAGGATGAAGTAAAACCATGGATGTGGGGGATCGCAGGGCTAAGTACGCTGGCCTTCTTTAGCGTTGCCGGATGGATTGCCTACACCCGGTTTGCAGTTAGTCCACCTAGGATCACTTCACCCTCATTAGGTGGGGCGATCGCCCCAGGCCCAGATCCGACGGTAGGCTCATCAGAGCGATCGTCATCCCCGTTGATTGATACCCCGATTAATGACTCGTTTGCAGAAGCCGTTAGAATTGCCCAAGATGCTGCAGAGGCAGGAGTTAGAGCCTCAACATCTGAAAACTGGTATGCACTCGCTGTCCAGTGGAAACAAGCCTCAGAGTTGATGGCATCTGTGCCAGCATCTCACCCCCGCTACGATATTGCTCAAAATCGAGTCAAGCAATATCGCCAAAATAGTGAGTATGCTCTGCAGAAATCTAGAAAGCTATCATCCTGAAAACATTTACTCAATAGATTCAGGTAAGCGCCAGCGTCAGTGAAAAACTATGTTTGAGCAGAGAATCTCTGTTACGAACCCGCAGCCCTGGTTGGCTAACAAAACTTATCTCCTTCATCCCCCAATCTCTTTTCCTACAAGAGGGGCAAAGCAAAGCCAGAAGATCCATCAAGCTGGCTGACAAAACTCGTGAAAGGCTGATTCTCGCGTACCTTAGGCAGAGCGCAGTCGAAGCCTAAGGTATCTACAACGGCGTGGATTGAGCGCAGCCGAAATCCACACTCCGAAGATTTGTCAGGCAACCAGCCCATCAAGTCTCTCAAAGGGTGAGGGCTAACGGGTTTCTGTCAGTTTTTGTCAGTTTTTGTCAGTGAATCATGTCACCATAGCTATAAACGCACATAGGCTATTGAGTGCACCAAATCTGATCGATGTAGTGCAAAAGTATTAGTCAAATCGCTTGCCAGCTTCTGATCCCCCTCCAAAATGATTTTCTAATTTGGACTTGCCAACTGCTCCCTGCCGACAGACACTAAAAAGGAGAGTTGGCAATCGTTAAGAAGCATTTAAGAGGTCATTGTGAAACGAGTACTCGGAATTATTTTGGGCGGAGGTGCTGGCACCCGACTCTATCCACTGACCAAGCAGAGAGCTAAGCCTGCTGTGCCACTGGCAGGAAAGTACCGCTTGATTGACATCCCTGTAAGCAACTGCATTAACTCAGAAATTCTTAAAATATACGTTTTAACTCAATTTAATTCAGCGTCCCTAAATCGTCATATTGCTCGTGCCTATAGCTTTTCAGTTTTTTCAGATGGGTTCGTTGAGGTCTTAGCCGCGCAGCAAACGCCAGAAAGTCCAAGCTGGTTTCAAGGGACGGCAGATGCTGTCCGGAAATATTTGTGGCTGCTGCAAGAATGGGACGTTGACGAATATCTGATTTTATCGGGCGACCATCTCTATCGCATGGATTATCGCCTCTTCGTGCAGCGACATCGAGAAACCAATGCCGATATCACGCTCTCGGTGGTGCCGATTGATGAGAAACGTGCATCGAGTTTTGGTCTGATGAAAATTGATGATTCGGGACGGATTGTTGATTTCCTGGAAAAGCCTAAGGGGAATGACCTGAAAACAATGCAGGTTGACACAACCACATTGGGGCTAACACCTGAACAAGCTCAAGAAAAGCCTTACATTGCTTCAATGGGCATCTATGTTTTTAAGAAAGAGGTTTTAATCAAGCTGCTGGAAGAAAGCCTGGATCAAACTGACTTTGGCAAAGAAATTATTCCATTATCGGCCAAAGACTATAACGTGCAGGCTTATCTCTTTGATGGCTATTGGGAAGACATTGGAACCATTGAGTCCTTCTACGATGCCAACCTGGCGCTCACCGAGCAGCCCCAGCCTGCATTTAGCTTCTATGATGAAGATGCGCCAATCTATACCAGAGCTCGCTATTTGCCTCCAACTAAGCTGTTGGACTGCCATGTGACTGAGTCAATTATTGGTGATGGATGCATTATTAAAAATTGCCAGATTCATCATTCGGTGTTGGGAATTCGCAGCCGAGTTGAAGCCGGTTGCACGATTCGAGACACGCTGATTATGGGCTCAGACTACTACCAGCCGTTTGCAGAGCGCCATTCTGGGAGTTCTCAAAGTATGGTACCTCTTGGAATCGGCCAAAATACGCTGATACAGCGGGCAATTGTTGACAAAAATGCTCGAATTGGTCGAGATGTCCAAATTCTGAATAAGGATCGGGTCGAAGAAGCCGATCGCGAAAGTCAGGGTTTCTACATTCGTAGTGGAATTGTTGTCGTGCTTAAAAACGCCATCATTCCCGATGGAACCGTGATTTAGAGAGGGGTTGGGTTCTTTACTCTTGCTGTCTTGACGAGGTTTGGATGTTGCTGATGAGGCTGCGTCTCGTGCGTGGTCATACACCTAATGCCTAGGCTGGTTGTCTTGATTGGGTTGCCAGGAAGCGGAAAGTCTATGTTGGCAGCTCATATTCTAAGGTATAGCCTAGAGCGGGATGGCAGATGTCGAGTTGTCTCAACTGATAGGATTCGAGTCCAACTATTTGGGGATGAGATCATTCAGGGAGCCTGGGGGCAAATTTGGCGAGAAATTGGACGGCAATTTGAACAATGCAGTCAATCTGTCGCGGGGAACGAGTCAAGTTTAGTGATTTATGATGCCACAAATGTAATGCGTCGATATCGCAGAGATGTGATTAAGCTGGCTCGCGCTGCTGGTTTTACGTCGATTGTTGGTCTGTGGCTAGATGAGGCAGTTGATGTTTGCCTAGGCCGTAATCGGAGGCGATCGCGCCAGGTTCCTGACGAGATCATTTTGAGAATGCATCGGCAGATACAGGGCGTGCCTCCAAGCTTAGATGAAGGGTTCGATGAGCTGATTCGCTATGCTTCCTCTTCTGAGGCGTTATCGGCAGCTGCTTCTGCATTAAACCTCTGCATTGAGACTTTGGACTAAATCTTGATGCCCCAAGTACGGATATTGCGATCGCCCCGCTAGCAAAAGCCGAATGTGACCTTTTCTAAGCCTTGTTAGCTTAAGATTAGAGCGTTTAAGGATTAGACCTGCTCACACGAATCGTGCAGAGGAGAAATCTCAATGGCTGCAACTGACTTCAAAGACTACTACGCCATTTTAGGAGTAACGAAGTCTGCGAGTGCCGAAGATATCAAGCGGACATATCGCAAGCTGGCGCGGCAATATCACCCCGATATGAACCCTGGTGATGCCGCAGCCGAGGCGCGGTTTAAGGAGGTCAGTGAAGCCTATGAAGTGCTATCAGATGCTGATAAGCGTCAAAAATATGACCAGTTTGGCCAATATTGGAAGCAAGCAGGCGGCACAGGCGGATGGGGTAGTGGCTCCAGCGTTGACTTTGATGGCTTTGAGTTTGGGCGTTATGGTAGCTTTGACGAGTTTATCAATGAGCTGCTAGGACGATTTGGTGGCCCCACTCCGGGGGGGAGAAGTCAAACCTACAGCTATCGCACTCGTTCGGGGCGATCGCCCGATTTTGGCGGCTTTGGTGGTTCAACTGACTTTGGTGGCTTTGGTGATCCTGCAGCAGCAGGGCAAGACCTCGAATCGTCTCTAGCCCTCAGTTTCTCTGAAGCGTTTCATGGTGTTCAACAGCGGCTCAGCCTTGGCAACGAGATTATTGATGTACGGATTCCGCCCGGTGCCAAAGCTGGTAGCCGTATTCGAGTCCGAGGGAAAGGTCAGCCCAGCCCTTATACGCAACAGCGCGGCGACCTCTATCTCACTGTCGAGCTGCAGTCTCATCCTTTCTTCCAATTTGAGGGCGATAACCTCGTGTGTGACGTCCCGATTGCACCGGATGAGGCTGCCCTAGGAGGAACGATCGAAGTACCTACGCCCGACGGAACCGTGACTATGAATATCCCATCTGGAATTCGCTCTGGACAAACTCTGCGATTGCGGGGCAAAGGATGGCCCAAGCCCAAGGGAGGGCGAGGCGACCAGATGGTTCGCGTAGTGATTACAGTGCCTAAATCGCTCAGCGCTGAGGAGAAAGCCTTGTATCAGCAGCTTCGCATCCAGCGGAAAGATGACCCACGTAGCCATCTCAAGCAGATTCGTCTATAAATTCTCTAAGCAGACACTATTCTCAATGATGTCAGCCTCACGCAGCCGCAGCCTCTATGTGTCAGAGAGACGAGAGAATGTTCTCTCCAATATCTGCTATGGCAACGAAATGGTGCTTAATTCCAGTAGACATGTGATTTAGATTACAATTCTGGCAGATTGTTTTATGATTAGGCTCAATTGGATACAGAAAGACAGAAAGACCTGCTCTTTGATCATCATGGAACATGAGTTAACCAAGCGGAAGAATATGCCTAATCAGTGCACAAGTCGTCTACTGGAGTCAGGTCAGTTCTACGACGCGAATCTAGTTTCAGCACCGCCGTATCAGCGCATTAGTTCACTGCTGGGTAACCTGTTCGTTCATCCTTTTGAGAATCTTAGGAGTATAACTGGATGAGAAAAATAACGTTTCAACTGGGCGATAAGTTAAAGCCACAGTCTCTAATTCCACTGACAATGGCGACTTTGGCCGCTGGCGTATTAGGTGTAGCTTGCCAGCAAGCCTCGACTGAAGATCCATCTGCTGAGGCAACTGACGAAACTCCGGCTGAAGCGTCTGGGGAAGGCCTGAAGCTAGGGGCGTTGCTGCCAGCTACGGGTGACCTATCGTCAATTGGTCAGCCGATGCTCGATGCATTACCGTTGCTGGTTGATACGGTCAATGCCTGTGGCGGTGTCAACGATGCTCCGGTAACGCTGATTATTGAAGATACTCAGACTGACCCTACAGCGGGCGCTGAGGCCATGACCAAGCTGGTAGAGGCGGATCAGGTGCATGGAGTGGTGGGCGCATTTGCTAGCAGTGTTTCAAGTGCAGCGATTGATGTCGCAGTACGAAATCAGGTGCCGATGATTTCTCCAGGTAGCACTAGCCCGGTTTTTACTGAGCGAGCAGAGGCGGGTGATTTTGAAGGATATTGGGCTCGGACTGCCCCTCCAGATACTTACCAGGCCAGAGCGTCGGCTCAGCTCGCGATTGACAATGGCTTGATGAATGTTGCCACTGCTGTCATCAATAATGACTATGGTGTGGGTTATGAGCAAGCGTTTGTCAGCGCGTTTGAAGAACTGGGTGGCACGGTGGTCAATAAAGACAGTCCGGTTCGCTATGACCCGAAAGCGACCACTCTTGATTCTGAAGCCTCAGCCGCATTTAGCACGACTCCGGATGCCGTGCTAGGTGTTCTCTATGTTGAGACTGGCTCGCTGTTCTTGAAGTCTGCTTACCAGCAAGGGGTGAAAGAGGGCGTCCAGGTGATTTTGACGGATGGAGTCCAGACCGAATCATTCCCATCTGATGTGGGCACAACTTCGGATGGCGATTATATTCTTGAAGGAGCACTAGGGACGGTTCCAGGGGCTGCTGGCCCTGCTCTGGCCGATTTTACTGCGCTTTGGGAAGAGACGTTTGGAGATGCTCCGGGTGCGTTTGTTCCGCATACCTGGGACGCTGCAGCAATCCTAATTCTGGCGGCTCAGGCTGCTGGGGTAAATGAGGGTGAAGCCATCAAAGATCAAATTCGCAATGTGTCGTCAGGGCCAGGAACCGAAGTCAGTGATGTCTGTGAAGCCTTAGAATTAGTCAAGGCTGGAGAAGATATCGATTATCAAGGTGCGAGTGGTCGAGTTGATATCGATGAGAACGGCGATGTCGTCGGCAATTATGATGTTTGGACGGTCAATGCAGAAGGCAAGATCGAAGTGACTGATCAAATTGTTCTTGACTAATCGACGGTTTCTCAACCCTTGAAAGACTGCCGATATGGAGTCTAGGATCAGACAGGATATGCTGTTTCATATCCTGTCTTTTTTATGATTTATGTGTTTTAGGTCAGTCGAGCCTGGGTCGGAGCTGAGGAATGTTGCTGGATGTAGGTATGATTCGTAAATAGACGTCCCCTCCGTAATCCACACACCAAATCGGCAATCCCAAGTTGGGGTTGCCGGGATATCGCTAGCTAGAGTTTATGCGTCATGGAGTCACCCAGTTGATAACGACGCGATCGCTTCTACAACCTGGTGAGACACAAATGGTAAAATGGCATCATTTTGGCTATGGGCAGGGCCTTCAGTAAAGACTACGAGCAGGTAAGGCAACCTGTCTGGAATTTCAACATAGGCCGCATCATGTCGCACTTTGCTGGTGAGCCCAGCTTTAGACCAGAGCTGAGCCATTTGGGGCAAGCCAGAGCCAAGGAAGCCTGTCACCTGGTTTTCTAGATCAGCCGCCAAATCGACAGGGGCAAGACTGCGGCGCATCAGCGCCATCATGGCTTGCGATCGCTCGGCTGAGACTGCGACCCCACCCATGATGCTATGCATCAGCCGCGCTGTCGCATCGGTAGTGAGCATGTTGCGATTTTCTAGAGCCTCTCCTAAAAACGATCGTTCGCGGCCATAGGGGCCTTCACACCAGGTTTTTTGGTTAGCATTAATTGTTTCTAGTTCAGGCCAGTTGAGCGATTGCAAATATCGATTGACCAAATTGCGCTGGTGCTGCCATGTTTCAAAGGGGCCGCTGGATAAATCGGGGCCGCTGGTGGTGCCTGTGAGCACATCGACTACCAGGCTGGTGGCATCATTACTCGATGCTACGATCATGTCATAAACGGCACGGTCAAGCTCAGCAGACGGTGGAATCATGCCCTTGTCGAGCCACTCATGAACGGCAACAAGGTAAAACAATTTGACGATGCTGGCCGGATAGAGCCGCTCTAGACCTCGATAAGAAAAGCCTCTTACCGAACGCTGCCAAAATTCGCCTGGGCTTAATGCGCCTCCGGTATTTACGATCACAGGCCGATCGTAGACAATCCAGGTAAGGGCGATTTGATTGCGGGCGAGGGGGGGGAATGCAGCCCAAGTTGCCTCTAAGATGCGATCGCCTATGGCTTCCAGATGTTGGTCTGACTGGAAAAATGGCATATGGTTTTAATTTCAGAGTTACAAACAACGTTAGCAACGGAACCGCCAGCAGAATATCAATGCGATGCGACGCTTAATCTCTATGATGCGCCAACGCTAGAGCGGCTAGCAACACAGGCTGTAGCTGGACGTCAATTGCGGATTTTAGCACTCCCTGCTAATTCTCATAGCCCACTGGGCAATAGCGCACTCCAAGTGCGCCTGTGTGAAGACGATTACCCCGGATGGATTGCGGCTGAAGATTTAGATCTGCTGTCGCCTGCACCATCAGCCTATCAGCCCCCAACGCTGTCAGCCGCTGATATAGGCGATCGCCTTTCAACTGCGATCGCCTATGCGATGGCCGCCATGAATCAGCCCAATTACTATCTTTGGGGAGGCAGTGTCGGGCCAAATTATGACTGCTCTGGGCTTGTGCAGGCTGCCTTTATCGCCGCTGGCATTTGGCTCCCCCGCGACTCGTATCAGCAAGAAACCTTTACCCAACCAGTCCCTGAGACCGATCTAAGCCCCGGAAACCTTGTCTTTTTTGGGTCTCCACAGCGCACCACTCATGTTGGCCTCTATCTAGGAGATCAGTGCTATGTTCACAGCTCTGGCAAGGATCAGGGGCGCAATGGCATTGGCATTGATTGCCTATCAGACTCAGGAGATGCAATTAGCCAAGCCTACTATCGCCAGTTTCGTCGCGGCGGACGCATCCATATGAGCTATCAACCTCAGCGCTAATATCAGCGGGCGATCTTTCGGTCAACAAGAAACGTCTGCCCCGCTCCCAGTTAAACTTGCAGATGTAGCGCTAGGCCAAATCTTAACGCTGAACTGAGTGTCCCGCTTTGCACGTTGCCAAAATCTGGCGATCGCTCTCACTCAGCGTTTCGATGGGGTGATAGCCGACCAGATCAACAGGAGCCTGCTGAATCTCATCAGCCTGGCTGGCGATCGCCCCTTCCCGCATGGCCAAAGTGTAAGGATAGCGGGTCTGGTCATAACTATTAATGACGGTGAGGTTCATCTGATTGGCGGCAATCTCACCCTGAAAACAGTCAAACGATGAATATGGCATGTAGAACGCACCGACAGCACGGTTGTCGTCATTGATCTCAAATACAGCATATGCTGTACCAAGTTGCTCAGGTTCGGGTGACTGACCGTAGAGATATACACCTTCCGCGATCGCCTCCCCAGCCTCTAGCGACTGCTTCTCGACCTCAGCCGCCTGCAGATCAACTCCACCAACCGGTGTTGCAGAGCTCCCTGCGACCATGCTTGCCCCAATCACAAGACTCATCAGCGATCGCCGCAAGATTTGCCCTAAAAATGCACATGATGCATAAACAGACGCTGCGGTAGATGGCTGGGTGCGCTTCATGGTCAAGATCTCCTGGAGAATGGATGAATGCGGGAACGCGATGACTAACCTGGAGTGAATCTACCCTCAGAGTAAATTGAGCAGTTACCTGCTGGCTTCACTCCTCTGACTCGTCCACTCAGGCGATTGACATTGATTGCAAGCCAGTTGCGACTTCAAACAGGTCTCGAGTGCTAAACGCAAAGCGTTTCAACACATGCACTCATGCCGGAGACTCCGTATTTCATCCATCGCAGTGACACAATCCAACATTGCCTGAGCCAGTGGCCTCTGCACACTGTCGGGTAAGAATTGTTCAACAGTATGTAGTATCTAGTGTTTGGAGCATTGACTCAGTGATTCCAACCGAGTTGAAATGTGATTATTTCTGCCTAAACGCGTGACCTATACCACCGCATCATGTGATTTAAAGCATAATTAAAACTGATTCAAATCACATTCTTGATTCAGGATGAAAACTCGCACATGCGTGGGGCAATCAGGCTGTAGAGCCAATCTGTAACCAGATTAAATATGACAAACCCAAATGGCATCAATAAACGTCACAGCAATGACGACGGGGGCGTCATTGCGACAAATAGATTCGATTAAGAGTGCCCCGATTCTGGCACTCGATGGTGGCTTGAGTCTCCTGTTGCACTAAGTTAGATGGTATGTCGAGATATTTTTCAGGGGATTTAGAAAATTCGCTAGCAATCATAATAGGTGAAACTAAGACAACAGGGGTGTTCCAGGGTCATTGAAGTCGATGAAGTCAATTGATAAAGTCAATTTAGGCTAAAGCCGACTGGATTAGTAGACTAAGAGCGATGACAGTGAACATCTGACATTACAACTACGGCGATCGCTGAATCCTCATAACTTGAGGGTGCATTTTGATAGAACCTGTCAACAAATACCCTCTTTAGTTTATAAAATGCTGAAAGCAGGGTAATCTTCTTTTCAAGAGCGATTATGAGTCGTTTTTCTGGTTATATTCTCTACTGCAAATAGATGATGAATGAGGAATGACTCGAGTAGATGAACCGACTGAGTAGATGAACTATGACCGACGTCGTTGCTAGATAAATCATGGTAGATTCGATTGACGATATCACCAGGCAAGCCCACCAAGGAAGCGTAGCAGCCATCATTCAAGTCTTGAATGAAAAACTGTCACATTCCGGGATTCGGGCGCGGGCGGTGTTGGCTCAGGGTATGCTGCAACTTCTATGTGAAGCGCCGAGTGCAGACTATTTAGATCGGCAGCGACTGGTGCATCAGATTCGGCAGATTTTAGAGTCGATTCAGCCACGTCATATTCGACGGGTGAAAATTAATAGCCGCATCGTGCGGGAGCAGCAGCTGCTCTGGTTAGAAGAAATTAACCGCGATCCAGATAACCAACTGCTGTGGTCTGAAGAGATTAAGCTGTCAAAGCCCAATCTGATTCGGCGGCTGATCACTGATGGCAAATGGCAGGCGACTCAGGCTGAGAGCGATCGCCTTGCCTTGATTAAAGTGGCTAAAGTGCGCACAGAGCGCCAAAGGAAGCGTCATTTTTTGCAGGGGACGTTGGGTGGAATCGGGGTCAGCGTTCTTTTATTGGCGCTAGGCTGGCTTGCCTATCAGCGGCTCGGAGGCCAGTTTGGGATTACGAGTCAGGCTCAGATTGCGAACGATGTCTCAGGCGCAGATGTGTCAGCCGGAGACGTTTTACCAGAGCCGTCTGAAGCTGAAGCCGTGGTTTCAACAGCCCAGTCTGACCCCTTTGCGCAAGCCGTGAGAATTGCCGAACAAGCTGCCCAAGAAGGGCAAACGGCCCAATCTTCGACAGACTGGCTTGATTTGGCGGCCCGCTGGCAGCGAGCGTCTGATCTGATGGGCAACGTGTCAGTCGAAGATAGTCGCTATAAAACGGCGCAAGATCGTCGGGCTCAATATCAGCAAAATAGCCAGATGTCTCTGCGGCAGGCCGAACTATTGCGATCGCCCTCAAATGCAGAGCCAATTTCGACTCCATAGCCACCAACGGCCTCATTTTTGCAATTTAATTGTTTCATTGACCTAAGATTGAGATCAGAGTGATGGTCATGCCATCTCCCTGAAGGAGAATAGCCCTCACAACAGAGGGGCGCATTCTCATCTTGGTGTTGAGCCTGGGTAGATGGCATCGTTAAACCGAACTAGAGCCTCATCAAGTTTTATAACCTTGCCATCAGGGCTAGAACAGATTAAATGACTGCACCCATCCCATACAGCTCTAGCCCTCCACCCTCTGAGCATTACCTTCACACTCTGCCTTCTGCCATAACCCGTGTCTTGTGACTGCAAATCAGCCCTCATCTGCTTCCATCTTGCGTCGCCGTTGTGTTCTTGTCTGCCAAGATCGATCTTGCCAGCGTAACAACTCGGAGGCCGTCCTGGCTGCGTTTCAGGCACATAAACCCGCAGGTGTTTTAGTGAGTAGTAGTGGCTGCACCGGGCAATGTAGCTCCGGGCCAACGGTGCGGGTTGTCCCGGATGGCACCTGGTATTGTCGAGTCAGACCAGACGATGTGCCCGAGATTGTGCAGCGTCATTTGTGCGAGCATCAGCCCGTTGAGCGGTTACTGCATGCCCGATTTCATCCTCGTTTTGATGCCTATCAATAAGTACTCAATTTTAAGAGTGGGAAGTCCTCGTATGGCTTGGTTAATCGCAGGGATTGTCGTCTTTGGCATCGGACTGATTTTGGGGTTTGTGCAGCGGCACCAACGAGCCACTGCCTTGAGCATCAAATCAGCTCGGCGGGCCACCATTGCTGAGTTGATCCACATGGCCGAGGAGATTGCTCAGGAAATCGGCGGCGGCAGCTGGCGCGATTATGTCAAAGTTTTGGGCACGGTTGAGTGCGATCGCCCCCTGATGTCAGAACTAAAGCAAGAACCCTGTGTTTACTACACCATGAGCGTTCGTCGTGATTATGAAGAGACCGTCATGCGAACCGACAGCAAGGGCAAATCCTATCGAGAGACTCAACGCCGGTCTGAGACGGTGGCGACCAACACTCAATCGATTCCGTTTTGGCTGCACGATACGACTGGAAAAATTGAGGTCAATCCTGATGAGGCCGCAATCGACTCTGTGAAGCTGCTCGATGAGTTTCGGCCTGACCAGGCATCCAGTGATGTTCTCAGGTATGGAGCCTTTTCGCAGGCACTCGGTCGGGCTGAGCGCGGGGGCGATCGCCATACGCTAGGCTATCGCTATTCAGAATCTATCCTCCCACTGGGGCGTCGGGTGCTGGTCGTTGGAGAGGTATCAGACCATAGTGGATCTCTCGTATTGAGAAAGCCATCTGCTCCAGGTCAGAAATGGTTGATTTCACTCAAAACCGATGATGAACTAGCCGCCAAGGCCGATCAAGGTGCTAAGCAAGCTGGAATCGCGATGAAGGTCTGTTTGATTGGCGGCGCTATGCTGATAATTATGGGGCTGGTGTTCTAAAACTGCCGATCGCCCAAAACGAAAGGTAAGTCTATCGAGCGTTAAGTGATAGCGCCCCTTTTATACACCCGATTCAACAACGGCTGCAGCTCCAAAATTGGTTCTTCCTCCCCTGGCAGCAGAGGTATCGGAAACGGCGGAATCTGCTGTTGCAGGCCAAACCCATACAAATCAGACATAGGTCGCCGATCGCCCCAACTGACTCAAACTCGATAATTGCTTGGATGCTCCCCCGACATCGGCAATAGTTGGCCCCCACGCAGCAAATCAATCTCCACCAGATGGGATACATTTTGCCAACATTTGATTTCGCTTTCGTAAATCAGCAATTCTCTCCTCACCCGGTCGCTTATTGTTAGGGGACAGCAGCTCAATCACCGTCACCACCATGCCTGTTGCCACTTCCCGAATTTCTAGATAATGCTCGGTCACTTCTTCCGCTAATCGAGCCAGAGACTTACAGGTAATATCAATTTCCAGAGCCAGATCAGGCGGTGGATCTTGATCAAGGTCAAATGTGAGCTTGCCGCGAATTTGGGCTTCATTTTGGAAGTAAAAACAGTTGTCAGCTTCGAGCCCAGCTTGCTCCGCCTGCCTGAGACAAGTGGCTGATCCGTAGCTTTCGTAGTCCCGATTTAACGCCTCAGCTATATCCTCAATGGCAATGCTGATAGACTGTTTGAAATATCCGTGTTCAGATAATGGAACCATAATTTCTAACAGTTTATGGTCATAGGCGATGCAGGTGCTGCAATGATTTCCAAGTTCTTCTAAAATGACCTCAAACTCTGACCAGCTGACATCATGGAGCAGCAGACGGTGGCCCGGTGGCCCGTCAATCTGGCGCAGCTATAACATTACCATTGCCATTCCCCGCAAGTCCCTTAGCCTAATATTAAATTTCCAGCGCTTATCCTGATGCTA
>CAZCXK010000022.1:0-41669 GCA_964502605.1 uncultured bacterium
GCCACTAATCCACTTATAGTTCACGACACTTAGTTTACGGCACTAGCTGAAACCACATTCAGTTAACTGCTATTGCTACCAATCCGTGCATTATCAATCAACAGTGATAGTAATTAACGCATCATGGTAATGAGCTTGCTTTCAAATACCATTTCAGTAAAACGAACTCTGGCGAGGGTAATAGTCATATGCGCGTACTTACCTGCCAATATGCTGGTCTAAAACGCTAATTCCTAATTAGCTGAGATTAATCTGACGATATCACAACCTATTCTTATGCTTCTCTCTTCACTTCCATTCAACTCTCCAGTCCCAAGATCTATCACCCGATTGGCCTCTGTAGCGCTGGGTACTATGGCGATCGCCCTTAATGTATGGATTTCTCCTGCATTAGCAGATCCCTTTCGCTCGTCTAATCCTCGACTCATTGACAACCAAACTGAGGCCGCCTTTGAGTCGATGTTTGCAGATGGCGACTATCGCATGGCTGCTCAACTGCTGCAACAGGCATCTCCTGATGAGCCGATGGCCTATGCTATGAAAGCCTCTTTAGCCTATCTCAGCGAAGATTGGGAAAGCCTTGAGGAAAACTTTCGCTTGACCCTTGAAAGTGCCGATCGCCTGATTGCGACTGACCCTCTGCGCGGTTATTTGTATACTGCCGTGGGGCATTTTATGGAAGGAGCCTATGTTCTTTCCACTCAGGGCACGGTGAGGGCAACACCGATCGTACTTAACAAGCTCCGTCAGGTATTTGACAATTTGGAACGGGCAGAGCAAATTTCACCCACCGATCCAGAGCTAAATTTGATCAAAGGCTACATGGATCTTTTGCTGGCTGTTAATTTGCCCTTTAGCAGTCCTGATCAGGCAATTGAGCGATTGCAGTCTTACGGAGCCCCGCCCTATTTAGTCAATCGAGGCATTGCCCTTGCCTATCGAGATTTAGAGCAAGAAGCCCAAGCCCTGCAGTTTGTTGATCAGGCGTTGCAAGAAACGCCCAACAATCCAGAATTGTTTTATCTAAAAGCACAGATTCTCAGGCTGCAGGGAGACGCCCGCCAGAGCCTGCGCTTCTTTCAGATGGCGCTTGAAAAGCACGCTCAACTTCCGAGCAACCTCTCAGAACAAATTGCCTATGAGTTTTGTCGTACGCGAGAAAATGTGCGAGGGCAAGAGCAAGATTGCCGTGGATGGGCTCGTCGCCAAGTCGAAACGGCTGACGACGATGCCGAAGACCCCGCCAGTGCCCAAGGCTACCAGCTAAATGGGGTTTCAGAGCCTCAGCCATAACGCCCAGATGCATAGGCTAGCAAAATCTTAGATACCCCAGCGAACCCTAAGACATGAAGAGCCTGACGTGAAAAGACGTCAGGCTTTTCTTAAGCTCTAGCAGGCTACATGCTATAGAGGCACGACTCACTGCATCACAGAAATCAACATGGTTCATGAGTTCGTTGGACAACCGTAGGGCAGAGGGGCACAGCAAAATCATGAATTGTTCAGCAACGCTTTCTTGATGCCGAATGGGTCAGTATTCTCTACAGCTGATCTAAATCACTTTCAGTTTGCGGAATAAAGCTGTCAGGACGCTCCACCGGACGATTATAATCAGCGGCGATGCACGACTGGAGCGCGATCTCGGGAGATAATTCTGCTTCCGCATTCAGTCCTACAACGCATTCAGAATATCGAGATGGAATCAAGCTACGGCGACAATTGTCTAGCACATCGAGAGGAACAATCCCTTGCACATCGCCTTCAATCTTGACAACGCAGCTCGCCATGTCATTGGGCCGGCGAACCCGACGACAACTGGACAATGCTTCTGTTGAGGCAATAGATGTGCTGTCGCTAATTGTCACAACGCAGCTAGCCAGGTCATTAGGCTCGAGTGCAGAGGCACAGGCAGACGCAGCATCGGGTCGAGAGACCCCAGATCCTAATAAACGCCCCACACAGGATTCATAAGGATTTGCCCTTACAGGAGAACTGAGCAAAATTGGGGCGGCGAGTGCTGCTAGTCCTGCAACTACTGCGGCGATCGCCCCCGTGAACGCAGAGAGAGAAAATTTAGGCTTGTGCATTTGAGTTGTTTGACATCAGTAACTGTCAGAACCTTTATATCAGTTCTAAGGTCTAGAAACGAATTAATGGCATGATGTTTTTATGGGTGTTTTTATGGGAGAGGTGTCTAATCACGATTGATTTCATAACACAATAACCTCCAATCACACCTCTATGCTGGAAGCAGTAATTCTGCATAGCAATGTCATTAAAAATCTAGGTTTAATGGGCATGATTATCAAGGGCGAAAGCAATTGGCGTATAGTTTAGAGTGAAGAAAAGATAGATTTCAGAAAACTACGTTCAATTAAGATGGAACTTCAGGAGCGCTTGAGCCGACAACGAGTCAAGCATATTATTAGCAGCTATCGTCTCGATGGCACTGATATGAGCCGATCTCATGACTATACCGACACAGGGCGGGTTCATGATGACACCGACACAGGGCGGTTTCATGATTATTTAGAGAATTTGTTGCATCAATATCCTGCTCCACTAATTGAATTGGCGTTGACCGAAACATTGGTTGACCATTGGTCAAGCGTTTCCTTAGTGCGTGGAGTTAAATTTTTGACCGAGGCTCACGACAAACTCAAAGCCTGGGAACATCACTCCATTGTGAGTACAATTACGCCTGAACAATTTCAGCAAATTACAAACCTTGATCCTGGCCCCGTATTTGGGACGGATGAAGTTCCTGCTCCGCGCTCTATTGTTCATCCTTCTTAAATTGCGTCGGTTGGGCGATCGCCACTGCCCCATAAACGCGAATTCGGTGTCGTCTCAATTGTGTTGTAGCGGCTGCAACAGTAGCTCCCGTTGTATAGACATCATCTAGCAATAAAACCCCTCCAGATGGAGGCTTTGCAGCCCACAGCGGGTTTACCTGAAATGCATCGGCCATATTATGCGCTCTTTCTGTTGGCGACAGACTAAATTGAGCTTGCGTTGCCTTGACTCGAAGCAGGCCATCCCGATACAGCGGCAACTGCGTGATTTGACAGAAGCCAGCGGCGAGCAACTCGGCCTGATTGTAGCCTCGCTGGCGTTGCTTGTCTCGATGCATCGGAATGGGCACCACTGTGAGCGATCGCATCTGAGCCTGAGGCAATTTGAGCCATGTTTTTCCGGCCCACTGGCCCAAGAGATGAGCAATCTGAGGCTGCTGGTCATATTTCAGCGCGGCGATCGCCCGCTTGAGTGCGCCCTCATAGTGACCCCACGCAAACACATTTAAGGGCAAACCCCAACTGGAAACTGCCGGATCAATCTGGCATGCTAAAACTTGCCGTTGGCAACCAAGACATAGCTTCTGTGAAGCTGATCTCCCACACAGCGGGCACTCCGACTCTAGCAATATGTTCGTGAGAGCCCGCAAGCGACCCAATTGACTCAGTATCGAGCACATCATATGAGCACCCATTAAAGATTAGAATTCGAGATTTAGCTGTGACGGCTGCGCGTCATACCCGACGAGGGCTCTACCCAGTAACGCGCGATCAGGTCTAGTTCAAATTTCATGCAAATTTTAACTAGATGAACCGCCAGCACCTTTTTGCGTCACCTGTTAATAGTTCCCAGTTCTCGAAATGGGCGATCGCCCCCCTTTTATTGCGATCGGGCGTCTCTTTTCAGTCCCCGCCCCTGTGTCTGACATTAGGATGAGGCCCAAGTCAATCACAATCGAGTCATCCTCAAGTAACAAAATCTATTGCAGACTCCTCATCTCTTGCAGAATCGAATAATATGATCGTTATCCCTAACTGCTGTTAAAACTGTTGTTAGGTTCTAAACTTTTTGTAGTTTTTGTTTACAAGCGTTAACCAAACAATCGATAGACTGACAAACACTACTGCTCATGGCTCTGACCAAACAAAATCGCCAAAAACGGGATCTTCCGACCATCAACGAGCGTATTCGATTTCCAGAAATTCGAGTTATTGATACAGATGGGGCTCAACTTGGAATTATGAAGCCCTTCCAGGCTCTAGAACTTGCTCAAGAAAAAGAGTTGGATCTAGTATTGGTGAGCGACAAGGCTGACCCACCAGTTTGCCGAATTATTGATTATGGCAAGTATAAGTTTGAGCAAGAGAAAAAAGCCCGAGAAGCCCGCAAAAAGCAGCATACCTCCGATGTAAAAGAGGTTAAAATGCGCTATAAAATTGGGGATCACGACTACCAGGTTCGCCTAAATCATGCTCAGCGGTTCCTTAGAGCTGGAGACAAAGTTAAAGCCACGGTGATGTTTCGGGGACGGGAAATTCAGCATACCGACTTGGCAGAAACTCTTCTAAAGCAGCTTGCAAGTGACTTAGAGGAAGTTGCAGAGGTTCAACAAGCGCCCAAGCGTGAAGGGCGAAACATGATGATGCTGCTAGCTCCCAAGAAATAAGGCACGCAGAGCGTATTTATGTCTGCAATGCGATATCTGCAATGCGATATATCATCGTCCGAGCCTATTAGATAATGGATCTACATAGAGATTGGATGTGCAACCCTTCGCCGATGCTGGGTTAGGCAAAGGGTTATTTTTGGTGAAAATTCCAGTACTCCCACCACTCTAGATTAGATGTTCAGGTAGATTGCCTTGGTTTACCTGATAGTCTGTTATCAAACTGGCACCTGTCGGGCATTCTAGTCTAAAGATAGTCATGCCAAGCCATCATACTGGCACAATTAGAAGCTTTAAAGACGTTTATTGGCATAGTTTAACTCTGCATGGATGCACACAGGAGAAGCTCTACCCAAACCGGAATATCAATCGGACGGAGAGTTCTACAGTGGGTCAACCTTCGCCCAGAAGAAGGTAGGCGCACTCTTCTCATGTTTGCCTTCTACACCTCAACCTGTGTAGGTGTCCTATGGCTAGAATTTAGCGCTGCAGCTCTGTTCCTAGGCGAATATGGAGCCAATTCCTTGCCCTGGGTCTATATTGCCAGTGCTGGCATGGGAACGATTCTGGGCTTTGTTTATTCTCAGCTGCAGAAATCTCTGCCTCTCCGTCAGGTTGTTGTCATTATTCCTCTTCTGATGGGCGGGCCACTGATTTTATTTCGCCTTGGTCTTAATCCCATTTTTTTAGGGGGATATGCAGTTTTTCTTCTGCGGCTCTGGCTTGAGGCTATCTATGTTCTGAATGAGCTCAACACCTCGATTACGGCCAATCAGCTGTTCAATATTCGAGAGATTAAGCGGGCGTATCCGTTGGTCAGCAGTGGAATTTTGCTTGCCGATGTGATCAGTGGCTTTTCTATGCCATTGCTGCGGCAGCTTGTCGGTTTGGAAAATGTCGTTTTAGTTGCGTCGGTGATGCTGCTCATCGGTGCCATAATTCTCTATTACATTGGGCAAACCTATCGCACATCGTTTCCTGATCTACCCCGGCGACGAATTCAAGAAAAAGGATCAGATTTTGCGACTCGCCGATTGCAAGGGTCACTCTCCAGCTATGTCTGGCTGATTATTGCTTTCTTTGTCATGGCTCAGGTGTTGTCACTGCTGCTCGATTTTCAATATTTACGTCAGCTTGAGCAAAACCTTAGTCTCAATGCGGGCAATATTGCTGACTTTATTGCCTTATTTAGCGGCACTCTAGGTATTTTTGAGCTGATTACTCAGTGGTTTATCTCTAGCCGAGTCATTGAACGAGTTGGGGTGTTTAGGGTTGCCGCGCTGCCCCCTCTTATGATTTTGAGTTTGGGCTTTCTGTCTCTGACTGGACTGGTCTCTATTTTCATTGGTGTCATTACGCTCAAGTTCGTGGATGAACTGTTGCGCTATACGCTGATTTCTGGCATGGGGCCGATTCTGTTCCAAGCAATTCCTGATAAGGTGCGCAGCCGGATTGAATCAGATGTGCGCGGATTTGCTGAACCGCTTTCTACCGGGTTAACAGGAGTCGGGATTCTGGTGACGATTTGGTTCTTTCATGCTGTTCTTCCTGCTGCACCAGATGCGCTGATTCAGGGCTTACTAAACCGGGTTTTTCTTGGCCAAATTACGATGTTTGCACTGGTTTGGTTAGTTGCGGTTCTGCTTTTGCAGTCTCGATATGTGAGTCTGCTGGTGCTGAGTACTGAACGGGGTCAGTTAAGCCTTTCTGAAGTTGATTTATACACATTTAAGCGATCGGTAATTGATGCCTTGGAGCGGCCTGGGTCAGATGCGGATAAGCAGTCGTGTATTGAGCTACTGGATCATATTGATCCCAAACATGCTGGAGACGTCTTTGCTCCTCGTCTCGCTGGGCTATCATCCTCTCTTCAGTATCGATGTCTAGAGGCGATGCT
Organism: uncultured bacterium; assembly: GCA_964502605.1. GTDB lineage: Bacteria > Cyanobacteriota > Cyanobacteriia > CAZCXK01 > CAZCXK01 > CAZCXK01. Next base: position 6,360 of record CAZCXK010000022.1, read on the forward strand.
GAAGTACCCAAATCGGGACTGTTTAGATGCGGTGCGATCGCTGCTCAATCAGGTTTTGCCGCCCGATGTTTTTGCATTGGCATTGCGCTATGTTTGGTTAACAGAACCTAGCCCAGATGTGCAATCGCTCCATTGCTATTTAGATGCTGCTGTCCCTCCTGCAGTGCGAGGGACGGCAGCGGCACTGATGCTGAAATATGGCCATCCTCGTGAAAAGGCTGCGGCAACTGATAGCCTGCGTCGGATGTTGACGAGTAAGCAGGAACGAGAGCGCATGATGGCCTGTCGAGCTTTGGGAGATGCAACCTATTTGCAGGCGCTCCGGATTTACATTGAGCCTTTGTTACAAGATGACTCTCTGCGGGTGCGATGTGCATTGCTAGAGGCGATCGCTGCAACCCATCTCGAAGAATATTATCCATCGCTTGTCAGGGGTCTTTACTATAAGTCAACTCGGGAAGCCGCGATGCAGGCGTTGATGAGATTAGATGGAGATGCTATTCCACTATTAGTCGCGGCGGCGGCTGATCCCAATAAGCCCGAGGTTGTACGAACCTATGCCTGGTCTATCATCGGACAAATCGGCACACCTGAGGCTGTTGACATATTGGTCGAACATTTAGAGACGACTCAAGGAATCGCTCGCCAAAGCCTACTGCGAACGCTATTGAAGCTGCCTCATGAGGGAGGCATTGACGCCGTAGCCGATCGCTTGGGACGGCAAGGAGTGGAGCGGCTGATTGGTCAAGAAATGCTCCTGCTTGGCCAGATCTATGCCGCTTTAGTAGATTTATCGTCTGATTATGCCATTGGTAGTGAAGCTGATTTGCTGCGGCGAGCCTTAGATGATCTCAAATCTGACATCATTGAGCGACTCTTTTTACTCATGCGCTTTTTGTACCCATCTGATGCAATCCAGGCTGCCGCGTTCAACCTTCAATCTGGATCGCGCGACAATGGTGCGCGTGCGCTGGAAATTCTAGACAATGCGATTGACTTGCCAAGTAAGAAGATATTGCTGACGTTACTTGATCGCTGTCCTGATCGAGAAAAATTGGAGGCTCTGACTGATTTATCTCCCTATGTGCAGATGAGCCCAAGTCAGCGCCTACGCTATCTGCTTGATTTGCGATCGATCTTGTCAGATTGGGTATTGGCCTGCTGTTTTCATCTGGCACGGCAATATCGTTGGGGGCTCAAACCCAAGCAAATTATGGCGTGCTTGCATCACCCTGTGGGATTTGTGAGAGAGGCCGTACTGCACTATCTCAAAATGGCGTCTCCGAGGTCACTATGCGATGTGCTGCCTCAGCTAGAGCATGACACGAACCCTCTAATTTCTGCACAGGTTCAGACGCTGAAACGTGAACTTGGTTTAACCTCGTCAAGGGCAGGCGTAGAACCATCGAGTTTGCATCGTAACAGAGCGGTTGATTCTCGTGCCAAACCAATCTAGTTGTTTCTCAGATAGATCCACTCATCAGGGTCGGAAAAACGTTATAAAGACGGTATAGTTGGCTCACTAATTGTCCCTATTTCTAAATTTTTAGAAACAGTGGATGGAGTCCTCCAAGATCGTCTGTATCAACTTTATGCTGAATAGCGTTGACCGCTTATTGTTTGTTAGAGGTGTGCCACTGTTTCAAGAATTGCGCGATGATTTTCTGGTGCGACTGGCATCCATTATGGATGAATTATCATTCCCGCCTAATCATACGATCTTTACCCAAGGGCAAGAAGGGCAATCCCTGTATATCTTGGTATCGGGCCGCGTCAAGATTCATAATGGCGATCGCGTCTTAGCTCGATTAGAGCAAGGGGCTTGCTTTGGCGAAATGGCTGTGTTTGATTCTGAGCCGCGCTCAGCCTCTGTCACAACTCTAGAATCATGTGACTGTCTCACATTGACACAACAGCAGCTATACGAAGCGATTGATGAAACACCCGGAATTGCCATTAACCTGATTCGGTTGATGTCTCGTCGGATTCGAGCGCTCAACCAAAAAATCGATTCTGGGTCGCACCGTCATCATAATGGCAATGTTCCATCGAATGGGATCCAGAAGGTCACTCAGCCGAGTGATTAGCATTGGTGAGAAGTGATTATTGGGATTATTGGTGCATGTCACGAGCGTCCGTGACGCCATGTTGGCTGTGACAAAATATTCAGAGTGACAACGCATTGAGGAGTCCGTAATGAACCCAAATCGAATTGCTCCAGACCCAGGTCAAGAATCCGTTTGGGATTATCCCCGCCCGCCTCGTTTAGAAGAATCGCCGCACTTAATTCGAGTTGTTTTTAATGGGGTTACGATCGCTGAAAGCCATCGGACTCAGCGAGTGCTGGAAACCAGTCATCCCCCCGTTTACTACATCCATCCTGACGATGTTCGCCAAGACTGTCTGACCTCTACCTCGCGCTCCACCTATTGCGAATGGAAAGGGCAAGCCGCTTATCTGACGATTATAGTGGGCGATCGCCAAGCACCTAATGCTGCATGGTGTTATCCCAATCCCACACCTGCGTTTGCCGCTATCAAAGACTATGTAGCAATTTATCCCAGCCAGATGGATGCGTGCTACATCAACGATGAACAGGTTCAGCCTCAAGCGGGAGACTTTTACGGAGGCTGGATAACAAGCAACATTGTAGGGCCGTTTAAGGGAGGCGTCGGCACATGGGGATGGTAGCTGATCGGGAGCCGCAGTGCCCCAGGTCTAACGCTAAACCAATGCTTAGAAGCAGCCCTCATTCGCGGCCATGTCGTGCCCAATTTGCGAAATCTCGCCAGCTAAATCAACATCTAGCTGAGTCAACCCTCCGGCATCGTGGGTCGTGAGGCTAACCTCGACCACATTGTATGAGATCTTCAGATCAGGGTGATGTCCAATAGCTTCTGCCGGTTCGACCAATCGATTGACAAATGCAACTGAGTCAATAAAGGTGTTGAACTCATAGGCACATGACAATGTTGCGTCGTTAACATGCCAACCAGGTAGCTGATGAAGCTGCTGCTGAATTTGTTCGTCACTCAGTCGCGCTGCAACCGCCCAGACAATCTGCGGTTTGGTTTCAGCAACTAATCCACCGCCGAATAGAGCTACGCTGCAAGCTGCAATCCCCAATCGCTGAAATGGTCTAGACATACTACCTCTTCGACCTATCGAGACTAGCGTATCCTACTAGCTGCGTTAGATCTAACCCAGCCGTTTTTTTAGGTCTGCTCAGGTTTGCTTTAGAGATGACGAGTCTGGCTATGACACTATTTTCCGTTCTTCACATCATTAACCCGATATAGTCAATGTCTGGGTTGGTTGAGCAGATGGGTTTGGGTGCATTGGGCCTTGAATGACCAAAACAGCGCAAGGCGCTTGGTGTACGACATGATTACTCACGCTGCCCAATACAATTTCTGCAACCCCTGATCGCCCCCGTCGTCCCATAACAATTAGATCCGCATGGTGGTTTTGAGCTAAGTCACAAATCCAATCTCCAGGTTTCCCAACTCGACAAATGACCTCAGCTTGGAGGCCTTGGTCATGAGCAATCTGCCTGAACTGATCAAGCCACACTCGCGCAGCCGTCATCTGCTGCTCAACATATTCCCGCTGATGATGTTTAAGGGTGCTGTAGGCATCCACATCTGCGAGAGTGCCAATTCCCAAAAATGGCCCCGTATGATGATTGAGGTCAAGATCTAGTGCATGAAAGATGATTAAAACCCCTGCTGGCTGCACCAAATCAAGCGCTTGCTGAAACACTGCGTCAGCTTGGGAGGACTGATCAAGTCCAATGAGGACTGTTTTAAATGCCATGCAACCCTCCTCCAATAAGAGACGCACAGAAGAATATCTAAGTAGTGAATTCGCTGATTTGATAGGGTGTGATAGGTTAGCTTTGCGACTACAGTGCAACTGCAATGTGGCGATCGCTCCTATCGTAGATAATGAGTCGTCAATCCCTTAGATAGACTTCCTTTTGGTTTTAGTGTAACCAGGGAGGGCGATTGGCCAATTTGAATGTTACATACTGTGATGTACACAATGTGTAATACGAGCTAGAGACATCAACCACAGACGATTAGTCTGACAGCTCTACTGCAAGGGTGTAAGCCCCGGACTCAATATGCGTCCCTGAAAATTCCAGATCCCCAAATGCACTGACGGCAAAATTGACCGTACCACTCAGCGGCACAAATCCTCGTAATCGAGAGAGCAGCTCGTTGCCACCATCATCATCAATATAAACAACGCTGCCTGCGTCATCGAGCCAGACTAGAATGGTATCGAATTCGGCCCGGGTAATCTCAATTGTAAACTCGGCTCCGGGTGTCAAATTAGGAATGCTGTAGTAATCAACATCGCCTTGAGGAGCCTCGATCCCAAGCGTTACCCTCACTTCATAGGGGCCAGACTCTTGGTGAGTGTCGCCACTCTCAGATGCCAGACTCGCAAAGTCAAAATCAGGAAACCCTGTGACAGCTAGACGCACTGTGCCATCTGGGTTGACAGTGCCCCCGAGGCCTGATGCGACGCCATTACCAATGGGGCTACTGTCATCATCACTGTTGATGAGAGTGTTGTTTTCATCAAAAATTCCGATAACAGTGTCAGGGCCTTCTAAACCATTATCAATCCAGGCGTAGAAAGGCTCTGAGGCAGGTAAGTCATCGAGTTGGAATGATGACGCCTCACCCGGATTAAGGGTCTCGGGAAAGCTGTAGTCAGACGTAGCCGGATCAAACTTTTGTTCTAGCTCGGCCTCAATGCTGATTGCAGCACTGTCTAATTCGGTCACAGCTCGCGTCTCAAAGGTATTATTGGGTTCAGTATCGGCAGCATCGACGCCAGGTGAAATGAAAGTGCCAACAAGTAGCAGACCTGCACTCAGAGCCGTGGTTGGCAGAAAATGTCTCAGAGTCATTAGTAAACAATTCATCGATATCAGCGTTTTGAAAGAGTCTGTCAAGTCTAACTCTACTCTTCAACCTATGCGTCATGGCGTCCGGTTAGATTGTGACTTATTAGGCGGATAAAAGCGAGCCATGGCTTACCTAACCGAGAGGCCATATCAGTTGCTGGTCAACTAAAAATAGGGGCTTTGCACTGCAAAAGCCCCAACAAACTCTGGATATTGCCGCAGGACTCTGTTTAACAAGAGATTGAGCGGCAGGCGTTAGAGGCCTAGTTCTGCTAGGATATCCGCCGCGTGGGTTTCGGTGTTCACCCGATCATAGACTTTTGCAATTGAGCGATCGCCATTAATGACGTAGGTGACCCGCTTAGCATAGCCGCCCCCGTCAACGTCGTAAGCTTTCGTTAGCGTGCCGTCTACATCGACGAGGAGTGGAAATGGCAGATTAAACTTGTCGGTAAATGCTTGGTGAGAAGCCTCATCGTCCATGCTGACGCCAAAGACTGTAACATCTTTGCCTTGATAGGCTGTGTATGAATCTCGGAAACTACATGCTTCCTTGGTGCAGCCAGGTGTGTCATCTTTGGGGTAGAAATACAGCACAACCGTCTTACCTGCATAATCGGAAAGAGACACTGTGTTGCCATGGGTGTCTTTAGTGGTGAAATTAGGAGCAGCGGCTCCAACGGATAATGGCATAGCTTCGTCATCCTTGCACTCAAGTCCAGCTATGCATTTTAGCTTAGATTTTGCAGTAGCACATCTAACTATAGGAGATCCAAGAGTACGCCAGCCCATGATTCTCTGCAGTCATTCTGAACGGAGTTATAGCTGTCGCCGCCAGGGTAAGAATACATTAGCTGGCTGCTTTACTCCTCTGACAGCTCTAAGCATGCTGCCACCTACTACAGCTCTGTTCTCGTCATGTCTGTTCTCGTCATGAACTCCAACACTCAAACAGGCAGCACCTTACCACGTAAGCCAGCCGGGGCATTGATGCTATAGCGACTCAAAATCGTTGGCACAATGTCATAGAGCTGGGCCGCCTCAATCTGCTGTCCACCTTTCGGCTGTTGCGGATCGTAGAAGATCATCAAACCAAAGGGAGCATGATTTGCGTCGTCAGGGCCAGTATCGTTATTCTGTGTATAAAATGACCCCGTGCCGACAGTGCCGATCGAGCGCCATGCCAAATCGTCAAAATAGACTAACAAATCAGGAGCCATGCCGCGCACGCGCTGGTAGATTTCCTGCGGCTTAAACGCTTTGACGTTGAGCGAGTTATCGTTGGGGTCAGTAAGCGCTGTGAGCTGTTCAGCCAGTCGCGATCGCACCGCTTCATACTCAGCCAGTGGAATCGTGCCTTGCGGTTCTCGGCCTTGCACATTCAAGAAAATTCGAGCGTAATACCCGCCTGCGCCCCATGCTTGCGTCTTGCTCCAATCAACCTCGACTTTGTCAAGAGGCACAGGCGTTTCTGGCAGATCTTTGAGCGTGAGATAGCCATTGGCAATCAGCCACTCGTTGATGCAAATGCCCCCCATCAGCGGACGCGCTCCGTGATCAGAAACTACTAATACGGCAGTCTCGTCGCTGCAATAGGTTAATAGCTCACCGACTCGCTGATCAACATGGCAATAATAGTCATGAATGGCGTTGGCGTAAGGCGAATTCGGCTCATGCTGGGGGTGACGCGCATCCATCGGTTTCCAAAATGAGTGATGGATGCGATCGACGCCCATATCTACCAGCATCAGAAAGTCAGGCGCGTCTTGATCAATTAATCGTTCTGCTAGACTAAAGCGCTGATCGCACAGCGTATAAATGTTTTTGAGAATGCGATCTTTGTCTTCCGAGCGAAAGTGAGGCACATCGAGCAGGAAATCGGGCATCCATTGCTGAATCTGCTCGGCCAGCTCTGGCGGATGGGTAAACGGAGCATCGGTGTTGGGGGTCAAAAAGCATGAGACCATTTGGCCTTGCACTGGATAGGGAGGCGACGTACCCGGAACGCTTAGGGATGCAACCGTCCAGCCGACATCCCCTAAGATGTCCCAAAGGCGAGGCACCTTCACCGCGCGCCCATCTGCAATGGCCATTGCTCCATAGTTGCGGCTCTTGCGATTGCGAAACCCGTAGATACCAAGTTCTCCTGGATCACGCCCGCTCATCATGCAGCTCCAGGCTGGCACGGTAATTGCAGGAATACTGCTTTCCATGCGGCCATAGCTGCCTGCTGCCATCAGTCGAGCCAGATTGGGTAAATCGTGCCGCCACTGATCGAAGACCAACGACGGCTCCATGCAGTCAAGCCCGATAATAATCAGTCGGGGTGAGGGTAAAGATGGATCTGGCATGATGGATTTGTGCTGGGCGACTCGATTGAGGCGGTCTTAACTGCGGATGATTGTTTCAGTTAGCCAGAGTTGAACTGGCTGGGATGCAACGTTTCAGCCATCAGGTTTCTTGGTGCGTTTTGGGAGCACGATGCCGTAGGTAAAGTGTAACAGACGCCCCAATCACGGCTAGGGCGGAGAGAATATGCACGACATTGAAGGGGGTTCCAGGAAAAAACCAAGAGTCTGTCCGCAGAAACTCAAGCCAAAATCGCCCAAAGGGGTACCAGATTAAGTACATCAAGGCCAAGTCTCCTGACTTGATCTGCGACTCATAGCGGCGAAAAATCCAAAATAGAATCAAGAAACCGATAAGATTCCACAACGATTCATACAAAAATAATGGCTGAAAACGAGTTGATTCAGGATATTGCGTCAGATTGCGATATGAGCCAATTCGATGCTGTGGATCGATCTTCAGCCCCCACGGCAGATCGGTCGGCGGGCCATACAGTTCTTGATTGATGAAATTGCCCCAGCGACCAATCGCTTGCGCCAGTGGTAGAGCTAAGGTGACGGCATCTAGATAAACGAGCGCGGGCAACTTACGAATGCGAGTAAAAAGCCATAGGGCAAGCCCCCCAAAGATAAAGGCCCCAAAGATATGGATGCCGCCGCTCCAAATCTGAAAGATGGCGATCGGATTTGACAGGTAATAGCCAATGCCGTCTTCAGTCCGAGGCGATTGGATGAACACGTAGTAGAAACGTGCTCCGAGAAACGCCGGAACCAATACCCAGATGAGCATATCCCAGAAATCATCTGGGTTTAGTCCTTGGCGATCGATATAGCGACTGGCCACAGCCGCACCAGCAATGATTGCAGAAACCATCAGCAGCCCATACCATCTGAGGGCGAAGGGGCCAATCTCAAAAATGATGGGGTCAAGGGAAGGATACATAGGAGGCGTTAGGCATGGAGATGTGATGTAAGTAGCGTGTTGGCCCGTGTTGATGCAGCCAAACTGTTGAATGGGCAGCGCTAGGATACCGAGCAGGCATCGCGCGCTGCATTTGATGTTAGTAAAACGCACTCAATACTTTACTGCTTTCTCTAGTCTTCTAGATATCCTAAATCTCTCAGTCGGCGCTGCACCTCCGGATTATCAAATCCTGGAGCCCTTTCGGCCACAGCCATTGCATTGCCTACGCTAGCCGTTTGCCCCATAAATGTCTGTAAGCGATCTTGAAGAAATTCAACGTTTTCGGGCAAGATGCTGCTCAAGTCGAGGTTTTCACGGGGGTCATTGAGGAAGTCGTAGAGTTCCCATACGTTGCCGCCTGTCTCAATCAGCTTATGACTACCAATCCAAATAGCGCGTCGAGGCTGATCACAGGCGCGATCGCGCACAAGGTCGGGCTGACGCTTTTGCAGGAGACTTAAAACATTTTGAGGGGGAATTGCTTCGGCAAATACCTGATTTTGCTCAGGATCAGCCGCTTCACCCCGTGCTAAAGAGAGCGATCGCTCTTCCTCAGTTGCCAACCCTGCTGCCGCCAATATCGTATGAAAAATGCGGCGCGTTGAAACCACATGAGGAGCTGTTGTCCCCTGAGAGAACTCACCACTCGGATCGCGAATGATCAACGGCACCTGGATGAGCTCATTGTACAAAGTCAGAGAATGACCAATGTACTCTTTCTCACCCAAATGTTCTCCATGATCTGAACATACAATGACTAATGTATCGTCTAAAACGCCACTCTCTTGCAGTCGCTTGAAAAAGAGACCCAGTTGCTCATCCTGATAGGCAACCTCAGCATCATACATGCCATCGAGCGTGGCCTTCTGGTGATCATTGAGCGACCCGGCTAAAGGAGCCAGCCAGCCATATACATCACTATTAAATGTCCGCAAGTAGTGCTGCGCTTTCTTGTCATGCAGCACATGTGGAGCAAAGCGCTCTACATATTGGCGTGGCGGATGGTAAGGCATGTGGGTTCCCATCAAATTTAAAAAGGTAAAGATGGGCTGATCAGCCTCTACGCCTCGTCGATTAATCAGCAGACGGGCAGCATCATCGAGCGACTTGGCCGTATTGCCTTTAAAGCTCAGCGCCGTTTGCCAGATCGGCACCATCAGCGGCGTCAGCGAAAATGCTAGCAGAGCATCTGAACGCGCAAATGCATCTTGAACCTGGTCAAGCCCCTTTGCCAGCAGTCGCTTGAAGACCTGGCGATATCGATCTAACAGCCCCGATGGCACTCCGGCCTGATTGGGACGTGAGGTCATGAGGCCGCTATAATTCAAAAAACTATAAAACCCTCGACGCAACCCATTATTGATCACACCTACCAGCGGGTTATTGCAAAACCCAGCCGTGAAATAGCCACCTGTGCTGAGCCGTTCGGCCAATGTAGTGAAGTCGGATGGCAGCACTGAATAGGATTGCAGCACTTGGTGAACCGACGGATAAAGCCCGGTAAACATAGATGCATGAGAAGGAACCGTCCATTGGGCTGCGGCGACAGCCCCTTTAAACAATGTCGAATCTGCGGCTAGGGCATCTAAATTGGGCGAGGTTGCTAGCGGATACCCGTAACATGACAGGCGATCGGCTCGCTGGGTATCGAGAACCAGAAAAACAATATTGGGACGCCTATCTAACATACGCTACCTGCTGAATGACCTTGTGAATTATTCTGCCGTGTTAAGGCTCGCTTCAACAATTCTCAATTGATTGTGCACCTCATGACCTCTATTTCTATGCTGATTTTGAGTCAACTGGCCTCTATCTTTAGAGTTGATTTAATGTCGGGGCGGCCTGTCTGATCTTGAGTCAGACTCAAGATGGGGCGTGATTCACAGATAAAGCTCCCGTTTTGAGGCTAAATGTGATTTAGCTTGATTGGGTCTTAATCTAATCTTTCGGATTTCATAAATCTCCGTTCATAGTGTGAGGGTTAGTGGGCACTCTATACCTTAAAATATCCAGAGTGAATGGAAACAATTGTTTACGTATTGATAGGGATTAGAGCTGACCCAATGGAGAATCACATTTATCCAACTCGATCGTTCATTAAATTTTCGGCTCGTAGTCAGCTGATGTCTAATCTGACCGGGCAGGTATTTAAGACCTACATTCAGCGACATGGTCAGTCAGTGACAACCGATTTGATTAGTCCGGAGTTGCCAGTCTCATTCTCTGAGCTGTCTGATGACAGAACTGATTCAGATTTGGATGATATCTACTCTGGCTCGCACCATGGGACGGATTGGGAGGCCAATCAAATGGATGAGGAGTTGGATGAAGCGCTATTTCGTGATATCACGTCTATTGTGTTTCACCCCGATCAGCACCCTGAACTGTATCAGCCCTGTGCCTCTGTTGAGAGTGCCGCTGAGATTGAGACCCAAATTGCGGCTGAAATTGTTGAAACCTATCAGCGCATCCAGCTTAATCAGCAGCAGCCAATTGTGCAGACGTTGAATGCGCTGCTTTAAGTCCTTTGTGTGGATGGCAACATTATTGAAGGTGTTTGGATAAAACGCGCTCATGTGCAGGCAAACGATATGATGCACTTGTAGTTGGCCTTCAATCGACTGGTTAGTTTGGGGTTAGGTTTGCTGGGCTGATGAATGGCAATTAACACTGGATTACGATTTTCAGCTGCTATGTCTAACAATGCTCCAGCAGTCATTACGCTAACGCAGCGATCGCCTGCTGATCTTGCGGCAGCAGTTGATTTAACATTGCCCCTAACGGCAGAGGAAAGGGGGCGATCGCGTCACTATTTTGAGTCTGCCGAAGGCGTTCCGGTTTATGTCAGCTTGCCGCGTGGCACCATGCTCGAAGACGGTGATCTGTTGCGCTCAGAGGCAGAGACCTGTCTGGTGAGAGTTCTGGCAAAGCCAGAGCCTGTGATGACCGTGCGTAGCACTACCCCGTTGGGGTTATTGCAGGCGGCCTATCACTTGGGTAATCGTCATGTTTCTCTCGAACTGGCATTAGACTACCTGCGCTTGGCTCCTGATGCTGTGCTCAAATCTATGCTGGAGCAGATGGGGTTATGTATAACCGAAGAAATCGTAGCTTTTCATCCTGAGAGCGGAGCATACGGCCATCATCATGCCCACTGACCCATCCTCCGATCCATGCCCTTCATCGTCAGCATTGCTCTACTTACTCCAGCTTGCTAGCCCAACCTTACCAGTCGGGGCCTACAGCTATTCTGAAGGGCTGGAATATCTCGTGCAAACCCATCAGATCAAGACTGCTGACGATCTGGCGCACTGGCTAGCGCAAGAATTGCAGCATGGCAGTATCCGTCTGGATGTTCAGATACTCTGTGAGGCCTATCAGTGCAGCCTTGACCGGGAGGTTGACCGCCTCGCTCATTGGAATGCGCGGCTATCGGCGCTGCGCGACACCGAAGAACTGCGTCAACAGAGCTGGCAAATGGGACGGGCTTTGGCGCGACTGCTGATCGATATCCAACCCGAGCTTCAGCATCCCTTGAACCACTGTGGGGAGCCCTGCAACGGGGCGATCGCCTTTGCAGTTGCGGCTGCTCATTGGCAAATTGACCTGCCATCTGCGTTACTAGGCTATTTGCACAGCTGGGGGAATAATCTGATCACGGCGGGCGTTCGACTGATTCCGCTGGGGCAAACCGCAGGCCAACGCGTTCTAATGCAGCTTTATTCACAGATGCAGCAAACGGTTGAAGACGTCATAGCTGCGACGGGCAAGCCTCTAGGAGTCTGCAATTGGGGTGCGGCGATCGCCAGTATGAACCACGAGATCCTATATTCTCGACTGTTTCGGAGTTGAAGCCTATAATTCAAGCGATTAAGTCGATTTGTGGGGGGATGCAGTCACTATGATGAAAACGCTGCGCGTTGGGGTGGCAGGGCCGGTTGGGTCTGGAAAGACCGCATTAGTAGAAGCGCTTTGTAAAGCCATGCGCGCCCAATACAGCATTGCTGTAGTGACCAATGATATCTATACCCAAGAAGATGCCCAGTTTTTAGCCAACCATGGAGCCCTGGAGAGCGATCGCATTCGGGGCGTTGAAACTGGAGGCTGCCCCCATACGGCAATTCGAGAAGATGCCTCGATTAATCTCATCGCCATTGAAGATCTAGAACGGCAGTTTACTGATTTAGACCTAGTGCTCGTGGAAAGCGGAGGCGATAATCTAGCCGCGACCTTTAGCCCCGAGCTCGTTGACCTAACACTTTATGTAATTGATGTGGCCGCTGGGGATAAAATTCCGCGCAAAGGCGGCCCTGGGATTACGAAATCTGATCTATTAGTAATTAATAAAATCGACCTAGCCCCCATGGTCGGCGCTGATTTAGAGGTCATGGATCGAGATGCTCGTAACATGCGAGGCGATCGCCCCTTTGTGTTTACCAATCTCAAAACCCAGGAAGGGCTAGACATCATTATTAATCTAATTCATTCTCATATTCTTCCGTTTAAATCCTCTCCATCCAATGACTCTCAACCTCATCATATTGATAATTGACGCTTAAATATGACGAATCTAGACAATCAATTTGGGTATCGCTCCACTTAAATCACTCCCCACTCCTGCGGCCAAGTCTGAAACTAACCGAGGATGCTGCAGAAAAACACAAATTTTCAGAACCAGTCGGCTATCGAGTTACGATTTACGTAAAATAACTCGTTTTTTTTAGTGAAACCGAATGTCTCCTCATCGACATTTACCCTCCCTTAACCTCAAGACTGGGACTCAAACAGCTCTGTTTTGTATCTAGCATTACAATTCGCGGGATATAAATCGCACTAATATCGCAGTCAATCCATATGAAGGTCGTAGCGCTATGAAACGAGCTTGTATGGATCCAGGCGCACTTTAGAAGGCTAGCTTTTCGACTTGAAATTTTGAAGCAAAAAAGGCTTTTAAACCGACACTAATGGCTGGTCTTAACGCTTGGTTTAGCTGTCATTAAGTTGGCAGCATAGGGCACAAATCTGTTGAGGGTTATGCCCTAGCTTTGTAAGCAGCTATCAATTTTGATTGCAATGCTTTCCCATGTTTTTGCATCCTAAGGCTATTGAGGAGAATTAAATGACTGAACCGCGCAAACCCTTAATCGTACTCGGGGGCATAGGGCGTCGTAAGTTTATCAAGTATGGTTCGCTTGCTCTCGGAGCAGGTGTTGTGTCTGCATGTACCCGGGGTAGCGAACCCACTGCTGGCACATCGGGTGATACGTCGGGCGCAGCTGCAGGCGACGCGATCAAAGTTGGAGTGATGTATTCGACAACTGGAACGATCGCCATTGTCGAAAAGTCGTTGCAAGATGCTACGTTCTTGGCGATCGAGCAGATCAACCAAGGGACGGGGCCTTGGCAAGGGAAACAAGGCATCGCGGGTAAACAGATTGAGACGGTAGTTGTCAACCCCGACTCCAACTGGGACTTATACAACCAGATGTCTAAGCGCCTGATTAACGAGGATCAGGTCGTCTGTGTGCTGGGATGCTACACGTCGGCGAGCCGGAAGTCAGTCCTTCCTGTATTTGAAGAGGAGGACTCGATTCTGTATTACCCAGTGTATTACGAAGGCAATGAGTGCAGCTCAAATGTCTTCTACACTGGGGCTGCACCTAACCAGCAAATCACAGACTCGATTCCCTACTGCTATGAGAACTTTGGGCCTAAAGGCTTTTTCATCGGGTCTGACTATATCTATCCCAAAGAGAGTAACCGCATTGCCAAGGCCGAGTTGGAAGGTCTGGGTGGCGAAGTTGTTGGAGATGAATACGCGGCTCTAGGAACAACTGAATTCATCACTATCATTAACAAAATCAAGCAGGCTCAGCCTGATTTCGTGCTGAGCAACTTAGTGGGTGATAGTATTCCAGCATTCTACAGACAGTTTAAGGATGCGGGTATTACACCTGATCAAATTCCAATTATGGCGTATCCCACCACTGAAGAAGAAATTCAGGCGATGGGGCCAGAATATGCTGAAGGCCACTTTACCAGCTTTAACTACTTCCAGTCTGTCGATACACCTGAGAACAAGGCATTCGTGGAGCAATTTAAGGCAAAATTTGGTGATGGTCGTGTGACCAATGGTGTGATGGAAGCCGCCTACTTGCAGACCTTCTTCATGGCTCAAGCAATGGAGCAAATTTTAGAAGAAGGCGGTGAGATTAACACTGAAACATTGCGTGAAGCCACACGAGGTCAAGTCTTTAATGCTCCTCAAGGCCCTGTGAAGATTGATCCTGACAATTATCATACCTATCTCTACTCCCGTATCGGTAAGTGGGATGCTGAAGGTCAGGCTGAAATCGTATTTGAAACACCCGCAGCGGTGAAGCCGATTCCTTGGAGTCAGGCGCTCTATAAAGGTCGCCTCTGTGTACATCCTGCCCCAGATGATCGCAGTGACCCCACTCAAGAAACGGGACAAGATTTGTCCGTTGAATACTTGGAACTCTAGGCCAGGTAATTCAGGGCTTTGATTCATCGGATGAAAATCAGAGCCCTGAGCAGTTTGATGCGATGGTAAGCGGCAGTTAGAGGGGGTTTAGTAGATGCTTGATATAGCTTCGTTATCCGTGAATGCGCTTTATTTTGCACAAGAAGCTGTGCCGGAAGTGGCGGCAGAAACGGCGTCAGGAGGAGGTAATTTCTATTCCTTTGCCAATCAGTTGGTGAATGGAGTTGGCATTGTGGGGGTATTGCTACTGACGGGCTTAGGGTTGGCAATCACCTTTGGAGTGATGAGGATTATCAACCTGGCTCACGGCGAATTCATCATGTTAGGAGCCTATGTTACCTTTTTGATGCAGTCGCTGTTTAATATGGATTTACTGCTGACGATTCCGTTTGCGTTCCTGGGTACTGCCTTGATTGGGGCGCTCACGGAGGTGGCGGTAATTCGTCGGTTATATGGTCGCCCTCTAGAAACCTTGCTGGCAACATGGGGCTTGAGCATTGTGATTCAGGGTGTAGTCAAGCTCATTTTCACAGCTCAGCTCAAGTATGTGAAATCTCCACCCTATATTTCGGGTAATTTGTCGCTAATTACGGGTGATGATGGCAACCCGTTGGTTGCTATCTCCTACTATCGGATCTTTATCATTGCAGTGGCGATCGCTCTCCTGTGTGTGACGGCCTATTTGCTTTACAAAACACCATTGGGGCGTCAGATCAGGTCTGTGGCCCAAAACCGGGAAATGGCGAAATGTTTGGGTGTGAATACAAGCTTGGTTGATATGTTCACCTTTGCTTATGGTTGCGGATTGGCCGGGGTTGCGGGTTCGGTGATTTCATCGCTGAAAAGTGTTTCACCGCCTATGGGGCAAGACTATCTAGTTGATGCCTGGATGGTGGTTGTGACTGGAGGGGTCGATAAGCTATTTGGCATCTTGGCTGGCTCATTCTTAATTGGTGAGTCAAATGCGGCGATCGCCTATTTGCTTAATGACCCAGTAGCCCGAGTAATTGTTTTGGCTGCCGTTATCATATTGATTCGCTATCGTCCTGAGGGGTTATTTACAGTTCAAAAGCGTGCATAGCGATTAAAGAGTTGCCAACTGAACGCGGGTTAAACATAGTGGAGTCAGGCTGATGACGCAAGTTTTAGATGGTGTTCAGAGTCGCTCGACAGTTCCGATGAAGACATTGATTGTCTGCGGAATTGTGTTTCTCATCTTTTTCTTTTTACCCTTTCCATTAGGAGTGTTTCAGACCGGTTTGATGTCTAAGCTCCTGCTATTCGGGGTGTTGGGTATTAGCCTCGATTTGGTTTGGGGCTTCACTGGAATTTTGAGCTTTGCCCATGGCGTGTTTTTCACCTTGGGTGGCTATGCCATGGCCTATTACTTGAAGCTCAATCTCTCATCTGCCCGAAACACTTATGGCGTTGAGCTTCCCGATTTTATGGTCTGGAATGGATTAGAGCAGTTGCCATGGTTTATCGCGCCGCTGAAGTTTTTCCCAATTGCGATGATTGCAATGGTAGCCGTTCCGGCTGTATTTGCTTATGTGATTGGTTGGTTTATTTTTCGCTCTAAAGTGAGCGGCGTTTACATCACTATCATTACGCTAGCAATTTCATCAGCGCTGACGACTTTCTTTATTAGTCAACAAGCCTATACGGGTGGAACTAACGGCATCACTGATGTCGCTAATTTGGAATTGCTCGGCATTAGTTTTACCGATCTCAATCTCTATTGGACGATCTTGATCTTTACAACGTTGGTGTTGGTAGGCAGTTGGTGGCTGACGAAGACTAACTTGGGACTTATCCTTCGCTCAATCAATGAAAACGAGCGACGCATTGCCTATTTGGGATATGACGTTGCTAGCTTCAAGATTTTTATCTGGACTCTATCTGCAGCGATCGCAGGCATTGCAGGTGGCCTGTTTGTGCCACTTAATAAGTTTATCTCGCCCGTCTATCTGGCCGTTGCATTTGGCACACAGGTGGTAATTTGGGTGGCCATTGGGGGGCGTGGGACATTGATTGGCCCCCTAGTTGCAGCTATTTTACTGGGTCAGGTTCAAAATTATGCCGAACGGGTTACACAAGATTGGCAGTTGGTCGTGGGGGTGCTGCTGCTGATTGTAGTGCTATTTCTGCCCAATGGTCTCATGGGGCTAGTGCCAAAACAGTTAAGCCTTCCTGGGTTATCGCGGGCGACTCCAGCGAGTGATTCAACATCTGCTGGATATGTCCGGGCTCAGGTGTTTGACTGGTTTACCCCTCTCCAATCTGGACTAGCTAGTCTGACGAGTGTTTTAAGGCCGATGAGTTCGTCAGTGCGCTCTAGTCGGCGATCGCCCAAACAGGGTAATCAAAGAGAGAAGCAGTAGATTGCCAGTCCTATGTGGGGTTTGTTTCACCCGTTGCGTTTGTTAATCATGAAGGTGGAAGTCAATGGAGTCAGTTCTGTCAGTCAAAGATTTGAAAGTCGTCTTCTCAGGGTTTCAGGCACTCAAAGGTGTCACCCTTGATGTAGGCGATCAGGAGATTGTCACCATCATTGGCCCCAATGGCGCTGGCAAAAGCACTCTGTTGGATGCGATCGTGGGCAAATCTCCCGTTGCGTCTGGTCATGTTTACTATCATGGTCGTGACATTACTAACAGATCTCCCCATGAAGTCGCTCGCATGGGGTTGGGGCGGAAGTTCCAAAATCCTAACGTCTACAATGAGCTGACTGTCTTTGAAAACATCCTCTTAGCTTTGAAAGGCACTCATGGCATTTTTTCGTCGGTCACGTCAAAGTTGACCCGTGCCAAAAAGGAAAAAATTGCCTGGGTTTTAGATCGCATTGGTCTGCTTGATAAGGCATTAACTAAGGTTAATTCACTGTCTCATGGTCAAAAACAGTGGGTTGAAATTGGCATGGTCATTGCTCAAGATCCGTCAATTGTTTTACTCGATGAGCCTACCGCTGGCATGACGTCGGATGAAACACACTTGACGGGTGAAATCATTAAGATCATGTCTCAAGATCATTCGGTTGTGGTGATTGAGCATGATATGGAGTTTGTCAAACAGATTGCTCAACGCATCATCGTCTTACACCAAGGTGAAAAGATCGCAGAAGGATCAGTAGCTGAGGTTCAAAATAATCCCAAGGTTGTGGAGGTTTACTTAGGCCGTGAACGAATCGACATCGCTGCTTGAGCTGATGAATGTAACAGCAGGCTATGGTCAGACCCCTGTGCTGTATGACGTCACCCTGTCTGTCTATAAAGGGGATATCGTGTGTTTACTAGGACGGAATGGGGTCGGCAAAACGACTCTCCTGCGCAGCATCATTGGTCTTAACAAGGTAAATAAGGGCAGCATTGTTTTTGATGCTGATGATATTACCAAAACCCCAACGTTTAAGCGCAGCCGGTATGGAATTGCTTATATCCCTCAAGGGCGAGAGATCATCCCCTATTTGTCGGTATTAGATAATCTCAAGTTGGGGCTAACTGCCAGCCGAAAACGGCGATCGACACATGCTCTAGAAGAGGTGTTTGAGTTCTTTCCAATGTTAAAACAGCACCTTAAGCGTCAGGGTGGGCTTCTGAGTGGGGGGCAACAACAACAGTTGGCGATCGCCCGTGGCCTAATATCTGACCCACAAATCATCTTGCTAGATGAGCCAACCGAGGGCATTCAGCCGTCAATTGTCCAAGAAATTGAGGCGACACTCAAACGCATCAATGCTGAGAAGGGAATCACGGTCTTAGTAGTCGAGCAAAAGATTGATTTTGCCCGTCAGTTAGCCCAGCGCTTCTTCATCATGGAAAAAGGGGCGGTTGTTTCTTCTGGTAACACTTCAGAATTGACGGACAGCCTGGTTCATCGATACTTAGCTGTGTAATCGGTTCGATATCTATATGTTTGCTAAGTTGCTCAATCGTGCTTTAATCTGTGTTGCTAAAGTAATGATGCCGTTTATCAGTAGATGATTAGTAGTAGTCATTGCTTTAGTAATCGGTTATTGATCTTGTTTTGCAACAGAAACATAGACCCCCTCTTGCGTTGCAAAACCTATCGGCCTTTGTTGCTAACTCGAGTTAGATAGGTACAGATTTTTCTAGTGCAACTATTGTCTCAGCAGATCCAACATCCCCTATCTCAGCTCACACGTTAAGTTGACAAGACCTCTCTCTTAGCTCATTCTCATGGGTGGCTTTGAATGATGCGTCAATTATATCAATGAGCTAAGAGTGTTTCCTTTGATGTGCATCTTTAGGAGTAAAATTACGTTTCAATGACAGACTATAAAGTTTTTTAAACTCGGAGATGTTCCGCTTCAACCTAGGGCAACGTTACAAGAGGTGGAATTAATTCAGTGGACGCTCGATTTATTGACCGAGCTGTTAAAGAACTACTAATTCATTGACCCTATATCTATTTAGAGAGCCAATCACTGATGTTAGTGCGATAAGTTGATTGCGGTTCTTCCAATTCAGTCTAAGGTAAATAACTGATTAACTGACAAAACATGAACCTTTCATCCCCTACTCCCTTCTCTCACCAAGTACAAAGAGGATCTAGAGCGATTTAGACTTTATCAAAGTCCCTCTACTGCTCTGAGAGATGGATTTAGAGTGAGGGCAGAAGTCTTTTATCAGTCAATTAGTTATTCACCCTGATTGACTGACTGACAAGATTTTTTCTAGGTTGAGTTGAGACTACGTTGGCAAAGTTTTGCTATAAAAACCCACACTCGATAATAGATTTGTTCGATTGTGCGATCGCCCCCTAAATTAATGCAGAAAAGAGCTTTCAAGAGGTTTTTTAGTTAGCCAAGGTTGACTAAATCAG
Organism: uncultured bacterium; assembly: GCA_964502605.1. Taxonomy (GTDB): domain Bacteria; phylum Cyanobacteriota; class Cyanobacteriia; order CAZCXK01; family CAZCXK01; genus CAZCXK01. The sequence goes on from CAZCXK010000022.1 coordinate 25,940, forward strand.
AGTCAATCTAAGCGCACTATTAAAAGTTACTTTAAGCTCAGTTTTGCTGACAAAGCGCAGAGTTATTTGCGTGTTTTCTTAACAAGAAATATCGGGAATCTATTTTAGCTGAAGCAAATAAATATAGAGCTATTCATGATAGTATTCTCGTGACTAATTGCATTGATCAACTAACTCGAATTAATTGAGGAGTAACATATGCCCGAGGTTCTTTTTAAGGTTGACTTGACTAAACCGATGGCTGAGCAAGAACTGGTAGGTCACAATCGCTGGCATCCTGATATACCTGCTGTTGCATCAGTCAATCCGGGGGATATTTTTCGTATCGAATGCAAAGATTGGACAGATGGACAAATCAGAGATAACGATGACCCCAGCGACATTCGAGATGTTGATTTGACGGTCGTTCATGTCCTGAGTGGCCCCATCTACGTCAATGGAGCTGAGCCTGGTGATATTTTGGTTGTCGATCTGTTGGATATTGGCGCACTCCAGGGCGATGAGTGGGGGTTCACAGGTATTTTTGCCCGTGAAAATGGGGGAGGGTTTTTAACCGACCATTACCCTCAAGCTGCAAAGGCAATTTGGGATTTGCAAGGTATTTACACCTCGTCTCGACATATTCCAGGTGTGCGATTTGCAGGGATCACACATCCCGGTCTGATTGGTTGTGCGCCCTCCCATGAACTGTTAGCTAAGTGGAACAAACGGGAATCCGAGTTGGTTGCAACAGATCCCAATCGCGTTCCTCCATTGGCTGCATTACCGAACCCTCAGAATGCGGTTTTGGGGTCGCTCAAAGGAGCTGATTTTGAACGAGTTGCCGCTGAGGCTGCTCGGACAGTTCCCCCTCGCGAGCATGGCGGCAACTGTGATATCAAGAACCTTTCTAGAGGGTCTCGCATCTATTTTCCGGTCTATGTCGAGGGTGCCAAGCTTTCGATGGGGGATATCCATTTTTCGCAAGGCGATGGTGAGATTTCTTTCTGTGGTGCAATTGAGATGTCTGGCTACATTGATCTGCATGTAGATATCATCAAAGGTGGCATGGACAAATATGGTATGGTCAACCCCATCTTTAAACCAGGCCCTGTAGAGCCACGCTATTCTGAATACTTGATTTTTGAGGGTATTTCAGTTGATGAATTCTCGGGCCAACAATACTATATGGACGCTCATGTCGCTTATCGTCGGGCTTGCCTCAACGCCATTGAGTATTTGAAGAAGTTTGGTTTTACGGGTGAACAGGCCTATCTACTGCTCAGTTGTGCGCCGGTGGAAGGACGCATTAGCGGCATTGTCGATATTCCAAATGCTTGCTGTACGATCGCCATTCCAACTGAGATTTTTGATCAAGATATTCTTCCGTCTTAGATGAGTTCAGTTGGCGCGATGGGATACCCCTCGCCCATTAATCTGCTTCACTATGGAGGATGATAGGCTATGCCGCTGTACGAATATCAATGTGATACATGTGGGCCATTTGAGCAATGGCACACGTTATCAGAAGTTGGGAAGCCAGTAACCTGTTCAACTTGCGAGGGTGAATCAACACGGCGAATCTATTCGCCACCGAGTGTGATGCTGAATTCATCTCTGCGACTTAAGGCTGAGAATTCAGAACCGACGCTGGTCAGCCGATCTAAAGATCGAGAACCAACGCCTCGCCGGTATCAAAGTCATGGCCATGGACGACCTTGGATGATTAGCCACTAGACTGATCTCCGATATGAGACTGTAAGAAGGAGCATTTTGTCACCGCGTCTGAACATTGGCGACAAAGTGCTTCTTTTAAAGGTCTAGTTGCCGAGCTAAAAGGGGTAAATCTATTTGTTTTTACCTCGACCCGCAGTTGCATCTACAGGCCCAATTTCAGACAGGTTGAAGGTTACGAGTTTATCCCAGTTACCCCCTTCAAATAAAACCGCCGCTTTACCATCGCTGACTCGCTGCACGAGTCCCTGAAAGCCGTAATAAGTATCATCAACGTTGGTAACACGAACAGCTGACCCTGGAAAAATCATAGTTTTCGCCTCCATGAACTAACATAATGTCCCAATAAACCGTTGCTCAGAATGATGATCCTATTTCATTTAATAGACTAAAGGATCTTGCTAAAATCGCAACCGATGGCGATGGTTTACAATCGATTCAACCAGACCAATCGCAATAAAGTTGGTGAGTAATGCCGATCGCCCGTAGCTCAGCCAGGGCAATGGAATCCCAGTTACGGGTGCTAATCCAATGGTCATGCCAATATTAACAGTAACCTGAAACACAATCATCGTCAGCACTCCGATCGCCAACAGGGAGCCAAAATTGTCCTTTGCATTTTGGGCAATGATGACTAAGCGCAAGCACACAAGCCAAAATCCTACAAGCACTACAAAACATCCAACAAACCCCAATTCTTCTCCAATCGCAGAAAAAATGAAGTCAGTGTGTTGTTCTGGAATAAAATTGAGTTGGGTCTGAGTTCCCTGATTGAGACCTCGCCCCCAGAGTTCTCCCGCACCAATAGCAATGCGCGACTGAATCAGATGGTATCCCCCACCTAGAGGATCTTTATCTGGATCCAGAAAAAGGATGAGGCGATCTTTTTGATAGTCTTTGAGCAAGCCCCAGAAGACCTCACCTAATTTTCCTGAGATCAAGTTGATAACGGCTGCGCCTAAACCGCTCAGCCACTTCCATGGCAAGGTCAACCAGGCGATCGCCACCATAGCTGCAACCCAGACAAACCACCCTGGCAAAAACAGGCTAAACAAAATTGCCGAGACGACTGGAGAGATCAGCAAAACTAGCCAGCCTGGATTGGCATTGGCCCAATACAGCATTCCCAGGGTGATAGCGCCAAACACTAACGATGTACCCAAGTCGGGCTGCAAAAAGACTAGGCCCAACGGCAATGCAGTGATGGCCAGCGTCTTGATCACCGCCGGAATCGTAGAGGCTGTGCACTCATGGAGGACAGCAGCCAGCGTAATGATCAGTCCGAGTTTTGCAAATTCAGACGGCTGTACATGAAAGCCAAAAACGCTAATCCAGCGCTGGGCTCCTAAGGCTTCAGTGCCAACAATCATGACGGCTAGCAGCAGCGCATTAGTGACGGCATAGATAATCCAGCTCCAGTTAATCAAATTTTCGTAGCGCCATCGCGCAATCAGCAGTGCCACAGCGACCCCAATGGCACCTAATATATAGTGCTGCACCCAATAATTCTCCAGGCCTTGATTGAGCTCAGTGCTCCGAATCATCAGCCCACCCAATCCGGTAATGGCAATTAATAAAACGAGCAAAAACCAGTCAATTTCATCCCATGCTTGAAAAAAAGATCGCCAGTTGGATCGTCCGAGTGAGCGTTGCAACATACGCAATTAAGCACAATTTAAGAATCGACGTGAATAATGCGAACAGGGCTGAACAAATCGAGGGTTAAGCAAGTGCTGCGACAGAGACTCGCGCTGCGACTCGCTGGGCGATCGCCATCAAAGCCTGAGCCGATTCAGAATCAGGATGCTCAACAACAATGGGGATACCTGCATCCCCACCCTGACGCAGCGGAATCTCCAACGGTATACAGCCCAGCAGGGGCAAATTCAGCTCAGTTGACGTTTTTTCTCCACCCCCTGATCCAAAAATGTCATAGTAGCGATCGGGCAAATCAGGCGGGATGAAGTAACTCATGTTTTCGACAATGCCAATCACAGGGACATGGAGCTGTTGAAACATCCGCAGCCCTCGTCTGGCATCTTGTAGCGCCACAGTTTGAGGGGTCGTCACAATAACCACACCCGCCATCGGCACCGCCTGAGCTAAGGTTAATTGAGCATCCCCTGTCCCTGGTGGCATATCAACGACGAGATAATCTAGTTCACCCCAATTCACCTGATATAGAAACTGGCGGATAATGCCATTTAACATCGGGCCGCGCCAGACGACAGGCTGATCTGCGTCAATCAAAAACCCCATCGAAACAAGCTTAACCCCATAATTAAATGCGGGCTCTAAAACTTGACCATTTGACCCGTCTTGCACCATCACCTGAGAGCCAGCAAGACCCAGCATGGTTGGTATGTTAGGGCCATAAATATCTGCATCGATCAGCCCCACTGCTGCCCCCGCTTGGGCCAGGGATACGGCAATATTAACCGCAACCGTGCTCTTGCCAACTCCGCCTTTGCCGCTAGACACGGCTAAAATATTTTTCACTCCAGCAATCCCTTGGCGATCCGGCAGTGCCTTTTGCTGAGGGATTTCAGCCGTCACGTCAATATCAACTGTCTTCACGCCTGATAAGGTGCGAATGGCCTTCTCACAGTCTTCCACAATAAACTCACGCAACGGGCAAGCAGGAGTCGTCAGCACGAGCGTCAGGCTTACATTGCCATCGTCAATCCGCACATTGCGAATCATATTGAGTTCGACAAGGCTCTTTTGCAATTCTGGATCTTGAACCGGTCGAAGAACGTTTAGAACAGTCTGAGAATCAAGAGTTTTGGCAGTCATAAGTGCGATTGCGCCAGCCGTTACAGTCATGTGTTCTCATCTTATCGTCCACTTGGGTGGTTTACGGATGCAACCCATTGACAATCTCAATCAACTGCATTGATTGGTCGTACCCTGATTGCGATGCGGCTTAGACGCGGCTTCATCTTCAACCTCAGCGTGCTGATCAGGCCACAAAGTTTTGCAAAGAGACCACAACCGCCGTGACGCCCAACAAATCATGAAAGCTGCTCTTAACAAACTTCGATCGCCCAGTCGTGTCAACAAACGACTTATTTTGCTGAGCAGCATCTTCAGCAGCAAGAACCAGCTTAGCCGGAACTTTAGCCGCATACCCGCGAACCACAGACCAAATTAACGGAGACAGCCAGCCTCGCAGCTTCACCGAATAGGTGACGCGGGTTCCACAAACCGTTGACTCGATGCGATAAATTACTCTTTCTTCAACACCCGGAAGAGCTAAGATGCGGATGCTCAACAGTTCCATTGGGCGCACCCGTTCTACAAAAATCCGAATTGGAATCGGGCTCAGTCGAGTAACCGCCTGGTAAATCAGACCGGGCTTAGGGATGAGACCATTTGGAACGTTTGTACTTGAAATTAATGGGTGCCAGGAAACATCTGCGAGGTTGACAACCTTTCGCCATAAGTCATCGACTGGCGCTGAACTTACGGCTTGATAGCTTCTCGCTAGCGGACGAAACCAACCCAATGCTTGGAGATTCAATTTGAACCAGAGGCTCAGCATTATCAAACTCCTCCCTTTGCCCAGAGCCGCCCTTAAAAAAGGACGCATATACCCGCTTGCTTTTATCTAGGCTACATTGCTTAGACTTATCATTTTATGTCAATTTCTTATACCCATTGCTGGTGCTGATTTCTCTTAACGTTCAACGCGTGATTGAGAGGGGCAATCAAATTCATTTCCATTCCATGGATCTGCCACTGAAATTCATGACAGCTTACAGGTTTCATTAAGTTCGTTGACTGCTTTTCTCCAGCCGAATCCGATTCAAGATAGTCTAGATGCTGGCCGACATGAACATCGTTTGAGGTTATGGCTAATTCTTCCACTTCCACAGCAAAATCGTCTCATGCACTTCCTCCGACAGATTCGCGGCAGCGAGTTAGTGATTACTTAAAAACCCTTCAAGATCAGATCTGCCAGAGATTAGAGGCTCTAGACGGAAGTACCAGTTTTCAAGAAGATGCTTGGCAACGAGAAGAAGGAGGGGGTGGCCGTTCGCGTGTCATCAAGGGAGGCGCTCTGCTAGAGCAAGGCGGCGTCAATTTTTCTGAAATTTGGGGTAAAAACTTGCCGCCCTCGATTCTGGTGCAGCGTCCAGAAGCAGCTGGCCATACATTTTATGCGACAGGCACATCGATGGTGCTACATCCGCACAATCCTTATGTGCCTACGGTGCATCTCAACTATCGCTATTTTGAAGCCGGGCCAGTTTGGTGGTTTGGCGGCGGCATTGATCTAACGCCTTACTACCCGTTTGCAGAAGATGCAGCTCAGTTTCATCGCACGCTTAAGCAGGTGTGCGATCGCCACCATTCTGACTATTACCCAACCTTCAAACATTGGTGCGATGAATACTTCTATCTGAAGCATCGTCAAGAAACACGCGGAGTCGGTGGCCTGTTCTTCGACTATCAAGACGGGCGCGGCAAACTCTATCGCGGCCCCGATGAGCACGGATTAGCGGCTCAGTACAGCAATGCCGTTGGCGACATCGAACCGCGCACCTGGGACGATCTGTTTGCCTTCGTTCAAGACTGCGGCAACGCTTTCTTACCAGCCTATGTGCCCATTGCCGAAGCGCGGCAAAGCATCGAATATGGCGATCGCCAACGCCAATTTCAGCTCTATCGGCGGGGTCGATATGTCGAGTTCAACCTCGTTTACGATCGAGGTACCATTTTCGGACTGCAAACGAACGGTCGCACCGAGTCGATCTTAATGTCGCTGCCGCCCCTTGTGCGCTGGGAGTATGACTATCACCCAGAACCCCAATCTCCCGAAGCACAGCTTTACGATGTTTTTCTAAAACCGCAAGACTGGGCCAACTGGAAGCCAAAGGCCATGCCATTGTGACAGCCCGCTATCAAGCCCACACAAAGGCAAACCCATTTAGAAATCGATTCCTTGCCTCAGATTCAGGAGTGGAATGATGCCTGTAAGACACTGCCAGCGCTGAAGTGAGCCGGGGTATATGGTGCATGTGGCATGTCGAATCTAGGATAAGTTAAGCTACATTTGAGAGGTGCATAATTTCAGGCGTAGCACTTTAACAAAACACCTCAGCAACTTAACATACGGATGCGTCAAGCAACCGAGTCTTGGTCGGCATTCCCCCTGGCGAGCGGCATTTGTGATTCTCAAAGGGTTTAGGTTAAAACTTCTCTTCTTCGAGAGTTTTTATTATGAGAATAATGCTGAGCCGCTTTGAATAAAGGGAAGATTTAGAAACGTTCTATGGATCAAAAAACACTGACGGCTCCCGATGGCAGACTGGTGATTGCTCTAACTCCGACGGGGCGGTTAGACATCACAACTGCATGGCAGTTTCGCTTAAAGCTGCAAGAATGTATTTCAAAATTGAGTCCACATATCATCGTCAATCTTGGTCAAGCCAACTTCATCGATAGCTCTGGCTTGACATCCCTTGTCGCCGGAATGCGTGATGCCGATAAGGTAAAAGGCAGCTTTCGCATTTGTAACGTTCATCCTGAAGCCAAGCTTGTGTTTGAAGTCACGATGATGGATTCGGTATTCGAAATTTTTGATACGGAAGAGGCTGCTCTTAGTGCTGCACTTCGCAGTGTGGCCAGCTAAATAATAGGGTTTCCAAGATCCAAGTTACCTGGAACGGTAGATTGAGCAATGCCACCATCTGCCGGGTGAAAAACGATGGCAAACCCGACTTCAACTCGATGGCCTTTGGGGAATTGCCTTAGACCATTAAGCGTCTTGGCAAACTGCTCTCAAAGGGCGAGAATGAGATCATGCGATCTTTAGAATCTCCTGTGAATAATATCCGCACTGTTTCAGACACCAAGAAAGCCTTCTACACCATTCATACGCGGCCAATCAACTCCATTTATCGTCGAGTGGTCGAAGAGTTGATGGTCGAGATGCATTTGCTGTCAGTTAATGCGGACTTCCGCTATGACCCCATTTATGCGCTCGGTGTCGTTACCACATTCGATCGATTTATGAAGGGGTATCGTCCTGATGCAGATCGAGTCTCGATCTTCAATGCTCTCTGTCGGGCTTTAGAGAGCGACTCACAAACCTTTCGCAGTGATGCTGAGCGTGTGGCAGCTAGCGTGAGCAGCTTATCCATTGATGAAGTGGTGTCACAGTCAAAGCAGCTTGACGCGGCTGCCTCCGACGGAATCTTTGGCCATTTCAAGGCGATTTCAGAAAATCCAAATTTCAAGTATAGTCGCTTGTCTGCAATTGGCCTCTACACCGTTTTGGAGACGATTGATCCTGAAATTGCAACCCAGGGAGATTTCCGAACTCGATCGATTGAAGCCATATCTGAAGCGCTACATTTGCCGAGTGACAAGATTAGTAAAGACTTAGAGCTGTATCGCAGCAACTTAGAGAAAATCACCCAGGCTCAGATCGTCTTAGACGATGTGCTGAAGGCTGATCGGAAGAAGCGCGAACAGCGTGAGCAAGATAGGAAGGCTGCGAAAGAACCCATTACAGCTCCTCCAGATGATGGGGCAGAGCCTCCAGCATAGGCAGAATCTGGGCTAGGTGCAATCTGAGGTAACCCTGCCCATAGTGCGGTTTTGCATATCTAGAAACTGGAGTTGGTGATAGAGCATCCCGATGCGAGGTAATGTTGCACCTGCCTGCTGAGCTACCCGTAGCGGATGACCGATGATGGTCTCGATTTCAAGCGGACGCTGTTCATCGTAGTCAACTCTCATGCTGGTGCGATAAGGTTTCATGCGATCGGTATGAACAATCATTTTCTGTACAAATTCATCAGAGATGGGGCGATCGCACGCAGTTGCCCCTTCAACAACTTCATCAATAATCTCTTGGGCCAGGGTTCTGGCGGCTGGGTTAGCCATGATCTCTTGCGTGCTGGCTCGAAACACTACTGACAAGCCATTAAACGGAATATTCCAGACAAGTTTCTGCCAGCGAGCCAGCAGCAGATCGGGTGAGCATTCGATGGGGATGCCTGAGCGCTCAAAATCATGGGCGATCGCCTGCATCCGATTGGTAATGCCGCAGGGCCTGTAATCTGGGGCATAGTCACCAATGGCGATCGCCTTGTAATCTAAGTGGCGAATGTGCCCTGGCCCCACCTTATTCGAGCAAATAAAGCACAGCCCACCCATGACCCGATGAGCACCCACAATAGCGGCGACCTGTTCCTCAATGCCCAGCCCGTTTTGCAGTACCAAAACCACGCTCTCCTCTGTTAGCAGAGGCGGCAGCAAGTGCGGGAGTAAATGATTTTGGGTGGTTTTGAGCGCCACGATCACCACATCGCAGGGTGGCATGGCTTCAACCGTAGAGTACGCCCGCACAGTCGGCAATACAATGTTTCCTTCTGGGGAGTCAACCACGAGCCCATGCTGACAGACATGTTCATAGTCACGATGCACTAAGAAATGAACCTCCAGCCCTGCGTGCTGCAGTTGCGCTCCATAAAACCCGCCTAGGGCTCCGGTGCCTAAGATGGCATACGTTCGTGAGGAGGAAGATGTGGCGACAGTCATATACTAATGGTTACCCAATCAATCGATATCCAGTCCAGATTTCGATTTGGAGTGTTCTCATCACAGAACTCCAGTTCTAGACTTGGATGCAGTTTAGTTCACTCGTTAGGCTGCACGCAAAAGCTGCACGCAAAATTGAGACACACAAAAGCTGCACGCAAAAGACTGCACACCAAGAGACGATACAAATCTTCGTCGTTGGCGGCACACAGAGACTAGAACAGACTGATAAGCTAGAACGAGTCGGTTTCAGTGGGTAGCAGCCACTGAACGTAAGGGGGAAAGTTTGGTGCAAATCCAGCGCTGTCCCGCAGCTGTAAGCCGAGTTTGGATTGTTGATTTTAGAGTTTGGCGTCATCACTGAGTTGCACTCTAACGTCCGACATTCAAAATTGTGTAAGTCAGAATGCCCGCCGATTGCAAATCTCATGATTGCAGAGTCTATCAGAGATAATTCAGAGCCCATATAGTTCATCTGCGAGGTACGGATGATGATGAGTTTTAACATGACACCGAGACAGTTCATCATGTCGTTTCTGACCTGTCTCCACCACACGGGTTCGTAGCCCGATCTATTTTCCTTTGGTCTTATCACGCAATCATTCTCAGATGCTAGATCAGCCTCAGCGCTCATGAGTCAGGCTGGTGAGATTCAACAATGGGGATAACCCGATGCGGATCTTGCAAGCAGTGTGAAGAGTCGGATTGGTAGGCGCGGGCTGCAATGAGGTTACCGTTTATCTATGAGAGCAATCGATGCATAAAATTCCAGTGACTGTGATTACAGGATTTTTGGGAGCAGGCAAAACGACGCTGGTTCGTCACCTGTTGCACCAGCATCAGGGACGACGCATTGCCGTTGTCGTGAACGAATTTGGCGAAATCGGCATTGATGGTGATTTGCTGCGATCATGCCAGGTTTGTGATGACGATCAGATGGAAGCGATGGCAGCGATGGCAGACATCCATTTAGACGGGCAAGCCACGCCTTTAGCAACTTTACCGTCCAATACTGCCCTTCCCACCAATATTGTCGAGCTGACCAATGGCTGTCTGTGCTGCACCGTCCAGGAAGAATTCTTGCCCACAATGCAGGCTCTGCTGGCACGACGAGATCAAATCGACTGCATTTTGATCGAGACATCGGGTTTAGCACTGCCAAAGCCTTTGGTGCAGGCATTTCGGTGGCATGAAATTCGGAATAGTGCCACTGTTGATGCAGTCATTACTGTCGTAGATTGTGAGGCGATCGCCCATGGACAAATCGTCAGCGATCTCGATGCCGTGCAAGCGCAGCGGCAGGCCGACCCAAATTTAGAACATGACAGCCCCATTGAAGACCTATTTGAAGACCAGCTTGCCTGTGCTGATTTGGTGGTGTTGACCAAAACCGATCGCGTGGAGGCTGACGCGGTGGCCAGAGTGTGCCAGTGGTTAGAACAGCAGCTTCCTGAGGGCGTCAAAATCGTGACGGGCAGTCAAGGTGAAATTCCAACGGAGCTGCTTTTAGGCTTTAATGCAGCCGTTGAAGATCACCTGGATCAGCGTCCCAGCCATCATGACGATGACGACGATCATGACCATGACGAGGCGATCGCCTCAATTTATCTAGAGGTTGACCATGCCTTTGATCCGGCTCAACTGATTGCTTACCTCAAACAGCTCGTCAAGCAGCATGATATTTATCGCATCAAAGGCTTCGTGGCTGTGCCTAACAAGCCCATGAGACTCGTATTACAGGGGGTGGGCAACCGATTTGACTCGTTTTATGACCGCCGCTGGCAATCCACGGAGCTGCGCCAAACCCGACTCGTGTTCATTGGTCAGGCGCTAAATCTTGCTGAGATCAGAGCAGCCTTAATGGCGATCGCCCATAGTCCAGCAGAGATGCGTTGATAGTGCTCTGTTACCCGAAACCTTTGCCCCGTTTGGGGTGTGGCTGCGAGACTGATGACGGGCATCCCCAATCAGACCCACCTCTTCAAACCCAGCCCCAATGCTCAATCTAGCCTTCAGACCTCATTAGCTTGAGAAGGAAACGTTTATGACTCAGCATTCAATTCTCTCGAATATTCAGGTGAAAGACCTGAAAACATTAGATGACCAGCTGTCGAACCGCCACATTGATCTCGATCCAATGGGGTATTTCATCATCTATCTCGACCGACAAACCGGACTAATCTGCGCTGAACACTATACCAACGCCATCAATGAAAACGGGCTGGCCGTTGACCCAGAAACAGGGGAACTGCTCGCCTGCCGAGGCGGCCTCAAACGGGTGCCAACCCAAATCTACAGGGGACGCACAGCCAAAGAAATCGGCATTGCGATGACTGAGCAGGCCGATCCTTGCCCGTTGAGTCGGCATGATCATGCCCTTTATCTTGGTCGAGAATTCGTTCGGGCTGAAATGGCTCTGCTGACAGGGCAAGACTATATTCAGGATTGAGCCTGCATTCAAAGTTAAATCTAGAACTCAATTCAAATTCGGGCTCGACTCTGAGAGATATGTGAGTTTTGAGAGATCAGTTTTGAGATGTGAGTTTTAAATTGACGCCTGCCTCAACCATCAAAACATCAAAATTCAGAACTTATTCATGTCTGGTTGCTGAGATTGAACAGATGCATCCTCAAGACTTGGATTAGCAAGGTACGCTTGACATGGACTCTGGTTGCCCTGCTCCCATAAATCGGCCTCGTCACCGTAGACTTGTGTAAAGTATTTGCGGCGATGCCTGATCAGATATGGCATCCTACGAAATGAGTAAAGTAGGATGACAGCAACAATCTGGCGATCGCCCTCATTCAGGGTTCGGGCATCTGGGGTCGTAGAGGAACAGTATGGATCAACACAGGCCAACACCTGAAAACCATCCACGGCATCAACACCTGCATCCATCGCCACGTCTTCCATCATCTCGGAAGTCGGCGTTGTCTCGTTCGTCATCGTCGCCGCGTCAACTGCCGCCGCCCACTCCGCCTACTCAGTTACCTGGAGTTCCTGGTTCCCGATCCATGAAGCCGACTTGGGACGAATCACCGTCCGCTTCTTCCCAGAAGCCTAATCCACTATCGCCCAAACAGCGGACGATCCCAGGGTTACGCCTAGTTAAAACCTGGCAATTTTGGACTATTCTCAGCATGGGGCTCGTGATGGGGTTGGGCAGTTTTGCGGCGGCGCTCCTGTTCAAAATTCCAGCCTTGCCCAACTGTCCTTCAATCTTCTGGCCAACTGCGTCTGCGGCTCTGCGACTCTATTGTGCTGAATTAGCAGCCAACAAGAAGACGGTGAATGACTTGCTAGAGGCGATCGCCCTGGTTAATAGCCTCCCCACCGATCACCCGCTGCGCCCAGAAATCGACCGTAATATTGAGCTGTGGTCAGCTCAGATTTTAGAACTGGCCGACGCATCCTTCCACAATGGCGATTTTGATACGGCCATCCAAACGGCTCAGAAGATTCCAGTTTCTACGCCCGCCCACGCCGCTGTGCAAGAACGCGTGGATCGGTGGCAAAGCATTTGGGCTGAAGCCGAGCGCATTTATCAAGAGGCTGAGTCAGCCATTCTGAACGAAGACCTGCAAGGAGCCTTTTCAACCGCAGGGCGCTTGCTTTCGGTGGGCAATCGCTATTGGGAGACGACGCGCTATGAAGAACTCATTGCCTTAATTAATGCCACCCGCGAAGAAGGGCAGATCTTAGGGCAGGCTCGACGACTGGCACGCCAGGGTGGGTTGTCTCAGCTCTTGGAGGCGATTAAACTCGCTAAGAAGATTGAGGCTGACAGCCCACTCTATCAAGCGGCTCAGCGTGCTGTGGCTGAGTTTGGCAATGACCTGCTCAAATTGGGGCTGGCTGCACTCGATCGCTATGATGCTGATTTAGCCCTATCTGTGGCGCGGCAAATTCCGCCAGAGCTGAATCTAAGAAATGAATCTCGTGATTTAACCGAGTTAGCTCTCGCTCAGCAGCAGGCGTCATATGGCTCAGTTGCCGATTTAGAATCTGCGATTATTCAAGCTCAACGGCTGGGGCGCGATCGCCCCCTCTATGACAACGCCCAGCAACTGATTCGGCGGTGGCAGCTGGAAATTCAAGCAGTATCTCGTTTGCAGTTGGCAGAGCGCCTGGCAGAACCCGGCTCCATCGACGATCTAAGAGCGGCGATCGCCGAAGCCCAACTCATTCCTAGCAGCAACCCTCGGATCGAGCAGGCTCAAGACTCGATTAATCAATGGACGCGGCAGATTCAGACCCTTGAAGATCGTCCCTATCTCGATCGCGCCGAGCAACTGGCTCAAGGGGGGGATGTGTTCGCGTTAGAATCCGCTATTTTAGAGGCGCGGCGCATCGGCGAGGGGCGGGCGCTCTATGATGATGCTCAACGCCTGATCGCCGACTGGACAGCTCAATCACAGCGCATTCAAGATCGTCCTTATCTTTTAGATGCACGACGGTTAGCGACCACCGGCAACCTCAGCGAGGCGATCGCCACTGCCGAACAGATTCAACCCGGACGCGTCCTCTACGATGAGGCTCAGGGCGATATTAATCGCTGGCAAGCACAGATCGTGGGCACGGCTCAGTTGCAAAGAGCGTATGAGTTGGCGACGATTCCTACCCCGGTTTCGCTGTCATCTGCCATCCGCACGGCCAATCAAGTGCCAGACAATAGCCCAGCCCGGTTTGAAGCTGAGCAGATGATTAACATCTGGAGTCAGGACATTCTCGACGTGGCTCGCAGCGTCGCTCAAGATGATATTGTCCAGGCGATCGCCATTGCCGAGATGGTGCCGTCTGGCACAGAGGCCTATACCGCAGCTCAAGCCCAGATTGAGATCTGGCGCGAACAGTCAAGCCTCTAGGCCGATGGGTTTTTCGATCTATCCAGCATTTGAATTGGGATGCAGGTTTGATCTATGAGGGGTCTGAACCCTGGAGGGTTTCTCTCCTATTGCTAACCCTCTGAGAATGATCTAAGTCTTTTTTATGGCGGCAGAAATTTAACCTTCATCAAATTTTGATGGCTGGGTCAATTTTTGATAGACGATCTGGCGAGATGCCACAGTAGAGCAGTCTATACGGATATCTTGCAAACGAATATGCCGCTCTGGGGACGAAAATCGTTCTCCAGGTTTGGAGCATGGAGACTCATCCAATTATGTGCAATCGCAGGCGAGAACTCAATTAGGAGGTGATTATGACATGAGACAAGAATCAATTGCCCAATGTGTGGTGATTCTTTCGATTTTTGCAGCCCTGATGATATTAGCCGTCCGGGTGCAGTCTAGAGACTCAGGCTCAATCATGGGTGACGATAATTTACAACCCGAGGCGATCGCAGCCCTGGTTGACGCCGAATAGCCCATCTGTGGGATGCTGACATCACAGAGCCAAGCGAGGCAGCTTAGCTAAAGGATTTTTTCGAACTGCTCTCTGTACGGGACTGCCAACGAATACGTCTGCAAAAACGTACAAGACAGATTCCCATTCATTATCTAAGCTGCATGGTGAGGTGTAGAGCCCTCGTTGAATCTGCGAAGGAGAATCAGCGTTTTGGTATCGGCATCCCCGTTAGAACAGGCAAAACTGTGGCGCGACCCAGTGATTCCAAACTTGGAGCTATTGCGCGCCACATATCTCACATATGCTTTCTCTCGACACACACACGATACCTTTGGTATTGCAATTCTTGAGACTGGGGCAATGGAGTTTTTGTATCGAGGCTTAGCCCATGTTGCCCCCGCCGGAGCGATTGTCATTATCCAACCGGATGAAGTACATACGGGGCATTCTGCCTTTGGTTCCCCATGGAGCTATCGCACGTTGTTACCCGGAGCTGAGCTGTTGCAGCAGGCGGCCTATGAGCTGGCGGGGCAGCCTCAGTCTGTGCCCTATTTCCCGGAGACAGTAATCCATGATCCGACGCTCTACGCGTATCTGAGAAATCTGCACGTTACGCTAGAACAATCGAACTCTACACTGAAGCGAGAGTCTACGTTTCTTTGGGCACTGGCTCAGCTAATTGCTAACTATGCAGGCGATCGCCCGCCGCTTCAATCTGTTGGGCGAGAAACCCAGGCCATCTGCCGAGTGCGCGACTACCTGATGGCCAACTATGATCAAAACCCGTCACTGCAGGACCTGGCGAATCTGGTTAGTCTCAGACCGTTGAGACTGTTGCGAGTGTTTCGGAAGCATACCGGATTGCCACCTCACGCCTTCTTGACTCAAATTCGAGTATTTGAAGCCAGAAAGCGATTGGCGATGGGCTATTCTCTGGCCGATGCGGCGCTGGATGTCGGGTTTACCGATCAAAGTCACCTCAGCCGTCACTTTAAGCGCATGACCGGAGTGACGCCGGGGCAATATGCACTCGGCTGCAAAAACGTACAAGATTTTCAGCGTTGACCTCATCTAGGCTAAAGTGAAACGCTCTATTCAGGCTGATTATTTCAGGCT
>CAZCXK010000022.1:41769-59453 GCA_964502605.1 uncultured bacterium
TTCAGGCTGATTATTTCAGGCTAATCAGTCTGGATGGGGCCTAATTCACAGTGTTCAAGTGAGGACTATGTCATGAAACCAGGGGCGATCGCCCATCGCTCAGCCAGAGGCGAGGTTTTGGCTGGGGCGCGAGATATCATTCCACTGGTGATCGGGGCCATGCCCTTCGGCATTATTTTTGGTACTCTGGCGACCAGCAATGGTGTGTCAGTTGCAGCCACAATGGCGATGTCTGCGATTGTTTTTGCGGGCTCATCGCAATTTATTGCCGTTGGTATGGTTGCTGTCAATACTGGGTGGCCGTTGATTGTGCTGACCACATTCGTCGTTAATCTGCGCCATCTTCTCTATGCTGTCAGTCTCATTCCCTACACTAAGACCCTGCCACCTCTGTGGAAAGTGCTGCTGGCTTTCTGGCTCACAGACGAGGCTTTTGCCGTCACCATCCGACGCTACCAGGCCAACGACACATCTCCCCATGTGCATTGGTATTATCTAGGCGTAGCCGTGACCATGTATTCCAACTGGCAGATCAGCACCTATATCGGCATTGTTGTCGGTCAGCAAATCGCGAATGTGGCCAGTTGGGGGCTTGACTTCGCGATGTCAGTCACCTTTATCGGCATGACCATTCCCTACTTAACGACCAAGCCCATGGGGATTGCAGTCATGGTCGCGGGCATTGTTGCCCTGATTGCCCATCCGCTTCCCCACAAACTCGGACTGCTCATCGCAGCGTTGGCTGGAATCACTGCAGGCATGGGGAGTGAAGTGATGCTGGCTTCCCCATCTGACACAAATAAGCCTCTGTAGACTATTTTGTAACATTCGCTACAGAATTTTTTGCTATATTTGTGATCGAAGTCTAATTGCAACTATTCACGCGGGAGATTAGGTTATGTCTGCTCAAGATCAAGCTCGGGCCCTGTTGACCCGTCATCATCACCAGGTTAAGCATCGTCAGCAGTCAATGTTGACTCGCGTGATGGCAGAATCTGGAATTCCGTCTGAAGATTTGAGCTGGAATCATATTCAAGGTAAACCATATGCCGCTGCCCAGGGCTCGTATGAGCGCAGTCATGTCGCGTTAAGCTAAGTCTGGAGCTGAGCCTGAAGTTGGCGTGTAAAACGGGCGCGAGGTATGCCGAGATGCGTGGGTTCCTGATGTATTGGTAATCCTAAGGAAACGCTCTGCCTAACGTTGACAACAAGATTTACAGCCAATCCTGTGAAACTAAACAACCTGAAGGCGATCGCCCGAGAGCATGTCTCAATGGGGCGATCGCCTTCAAATTGGGATTTTTCGAGAGGGGGTTGTCGAACGATTAATGCGTGCCTCCTCCGGAAACCTGCAAACCCCAGTGGAGAACCGGAGTATACTAAGATGAGTTCGTCAAGCGTTTTGCATTCCTTGGGCTAATAGCTGATTGATCGCAAATACGATCACTCTCATGCGATCACTGTGTATGCAAATGTGGCGGCTGATGCTGTTGTGCGGCGATACTTTTTGTGGAACTTTCTTGTAAAAGCGAATATGCGCTTCTGGCCCTGCTGGAGTTGACAACTCATTACAGGAGTGGAGAACCGCTCCAAATTCGGCAAATTGCTGCCGAACAAAACATCCCAGACCGATATTTAGAGCAGCTTTTAGCTACATTGCGCCGTTCGGGGCTGGTGCGAAGCCAACGGGGTGCTCGCGGCGGGTATCTGTTAGCCAAGGAGCCTTGGAAGATTAGCTTACTCGATATTGTCACCTGCATTGAGGGCTTTGACTCTCATGCATCAAAATCGAGCCAGGCTCCGCGATCGCTTGAGGGCGTTGTGGTACACGAACTTTGGCACGAAGCAAGACAGGCTGCTGATGCCATTTTGAACAACTACACGCTGCAAGACTTAGCTGAAAAGCGAGATGCTAGACGTCGAGTCGATATTATGTACTACATCTAGCGAACCCTTAGCAAACCCAGTATGGATCGAGAGTAAAACCTATGCATATTGCTCGTGATGTGACGCAACTAATTGGGCGCACCCCGCTGGTACAACTCAATCGGATTCCACGGGCGGAAGGATGTCTGGCTCAAATTGTTGTTAAGTTAGAAGGCTTGAATCCGTCTGCATCTGTTAAAGATCGAATTGGAGTCAGCATGATTGAGGCGGCAGAGCGTCAGGGGTTGATTCAACCGGGGAAGACGGTTTTGGTTGAGCCGACCTCAGGCAATACTGGCATCGCGCTGGCGATGGCGGCAGCCGCAAAAGGATATCGGCTCATTTTGACGATGCCCGAAACGATGAGCTCAGAACGACGGGCGATGCTGCGAGCCTATGGTGCAGAGTTGGAGCTGACTCCAGGAATTGAAGGCATGGGAGGCTGTATCCAGAGGGCTCAACAAATTGTCGATACATTGCCCGATGCGTATATGTTGCAACAGTTTCGCAATCCGGCGAATCCTCAAATTCATCGTGAAACGACGGCGCTTGAAATTTGGAATGACACCGATGGGCAAGCGGATATTTTGGTTGCAGGTGTCGGAACGGGGGGCACTATTACTGGGGTTGCAGATGTCCTCAAGCAGCGTAAACCGGGTTTTCAGGCGATCGCCGTTGAGCCTGCCAATAGCTCTATTTTGTCGGGTGGTTCTCCGGGGCCCCATAAAATTCAGGGGATTGGGGCAGGGTTTGTGCCTGAAGTGCTACGCACCGATTTGATTGATGAGGTGATTGCTGTCAGTGATGAGGATGCAATCGCCTATGGCCGTCGATTAGCACGGGAGGAAGGTCTTCTATCAGGCATTTCCAGTGGGGCAGCTTTGGCAGCCTCGATTCGAGTGGCTCAACGACCCGAAAATGAAGGCCGTCTGATTGTCATGATCCAGCCGAGCTTTGGAGAACGTTACCTTAGCACGCCATTATTTCAAGATCCTGAACTCGTTGCGGTCGCTCTGGGCTGAGGCGATAAAATGTGCTCATGGCACATTTTAATTCTGATTATTATGAGGCTCTTAGCGTCAGCCCCAGAGCCAATCAGGCCGAGATCAAGCAAGCCTATCGACGGCTGGCTAAAATGTTTCATCCGGATAGTAACCAGGCGATCGCCAGTCACGATCGCATCGCAGGCATTAATGAAGCCTATGAAGTGTTAGGCGACCCTGAGCGACGCCGGATCTACGATCGCCATATGGGTATATTGCTATCACGCGCTACCGTTACTGATCGCCAAAACCGGGCAGCCACCGCGCAAAGCGAGTATCGCAAGCGTCGCGCCCCCGGCCAAACCATGGATGAACGCTCAGAGCGTTGGTTGCAAACCATATATCACCCGGTCAACCAACTGCTACACCAAATCTTGAATCCGCTTGAGGATCAGATTGATGAGCTGGCGGCTGACCCGTTTGATGACGAGCTGATGGAAGAGTTTCAAAAGTATTTAGATGACTGCCGTGAGCGACTGATTCAGGCTCAAGGCTTTTTTCAGTCATTTCCTAATCCTGCCAATCTGGCAGGCGTGGCCTCAAATTTATATCATTGCCTCAGTCATGCGGGCGATGGCATTGAGGAGTTAGAACGCTTTACTTTCAGCTATACCGAGTATTACCTCCATACTGGGCAGGAGCTATTTAGAATTGCCCGCAAGTTGCAACACGAGGCCGAAGCTGCGATTCGAGAATGACGATGGGGGTAAGATTCTGGTATTGCCATCTGTCTGGTATTGCCATCTGATGGATGAATTGTGCAGGTTAGACTGTTTGCTTGAGCAAAACGGCATAGAGAAAGCCAACCGTTTCTGAAATAACCGAGCGTGCCCCCGCACTAGAGTGCCACCAGCGAGATGGGTCAAAATCTCTAGGGAGAGCCGCAATAATGCCAACTGACACCGTGGGAGGGATGACACGCTGATAAAGCCGCCAAGTGCGTCGAGCATGGGGGCCAATCGTGTAGACATTGACTGCTTGAATCGGTTCTTCAGTCTGGTCGACTAGCCATTGGCGCAAAGTAAGGGCCGCTTCCGTAGTGCGATGTTGTTTAACACCCGGAACAGCAAGACTAACTACCTCATTGGACGGCACGCCCATCTTAATGATCGTGGCGGCTTTGAGATCGGCAAAATCTTGATAGTCGCCAAGATAATAGCCATGTAGGATCGGGCAACTAGTAATGATAATGGTGCGATAGTTGCCCCGCTTAAACTCGGCGATCGCCCCGTCAAGAGCCTGATCGGGCAACCATCCTTCAACCACCAGCGCGTCTGCTGCTGGCAGCGGGCGATGCACTGCTAAAAATGGATAAATATTGGTGATGGCTAACAGTCCAGTGGCGATCGCGCACAGACCCAGGATTGGCCAAGCCCACAGCATTTGAATTTGAGACGTTAGCCGTCGAATTAGAGCATAATCTGCTTTTGGCCAACGCCGACGTTTGTCAACTCCAAGCATGTCAACTCACGAGTGGCAACAGTATGGTGGTTTCAAGGAAATAACTTTATAGATTGAGCTAATTTATAGATTGAGCTAACCTATCGCGTGGCGTTAGCGTCAACATAAGGCACTGCCATGCGGTGACGGTTCAACATACTCCAGCCAACTTGGAAGAGCCATCGTGTTTGCTCAAGCAGAACCTCAGATCCAGACAGAGAAACGGCTCAATTAGATGTGGGAACTGTCCGCTGCTGCTGCAAATAGTCAAACACACTTTTGTCGCCAATATCCGGTGGAATTGGCTGCATCAGTTTGCGAGCTGCAAACACCAGTTGTAATACAGCCCAAACAACTAAAAGCAGTTTTTCTGTCTCCACGGAGAGCAGCCCTGACCAATGGCCGAGCAGCAGCAACGGCACGAGTGGCGTCAGCACTTTGGTTTCGAGTCGGTTAAAGCAAAAGGCTTCTTTAAAGAAAATACCCGTCAGTGCTGCAAACAGACAGCCGACACCCAATAACGTTAGAGGAGAGTCATATACTACCGTCGCGAGTGGAGATGGACTGGTTAATGCCAGCGCTAGTGATGTCACAACACCAACCCCCCAAAACAGCTGCAGCACCCGATGGAGGGCTGCCAAGTAGATGTGGATGGTGAGTAGACTGATACCCAGGGCGAGACAGAATATGGCATATAGGGGCGTTAAGATAGACAGGATAAATGGGCTTTGGGGTTCCCAAATCAGCAGCCCCGTTCCTAGGGCCCAACACACAGCCGCAACCAGCAGGCCTATCCGGTAAATTTTGACACCCTGGCGATCGCGTTCTGTAATCGTGAATTCACCAAATTGCCCTTGATAAACGTCTTGGCGATCGCGTGAGTTTGGCTCTTGAAGGGTTGACATGGCACATTCCTTAATCTAATACCAGCATACTCTGGAAGCTCGGTCGTCGTCGCTTCTCAATGATTCGGATGCAAATTGCAGGCAAAGTAGAGGTTAAGTCGAATCCAGGCGCTATCATTAACACAGCCTTTTTTGCAAAGGTTCTTGAGTGAATGCTCTCCCGACGGTCATGTCGGAGGGCGATCGCCCAAGGCGAGGATTAATTTACATCTAAATTATGTCTAAGAAGGTGCGGATGGAGGCATTGCCGCAACACGTAACCAATTCTCAGATGCTACAGCTCCTGCTTTTCGTAGACAAGCGCCCCAGCTCTAGCGAAAAGATTCGCCAAATTCGAACCTATTTGCGCGAACAAGAGGCCAACGATAGCAGCTTAGGGGTTGGGGTCGATTTACAGGTGATTGATGTTGTTGAACAACCTCATCTTGCCGAACACTTTAAACTCGTAGCGACTCCAGCTTTGATCAAGACGTTTCCAGAACCGCGTCAAACGTTAGCAGGCAGCGATCTGGTTGCTCAAATTGATCACTGGTGGGTGCGATGGCAGCGATCGCTTGCAGAGCAACAGAGTCAGACTAGCAATGGCGCTTATGGAAACACGTCTGAATCTGCTGACAGTCAGAATTTCTCATCGACGTTGCGGGCTGCCGAACTCATTTACTTCTCAGATGAGCTGTTTCGCCTCAAGCAAGAAAATGAATCCCTGCATGAGCAACTTCAGTTTAAAGATCGGCTGATTGCCATGTTGGCCCATGATTTACGCAATCCGCTGACGGCTCTCTCCATCGCGCTTGAGACCCTGGAAATGAGCACCAATCCCGAGAAAGAAAACTTGGCGCATCGGTTTACGCCTGCGCTGATGGCCCAGTTGCTCAAGCATGCGCGGACGCAGACCAAAGCCATTAATCGTATGATTACAGATATTTTGCAAGCAGCAAAAGGCCAGGGCGCACGGTTTGAGATTCATCCTCAAAATTTAGACCTCAAAGACTTATCGTTTGACATTCTCAATCGGCTCAAACGGCAATATCAGGCTAAGTCGCAGCAGATTGAAATCGACATCCCCAATGATTTACCTAAGGTCTATGCTGACCCAGATCGAGTGAGACAGCTGCTGGCTAATTTGCTAGACAATGCAATCAAATACACACCCGATGGCGGGAAGATTCAAATTATTGCCCTGCATCGCACAACTCAGAAGGTGCAAGTCAGCATTGCTGATGATGGGCCGGGGATTCCGAAAGAAAACCAAACCCATATTTTTGACGATCAGTTTCGCTTGAAGCGAGATGAGGCGACCGACGGCTATGGCATCGGCTTGTCGCTCTGCCAGCGTATTGTGCGGGCACATTATGGCCAAATTTGGGTAGATTCTGCGCCCGGAGAGGGTAGCTGTTTTAATTTTACGCTGCCTGTGTTTCGCTCATAATCGCCAGCAGCTGAAAAGAAAGAGGTCTAAGCAAAACAATACTGTTGGGGGAAGGCTGGCTCTAGCAAACGAATCCTTATCACGGGCGATCGCCCCCACAGTACCCTTCACTGCGGTGAGATAGTCTTGGGGCTGCAGCATTAGCATCAGCCCTCGTTTGCCTGCCGAGACTGCGATTTTGTCGAACAACTCACTGGTTTCATCGACATAGACCGGGTAATCTTTCTTGCAAGCCAGCGCAGTGACTCCCCCCCGAATGTAGCCTGTGAGCGGCTGCACATCTTTGAGCGGAACAGTCTCGATTTTGCGATTGTGGCTGAGCGTTGCCAGAGCCTTGAGATCAAGTTGAGCACTACCAGGAATGACTGCCAGACAAACCCCTGTATCGCTGCCCCGCACCACTAGAGTTTTGAAAACCTGTTCAGAAGGGAGGCCGATTCTTTCGGCAACTCGTTCAGCAGCCAGATCAGTGGGATCAACGTCATAAGAGAGCAGTTCATAGGTTAGACCTAAGGCATCAAGAGCGCGAGCAGCATTAGTTTTCATGTCAGCGGCGAGTCGGCTTTTTTCTCAGCTTTTTTCTCAAAATACTGCTGGTGTGACTCATCTGCCAAGTAATAGTCAGAGGCAGGCCTCAGCTCTGTGACAATGGGCTGGTCGTAAATGCCAGAGGATTGTAGACCATGGCGCGATCGCCTTGCCCACTGTTCTTGTGCTGAAGTATGCCAGAAAATCACTGAACGATATTGCTCGCCGCGATCGGGGCCTTGTCGATTGAGGCTGGTCGGGTTATGGATGCGCCAGAATAGGTCTAATAGCTCAAGATAGGTGATCTGCTCAGGATCATAGTGCAGCTGAACGACTTCAGCATGTCCGGTGATGCGAGCGCAGACATCGAGATAGCAAGGATTGGGGAAATGCCCACCCATGTAACCGACTGACGTTTTGATCACCCCCGGAATTTTGCGAAAGGCAGCTTCAACACCCCAAAAGCAGCCCGCTCCAAAGGTGGCAATTTCGATCTGCTGACTCATTGGCTCAGTCCATGGTTTTACAGGTATGCTACTTGCCTGCCCAATCGTGATTTGAGGCAGTTCGCAATTCTGAATCATCCCGACTCAGGTTTATAGCGGCTACTATTTCACCACAACCCAGGCGTAGGTCAAAACACCGATAAATGCAGTGGCGGCGATCGCATCTTTCTGATCATGCCAAAGTCGTCTAGTCTGGCCGATAAACCCTCGGAGCGCCGCTCGCCGCTCTTGACCCAGGTCGTGCATCAGCATTTGCACAGTCGCATTAACGTCTTCCGGAGAAACATCACCTCGCTGGTAGGCTGCTTCTAATGCATCTAGCTTGCGCCAATAGTCGCGTGTCGCGTTGAATAAGTCGGGTATCACAGGTAATGTATGCCTTCAGCAGGCATTCCTTTCACTCGTCACCCTAATTGTAACGAATTGTTAACCATCGTGCAGTTAGCTCTGAGACTCTGAGTGATATCCGAGTTGGCGCTGATTCAATGCCATGCCGATGCTGGCGATCGCCCCCGCCAATAGCAAACCACCGTGCAGGATGAAGAAATCTTGTTGCCAAACCATCGACAAATGGGGGCTATAGAGCAATCGGTAGCTCAGCCAAATTCCCACGGTGGCCGGGACTAAAAATGCGAGAAGGCTTAGCCCAACAAGGCCGATTTTGGGCGGTAAACCTGCCCGATTAGACAGCTTGAACGGGCGATCGCTCCAGGGCATTGCTCGAAGAGTTCCACGGGATGCCACCATCAGACCCAGTGCAATGCCGCCGGATCTCAGCCCCAGACTGGTCAACTGGGCCAGCGGATGTAGCGGATATCGGAGGGCGATCGCAAACCCGTCGGCAGGCAGGCCAAGATAGGTGCCCCAAACGATGTCACGGCGACGCAAGGTGGGCAGTGAGGAGGCTACATCCCAGTTACTAGGCACTCTCACCTCTAGATCAAAGCGTTCGACCCGCTGCCAAGATGGCTCTGGAGCAAACCCATAGCCAATGACATAGTCTTGATAAATGTGATCACCTTGGTAAGTATAGGGACGCACCGGATACCGCACTGTTAGCGTGTGGCTGCCGCTGGGAATCGTGACCGCAACGCTAACGTTAGGATCTGCCAGTCGTGGCAAAACCTGCTGTTCTAAATCGCTGAAGGTTGCGACATGCCGATCGCCAGATTGCGAGTTCCACGGTTCTAAGAAGGATGGCATCCTGTTGGGGTCGATGGTGTCTACGTCATTGGTTGGAGACCCTCCAAACTGAGGCAATCGGACAGACTGTAGCCCCACATTTGAGTTAGACAGAATGAGTGTCGTGGCCGGAGTAGTCGTAGCTGGAGTGATCGACAGTTGTTGATCGTCGAGGGTCACCCGCCCTCGATTCATGCCAAATGAGCTAAAGAGGAGACGAACGGCAACTGGATTGCCAGCATTGCGGATTTCGTAGGTGGTCGTGAGTAGCCCACGTTTGGATGCACCAGTTTCAGGGGCTGCGTTTGAGTTGGGTGCAGCTAGAGATGACCAATCAAACACCAGGGTTTCCCGCGTCACAACCAGCGTGTTGACGATGCCGATCGGCTCACTCAGGCGATCGCCCCGCATCCACACACCGTTGGTCGCCCCTCGCGCCTGGATAATTGCCCAGCAAGCCACCAGGGTAAGACCTAATACAACCCAGACCAAATATCGTTTCCTCATAACACCGTGAAATCAAGCAACTTACACTATATAAAGTTTTATCCAGAGTTCTATCGAAAACGTTGAACCCTGAATGCGTGAGAAAGCGCTACTCTAGCATCAAGACAGCTTTGATTGATCACAGACCGCTAGACGTAGCAAGTAAACCGGGTGCAATGGCTCGACTGTCCCAGCTCAAATTTGACCGAGGTACATTGATTTTGCATCCTCCACCGCGAGGCAAGAGCTGGATCAACTACGCCACTTGGGATGATCGCGTTGAGCGCTTTCGGATTCCGGCACTACACTATCAACGGTTGATTACCACCCTGGAAGCAGAGGGTGTGCCATTTGACGATCAGGCCAAGGCATTTGCCCCTATTGACTTGACGCCCAGCCTAGAGATGGAGCCTTACCCCCATCAGCAAGAAGCTCTACAAACCTGGATGGGCTCGGGGCGTCGGGGGGTGGTTGTGTTGCCGACTGCCGCCGGAAAAACCTATCTAGCTCAGCTCGCGATGCAGGCAACGCCTCGCCATACCCTGATTACGGTGCCAACTCTGGATTTGATGCACCAGTGGTATGCTCATCTGGTGGCGGCCTTTCCGACTGCTGAGGTGGGTTTGCTGGGCGGGGGATCGCGCGATCGCACTCCTATCTTAATTGCGACCTATGATAGCGCTGCCATTCATGCCGAACGGTTGGGCAATTGCTATGAGCTGCTCATTTGTGATGAATGTCATCACCTGCCCAGTGACTTTAACCGCGTGATTGCAGAATATACCATTGCACCCTATCGATTGGGGCTAACCGCAACACCAGATCGCAGTGATGGCAAACACGCAGATCTCGATGTGCTGTTGGGGCCAGTTGTTTATCATCGCACAGCCGAGGACTTAGCAGGGCACGCGCTAGCTCACCATGAGATTACTCAGATTCGGGTCAAGCTCTCACCCCAGGAGCGCGATCGCTACGACGATTTGATGCAGAGGCGCAATGCGTTTTTACAAGAGGCAAATATCTGGTTGGGTAGTCTCAACGGCTGGCAGCGATTTGTGCGCGCGAGTGCCCAGTCGAAGGCCGGACGCCGCGCCATGCTTGCCCATCGAGCCGCGAGAGCGATTGCCCTAGGCACAGAAGGAAAACTGCGCGTGCTGGCAGATCTGCTTGTGCAACACTATCCTCAACAAACCCTTATTTTTACGAATGATAACGCCACAGTCTATCGCATTTCTCAAGACTTCTTGATTCCGGCGATTACTCACCAAACCCCGGTTAAAGAGCGACACGAAATTTTGCAGCGGTTTCGCAATGGACTTTACACCACACTCGTTGCTTCGCATGTGCTAAATGAAGGCGTTGATGTCCCGGCTGCCAGTGTGGCAATTTTGCTGTCAGGCACGGGGTCAACCCGCGAATATATTCAGCGGCTAGGCCGGGTGTTGCGAAAGGGCTCAGGGCACAAAGTGGCGCGACTCTATGAAGTTGTGGCGGAAGAAACGTCCGAAGAAAATGTGTCCCAGCGGCGGCATCGCCAGCAGGTCTATTCTCCACCGCGACAGCCCACTCCTGCGGCCAAACGACGGGATGCTCCCGATCAGCTGGAATTGCTACCCGCGTCTCCACTATCTCTGCAGCCTGTCTATCCAGTGAGCCCTCAGCCAACGTTTCGTGCTGCTGAAGCAGGGTTGCCTGACAACTACACGACTCCGGCGATCGCCCCCCAACCGAACCCAGGTTCATCGAATGATGTAGAGTCTCTCTCAGAGTCTGAATCATCGATTGAGGATGATTGCATTTGAGGTAATGGTATTTGAGGTAATGGTATTTGAGGGTAATGACATGCGTCTAGCGTCGATACCGACGAAGATATCAGGGATTTGATACGCTTAATCGAAAGTTATGAGTTGTCCTCATTCTTATGACACTGGCTCCATGGCGATCACCCCTTTCCCGTGCTCTATATCGCAATCGCTCACTAGCCTATGCGCGGTACTTACAGCTAGCGACTGTTCGGGCAGATGGAAAACCTGCTAATCGAACAGTGGTTTTTCGCGGGTTTTTAGATGGTAGCGAGCAGCTCAAATTCATCACCGACGAGCGCAGCGAAAAAGTTGATCAGATTGCTCAAAAGCCTTGGGGTGAAGCCTGTTGGTATTTCCCCAAGACTCGTGAGCAATTTAGAATCAGTGGC
Organism: uncultured bacterium; assembly: GCA_964502605.1. Lineage (GTDB taxonomy): Bacteria > Cyanobacteriota > Cyanobacteriia > CAZCXK01 > CAZCXK01 > CAZCXK01. The sequence goes on from CAZCXK010000022.1 coordinate 53,409, forward strand.
AGCTTGAGCGCGATAGGTCATACGCATTCTAACGCCGGGCTGCAAACCGCCAGATCTGCCCAGTGGCGTGACCTGTCAGATGGGGCACGAGAGCAGTTTTCATGGCCACAGCCGGGACATCGTCGGTCAACGTCTTGGGCTGCTGATGTCCCTAGTCCCGATTCCAATCAGCCGCTACCGAACTTTATGCTACTTTTACTGGAACCGGTCAGCGTCGATCATCTGGAGTTGCGCGGTGACCCGCAAAATCGCTGGCGGCATCTCCGAGACAACCAACTGCAGTGGTCAACTGAGGCAATTAATCCCTAACCACATGTCAAGATGTAATCGGGTTTAAGAGCACAGGTTCAAATTCCAGTTCCGTCCAAAAATTCTTCAATCACGCGATCGCGCAATCGACAACTCGTAGCAGCAGAATGAGCAACGTGCCGATCTGCAACCCCTGCACTCACCAACACACGCTCTTGAACAGGTTGATTCTGCTTGAGAGTGTCTAACTGTCGTTCTAGATTCTCAATCCGATCGACCAATGCCCGAATCACCTGAGCCTCAGAGTCGGGTAAACTGCCATGCTCCAGTGGATCGACACGCTCACCCGAACGATACACGATGCGCCCCGGAACACCCACAACCGTGCAGTCAGATGGTACGTCGCGTAGCACGACAGACCCCGCACCAATCCGAACATTATCTCCAATGGTAAGGTTACCCAAGACTTTTGCCCCGGCTCCCACGACCACATTGTTGCCGAGAGTCGGATGGCGCTTGCCGATTTCTTTGCCTGTGCCGCCCAAGGTGACGCCCTGGTAAATCAGGCAATAGTCACCTACGATCGCAGTTTCACCAATCACAACGCCCATGCCATGGTCGATGCAGACGTTTGCGCCAATCTGCGCTCCTGGATGAATCTCAATGCCTGTGAAAAAACGAGCCAGATGCGACATCAATCGCGGAATGAAGGGAATTTTCAATCGGTAAAGTTGATGGGCAAACCGATGCAAAACAATTGCTTGCAATCCAGGATAGCAAATTAAAACCTCAAGCCAGTTGCGAGCCGCAGGATCTCGCTCAAAGATAATGCGGAAGTCAGCAATCAACGTTGACAGCACAGCAAATTACCCCGCTTGGCAAAACAGACCAGTCATTATTCTAACGCCCATTGAGGACGCGTCCGCATCCCACTCTCAGGGTAATTTGTCTGGCTGAATGCCAGCTGAGTGCTGGCTAAATCATACAGATGAACGAACTAGGCGAGACCCCTTAGAACAAGTTATTTAGAACAAGTTCAAGTTATTTAGAACAAGTTATTGAATGCTGAGTGTGTAGTCGTATCGCGTGCCAGCATCAATCGCGCCCACCCAAACCTTATATCGCCCTGCAGCCCAGTTGGTATCTTGGATACTGGCATCAGGATTATTGCCGGTGTCGTCGCCACAGCGAACAGTGCTGTCGTTGGGGCCTTGTACTAGAAGAGTAGTGTCTTGGCCACCGCTGTTAACCCGCACGCTGAGCCGAGAAAAGTCTTGCTCTAAGACCACAATGTGATCCGGGGTGGAATCTGCAAACCCGAGACAAAGGTTGCCACTGCGATCGCGATTGGCAATAGACGAGAGCGAAAATGAGCCATCAGTGTAGCCCTGCAGCGGGGGAACTGAGGCCAAGTTGCTGCTCGATACGGTTACCGAACCAAAGTTGGCATTTTGAGCCAGTGCTGGCACCACGAGCAAGCTAGCTGTAATGGCGATCGCATTGATCCAGCGAAGTTTGAGTAATGAATGGACAGACATATCAGAAGGTCCTCTTGCAACAGTTCAGAGTGCACCTCTGCACAGGCATCTCAGACTTAACGATGGGTTCTCAAGCTATGAAGACGGTTGAATGCTTTGGAGAAACACCTAGAGTCGTAAGAACTAAAAGGTCGTTATTTCACCCGGTGCTGCTGGAGTAGATTTTCAGTTGGAGTCTGATAAGACGTCTAAACCTGGCGTAAGTCTAACGAGCCATACCGAACCATCCTCTAATTAAATATCGTCTTAGTTTTCTACAGAACCTGTTCCAAACTGAGGCTACTTTATAGAAACAATTTCAGCCCGGTTCAAATCTGGTTTAAACCAAGGGCATCAGTAAATATCGCGATAACGAAGAGGTTGAAGCCCCCAGACTATAAATTTTTTAGTCTGACAAATTTTAGTCTGACAAAACTTTGAAGTCTACTATCCAAACTGAGCCTGTTAGCGTGATTGAAGCCTGAGCGTGTAGAGCACAATGTATCCAATTTAACGTATTTATGATTGCGCCGAGTCTGATCTGTGCTCTCGCTAGCAGAATTTTATCAACTTGTGAAATTCCGTTAAGGGGCGATCGCCATCTAATGTCATGAACCAATCGGATGAAGCGCGATCGCTGCAGTTGTCAGTACGATCAGGGTCTCTCGACTCTTCTGACCTCCTCATCGATTAGTCTAGGCAATTTCCCAGGAGCATATCCCCTAATGGCAATTATTGACGGCACACGATTTAATGACTACATCGCAGCCACCTCATCGAATGATCTGATTTTTGGCTATGGTGGCAACGACACGCTCATCGGTCGGGGGGGCGACGATCGCATTTCTGGCGGCACTGGTGATGATTTGATTCGCGGTGGCGATGGCGACGATCAGCTGTTTGGCGATAGCGGCGATGACGAAATCAATGGCGACGACGGCGATGACCTGATTTTTGGCGGCAGTGGTAATGATGAGCTATCCGGGGGCGACAATGACGATTTGCTCGATGGCGGCAGCGGTAATGACACGCTTGAGGGTGATGATGGCAACGATATTCTGCAGGGGAGGGATGGCGACGATCGCCTCGATGGTGAGCGCGGTAACGATGATCTGCGCGGCGATGATGGCGACGATTGGCTGGAAGGGGGTGACGGTGACGATCGCCTCGATGGCGGTGATGATGATGACCAGCTCTTTGGCGACAACGGAGCCGATCGCCTTAGTGGGGGCCAAGGGGATGATGAGCTGAGCGGCGGCAATGGTAATGATCTCCTCTTTGGTGATGATGGCGATGATCGTTTAATGGGCGATCGCGGCCAGGATGAGCTATATGGTGGCAACGGCAACGATATCTTGCAGGGCGGTGAGGGTGCAGACATCCTCAGAGGAGACGACGGCAATGATGAGCTGTGGGGCGATGCGGGTAGCGACCAGCTCAATGGCGGCAAGGGGAACGATCGCCTCAGTGGCGGAGCTGGAGCCGATCAGCTCAGTGGCAACCAGGGCAATGATGCTCTAGAAGGTGGGGGCGGTGTCGATACGCTCGATGGGGGCGATGGCAACGACACCCTCGATGGAGGCGGTGGCCGTGACACCCTCATCGGCGGCAGCGGACGCGATACCCTGATTGGGCGAGGGGGAAATGATGTACTCATTGGCGTCGATGAGTCGTCTAACCAGCCAGGGCGTGGGGAAATTGATACGCTAACAGGCAATAATGGGCGCGATCGCTTTGTCTTGGGCAACAGCAGCCGCGCCTTTTATGACGATGGCAAGATAAGGCAAGGTGGGCGGCGTGACTATGCCCTCATCACCGACTTTCAAACTCGACGAGATATCATCCAGCTCCATGGTAGTGCTAGTGACTATGTGCTGCGGCCATCCCGCTTGTCAGGGGGGGCAGGCGACACAGCCATTTTTATCAACATGCCATCCGGGCAAAATAACGAGCTGATCGGCATCATTGCCAATCAGTCGGGGCTAGACCTCAATCAGCGCTATTTTGCATTTGTCTAACAAGCTGAGTGAACCGGTTATTTCTGGTCAGACATATCCGCGCACAGCGTGGACGGAGCTCATCAACAGGGCAGAGCCTGATTAAGAAAATCCGCCCCATACAGAGTCAGGACGGATTTAGGTATCTATTCGGTTCTAATGTCTTTCACCCGGTTGGGCAGCATGCCTGTTAGGCTACCCTGACTTGACTCACAACCTACGTGAGCCTGCCCGTCTTGTTGCGACTTACCCCGCGTCAGAACTTGGCGTATCGTGGCCCCAGACCCACCGTTGCAGCATAGGCTGCCTGATTGCCCAGCTCCGCTTCAATTCGCAGCAGGCGATTATATTTTGCGACCCGTTCACTCCGACAGAGTGACCCGGTTTTAATTTGTCCGGCGCGAGTGGCAACGGCCAAATCAGCGATCGTCGTATCTTCCGTCTCTCCAGAACGATGGCTAATAACTGATGTATAGCCATTGCGGGTTGCCAGATCAATCGTTTCCAGAGTCTCGGTTAGTGAGCCAATCTGATTAAGCTTGATCAGGATAGAGTTGCCTGCCTGCTGATCAATCCCCTTCTGTAAGCGCGTCGGGTTAGTAACAAATAGATCATCACCCACTAACTGGATGCGATCGCCCAATTTTTCCTCTAATAACTGCCAGTGCACCCAATCATCTTCATGGAGACCGTCTTCAATTGAAACAATGGGATACTGGTTGACCAGACTTTCCAGATAACCAATCATTTCGACCGGTGAATGAGACGACCCATCATAGGAATACTGGCTGTCGCGATAGAGCTCACTCGCAGCCACATCCAGCGCTAGTGCCACATCTTCTCCAGGCTTGTAGCCTGCCTGTTCGATGGCATCCACCAGCAGTTCTAGGGCAGCCTGATTTGACTCCAAGTTGGGCGCAAAGCCGCCTTCATCGCCCACACCCGTCAGCAGATTTTTACCTTTCAACACCTTGCTGAGCGAGGCAAACACTTCGGCACCCCACCGCAGTGCTTCACGAAACGACGAGGCTCCCAACGGCACAATCATAAATTCTTGAATATCAACGTTATTGTCGGCATGGGCTCCGCCGTTGATAACGTTCATCAATGGAACCGGAAGCACATTGGCCAACGGGCTACCCAAATAGCGATAGAGTGGTATCTCTAACGCATTGGCAGCGGCTTTAGCATTGGCCAAGGAGACGGCCAAAATAGCATTGGCTCCCAAATTGGCCTTATTTGACGATCCATCCATATCAATCATGGTGCGATCGATCAGAGTTTGGTTAAGGGCGTCATAGTCCATCAGCTGAGGCGCAATTTTCTCTTCTACATTCACCACAGCCTTTAAAACGCCCTTACCGCCATAGCGACTCTCGTCGCCATCACGTAGTTCATGAGCCTCAAAGGTGCCGGTTGACGCCCCGCTCGGCACTTGCGCGAGCCCTTGTGCGCCATTTGCCAGCCGAACTTCAGCTTCAATGGTGGGTCGCCCCCGTGAGTCTAGAATTTCTCGTGCCTGAATGTCTTCGATCGCCGTATCAAAGGCTTCCATGATCATCCCTTATGCCTCACTACTTGCATGACAACTTTTGATCACCGTTGATATCAGAACGCAAAATGGAGCGATTTTCAATCCTGGATACCATCTTCCTCTAAGCTGAGCTAGAAATGGCTCAGAAACCGTTAGATTCTAAAATCCTTCATCGGGGGTTGGTCGAGAACGTCAAGTCTGTTTCAGAATAAAAGTTAGGTAGAGTCAAACCAGATTAAACCTAACCCATTGGAGAGAGGATAAACGCAATGCGAATGTTACACACGATGCTGCGAGTTAGCGATCTCCAAGAATCGCTTAAATTCTACTGTGACCTATTGGGCATGAAGCTCCTGCGCCAAAAAGATTATCCAGGTGGCGAATTTACGCTAGCCTTTGTCGGTTATGGAGATGAGGCCAACCACACCGTCTTGGAATTGACCTACAACTGGGGCGTCGATCACTATGAACTAGGTGATGCCTATGGCCACATTGCCCTCGGTGTGGATGATATTTACAAAACCTGTGATGACATCAAACAAAAAGGGGGCAAGGTCGTCCGTGAACCCGGCCCGATGAAGCATGGCTCGACCGTGATCGCCTTTGTGGAAGACCCTAATGGCTACAAGGTTGAGTTAATTCAACTTGGAAGTCAGTCAACAGCAACGGCAAGCCAGCAGTCAGAACCGCAACTTAGGGGCTTGCAAGAAAATAATCCCCTAATCAAGCCGGAACAATTGTGATGTCC
>CAZCXK010000023.1:0-40388 GCA_964502605.1 uncultured bacterium
AGCTAACACGTCATGGCAGCGGATTGACGAACGCCGCCTGTGCCCAGTTCGAGGTGATCTGCAACCGCTGCATTGTGCAGTTAGCTGGCTTCGCCCAGAGTCTTTGCACTCGTTCTTGATGAATCCAAAAGCCCAAGAAATTGGCTTGTTGACAAAATCATTTGAATTGGTTGGTAGGATAGAGGAGCAACTAAGGAGAGATCGCCTGATTGAGAATTGTTTAGGCTACGAAAAGTCAAACGAAGCGGAGACACGTAGTTATAAAGAAGTGATAGAACAAAAGATATTTATAAGAGCAGAAAAAATCAAGCGAACACAATTTCTCTGTTATTCTTAGGTTTTAAAAAGAACATGGCTAATGCTGATCATCTTCAGATATTGGAGCAAGGAGTTGAGGCTTGGAACCAGTGGAGGCAAGACAACCCAGATGTGATTCCCGACTTAGATCAAGCAAAGCTTAACGACAAAGATCTATCTGAAATCAACCTAAGTAATGCTCAGCTTAGGAAAGCAAATTTTTGCCGCTCTAAACTTATCGATGCAGATTTAAGTCGATCTAATTTTTCAGGAGCAACTTTTTTCGAGTCTAGGCTAGACAACGCAAATTTTAGTCACTCAAAAGCATCTATAGTGATTGGTGAGCAGCGAGTTGTTTTTCTCAGATTTATAGGCTGGACTGTAGGAATTTTTGCGGCTGCGGCTGCACAATCCTGGGTCACCCTATTCTCAGGACAAATTGCAGAGCAGTATAGTCTCCTCTATATTCTTTCACTGCCCTTATTTATTTTATTTTACTTATCTCTTTTAAGAGGAGTAAATAAATTTTCTATTAGCATCTCAGCCATCATTCTACTTTTTTCAGTTTTATCAGATGAACCTGTATTTTTAGCTATCTTCGCATATTCTTTGATTTCTACCTTAGTAAGTCCATTGTATAGCTTGTCATATGGGCTACTTCACTCATCCACCAACTCACTGTTCATGCGATATGAAAGCTTTGCAGGCATGGGACTATATCTATTGTGGGCAGAATATATTGCTCATAGCTTGCCTGACAAGGATCATTGGCGAGTTGTAGGTATTGGAGCAATGATAGTAACATGGAGTATTAGAGTAGGAGACGTAGCAATATTTGACTACCTTATAAAGTTGTCTGACTATGTATATATTCGTCCAGTTCTGGAACGTTTCAAAATAAATTTTGCTTCCTTTGGCGGCACAAGTTTTGAAAGAGCTAATCTTGCCAATACTAATTTTGAATTCGCAGAATTTATTTTTACTAATTTCAATAGAGCATCTATAGATAAAGCTAATTTCTGTAAGTCCAAAGGACTTGAAACATCGAAGCTAGATGGAACAATTCTACTTGACACAGATGTGCGAGATCTACTTGCTGGAAGGAAAGTTAGAGATGAGTATGCGGGTAAGAGTTTTAGAGGAGCTTGTCTGAAAGAACGGAAAGATCTTAAAGGAATTGATTTATCTGAATGTGATTTCACAGATGCAAGCCTAGATGGGGCAGACCTATCACATTCAAACTTGTCAAAGGTTTGTGTAGCTAGAGCAACGTTAAGGAATACTATTTTGACCGGAGCCTGTATCGAAGATTGGCACTACAATTCTCAAACGGTTCTTAAAAAAGCAGTCTGTAAATACATATTTTTCAAATACAATTATGATGCAAGAAAGTTTGATGATCGCCGCCCTAGTGACCCTAACAGTTTTTACTCTGAAAATGAATTCTCTATGCTTTTCCAGAAATCTTTAGAGATAATCAATTCATTCTTCCTGAATGATATGGATAGCATGGATATCTTAAGTAGTCCTAGCTACGATATTACTATTATCGGGAATCCATCAATCTTTGAAAAAGATGTTACGTTTGAAGGAGATTTTGTTGAGACAAAAGTAGTTTACAGCGAACAACTTGAATAATGGCAACTGATGGAGAGAAATGCATTATGACTAACCAATCTGATCAGCCTGAATACAATTCCAAATACCATATTGTTGGAAACCCTAGTATCTTTGAAAAAGAAGTTGAATTTAAAGGCGATAACGTTGGAAGTAAGTATGTCTATAATTACCTTGACTCAGATGAGGCTTTGCGCCAGAAAATTCCGGATCTTCAGCAATTTATTGCTGCTCTCGAAGCACAGTATCCTCATTTAAGAAATGAAACAGAGGCTGAACAGGTTGTCGGAAAGGAACTGTCTCAGGTTCAAGATCAAAATCCTGATCTCTGGAATAAGTTACGTGCTCAAGCAAGTCTCCTAAAGCGCCAACTTCTCAATCCTGAACGTCATCTTCAAGCTACTAAAGCCATGGTTGTTGAAGTCACGAAAGCAGTTTGGGAAAAAAGCCTAATCGTCAAGGCGATTATTACTTATCTCGACAAGCTCAGTGAAACTCCCGATCAAGGAATCTAGAACATGAAGGTCACACTTAACCTACCTGATGAATTAATTCAGCACTTCAGCAGTGATAGTCTCGACCGTGAGGTTTTAGAAGCTTTAACAGTACAGGCATATCGAGCAGAGAAAATTACCAGTGCTGAAGTTGGGCACATCTTAGGTTTATCATCTCGATGGGCAGTGGATAGCTTTTTAAAGCAACATCATGCCGATTTACATTACGATGAGACAGATCTGGAGAGCGATCGTGAAACCCTCCGCCAATTTCGCACCAAGCAAGCCGATAGTGCCTCATGATTGTCGTTTCTGATACTTCGTCGATTAATTATTTGCTGCTGATTGGCCACATTGATCTACTACCACAGTTGTTTCAGCAAATCATCATTCCCGATATGGTTCGGAAGGAAATGCTTGATCCCTTGGCACCACCTGCCCTTCAAAAATGGATTACCCATCCTCCTTCTTGGCTTACAGTCCAAACTGTTTCCGGGATTGATACAACCCTTAATGCCCTTGATCCAGGAGAACAGGCTGCCATCACTCTTGCCCAAACCTTGCCAGCAGATTTGATGATTATCGATGAACGATTGGGAAGACGTGTCGCTAGCGATCGGGGAATCCCGATTATCGGCACCCTTGGAATTCTAGATGATGCCGCAAGTCAAGGGTTGATAGAACTAACAGATGCAATCGCTCGATTGCAACAGACGAATTTCCGCATTTCTCGTCGCATTATTCGAACATTGCTGGAAAATAGAGCATAGTACAGGCAGGTAGAGTCGGCGAGGAAAGCCAGCTAACACTGCGTGGCAGCGGACGGGCGAAAGTCACTGGTTTTAAGTTCAAGGCTGCCTGCCGCCGCTGCACTTCACCGTTAGCTGGCTCCGCACAAAGGTATTGCTCTCGTTCTTCAAAATTATCCGTCAATTCCAAAACGTCCAGAAAGTGGTCTGTTGAGACAGTAGTTTCAGTTTCGTTGGGGAGTGGGAAAGCACCCAGAAGTTATCGGTGAGGGCAGTTGCAAGGGGCGATCGGTTTGGGTTCCGTTCAGAGAGCTTCAAGTTATACTTGAGGCCAAAGGATGGGGATTATCTTTCCTTTTGAGTTCTGTATCGTTGTCTCCTCCAATTGGAGGACAGATAAAAAAATCCCCGACACGAGTGCCGGGGAATGTAATCAGGGTGCATCTACCATTCAGTTCTTCGAGTAGAGTAGAGGTCATCCGGAATAATTGGTCAAATGATGGGGTTGGTGCATTGTGACGTCATTTTTTGAGGCATACGCCTACGCAATCGCCAATTTAGATCGGCTGATCGCTGCCCTCGGACAGCATGTGCTGTTAGTAGGAGTGCCACTGCTGATTGGGCTGTTGGTAGGGCTGCCGTTGGGGCTAGTCAGTGCGCGATCGCGGATTGCCTCCACGATGCTGATTAATGGGTTTAATGGATTGCGCGTGATTCCAAGCGTAGCGATTTTGTTTCTGGCGATTCCATATTTTGGGCTCAGCTTTCAGTCAGCGGCGATCGCCCTAACAATTTTAGTGATGCCCCCCATCTTGATTAGCACCGATGTGGCTTTTCGCACCATCGACCCGATGGTGCGAGAGGCTGCGGTTGGCATGGGTATGGCGTCGGGGCAAGTCTTACGCACCATTGAAATTCCCCTAGCGTTGCCCGTTATTGTTGCTGGGATCAAAACCGCAACAGTGGAAGTAATTGCTAGCGCTACCTTAGCAGCCTTTATTGGCGCGGGTGGGTTAGGCGACTTTATTGTGTTGGGGTTTGCCCAATATGACATCACAATTTTGCTGGTGGGCGCGATTCCGGTAGCAGTCTTGGCCCTGTTGGCAGAAGTGTGTCTGGCCGCTTTGCAACGCGCCGTGCAGCCGCCAACGCCTTAGGTGACGGGGTGATGGGTGGGTAAAGTGATAGGGCAGTCGGGTGTTCGTGTAGCGCCTCCGAAGAAGTAGGGAGAAGCAGCAGGGGTGATGCTACTTTACGGGGTTACCTTGGCTTATCGTTTCAGACTCCGTTGCGATCGGGTTGCAGGGCTAGCTGCCCATTCTAATGTCAGCAATGCAGCATTGACAACACATGCCAGAACGGCGACAGCGATCGCCCCAGCCCAGATTTTATCGTAGCGTCCGGCTTGGGCAATGCCTTCAAACAGCAATGTGCCCAGCCCACCTGCCCCAAATTTTGCGCCAATGGTGGCAATGGCGATCGCTACAATCGCGGATAGCCGCAACCCCGCCAAAAACACAGGCAATACCAACGGCACCTGAATGTGCCACCAGCGTTGCCAGATGCTCATCCCCATGCCTTTCGCGGCCTCTAAAACCGCAGGCTTAATCGATTGCAAGCCGACTGATAAATTGCGAACCAAGATTACCTGCGTATAGACAATCATCGCCGCCACCACAGACGCCGCATTCAGCCCAAATAAGGGCACCAGCAAAATGATCAGCGCCAAACTAGGAATAGTATATAAAATGCCGAGGACGCCCAAAATCGGCACATTGAGCCAGCGATAGCGAGTAATGAGCAATGACAGGGGTATGGCGATCGCCACAGCAATGACCAGGGTCAGCAGAGTCATCTGCACATGCTCAAGCACGAGTTCTAACACAAGCACGGGATTCTTGATCAGATAACTCATAAGCGGCCCAAACCATTTAAACAGAGCAGGACAGGACAGTCGTCATACTTTAAAGCATCATGCTGTAAGTAGATGGGCTTAATTATTTGTAGGATGTGTTAGCGCTAGCGTAACGCATCAAATCCCTGTGGAATGGCGCGTTACGGCTTCGCCTAACAGCACCCTACAACATCGTTTATTTATGTCCATCTACTTAGACAGTCTGGATGGAAATACCTCAAAACCAGAGTAACGAGTTTAGCTGCGATCGCTGGGTTGAGCAGACTTACCTCAAATTTCATGATTAATTGAACGCTAGGATGCACTGCTTACTTAGTGAATAGCATTGACGATCGCCGAATCTCGAATATGTTCGAGCGTTAGCACACCTACGGCTAGCCCGTCTTCCAAGACAGTCAGTTCACGGGCTCCGGTTTTCAAAATCAGCGATAGTGCTTGTCTCAGGCTTTGATGGTGGGCGATCGTGGGTTGCCCATTATCGAGGTAATTTGCCCAACCAGACATCATGGCTGATTCAACTCGCAAGAGTCCCAATTGCCGCACCATATCATCGGCTCCCAGCAAATCATGCACAAACGGCTCAATGGGCTGAGTTAAGAGATTAAAGGGTGTGTCATATTGCACAATTTGTCCCTGGCGCATTACCAAAATGCGATCGGCGAGCTTGAGCGCCTCTTCCACATCATGAGATACAAACAGAATCGTTTTTTTGAGCTGTCGCTGCAGCCGCAAAATCTCGTCCTGTAAACTATTGCGAGTAATGGCATCGATCGCGCCAAAGGGTTCATCCATCAACAGCACATCAGGGTTGCCAGCCAGGGCTCGTGCCACACCCACGCGCTGCTGTTGCCCACCTGAAAGCTGAGCCGGATAGCGATCGCGATATTCATCAGGCGCTAGCGCCACTAATGTCAACAACTCATCAACGCGATCGCGAATCGTGTCCCGCGACCAGCCCAGTAGCTTTGGCACCACGGCAATATTCTGAGCCACCGTCATATGCGGAAACAGCCCTGACTGCTGAATCACATAGCCAATGCGCTGTCTGAGTGTGGTCGCCTTCACCTGACGAATATTGGCTCCCCCCAAACAAATAGCCCCAGACGTTGGCTCATACAGTCGATTTACCATCTTCAGCAGGGTTGTCTTGCCACACCCAGATGGGCCTAAAAGGACAACAAACTGACCTGCAGCCACCTCAAAGCTGCATTCATTGACAGCAGGACGCAGCAAGTCTGGAAATCGCAGCGATACCCGTTCAAACCGAATAGTACTCACAAATCGCCCTCAGCTTTCAGAGATCAGCCCTTCCTCAATCAAAAACTCTCTGGCCACATCAGCAGGTTCCCGTTGGTTGCCGCTGACTTCATAGTTAAGCCGTCGCATGGTTTCATCAGTCAGTAGGGGAGCTAAGACATTCAGCGCATCCGCCAGACCGGGGTTGGCATCGATCGCATCCTGCCTGACCACAGGAGCCACCTGATACGGCGGAAACAGGTTTTGGTCATCTTCCAAGACCAGCAAATCGTAGGCGCTAATCTCGCCATCGGTGCCAAAGGCCACCGCGACATCTGCGTCTCCATCAACCAAACCCTTGTAGCGCAAGCCCGCATCAACAGCCTTATATTCTCTCAGCTCAAAGTCACCATAGGCTTGCTTTAGACCGGGCAGCCCATCTTCTCGCTCAGCAAACTCTGGTGGCCCAATCATCACCAGTTGGCTTGCATTTTCGGCCATATCTGAAATGGTGCGGATGCCAAAAGTTTCTGCTCCCTCTGGCGTCATGGCTAGAGCCTGGGTATTGTTCATCGGAGCCGGATCAAGCCAGACAAGATTGAACTGCTCCTGATATGCTGCCGCAACCGTGTCATAGACTTCTTGCTGATTGCTGCTGACCGGCCGCTTGAGTATGGTGAGCAGCCCTGTGCCTGTGTACTCGGGGTAGAGGTCTATTTCGCCACTTTCTAGACCCGCTTGAGCGACGGGCGTTCCTCCAAGACTGAGCTTACGTTCGACCGAAAACCCGGCGTCTTCTAGCACGAGGGCATACATTTCACCCAGAATAAATTGCTCTGTGAAATCCTTGGAGCCGACCTTGATGGTGTCGCTGTCATCTCCTGCACAGCTTACAACCGTCAGAGTGGTAAATAATGCAATCAGAGGAAGAATGAGCCAGTGGCGCAGCAGTTTCATAACGAGAGCAAGATTAAGACGTGAGTTGATGGAGCATATTTACGTTCCAATTATCATACCGGACTCTCTTCCATTTGGTTGTCTTCCATGGAGTCGTGCTGATTTTGGCCATCACGTTAGCCGTCAGGTTATCGGTGGATAGGATACAGGTAGTCGGTTGAGGCCATTCATCCCAGTTTGGGGATGAGAGCATGAGGTGGCGATCGCCCCATTCAGCTCAGTCAATTTTTGGGCAGCTTGCCCATGGTGCAGGATGGCTTCAGCCTGGGCAAACCCGAATTCTAAGGTGGCAGAAACCCCCAGTTTCCAGAGGTAAAACCCAGCGTTCCAAATCACCGAACGGCTGAGGTCAGTAGCCTGGCCATTTAAGACCGCTTGCATGTGGTGGGCTATGTCAGAAGTCGGGGGCAGGGGGATGTCTTTGCCAGCAAAACCGTAATCACGAGGATGCAGCAGCAGACGCTCAAAAGACTCGTTGGGTTGGGTTTGAGCAATGCCAATAATGCAGGTGCGATCGCGAGGGAGATCACAGCTGCCTTCAAGCCCTTTGACGGTGATCCAGCGGCGAGTGCCATAGCGAGTGAGTGCATCGTGCATCATCTGCTCAGTTGGCGGATGCACATACCCTGACACCAGCAGCCTGTCACCGTCATAAGGGCACCACATCAGTTCGAGGGTGGCCAGAGGGGGGCGTTTGCCAATCTGATCGCGATAGGGCACCAAGCCAGCCGCCAATGGGAAGTGATTGGGGCTGTAAACCAGCCCCAGATAGGTTTGAGCAAAAATCTGTTGCAGCTGATCGAGTGTGACATGAGTCCAATCGATGCCCAGAGCCTGCCAAATCTCGACCAGCGGCACTCCATATTTGGTGGGCAGGCGATCGCTTCCATGTAACACCACCGGACATCCTGCTGCCGCGAGAACAAGAGCCGTAAGCGGGGTAATCGGAGCCGTGCGCGATCGCCCATCATAGGGCACGCCAAACACGATAGCAGGATGCGGAGCTGTAATGGGTTTTAGCCTGGGGCCGAGATCGGCGTAGGCATCTAACATGCCTGCCAGTTCTTCACCTGTAGGGCGCTTAATACGATGGGCGATCATGAATGCCCCAACTTGAGCCGGGGTGGCCTCAGCTTGCAGCATCATGCGAGTGGCTGTAGCCGCTTCTGCTCGGGTCAGATTCTCACAGGTGTGTGGGCCACTGCCGACTTTGCGAAGAAAATCTCGAAATACATCACTCATGAGGTTCTAACCATCCATCGGCGTTGGGTCTGTGCATCTGCGATCTGAATCGCACTCCTATTCGCCGACGACAGCCAGTGATCGCGGCGATACTAGCGCTTGAAAGGGCTGAACTAACAGATTTTGCACCAGACTCCGAAAATGCTGAATAGGTGGAATTTCAAGCCGATCGTGGGTGGTCACAAGCACAACTTGGCGCGTCAGATTAGGTGCCGCCGTCGGGCGAATCGTCAGCGTTGGGTCGCGGCGCACGTCAAATAAAGCCGACTGAGGCAACAGGGCCACAGAGGTACCTTGACGCACGATGCCTCGAAAGGCGTCGAGCGTATTTAGTTCGAGTGTGACTTTGAAGTCTAGACCCTGCCGCTGAAACTGCTCTTGCACCAAACGCTGCATCCCATACCCGTCTTTAAACACAACCTGCGAATAGCGAGCAAGCTCTACCCAGGGCACTTCGGCATAGGCGGTCAGTGGATGATCGGCACCCATTAAGACCTCAATGGGCTCCTGATACAGCATATCAACGACCATCTCAGGGCTGGTCGTGAGAAATCGATTATTCATCACTATGGCCACGTCAACCAACCCATCTCGTAGCACTTTCAACGCGCGATCGCTGCCTAGAGATGTGACCCGTAGCTGCACCTGCGGATAATCTTGACAAAACTGCTGCAGCACGGGAGGCAAATAATGGGCGCAAACTGAGTGAATGGCGGCCACACAGAGTTCGGGTTGTTTCCCAGCCAGTAAATCATTTACTTCTGCAGTGATGTTGCTCCATTCTTGGCAGATTTTGCGCGCCCGTGGCAAGAGGCGATCGCCCGCAAGGGTCAATTTTGCTTGGGCCGTGCGATGAAACAGCGGTAGCCCCAATTCTGCTTCCAGCGCCTGAATTTGACGACTAATAGTCGATTGGGTGACTCCACACTTTTGAGCAGCTTTTTGAAAACTCCTGGTTTCTGCCACATTCAAGAAGGCTTGCAATTGCTCTACGCGCATATGCTGTGTTTCCCCCAATTGGTCGGCATGTGAGGCTGATGAATATGCCAAGGCAGAATCATCCCATTAAAAAGCAAACATTAGGAGAATTACGAATCAGGCTTCGTATCATGCACTACATTTTGCCTGTATTACCTGAGGTTACCCCATCAGAACATGCAGAGATTGCACGATGACGCTTAGTTTAGAACCTGATCTAGCAGCGATCTGATAGTGTGCTTATCAGTCCTAAGCCCACTCTTGTAGGGCGATCGCCACTCCTGCTTGTAAATCGGGATGCAGATCGGGCCGTGTGATCATCTGTTCGAGCTGCTGATGCACCGCACCGGGCGACAGGTACTTGAGCGCAGCAATAACATGGAACCGCACGCTGGGTTCGGGGTTAGCGAGCAGATCAATCAAGACCTCTAGTGCCGCAGGTTGCTCCAAATAACCCAGGCTGAGGGCGATCGCCTGTTGAGCATCTGGCTGCTGAGCAACTGGATGATGAGTAGCGATCGCCTGGATCAAGATATGGGTGGCGATCGGTTTCAATTCAGGCAGGTCAATGCGCCCCAACACTGTAAAAATTTCGCAGCATAGCAGTCTGATTTCAGTCTCTGTCAGGTGCGCTTCAGCCGGAGCTAGATGCAGATAGGCCTCTAAATGCCTGAGAGCTGCGTCTGTGCCCACCCAGCTTAAGGCCCGAATGAGCGTCATCTGCACAGGAACGGGCGTATCGGGCGATCGCAGCGCCTCAGAGAGCACGTTGATCGCAGCAGCCCCCAGCCGTCCGAGAGCGATCGCCGCCTGATGACGTACCTCTAAACTCAGATCCCACAGACAGGGCTCCAGCCAACCGAGCAACTCAGTCTCATTGAGCTGCCGTGCCTGCAACCCGAGTCCCACGACTGCCGCCTGTCGCACGGCTGCACTGACATCGGTTAGGGCGGCAACCAAAATTAGATGAATCTGTGGCTCCTGTATATGGCTGAGCGCCGTAATGGCAGTTGCCCGAATGGTTGGGTCAGCGTCATACACCACCTGGCCAAGCGCCGCTGCCGCCTGCGGATGCTGAATCTGCGCTAACCCCTGAACGGCAGCATGACGAGTTGCATCAGTCGCCAGTAGCTCAATCAGCGCTGGAATGGCCGATACCCCACTATTGGCTAGAGCCGTCGTGGCAGCAGTCACGATATCTGCTTGAGGCGAAGTTTGCAGCAGATTGACCAAGGCCGCGATCGCCTCTGGATGTTGAAATTCACCTAAAATGCGAGCCCCATACCAGGTCAGTTCCCAATCATCTTCGTTATCGTTGAGGCACTCAATGAGAGGGGCGATCGCAGTTGAGCCAAAACTAGGGATCACCTTGGCAATGTCCCAGCGAGCCTGAAAATCTCCAGTTTCTAACCCATAGAGCACCAAATCGAGCAGCGTTTGCACGTCAACCGATTGCAGATCAGGCGGTAATTCAACCGGCAATGAAGTCGAGGTCAAAGCGACATCGCCCGATAAGAGCTGTTGCAGACATCGATATAGCAAACCCCAATCTGCAGCCTGAGCAGCGGTCTGTGCCTGCTTGAGAACGTTAGACATCATGCAAAACGAATGATGGGTTAACTCAGATGCTTACTCTACCAAACCCCAGCATACTGATTTGCTCAGATATCAGTCATCAAATATTCAGTCATCAATACAAAATAACTCGTGCCACTAGAGTCAACCCATAGCAGAACGTCCACATGCTTTCATCTCAGTTCCTTAGAATCAGGATGTCCTTTTAATCGTTGGAATCATTGTGCTTGGTTTTCTGATTGTGTTGCTGGCGTCTACCTTTTTCTGTGTTCAAAATGTTGTTGTTCGAGTGCTGTTCAACGAGCATGAACTATTTGGTGTGCTGTCTACAGGGGGGTTTGTCACGCCCACGCTACAAAATTCATTCTTGCTAATGTTCATGCGGACGCTGGTAGTGGTGCCGCTGATGGCAGCCCTGGCGACCAAGCTTTATACGCCAACCTGGAAAGACCTGCGTCAGTTGAAAGCGATCGCCCATCGGCATGTGCTGTGGCAATCTGTAGGGTGCGGTGTTCTGATGTTTCTCTATCTGGCGATGCTTTACGTTGCCATTGGGCTAATCCCAACAGGCATTGCACTGACGCTGTTTTTCACCTACCCAGTCTTTACTGCTTTCTTTTCGTGGCGGATTTTTGGCGATCGCCCCAGTCTATTTCGCTGGGCTGTAATGGTCGTCATTTTAGTGGGCAGTGCGCTGACCATGCCGCCCACCGAAGCTGCCGAAAGTAGTGGTCGCTGGCTTGGCATCGTCATGGGCATTGCGTCGGGTATTGCCTATGCGTCATACACAATCGTGGCTCAAAAGAGTTTTGAGCATATTCACCCCGTGCCGTTTACCTGGGTGAGCTTTGCGACCACCCTGCTGTTATCGACCGTGAGCTTACTGATCTGGCCAATGCCCACTGCTCAACTGGCCTGGCTGCCCCTCTGGATGGGTGGCCTGCTGTCGGCTGTGGTCACATTTGCCGGACATCTAATCAACAACTTTGGCATCCGGCTGATTGGTGCAACCTCTGCCTCTATGATTGGCGCAACGAATCCTGCCCTAACTGTGGTGCTAGCCTGGTTTGCCATCCAAGAAACGCTGAATGCTCAGCAGCTAGCAGGTGTGATCGTTGTGACGCTGAGTGTGGCCTTACTGAGCCAGGAATCGCGGCTCATGAACATGCGAAGGGCAGACTGAGTTAGCCTGCCCTCAAGATATGGAGGTGTGGATTCATACCCTCCTACCAGATGTTATTGTGGAGCCCTCAAGCTTACCATAGGGCTCGTGGGTAGGTTTCGTCGGTGACGACCTCAGATGAACCTTCTAATGGTGCCTCTGCCTCAGGAGAGGGTGTGGGTTCATCTTCGACGGGTGCTGGACTCGCCGGAGATTCCATCTCAGTAGATTCCATCTCAGTAGATTCCATCTCAGTAGATTCCATTTCAGTAGATTCCATTTCAGTAGATTCCATCTCAGTAGATTCCATCTCAGTAGATTCCGTCTCAGTGGATTCCATTTCAGTGGATTCCGTCTCAGTGGATTCGTTCTCTAAGATGGGATCGGCCTCCGGCTCATCCAAAGACGGGTCTTCGGTGGCCGGGAGATCGTCAGCAGGCATAGCCTCGTCTGAAGGAGCGGCCTCGGGAGTTTCTTCTGGAATCGGCGTGGGCGGCGGTACGTCTTGGGCTCGCGCCGATAGCGCCAAACCACCCAGACTGAGCACTGACACCAGTGCAATTGAAGCGTTGAAAAGCCATCGGTTGATAGATGACGAGTTAACCATGATTCATCCTCCTCATAATGGAGAGTCAGGCAAGCGAACAGCCCCTCGACTACAGGACAACCCTCCGTCAACAAGGGTGCCATCTTGCCATCGTCCGGACTGGGTTGACCCATCCGTAAATAGGAATGTTCCCTCACCGTTACATTTGTTAGCCTGAAATTCTCCCACGTAGCGATCGCCCGTTTCGAGTGTCCAGATGCCCAGCCCCTCAAACTGGTCATTCTCAAATTGGCCGACATACTGCCGCCCGTTGGTAAAGGTAAAGGTGCCACAGCCCTGCCGCTGGCCGTTTTCATAGTCGCCATCATAGCGATCGCCATTGGCAAATAGCATTGTACTGCGCCCATCTAGCGGGACCCCATCTGCAAAGTCTCCGTAAAACTGGGCCCCGTTTGGATAACTATAGGTGGGGGTCTGAGCCGAAACATCGGGCAGTGGCGGCTCATCGCAGGGCAAATTGGGAAAATCGGGCAAACCAGCAGCCAGTTCTGGCTGGGGAGAGCGAGTAACAGCGCGCCAGCCCACTGTGGCCAGACTGGCGATCGCACCCACTGCTAAAATAACAGCCGTGATCACCAAGCCCATGCCTAGCCGCTGATTTTGAGTAATGACTGGTGAAGGATAGCGATTGGGTAACTGGCGATGCCAGGGCGATAACTGAACTCCAGGATGATCTGTAGAGGCGATCGCAGGCTCTAGTGGTGGAGCGATTTGGGTGGGACTTTCTGCCTCGTCCTCTTGAGGATTGTCTAACCACGGATCGAGAATCGAGCGATCGGGGCTTAACCGATCGAGAACAACCCTCTGCTCCGGTTGATCTGCATTGGGCTTTTCCTCAAGCTTCTCCTCAAGCTTCTCTACGGGCACTGACTCAAGGCTATCGGCAGACCCCACAGCAATTTCTATGTCGCTTTCTATCACATTTGAGCTAGGGGCGATCGCAGGCTCAGCAGATGCATCGGCAGGCTGATCGAGTGAGGGCGAGTCTGCAGTTTGCCGAGATGCATAGGGTGGCAACCGATCTGGGGCGATCGCTTGAGGCAGATCATCAGAGGACGGCTGATCAGGAGGCGAGTACATCGCCCACGTCGAGATATCTGGGTTGTCTCGGATCAGAGAGGCAAATTCTCCCAGCTTAAAATCACCCGCCTGGGGGTAACGCCCCTGCCCCTGCTGCCGCAGATAAACATGGGTGCAGTCTACCCGCTCAAACTTCGTCGCCGAATTCATTGACCAGTTTTTCAGATAGGCTCCGCTGAGCCGCACGGCACTAAAATCTGTGCCATCTGCCTGAACATTGACCAGCGTGGCTGCCGCTAAATTTGCATCGCTGAGATTGGCTCCGGTGAGGGTAGCACGTTCAAGATTGGCAGCCGTAAAGCAGGCACCACTGGCATAGGCACCGCTGAGGTCAGCCCCCATTAAATTGGCATGAGCTAAATCGGCACCGATTAAACAGGTACGGTTGAAAATCACGCCCTGCAAATTGGCCCCGCGCAAATTGGCTTCAAATAGATAGCAGCGACTTAAATCCGGCTTGGCATCGGGGTGGGCATCTCTCCATTGATTCCAGGGGTCTACACCGCTCTGAATCAACCTGAAGAAGGGATTGTCGCTCATGGAGGCAGCGTCATTGTGAACGTCGATTTAATGTGAAGTGGGGCGATCGCCCGATAAACGGTTCATTGCAGACATTTCCACATTATCAGGTCGCGTTGCCGAATTTGGCTCATTCGACTGCACCAACGTTGACAAGTCAGGTAGCGTTGTATCTGACTGAGCCAGAGTGCGATCAATTCTGCTGAGCGCCCACTGAGCAGTCTTTCGCACCTCTTCATCGGCATCGTCAACGGCATGGCGCAAGTGATAGCTGACTTGAGTCACCAAATCATAGATACGGGTGATTTCTCGAATCGCATTTTTGCGAACGTCTACACTTTCGTCTTGTAGAGATACGATCAGGGCCCGATTCATGGGTCTGAGGGTGCGAATGCCAATTTCTGAAATTGCAGCCAAAAGGAGACAGCGCTGATGCGAATCAGAACTGGGCATCAGCTCGGTCAGGGTGAGAATCGCATCTGAATTACCCTGTTGACCCAGCTCCCAAATTGCTTTGCGGCGAATGCTGGGATCGGTGTGGTGTAGGTCAAGTGTCAACTGTCGAGTCACATCCGTTTGGGAGAGGGGAGTCACTCGCGTCGGCAGCATTAATTCTGGCTCGTCCGATATGGATGACTCAACAGGTTCAGCGTTATCAGCTGCAGCGCTATCAGCTACAGCATCAGATGCTTTAGGCACATGGGTTTGCGGCGGAGAGGCGATCGCCCGTGTCGAATGAGACTGCCGAAATCTGCGACTCGCGGCGGCGGATCGAGCTGTTGCAGACGGCGGGGCGGGGGGGGCTGTGAACCGTCTCAACCAGAGAGAAACCTGCCGCGATCGGGGTGTTTGCACCAATCCGTAGTGGGCTAGAGCATAGGCGACTGTGCTGGCAACGCCCAAGACCACAGACACAATCAGCAGTCGCCTCAGCCAGTCCAAGCCTGTGGTTCCTGAACTCTCGGTATCCTCTGGATCCTCGGCTGAGGTCTCGGCATCGGCATCGGATGGCGCATCCAAATTAACATCTGTATCTGGAGACGATGCAATGGATTCAGGGCTTGCTTCCCCCTCAGCAGGCTCGGAGTCATCTGGGATGGTAGCAGGAGCGTTCTCATCGTCACCCAATCCAGAAATATCGATATCGGGGTCGAGAGTTTGCAAGGCCCGCCAGGTGTCACTATCTACCTCGCCTGTATCCGCCAGCTTAAACCGCCGCTGAAATTCTAGTAGGGCACGCCGAGTTTCGTCGCCATAATCGCCATCAATCTCACCGTTGTAATATCCGGCTCTTCGCAGCAGGGTTTGCAGTTGAGCAACTTCGGCATTGCTCAGAGTCACCTCTGATGATGAGGGCTGCGAGAGCGTCGAACTGGTTTGAGCCAGACTGACATGAGGAAAACTGGCTAGAGTGGCAGCATTGGCTGGCAGAGAAATTGAACTCACGCCAGAGGCCAGCCGCACCTCTGATGCACCCACCCCCACACTAGACGACAGAACATGACCACTCACCAGACTTGTAGCAACCCAAAGCATCAAACGACAGGACATAGTACTTAGCACAGGGAAATCGGCAGATTGACAGAACAGACCCCAAGCGGTTTAACTGGGCTTGATTTCAGCGAGTACAAATTAGAACGGCGATCGCCGCGATGCTGGACTCAACCGACATCAAAGCAGCCGCAAATATGGTGATGATTTGCAGGACGATTGCTTGAAGTAGGAGTTCCTGATCACTGACTGTCAAAATTGATACGTCTGTCCCGATTTGCCCACCTGAGCCTATTCATCTTATTTTTAGCTCATTTTCAGCCGCGAGGCATCAGGTCAATGTGTCTCCTCAGCAGCGATCGCCACTCGTTCTTCATCTGGCTCTTGATCCAACGGCTCTTGATCCAACGCACCAGACTGGTCTGATTCCGCTAAGGCGTCTGAATCGTCATCTGAATCGTCTAAGGGGGCGATCGCCTCTGCCGCCTCTAAAGCCTCTGAGGCATCAGCATCAGGTGTATCGTCTTCTAGTTCTGGCGGATCTAATTCAGATACTTCGTCGGTATCATCGGCCACTTCGTCTGGAGTTGCAGCAACCACATCTAAGGCCACGTCCTCTACTTCGAGTTCCTTAGACTCATCAGCTTCTGTCGGTTCAGGTTTTACCGATTCAGCTTCTGTTGTTTCAGCTTCTGTTGTTTCAGCTTCTGGCTCTAAGTCTTCAGGTGCTGCTACTGCAGATATTACTGAGGATGTGGCCGGGGGTGCTACTGATGATTTCGCAGCCTCAGCCGAAGTCTCCACTGCTGACTGTGCTGCGATCGCTCCCTCTCCCTCCGCCAAGTTTGGGGCCACAGGGCTGGCGGAAAACGTTGAAGGGTCTCCTCTTTTCACTGAAAATTGGGCATCTTGCACCACCAGTTGGCGGATGATCCCTTGGTCGAGGGAGGTGCGCCCCAGTTGATTTGAAAGGGTGACAATGCTTTGACCCAATGTTTCGCCAATTTGTGACGCCTGCTCAAGGCTGCTGATTGGCTGTTGAGCCACACGACGCACGAGGTGATTTAATTCCTTATTGCCCCGCCGGGTCGCAGAATTCATGCCGCTGCCAGTCATCACACGCTTGGCAGTTTTTCTAATCTGATTTTCGACAAGCCGCCTACTGATCGGGAGCTGTGCTGCTTTCATGACCCGTTGACCTCATGCTGGCGTTCGTCATCAGGCTACAGCAGATCATTGCAATTCCTGTGATATCTTCTACACAGTTACCTAAGAAAAGTTTTGTAATAGACCTCGCTATTTGGAGACAGATGGCTTAACAATAGCCAATAAATATTTAGCAACTTAGCATTCACCCGTCAATACATTGAGGATTCTTCCTCAGGGCATCGGTCATGACGTATGAACTCATTGGTGAGCTCGTAGGGTCGGCTACTTTACTGACAGTTTTCCTGGCCTACTTTCAGTTGAGAAGGCAGTCGCATCGACGTCTTCAAAATGAGCTTGAGCGCCAGCAGCAGCTGGAACATGAGCGAGAAAGCCTCACCGAAAAGCTAGAACAAACTGAGCAGACGAATCAAACGCTCCAGCGGGAAAATCAGCAGCTCCAAACTCGCAAAACCACCCTTGAGAGTCACCTTGAACAGGTCAAACGAGCCACCTCTGAGCTAGAGCAAGCCAAGGCTCGACTGGAAAAAGATTGGGTCGTTGCAAAGACGCATGCTGCATCGTTAGAAGGAGTAATTGATACTCTCACCCAGCAAAAAAAACAGGTTGAGGATGAGCTGAATCAGAGGCAGGCTCAGCTTGAGCAAATGCATCAACAGATTGAGGCTCTTACCCGCGATCGCCATCATGTTGATACCGAGCTGCACCAAGCCCAAGATCAGGTGCGATCGCTCTCAGAGCACTTGCAACAGCTCAGCCACACCCATCAGCAGTTGGAGGCTCACCTCCAGCAAAAAACTAGGTTAGTCGAGTCACTTCAGCAGCAACTGACCGACTTAACGCAGCAACGAGAGCAGCTAGAGACATCTCTGCACCAGAAACACGAAGAGTCTGACCAGCTCCGGCAGCAATTACACAGAGTCTCGCGGGATCGAGACACCGCACAAACCATGCTAGAGCATGAATCAGCCGCACTGGCCGAGGTGCAGCAGCAGTTGAGTCAGCTGACTGAGCAAAGCGATCGCCTCATGGCTGAGCTTGACCCAGCCCGCGATCGCCTAGACGAGCTCTATCAGCAGGTAGATAGTCTGACTCAGCGCTATGACGACGTTGAGGCGGCGCGTCAGATTGAGCAACAAAAAGTTCGCCGCTTGCGCCTGCGGCTCGACCAACTTGGGCGCGACTTGCGAAAAGAACAGCGCACCACCCGTCAACTGCACCAGCAAATGAGTCGGCTCAGCCAGCAAAAAGACCAGGTTGAGCGCGAGCTTCAGCAGGAGCGGGTTCAGACTGCGTCACTGCACGAGCAATTGAGCCAGCTCAATCAGCAAAAAGAACGCCTCAACGAGTTACTACTGCTTGAGCAGGCACAAAACCTGACTCTACAGCAGCAGTTGAGCGATTTGACGCAGCAGAAACAGGTGGCTGATGACGAAATTCAAAAAGAGCGCGATCGCATGTTGATATTAGAGCTGCAACTGCAGGAGCTGCGACAGCTGCGAGAGCACCTCACCACATCGTTGGGAGATGAGCAAGACGACATCAATGTCTTGCATCAGCAGATTCAACAGCTTTCTCAGCAGAGTCACCATGTTGATGAAACCGTTCAGCGCGAACAGGCCGAGCTTTCATCGTTTCAGCAGCAGTTTCAGGAATTTCTCCATCAGCGATCGCACATTCGCTTAGAAATCCAGCGGCAGCAGGATAATATTCTGCTCTTGCAGCAGCAGTTTGGCACACTCAATCAGCAAAAAGAACGGCTGGAGGGGGAGCTAGAGCAAGAAAAGAACGACAACGGACGGTTGCAACAGCAGCTCAACGATTTGAACTGGCAAAACCAGCAGCTAGAAATCGAACTGCAGCGTGAACGAGAAACGCTATCTCACCTCGAACAGCGGATCACGTCACTATCCGACCATATCACTCAAGTCGAACACGAGATCGGTCAGGAAAAACAGGCAATTCTGGCGGTTCATCAACAGCTCGATCATCTCCAGCAGCAGCAGGGTGACCTCGACCATCAGCTCGATAGCAAACACGCTGATGTTTCATCCCTGGAGCATGGCTTTAAAGAACTAGCGCAAGAACGCCGTCTCGAACGGCTGCATGATGAACTATTGCAAGAACGAGAATCGGTGATGCTGCTCCAGCAACGCATTGATGATATCAATCGCGAAAAAAGTCAGGTATTAAATGAGCTCCACCGTGCTAGCGAGAAGCCGTTAGCCGACAAAACCTTTGT
The DNA here is from genome assembly GCA_964502605.1 of uncultured bacterium. Classification (GTDB taxonomy): domain Bacteria; phylum Cyanobacteriota; class Cyanobacteriia; order CAZCXK01; family CAZCXK01; genus CAZCXK01. The sequence continues at coordinate 19,329 of CAZCXK010000023.1, forward strand.
CATTGCAGGCACCCTTGCAACTATGACCCATGATGAGGCCATGGCATTGATCTTGAGAGCAGGAGGGCGAGTGAGCAGCTCTCTTACGGCTGAGGTTGACTATTTAGTTGCAGGGCGATCGCCTGGGACAAAGCTCAAACAGGCCAAAGATGCAGGCGTGGTTCAGCTTTCTGAAACAGAGCTACTCAAGATGATGACGCAAGAGGGCTAGATGCGATTGAGTCGGTTAAATCGATGGCGTCTCAAGCAACCGCCTCACAGATCGCTGCTGCGACTGGGCTTAATTACTGCTCTTGCTTGCCTCTGGACGATTGGGGCAGGCACAATATTGATGCCGTTAAGCCGGAGCAACTCTGCTCAATTGCCCCCTAGCCCTCAGCCTACACTTACTACTGAGGCGCAAACGACCTGGCAACCCCCAACGGGTATCTGGACTCCTGTGCCCTCCCATCGCGAAGACTATGGGCCCATCAAAGTCGTCTGGCTGCAAGGCACCTCCTATGAAATGGGCTACCAGCATGGCACCTTGCTGCACAATGAAATTGCGTCGCTAGGTCGTGAAGTGATTGACACCTTAAACTTCTTTGGCAAGGGGTTTGCACTCGGTCGGCTAGCTGAGCGGCGATCGCTCCCTGAAGTCGTAGATGAATGCCGGGGGCTGGTTGCTGCGACAGCCGACATTGGTATTACCCTGGAAGCCTGTATGACATTGGCGTTTGGCGATGTCTATCAAGAGTTTTTTACATACTTGCTGCCCCAGATCTTATTTAATGATGGCTGCGCCAACTTTGTCGCTGCCTTTGATGCAACGATTGATGGCCAGCTCTATCATGGGCGCACCCTCGACAACAATGGTAGCCCCTTGCCATATTGGATCGACAACCCTACCATTTTTGTGCGCCAGCCCAATGATGGCATTCCGCATATGTTTATCGCGGTGCCCGGAGTCGTCTGGCCCAACTCGGGCATGAATGCAGAAGGAATCACGATTTCACTGGATACAGCGCACGCGCTGCATCTCAGCGACCTGTCGTTGCACGGCACCAGCAATGTGCAACTGATGTCTGAGGTGATGAGGCGAGCCCATTTCTATGATGAAGCCTACGCCATCATGGAGTCTCATGCCAGAATGCGAGCCAACCTGATCATAATTGCCGATGGTAAATCTCAGCAGGCCGGTGTATTTGAACTTTTAGGCGATGAAATGGGCGTCCGTGAATTGGGCGATCGCGGCACCCTATATATGACGAACCACTTCTTAGCGCCGGGGTATGAAGGCCGAGACGTGCCGACAGAATCGAGTTTTTCGCGCTATCGGCGGTTTGAACAAGTCCTTGAACCCGACGGCATTGCCAGTGTTTATGGCCAGATCAATCCTGAGGTGATGGTCAACATTCTGCGCGATCGCACCAACCCTGACACATTTGAGGTCAGCCCATTCGACGTGTTTGATGATGATGTCAGCATTGGCGGCAACGGCTCTCTACGCCAGGAAGTATTTGACCCGCAGCGGCTCTTGTTTTGGGTGGCGGCAGGCAGCGTTCCGATTCCTGAGAACCCGTTTCGGTGTTTCTCGCTGGGTGAGATGCTCAACTTACCCGGTGCAGCGTCATGTCCTGCAGACGCAATTCCATGATGGTGATTTTCTTCACGTCTTTTTTTCTCACGTCTTTATTTATCCAACGGCTTGCGGAAAGCGACTTCTCAACGCCGACAGCGCTGGGCAAGGCTGCTTGTCTTCCAGATTTTCAGGCTTGTTCCAGGTGAAGGGAGCCTGTCGTGCTGCAGACATCCACAACAGCCGCTTTGCCCGCGTCATCGCGACGTAAAGCAGCCGATATTCTTCAGCCAAGCTGAGATATTTGGCACGTTCCCATGCCGCATCCACAGATGGTAACCCAGGCTCATGATGAATGCTCGCTCGAATTTGGGCACGGGCGATCGCCGCCAGGTTAAAGTTGCCTAAAAACTGGGTTTGAGGGGGCACCCAGAGGCTGCCAGGAATTACACTGTCATGCAAAAACGGCAGAAACACATAGTCCCAATCTAACCCTTTCGCCTTGTGCATGGTCATGATCGTGAGCTGCCCTGTGCGGGTATAGCGGGCTTCAGCGTCTTCTGTTTCGACCGGCTCAAACCTTTCTGAGCCAACAATTTCATTGAGAACATTGAGAATCGCCGACATAGACTGATTTGTCGATGTTTGTTGGGCGACCCGTTCGGCGAGCTTATCCGCAGTTGCCAGTTCTGTTTGATCATAGTTGAGCGTCAGCGCCAGAAACGGAATCAGCTGATAGTGGGGCAATTCTAGCCGCGCTCGGAGCAAGCTAGCGCAATATCGTTGCGCCTTTGACACCGACTCACTCAACGGCGGATCAATCACACTGGGATATAAAAACTGCTCGGGCAGCCCTGTCACCACGTTCAGATCTTGGCTGGGAATCAGTTTGCGACTCATCAAGATTTTGAGTGCTGCCTTCAAATAGTCGGGCGAATGCGGACGATCCAGAAATTGCAGCAGCGCCAAAATCTCAGTTGGCACATGGGAATAGCGATCCTGTTCGCCAACGTCATAAATTGAGATATTGGACGCGCCCAGGTTGACCCGCAACCCATGCTGAGCCGGGTGACGCAATAGATTTGCAATAAAGCGCCCGTGTTTGTTTTCGCGCACCAAAACAGCTGCTGTTTTCTGAGGATGCGCGTTCAGCAATTGCTCAACCCGTTGCCCAATCAGCTCAACGGTCTGATAGATATGTTCAGGTTGATAAATTTCTAGACCTCGACCGGTGGGGGCAGGGTTGGCATCGGGCTGCGGATCGTTGTCGGCAACAGGTCGAATGATTTGAGGGCGGAAGGGCAGCGCCTGCGATGTCACATAGGGCTGAGAACCTTCTGGAGTTTGATCGGTGACAGGCGGTTCGCTGAGGCGATCGCACTGCTGGTTGACCCATGCCAGCATCATATTAGCTGCATCCATAATGATGGCGGTGCTGCGTCCGGCCTGATCAAGTTCGGCGAGCCGTCCTTGTTGAGCACATTGTTCGCAAAATTCTCGAAAAAAGATTGGATCGGCGGGCGTAAAGGTGGAATTAATTGCCTGATTGGGATCGCCCACCCGAACCAGATTAAGCGGCTGCTGCACATCTGTTGGATCAGCAGACAGAATTTCTAGCAGCCGCGTCTGCAGTGGTGACGAGTCTTGCGCTTCATCTTCAAAGACGCCGAAAACCTGGTCTTGCCACAGCCGACGGGCGCTCTCATCGGCCAGCACTCGCAGCGCCGCCAAAATCATGTCGTCGTAGTCAATGAAGTTGCGCTGCTGCAACAGATGTTGATAGGTTTCATACAGACTGGCGGCGATCGCCAATATGTCATAGTCACTCCTCTCGGTGGCATTTCCATCCGAGGCCAACCGACGAACCACGGTGCGGCTTTGCTCTCTGAGTTGCTCAGGCAACAACCCTGAACTTTTTGCTTCTCGAATGGTGGCATAGGCCAAATCTGGTAAGATTTCAGTCCGCAATACCGATTGGCGGCGCAAGCGTTCTGTTTCTTCGCCATCAAACTGTTGCCCCTCGATCAGGCGTTGATAGAGGGCCGGATGGGTTGAAATCCACTGTTCGATGCAGGTGCGCAGGAGGCGATTGCTCTGGTTGGGCGAAACCAACGTCATCTGGTCTAGATTGAGCCTCGACAGGTCAGGATGACGAATGGCGATATTGAGGGCCAGCCCGTGGAGCGTATAAACAGAAAACCCAATCGGTGGAAGAGCAAGCTCTTTTAAGTGATGCCGGATTTTAGCTTTGAGGTTAGCAGCCGCAGAACGCGTAAACGTGACTAAGACAAGCTGCTGGGCAGGAGACAACAGCGACGAGGCCGATTGAAAGCGCCTAGCCAGTAGAATTGCAGTGGCGATCGCCATTCCGGTTGATTTGCCAGCTCCCGGCACCGCAGACACAGCCAAGGGGCCACCCGCCCAGTCGGCCATCTGCTGCTGCCCCACCCGCAGGCGATCGCGCAAGTCTCGCAGGCGATTGTCAATCGAGCTTGGCGATCGTTGTTCCTCGGATGTATCAATGCTCATAGGGGGCTAAGCTCATAAGGGTCTCATCGGTAGTAGCGACGCTGCACAGCCTAGATGATTCTTCAGCATAGCCCAGTTGATGATGACATCCCAGCCTTGCAATGCAAGTCAGCCATTTCGTTTGAAGGGGGTTGGGGGGCGCAACCGTTCCTCAATCGGGGTTGGGGGGACAATCCCAAGCGGGAATGTAAAAACCCAGCAGTTGTTGAGCAGCCACGAATGCAGCATAGTCTGGGTTTATAGCAATTCAACAGACCACCCCTATGTGGCCTACATCTTGGCACCCATTCCCACGAAGTAGTATTCTTATGGGCTTTATGGGCTATTAATCGTTCCGTCGGGCAGGATCGCTCCTTGGGTATTGATGGCAGCCAGATCGGCTTCGTCAATGATGGCTCCGCCCAAATCTGCATTTTCAAACGTCGCGCCTGCAAGCGTGGCATTGCTCAGATCTGCTCCCCGCAAAAATGCTCCGGTCAGGTTGGCATTGGATAAATCTGCGCCAGTGAGGTTGGCTTGAGTCAGGGCTGCGCCTGACAAATCAGCACCAGCAAGGTTGGCATCACTTAAATCAGCACTATCTAACAACGCACCAGCAAGGTTGGTTTCGCTCAAATCCACTCCATTGAGCAGGGCTCCATTGAGCAAGGCGCGACTGAGATCTTTCTGGCTGAGGTCTTGTCCTTTGAGATCACAATCAGGACATTCTTTGGTTTCTAAAAAGGTCTCGGCTGGGTCAGGTTGAGCACAGCTTTGCACGCCTCCTGCTACCAGGCCAAGACCAAACATCACAACGACGAGTAACTGAGATTTCATAAACGCAGTAACACCTTGGATAGCTGGATAGATCTAGGGCGAAATGGATGCAGACCGAGGCCGGATGATTTGCCAACTCATGAGGATGACAGGCAACATGCCGACCGCCACAATCGCCAATGCTGGAGCTGCAGCTTGAGCTAACCGCTCATCAGCGGCGAGACGATAGACCTGCACAGCCAGCGTATCGAAATTAAACGGACGCACAATCAGCGTTGCTGGCAGTTCTTTCATCACGTCAACAAACACCAGGATTGCTGCCGTCAGCAGCCCATTGCTCATCAGTGGGGCATGGACATGAATCAGCGTGCGTGCAGGCGTATAGCCAAGCGATCGCGCCGCATCGTCGAGACTGGGCTTAATGCGAGTCAGATTGGACTCTACGGTGCTAAAAGCCACCGCCAGAAATCGCACCAGATATGCAAAAATCAGAGCCACGATGGTGCCGCTCAATAGCAGCCCTGTAGATATGCCAAAATTGGAGCGCATCCAAGCATCTAGAGTGTTGTCAAATCGCCCAATAGGAATCAAGATGCCAACGGCAATCACGGCACCGGGAAACGCATAGCCAATGGCGGCGATGCGGGTGGCTGTATGCATCACAGGATTAGGCTGGAGGCGTCGCCCGTAGGCCATAATCAGAGCCAGCAGCACCCCAATAGCAGCGGTAAGCCCAGCGACAAGCAGGCTGTTGCGGGCATAAACCCAAAAGTTGGTGGTGAAATTTTCAGTGGCATGGGCGATCGCCATTTCTAGCAGCAAGGCCGATGGCACAACAAACCCCAAGCCCACTGGGATGGCACAAGTCAACCCAGCCGCGATCGCCTGCCCCCCTGTCAGCTTATAGGCAGCCCGGCGCTGAGTCGGGGTTGCCGTTTGATAATAGCGACTTTGCCGCCGCGACCACAGCTCGAGCACAATCAGCCCCAAAATAAACAGCAGCAGCACCGATGAAAGCTGTGACGCGGCTAGGGGCTCTCCCATGCCAAACCAAGTGCGGTAGATGCCTGTGGTAAACGTGCTGACGCCAAAATATTGCACAGTGCCAAAGTCGCTGAGCGTCTCCATGAGGGCAAGAGAGGTGCCAGCGGCGATCGCCGGACGCGCCAGCGGCAAGGCCACGCGCCAGAAGCCATGCCACGGGTTGCAGCCCAGCGATCGACTGGCTTCTAACATGCCACTGGCCTGTTCTAAGAAGGCCACTCGCGCCAGCAAATAGACATAGGGGTAGAGCACCAACACCAGCATGGCGATCGCCCCAGCCAGCGATCGAATGGGGGGAAACCAATACTCTGAGGCGTTCTGCCACCCCAACAGGGCTCGCAGTCCTGATTGCACTGGGCCATAATAATCAAGCAGCTCGGTATAGACATAGGCCAGCAGGTACGCGGGAGCCGCTAACGGCAGCAACAACGACCATTCCAAGATGCGACACCCCGGAAACTGGCAGATCGTCACCAGCCACGCCGTGCTCACGCCGATTGCCACTACGCCAATGCCGACACCCAGCATTAGAGTCAGAGAATTGCCGATGTAGGTCGGCAAGACCGTTGAGGCCAAATGCTGCCAGACCTCACCCGAATCAGCCGATAGGCTACTGAGCACAACCGCAATCGGCATCAAAATCAACAGGGCGATCGCCAGCACCGCAACCGACCACAGCGTGATGGCATTTCTGCCCTTCAGCGATCGCCGATGAGCCCAAATCAAACGAGCAGAATCCATGAAAACCCCAACATAGGCACAAGCTAATGAGAACTGCTTGCAAAAATAATCTACACTATTGTGGATCTGTTTCTTGAATGTTGCGAATTCTTGAAGATTGCGAATGAAAGACGCTGCGATCTTGCGTCTCGTACCATCAGAACCGAAAAACGGCAGTAAACTGCTGCTGGATTTGGAGCAAGAGACTAATCATCATCCATCTCTGACGCATTACATTGATCCAAGTACGTCTTTATACGAGTCGAATCCATCTCGATTAAATTCATGACGCCGTTATCGCTGCTATATCTCGATAATATTTCTCATCATTACCCAGGCGGTCTAGCGCCGACCCTGCGCGACATCACCCTCAGCGTCTACGACGGAGAATTGCTAGGGATGTTAGGCCCGTCAGGATGTGGGAAGACCACCTTACTCAGACTGATCGCCGGCTTTGAAACCCCCCAATCTGGAACCATTCAGCTATTGCAACGCACCGTAACAGGTCATGGTGAATGGGTGCCGCCCGAACGGCGAGAAATTGGCATGGTGTTTCAAGACTATGCGCTGTTTCCCCATCTCACCGTCGCCCAAAACGTCGCCTTTGGCCTCAAATATAAACGGCAGCCGATTCCAGCCAAGCAGCGCATCGCCGAAATCTTACAGCTTGTTGGCCTGGATGGCTTCAAAAATCGCTACCCGCATCAGCTATCAGGTGGGCAACAGCAGCGAGTCGCTCTCGCCCGAGCGCTGGCACCACGTCCAATGCTGATTTTACTCGACGAACCGCTAAGCAACCTAGATGTGCAAGTGCGGGTGCAGTTACGCCAGGAGCTGCGAGACATTCTAAAACGAGCTGGGACGGCAGGCATTATTGTGACCCATGATCAGGAAGAAGCCCTATCGATTTGCGATCGCATTGCCGTGATGCGGAGAGGCGGCATTGAGCAAATGGGCATACCTGAAGAGATTTATCGCCAGCCTCATTCTCGATTTGTTGCCGAATTTGTAACCCAGGCCAACTTTATTCCGGCTCGTCGCAACGGCGCTGTTTGGGAAACGGAGCTGGGGTCAGTTCCGGTTCAGTCTGAACGATGGGATGCAGATTGTGCCGACTTGATGGTGCGTCAGGAAGAGTTATGCATCAGGTCTGATCCGTCTGGCAATGGGGTGGTGTGCGATCGCCAATTTCTCGGTCGAGAACATCGATATCGCGTGCAAACCGTGTCAGGTCGTCAGCTAGTCGCTCGCACTCCAGACGATCTGTCAGTCTCGACGGGCAGTCGGGTGCAAGTGGCGATCGCGGCAGAGGTAGTTTGGCCATTTCCAGCCTTAGGGCAGGATGCCATACCCCATCACTCAAACCCGGCAGGGGTTGGCAATGGGTAAGCGCTCCTTCTCAGCGACTCGAGTGCCGTCTAAAATCATGTCTCGGCAGTTTAAGACATGAGAACTCGCCACTCAAATCGGCAATCGATGCCAAGCGACAAGAATGCTTCCAGTCTGGTTAGTGGCAGGCACAATGCTTAAGTAGGCAGCAAAAGCCCCCTGGCTCACTTGATACAAGGGCACGCCACCATGTTCGCCGACTGACTCGACTGCAAATCCGACAGTCCCAAGTTGATTGGTCAGTGGAATTGCCAATCGATCAGGAGCGACATCTCTCACCCAATACATCGGCGGCCTGATTTCAGAACGAAGTGTCGTGCCATCGCTAAACGACTGCGGATAGGGTAACTGCGTGGGTAAGGCATCTGACCCATCCGCAACCTGAGCCAAAATTTGCTGAAATTCGGCAGAGAAAGCTTCTGCCTCTTGCAGCTTTGACACTGTGACAGGTTCTGCAGCAAGGACATACACTGCGACGCCCAATTCGGGAGATAACACCGTCAAATACTGAGTTGTCTCATCTTGTGTAACTTCATAAACTTTGGTTCCGGTCTCTTCTAAATCTTCACGAGGGTCTACGCGGTAGCCCTGATCTCTAAGTTGCTCAATAAAACGCGCCCCAACCTGACGAAAGTTGCCATCCTCCACCTGATGACAATTCTCCAGACCAAAACACCCCCCTTCAGCATTGGCAAGCTGCGGAAAATTGGCAAATGGCAAGGGCGTATCTATCAGAGGCGGGGCAGCAGGATTAGCCGCAGCAGAGGGTTCTGAGTTGGCAGTTGATGCGGGTGTTGGCGGTGGGCTAGGAGGCGCTGACGGAATGGTGCTTGCAGAGGGTGGAGCGTGTGGTGGCGCAGATCTGCCCCCATCGGCTGGCTGTGGAGGATTGAACTCAGCGGTTAGTTCTGGATTCGGTTCTGACGGGACGGGCGGCGATGGCGATGTAGGTGCCGGGTTTGTTAGTTCCGGCAGTCGAGTAATTTGAATGGAGGTTTCAGCCAACTCGCTAGCGTCATCACTCGATTCATGGGGAGCTGGAATAAAAATTAACATCCCATGGAGGACGATAGAGAGCACCAGCATTGGGCGGAATAGCCCATAAAGCGGTGGTGGCAGATGTTTCAAAAACGTCGGCTTCATGAAGCTGGGCGATACCCTAAGTCGCAGTGAATAGTCTAATCCTAGGAACCTAACCCAACCATTTGAAAATAGTTTTTGACTGAGGCCGATATGCCTTATCACTAGTTAGGATAGATTCTTAAGTTAGCATGTTGCCTTTTGAGAATTAAATAGATTTAATCTAGTCAACTTCTTTTAAGCGACTTACTCTGAGGGTAAAGCGATCGCCCTGATCCCTGACACTCATTTTCAATAAGCTTCTATTCTTGCAAATACCCTCTCCATTTAGGTATCCTGTCAATAAGGAACGGTTATTGAGGAGGGCGATCGCCATGTACAGCGTAGCCTCATTAAAGGCAGAACTCAACGAGCGCGGATGGCGGCTGACGCCCCAGCGGGAAACCATCCTCCAGTTTTTCCAAAATCTCCCTGAGGGCAGACACTTAAGTGCTGAAGAGGTGTGTGAGCTACTAGATGAGCAAGATGAAAAGGTCAGCCTCTCAACGGTCTACCGCAATCTCAAGCTCATGGCGCGCATGGGCATTTTGCGAGAGCTGGAGCTGTCAGAAGGATATAAGAGCTACGAACTAAATCGACCGCATCCTTATCATCATCATCATCTGGTTTGTGTCCGCTGTGGGAAAACAACTGAGTTTAAGAACGACTCCATTCTCAAAACAGGGATCAAGGTGGCGCAGAAAGAAGGCTATCACCTGCTAGACTCTCAGCTCACCATTCATGGCATCTGTCCAACCTGTCAGCGATCGCTTCTGCCCACCTAGGATAGAAAACGTAACCTATTTCTATCAAGCTTGTTTTCGATCAAGTTCGTTGGGTCTGTCCTACGGATAACGTGAGTTACTTCACCTTACAGTCTGGCCTCTTTTTCGAGCAGGTCTTCGATTGTGAGATTTGTTTGAGACTTGCCCTCAAAGACCGTCCCAACTCGACCCGATTGAAAATGCTCCATGGCAATGTTGTATGCCTCATTGGGCAGTGGCACATAGCCCACAACCGTTGCTAAAAACCGAACATTGTTTAAGTAATACTCTACAAAGGTACTCAGTTCAGGCTTTGCTTGAGCCGCATCAGCGTTAACATAGATGAACAATGGACGCGCCAGCGGATGATAGTCGCCGCTAATCACTGTTTCATCCGATGGGGTGATAGATCCCTCGCCACTGTCAATGGCCACAGCTTTCAGCTTTTGCTGGCTATCTTTGTAGTAAGCATAGCCAAAATAGCCGAGAGCATAAGGATTCTCCACCACACCCTGAACCAGTTCTGTGTCATCTTCGCTGGCGGTGTAGTCCGTGCGGCTGGCTTCTGATTCGCCTGTTATTGCTTCTGTAAAGTAGTCAAAGGTGCCGGAATCACGCCCTGGCCCATACAGCTCTAGTGGCTGATCGGGGAACCCAGGGCGGATTTGGCTCCAGCGGGTGATTGAGCCTTCGGCAGCAGGCTCCCAAATCGCCTTGAGTTCATCAACGGTGAGGCTATCTAGCCAGTCGTTATCAGGATGAACCACCACTGTCAGAGCGTCGTAGGCAACTGGAATCTCGATATAGTCAATGCCGCTGGCTCGGCACGCCGCCATTTCATCTGCCAGAATTGGGCGTGAGGCATTGCTAATATCGGTTTCACCCGCGCAAAATTTACGGAACCCGCCCCCTGTGCCCGAAAAACTGACGGTAATCTCCGGTGCGTTTTCATTTTCAAACTGCAGTTCCTTGACCACTTCGTCGGTGAGTGGATAAACCGTGCTGGAGCCATCAATCAGGATGGTAGCCTGAGGCGATGATTGAGCATCGGTTGCATCCACTGTCGAATTTGGAGATGCAGAACATCCCCAAAGTGCCAGTGCAGAAAGGGCGATCGCCCATCGTTGAGTTGCTGTCGTCATTGAAGCTGTTGTCATTGAAGTTGTCTCCGTGGAGTGAGGGAGTACCTTCTCATATATTTCAAATAAAATTGTTCTGTCAAGTTCGCTACAAGACAATGAGCATAAAACGATACAAACCCGATACAATTTGATGCGAAGAAATATCTTGATGCGAGATCAATGAATCAATTTACATTAACCCTTGAATCCGCCTGCCGCTGGTGTTGTCAGCTCAGTCTTGTAATCTAAACATATGGATAAACTACCTGGAAGCAAGGCGAAAGCGGTAATTTGGAGCGTAATTGAGGGGCAGGGGCGATCGTGTTCTGATCAGGTGGCGGTCGAAGAACCGCTCGAAATTCGCCTGATGTCGCCTCAGCACACCCTGGCTGTCACCATGAGGACTCCCGGTGCCGACTTTGACCTGACGGCTGGCTTTTTATTTGCAGAAGGGCTCATTCATCATCGAGAGGATTTATATCGTCTGAGCTATTGCGTTGATCCGCAGATCGATGGCGACCAGCGCCATAATATTGTCAATGTGGTGTTGCAGAATCCGTTAAACACGTCCCAGTTGCAGCCCCTAGAGCGCCATTTTTTTATGACCAGTGCCTGCGGCGTTTGTGGCAAAGCCAGCATTGAAGCCCTACGCATTCGAGGATGCACCCAAACAACTGGGCAGCCGGAGCATGTTTGCATCCCTCCAGATGTGATATATCGTCTACCCGATCAGTTGCGAGCCGCCCAAGGCATCTTCTCAAAGACGGGGGGGCTGCACGCGGCTGCATTATTTGATTTAGATGGTACCTTGTTGCGCGTGCGAGAAGATGTTGGCCGACATAATGCGCTCGATAAGCTGATCGGTGCGGCACTGCTGGCCGATCAACTCCCGCTGAATCAGCATATTGTGATGGTGAGTGGGCGATCGAGCTTTGAACTGGTGCAAAAATGTGTCATGGCTCAAGTGCCAATATTATGTGCGGTTTCTGCCCCCAGCAGTTTGGCGATTACCGTGGCTCAGGAGTTTGGCATGACGCTGATTGGCTTCTTAAGAGAGCAGAGATTTAATGTCTACTCAGGCATGGCACGAGTGCAAATACAGCGTTAGACATACGGAACAACTGATTGATGCCCTTTGAACTTGACCATCTGTTTATTTGCACAACCCTGAACGCACCAGAAGCCATGTCGTTAAAAGCCTTTGGCCTCACTGAAGGCACATCAAATACGCATCCAGGACAGGGAACGGCAAATCGTCGTTTCTTCTTCAACAATGGGATGCTGGAATTACTTTGGGTACACACTCCCAGCGAAACCCAGTCTGAGCATGTTCGTCGCACCCTCCTTGGGAACCGTTGGGCAAACCGCCATCAAGGAGCCTGTCCGTTTGGCATTTGTTTGCGACCCACAGAGCCCTCAACGCCATCATATGATGAGCTACCCTTTCCCAGTTGGAGCTATCATCCGCCCTATTTACCGGAGTCGGTGAGTATTGCTGTGGCTGCGAATTCTGATGTGCTAACAGAGCCCATGGTGTTTTATCTCCCATTCGGACGGCGTCAAGACACCTATCCGACTGAAAAGGCACAACCGCTCCAGCATCTGATCGGGTTCCGTGAGCTAACGCAGGTAGTGGTGGTCAGCCCTCATGCCAACTGCCTTTCTCCAGAACTTCAGACAGTTGTTGATATGAAGGTGATTCAGATGAGGATGGGAGCAAACTATTGGGTAGAACTCAGCTTTGATGGAACATTCCAGGGCAAGCAGATATCCTTTCAGCCCATGCTGCCGCTTAGTATGCGGTGGTAAATGTAATATCACTGATGCCAATGCGAAATTGCAAAATGCAACATTGCTGAATTTCAGAATAATTTGTGATGATAGATTCAGGCTTCTATTACTCGCGAATGATATAACACAGATCGCTAAACGGTGAGGTAGAAACACGTCTTTCAAATTGTCCTTGTTTGAGAAGGAGAACCCCTAGTTCACTCGTGTGGCAGAAAGGGTAGCATTCAAGCACACAATTTAACAATGGTTCAGATTTAAAGCCAGTTACCAACTAAGACATACGGAGCCCAATAAAGGGGCGATCGGTAGCGCGGATTGTGCAGCAGGTCAAGCTGGGCGCGGCGCAGAGCTTCAGCCTTGGTGATTGGGATGTCAGAGGCTAGTTCGGCATAAAACTGACTCATCAGATCAGCGGTGCCCTGATCATCGACATACCAGAGCGAGGCTAGGGTGCTGCGGGCACCTGATTGCACAGCTACCCCGGCTAACCCTAGTGCAGCGCGGCGATCGCCAGCAGCAGTCTTACAGGCACTCAAGACCAGCAGCTCGATGGCATGGCGGCTCTGGCTACGGCTTTGCAAAATTTGGCCCAGTGTGTTGATATCGACCCGCTGATCCCACGCCAGGATAAATGTTTCATCGGGTTCTGAGCTAAATTGCCCGTGGGTGGCCAGATGAATGATGGGGAATGACGTGGTGGCCGTCAGTCGCTGCAGGGCGGCACGGGTAAATTGGCGGTTGAGCAACTGCCGCCCGGTGGTTTGCGTTCGGATTTGCTCTAGCTCCCGTTCGACATTTTCTAAGGGAGCAAAGCCCTGATGGGGCGGAAAATCAGGACGCAGTTCTGATAGCCCAAACTCCAAAACGCTCAAATCGACCTGCGTGAACGGCTTGGGCTCAATCAGCTGCAGACCGGGTAATAGGGCGATCGTAAACTGCTCGATCAGATAATGCTTCCCGTCATATAAAGCGGACATCGGCACATTGCGTAGGGTGCCATCCAGCACAAAAACTAGCGTCTTGACGTTAGCAGCCTCCAGGCTTGGAACCGCAGGCCGAATCAGCCAATCATACACTCGTTGCCCTAAGAGGCGGCTCATGCGCGACGGATAGGGCTTTTCTAGCTCTTGGCGTAAGGTCGTGAACGTTGAATTGACCTCATTCTCAGGCTGGGCGATCGCATAAAACTGGAGCTGATCCGACTGAGGCAGCTTGATGATCACAGCGAGCTGTTGCTTGAGAATGATGGGGTAAATTACCGCCGCTGTTGGATCAGGATCGGTCTCACTGACAGCGAATGAGCGCACCAGATTGCAGCGCAGAAAATTTTCTAGCTCACTCACTTGCAGGGCGTCAATTTGCTGGATGGCCTGTTGCAAACTGGCTTGACTGGGCGTTGCCTGAGGCTGGGCTTTGAGTAACAGTTCGACTAAAGCCCGGTAGACGGGTTCGACATCATCTCGAAAGGAAAACCGCAACTCAGAACTAATGCTCAGTAGATCCTGGCGCAGATTTTGCAGAGTTTCTACTGCCGCTTCATAATGGGCGATCGCCTCCTGATCATGCTGCTGCTTTTCATAGATCCGCCCCAGTTGCCACTGCCACCGATAGGCCAGATCCCACGCCTGATGAGCCTGTGCCAAAGCCAGGGCGAAGCCGCTCCACTGCTGGGCAGACTGCCAGTACGATAATGCCTCGTCTGGCTGGGTGCTCCAGTCGCCAAGCTGTTCATCGATCAACCCCAAAATGCCTCGGGCATAAGATTCTGTGCGCGGATCACCGATGATCATGGCCTGCTGCAGCGCCACACTGGCCTGGGCGATCGCCTGGGGAATGCTCTCTCTCATCTGGTGGCGACGCTGGGCTTGCAGCAGGGTTTGTGCCAGATCGAGATGGGCATCGGCAACGGCTCGACTGGGGGGAAGGTCGAAAAAGGGGCTGTGTTGAATGACCTGCCACTGGGCCTGCACCTGAGTCTGGAGCGAATCTGCATCTGCTAGTTGGTCATGCTGCCGCAACCATGCTTCAGTGTTGGAGAGCAGACTCAACTGCTGTAACCGAGCCTGAGCCTGCATTAAGGGCTGCTGTGCCTCAGCCGCGAAGATTTCGGCCTGCCGATACTGATCTAACGCCTGCACACTATAGCCCCTGGCCTGTGCTTGAATCTCAGGATCGCGGGTGCGTTCATAGAGGTCGCGGCTAATCTGATAGCGCGATCGCGTCGTATCGCCTAAGGTAATCCCCAATTCACTCTGATGCTCTATCAGCGAGCGATTATGAGCAACTGTTATGCCCGTAATCAGCACCTGCTCGGCACCGTCCAGGTCTCCCATGCGGCGCAAGACACTGCCCAGTCGCTGTAGTGCGGCCACCTGCAGCGGCAGCGGCACTGCCATCGCGTTGATCAGGTGGGAATCCTCACCTGTGAGCCCGTCGATCTGCACTGGTGCGATCGCCTCACAGGTCTGATCAAGCTGCAAGCGGGTCGCAAGCATGCGACAGGCCTGTCGATAAAGGCCAAGATGTTCGAGTGCTTGCGCCTGATTGATCTGACTACCAGCCACCCCGTCTGAGTCACCAGCTTGACGATAGACCGTCTCAGCTTGTCGCCAGTGGTCTAAGGCAAGTTGCGATCGCCCCAGGGCATAGTCAAGCAAGCCCCAAGCATTGAGTGCCTGAGCATAAACTAACGGCTGGGAGGTCGCATGGGCAGACTCCATTGCGGCGATCGCCCCTTGAATTGCAGTTGCGGCGTCATCCCACTGCCCCAGCCGCTGATGGGCAAGGGATAAATAGGTCAACGCCCTCGCCTGATCAGGCAAGGCAAGAAGGTGTTCGGTTTCGGTAAGTGCGTGCTGCCAGAGTCGAATGGCGGTCTCATAGTCTGCGGTTTCATAGGCATGGCGGCCCTGGTCTAATAGGCTTAACGCGACAGCGTCTGCAGCAATATTGGATGAATCAGATGAATCATCTGAGGCAGATGTTTGGGCGATCGCCACCGATTTCCAGGGGAGAGATCCCGGTAAAGGCCCTGCCCCCGACAGGCTCCAAACTAAAATGAAGCTGATTAGCCCGCTCACTAAATAACGGGAGGGCTTTCGCAGATGGGTCAATCGCCTGACAAGCTGGATCATAAGAGCCTCACCGGGTCGTGCTCGTAGCATCAGTTCTGCAGGGATCAGGCAGTTGCCATGAGCCGTAGGGGGTTGGGGTCGAAGGTGCTGTCACCAATGCCACCGCGCCATCTGGGCTCACAACCCAGCCCTGAGCTTCGGCAATGGGATCTGCCGCAGAGGATACCGCAGCGGTCGAACGCTCTGCCCCTGGTGGCGGCGATCGCAAGTCTTCCCAGCCTCCTTGACTCACCGATGCATCACCCGGAATCGGAGGAATGCCCCCACGTCCGACATTGACAAAGCGTCCATTTGACGATGCGCCCGAAGATGCCCCTTGAGCGGCACAGCTCTGAGCAAACTGCGGATTAACGGGTTCGGTGGGCAAGTCTGCCAATCCTCGACTGGGATCAACATCCGGCGTATCAATCACAACCAGGCCATCGGCACCAAACGTCGAACTGACGGTGATGTCACTCAGGGCCGTCGGAGCCTCACGAAACTCAATGCCAAAAATACCCTGAGCGGTAATATCGACTCTGCCACCATTGCCAAACGTGGCATTAGCACTGATGTCACTATTTTCATTCGGCACGGCAATCACAAAGCCGGTGGCAATGCCAATATTGCCGCCATCACCACTGGCGCTGCCGCTGCCGCTTTCACCTGCATTGGCGGAGAGGCTGCTGCCCTGCCGGAGAGCGACAATATCACGAATCTCTAGATTGATATTGCCCCCTGCACTGCTATTGGTCGCGGCTGAAATGGATGACTGATTACTCAGAAAGAGGCGATCGCTCCACACTGAAACATTGCCCCCTTCGGCATCACCCTCATTATCAGCCGCAATAAATCCACCTCGATCGAGTCGCAGCACCCCCGCCTGCACCGACACATTGCCGCCGATGCCTTCTCCCTCACTGCTGGCGGCAATTCCAGCTCGATCTCGAATCGACACCACCCGTGGATCGACAATAATATCCCCGCCATCCCCGCTGGAATTGGCAGATGTGGTGGCAAAGAAACCGCTCCTGGGGTCTGCCAAGGCAATTTCATCTACTACAAACACACGAATGCTGCCTGCATCGCCCTCGCCTCGAGTCTGGGTCGTGATTTGTCCAGTGGCGATCGCCTCCAGTCGATCAGCCCGAACGATAATGCCACCGCCATTTCCACTGCGACGCGTACTGGCAAACAGCCCACTTGCTGCGCCATCTGTGTCATCTATTGTATTGATTGCATCTACAGCATCTATTGCATTAGAGCCACGAACCTGGCGATCGGCAGCACCGCGAATAATCAGATTGTTGATAGCATCCACTGAAATCGATCCGGCATCGCCGCTCCGGAATGCCGTCGTCACAATCTGGCCTCCATTCAGCAACTGCACAGTATTGGCCTCAACGCGCACGCTACCGCCCGGTGAGGGGCTGCGCGTGCGAGCACTGATCACAGCCTGGTCAAAGAGATGCAGCTGGTTCGTGCTGATGCGAATGCGACCTCCAGAGCCACCGTCAGCCCCCTCCGTCGTGGTAAAAATGCCGCTCGATTGCCCATTATCTGCCGTGCCCGCTATCGTCACCCGCTCGGCATCTCGCACGCGAATGGCCCCTCCAGCCCCCAGCCCAGTAGTCGAGGCCGAAATCTGCCCTCCTGACCGCAGAGCCACCTCTTGCGCCGCCAGAGTGAGACTGCCCCCCTGGCCCATGCCCGATGTCGCAGCCGAGATCTCCCCCCGATTTCGAATTCGCAGTTGGCGAGTCTGCACCCGCACGTTGCCTGCATTGCCGTCTGACTCAGTCCGGGCAAAGATGCCGCTGGCAGAGCCGTCATTGTCACCCGTCGCAGCCATGTCACCCGTCGCAGCCATGTCACCCGTCGCGGCTATTGCGCCCCCGCCAATGTCAATGCTGTCATCCACATTGAGAATAATCCTGCCTGCCTCACCTTGACTAAGCGCCGTCGCCAAAATTTGGCCGCCCTCAGTCAGTCGCACGCGGTCAGATTCGATCTGAATGTTACCACCCGCAAAGGGACTGGCCGTGCGGGCACTGATGACTGCACGATTCGAGAGGGTTAAGCGGGGCGTCTCCAGACGAATGGTGCCACCTTGATTGCTGGCTCCGGCCTCAGATGTGGTAAAAATGCCGCTGGCAGCATTATAGGTCTGCGACAATCCTGCGAGCCGCACTGCATTGCCAACATCGATCAAGACATTGCCACCCCGTCCGGCTCCACTGGTTGCCGCCGAGATGCGTGCGCCGTCTGTGGCGACCAGGCGTCGGGCACGCAGCGTGATATCTCCTGCATCTCCCGCATCTCGCGTTTGAGCCAAGACGCCGCTAAACGGCCCATCATTGGCCAAAATATCGCTGAGAAACTGAATATTGCCTCTGGCAAGGCGGTCTTCTGCAAATGCAACTCGACTGGCAAAGTTTTCATCAGCGCCCACTAACTCAACGAGCCCAGTCACATCAAGCCGGATGCGCCCTGCAGCTCCGGTACTAAATGCTGTCGTCAGAATCTGACCGCCCCCTTCAAGGCGAACGTTGTCAGCCTGAATCTGAATATCCCCTCCTGAAAAGGGGCTGCGGCTCTCGGCATTGATCACAGCGCCATCTTTGATCCGCAAGATGCCCACATCTAAACTAATGCGTCCACCGTCATTGCCTGCACGTTCCAGCGTGCGGCTAAACAGGCCACTTGATCTGCGAAACCCTTCGTCTTCGGCAGAGAGACTGGTGCCCAAAAGATTCAGTTCATCTGCTCGAATCTGAATATCCCCTGCTCTCGTAGCCCCCTCAGTGCCGCCTCGAATCGAAGAACTGACAGATCCAGAGCTTTCGGCGGTAAAAACGCCCGTTGCAATCGTGATGTTTCCTCCAAATCCAGATTCTGGTCTGCGAGTGACCTCGCTGGTGATGCGGCTTGCCCCAGAGAGATTAATGCTATCAACAGTTTGAATGTCGATATCTCCTGCTGTTCTGGGGCCTCTCGTCGAAGTGTCGATCGAACTATTGCCGCTCAGCCGCAGAGATTGAGCCCAAAGGGTAATATTTCCCCCAGCGCCTGTTGCCCCCTGCTGAATCCGAGCTTCAATCTGACCGCGATTCGTCAGCACGATGGGCCCATCCACCTCAATCAAAATGTCGCCCCCATTGCCCGAACTTTCGGTGTTGCTAGTAATCCCGCTGGAGCCATCTGCTCCAGGGCCTACCATGAACAGCGAATTAGCTCGAATGCGAATCGGGCCACTATCGCCGAGCCCATTGGTGCGAGTCGTAATTTGCGATTGCAGATCCCGGTCGGCTTGAGAAATCAGAGAGAGATCGCTCGTCACAATCGAGATCCCTCCCCCTTGCTGGGGCACACCATTGGGCGCTCGACTTTGAATGCGTCCTCCATCAACCAGCCGCACTGCATCATCAGCGCGAATCAAAATATCTCCGCTGGTGCCAGTGCCGGGACTCCGCGCCGTAATCGTTGTGGATATCACCTCTAATGATCTGACATCAAGTATGATGTCACCACCTCGACCAACCCCATTGGTATTGACTTCACTGAGAAGCCCACTGCCGCGAATCTGGGCATCGCCATCGGCCTCAATCCGGATGTTGCCTGCATCACCGACACCATTCGTGCTGTTGGAGATCTGTCCGGCGATCGCCACATTTTCAGTAGCCCTGATATAGATATCGCCAGCGCGGCGACCCGACTCAGCCCCCCGTCGAACTCCGGCAGTGAGCCGACTATTGTCCAGAATTTCGACATCACGCGCGTAGATCAGAATCGCCCCCCCGCCATCGTCATCGACTTCGATGCGAGTGCCATCGGTGAGCTGCACATCAGCAAGGGCGATCGCCCCCGGCACTAATTCCCATCCTCCGGTCGATGATCGGGCTAGACCAATGGTTCCAGGGGCTGCCAACCCAGCCAATTCGACCCGCCCGCCTCGCAGCCTCAGTTGAGCATCCGTCAGAGTGACATCACCGCCCACCAGCAAGAGGCTCTCACCGGCAAAATCATTGGTAAACTGATTGCGCCCCGCATAGCCAATCGGTGCTGGTGTCAGCCGACTGTAAAACAAAGCAGAGGGATCAATCGTCAGTAGATTAGCCGGAACGCCCGTCGGGTCAGACGCGCTGAAGCGACCCTGAGCCCCAAACTGAATAGCATCTGCTGTGGTAGCGACAAACGAGCCCGCGACATCAAGCCGCGCATCGCGCCCGATCAAAATGCCATTGGGATTGATCAAAAATAGATTGGCAGTGCCGTTGACCCCAAGCCGCCCAAAAATATCAGATGGGGTGTTGCCCGTGACCCGGGTGAGAATGTTGGTAACCCCTGCTGGGTTGTTGAAAAAGACAGCCAGACGCGCTGGCACATTAAATTCGCGGAAGCTATGAAACAGGTTGCCACCTCGAAGGGCACCCCCCTCAATCTGAAGGCGATTGGCCTGAATGGGGCGAACAGTCGATTGCTCCGCTCCCAGCGTCTGATCAGGAACAGGTTGGGCGATCGCCCTTGGGCAGCGGCTCACTGCTCCTGCCCAGCCCCCCACCCAAACCATGACCCCGGCTAGAGCACCCGTCCATTTGAGGAGACCTGGTCTTCTATACATACGACACACACCCAATTTGAGCGACGGTTGCCTGTGTCAGCCCAGCCTAGCCCTATTAAACAAGCTGCCTTTCAATGTTTACTACAGAAAACTCTCCCTAGATAATTTCTTAAGGAATTGTATGAATTAGATCATCAAGTCTAAAACTGGAGGGGCGATCGCCTCAATTAATGCACCTCGATCCTTCGAGCCAAGACATCAGAACCATTACACCCGACATATTTAGGCGTGAGACATGCTGCCAATAGTCTTGCAAGATGGTCGAAGCTTGAGAGGCTAAGGCAATAGAACAGATATTGCTGACCTTGCCATCAAATGTTTGCTGCAACGCGCAAACAATCGGGGTCAAAACGTGACGATTTAACCTCAAAACAAGAACTGTCCCTCTCAAAGATTAGCGTTTCGAGTTCAGAACGCCATCGTTCCCATTCAAAGGTAGAAACTTCGAGTTCAGAACGCCATCGTTCCCATTCAAAGGTAGAAACTTCGAGTTCAGAACGCCATCGTTCCCATTCAAAGGTAGAAACTTCGAGTT
>CAZCXK010000023.1:40488-59154 GCA_964502605.1 uncultured bacterium
GAAACTTCGAGTTCAGAACGCCATCGTTCCCATTCAAAGGTAGAAACTTCGAGTTCAGAACGCCATCGTTCCCATTCAAAGGTGGAAACTTCGAGTTCAGAACGCCATACTCCGAGTTCAAAGCTCCAACGATCGCGATCGCACCCTCAAAATTCCTTTCCCAACCATCAACTATCGAGTTCAAACTAGCGTTGTTCAATACTTCAGGCTAAAATTTCTGGAATCTTAAGACTCGGTAACTGAACGTCGGGAGCCAATAGAGCGAGTGCTTGCATCTGGTCTAGCTTTGCAGGACGATAGCGAAACGATATTTCACGACTCATTCTATTGGGCAAAGCTGGCTATGGCGCAAAACACACGAGGGGCGATCGCGGCAGGGCATCCTCAAACCGTGCAGGCTGGAGTTGAAATCTTCCATCTGGGGGGAAATGCATTTGATGCGGCGATCGCCGCTATGCTGGCCTCTTTTGTCACCGAACCGGCCCTCACCTCAGCAGCGGGAGGGGGTTTTTTGCTAGCGCATACGGCCCAAGGGCAAAATACGCTATTTGATTTCTTTGCTCAAACGCCCCAATCGAAGCGGCCCCTCACTGATATTGACTTTTATCCGGTAGAGGTTGACTTTGGCACCACCACCCAAGAATTTCATATTGGCATGGGGTCAATTGCTGTGCCAGGGGCGATCGCGGGTATTTTTCATATTCATCAACGGCTGGGGCGCTTGCCGCTCAAGGTGGTAGCCGAACCGGCAATTCACTATGCCCAATCTGGGACACCGCTCAGCGAACTCCAAGCCTACTGCTTTCAGATTTTGGCTCCGATTTTGATGGCAGATGATGCGATGAAAGCCGTCATCGCTCCCAACGGAACGCTGTTGCAGGCGGGCGATGTCATGATCATGTCTGATTTTGCTAATACGCTGTCATATCTGATTGACAACGGGATGCGTGAGTTTTATCAAGGTGATATGGCTCAGCGTCTGGTGCAAGATTGTCGGCACCGGGGCGGGTTTTTAACCCTAGACGACTTAAATGCCTATCGGGTGATCGAGCGATCGCCCCTGATCACCACCTATCGCCACAAAACCCTGGTGACGAATCCCCCTCCTAGCTCGGGTGGCGCGCTAATTGCCTTTGCCCTTAACCTGCTTTCTGATTGCCCACTGGCGCAGTTGCAGACGCAATCGTCAGACTATGTGTCAGTGCTGGCCCATGCCATGAGCCTGACTAATCAAGCTCGCAAAGATGGGTATGACACTCACCTCAATCAAGACGACGTGGTGCAAACGTTTTTGTCGTCGATGCACCTCGATCGCTATCGGCAGCAGTTTTCGGAGGTGCTGGCTCCGCTGAATAAATGGGGTAGCACAACTCACATCAGCGCCATTGATGCTGACGGCAATGCGGCGAGTGTGACGGCCTCAAATGGGGAAGGAGCGGCCTATGTCATTCCCACAACGGGCATCATGATGAACAATATGCTAGGCGAAGCAGACTTACACCCCAATGGCTTTCATCAGTGGCAAGTGAATCAGCGGATTTCGTCGATGATGGCTCCAACTATTGTCTTGGATGCCCAGCAGCGCCCCGAAATTGTGCTGGGTTCGGGGGGTTCTAATCGAATTCGGACGGCAATTCTGCAAGTGCTGCTCAAGCTGATTGATTTTCACATGCCGATCGATGAGGCCGTCAACTCGCCTCGCCTGCATTGGGAAACGGGCAGCTTAAACTTAGAACCCGGACTGCATGACCTCGCCGTGGCGGCGTCTAGCCTGCCTGCTGGCACCTCCATCGTGCCCTGGGAACGGCAAAACCTGTTTTTTGGCGGCGTGCATGCCGTGGCGCGATCGCCCCAGGGCGACTTTACTGGAGCTGGCGATCGGCGGCGTGGTGGTGTGTTTTCAGTAGTAGACTAAAGCAGCTTGGATCACACTGCCCAGGGTTTTGATTCGCATATTGGGGTCAAAATCTTGCACAATGGCAAGTGTGAACGAAGTGTCTCTTCTCGTGTTGTTGTCTTCAAGTGGCTGCGTTATGACCTTGCGTTTGGATCGATGGGCTGTGTCAATCAACTACCTCAAAACTTGGTTGAGAGCAACTCGCCATCAGTTGATAACGGGGCTGAAGGGGCGATCGCTCCGACGGGTGCCTCAGGCGATCGCCGCTCTGCTGGTGATGCTAGTTGCCACGTTGGGTGCGGGTATTCAGCCCGCCTCGGCTGAGTTGATGGATGATCGCTACGATGGCAATATTTTTGCCCTCTACGCGGGCAATGGGTCACTAATTCCACCAAGAGTGACGCTTAAAGAGTCGCTCAAACGGGGCGATCGCCCTGCCTTGCTTGTGTTCTACATTCCTGATAGCCGCGACTGCAAAGCATATGCATCGGTGGTGTCTCAGCTTGATGCCTTCTATGGGCGAGCCGCTGATTTCATTCCAATTAATGTAGATGCCATTCCGCAAAAAGCAGCCTTCGCCCCAACCGAACCGGGCTATTACTATACGGGGCTAGTGCCCCAAACGGTGCTCTTAAATCAATCGGGCGAGGTGGTATTGAACGAAACAGGCACCACACCGTTTGAAACCATTGACGACGAGATGAGAGTCGTGTTTGACCTGCTGCCGCGTTCTAAATCAGTCGAACTCAAGCGCCGCCAAGTCAATGAAGTCAATACTGAACTGGTCGAGTGAGCCGCCAAGGAGGAGGTGTTCACCAAGAGGCGTTAGGGGGGAGGCCATTCACAGGTCGGCAAAATTCAGTTTGAGTCGATTCTATCTACGTTGGTATGAGGAGTTGCTTAAACCAATGGGTGCAATGGGATTGAAATTGTAAATGTGGTTCCCTGATTAAGCTGGCTCGCAACCGCAAGAGTCCCCTGATGCAGAGCAACCACTTCTTTGACCAACACTAACCCCAAGCCTGTGCCCTGGATCTTGTTCGCATTACTACCTCGATAAAACGAAGCAAATAGTTTTGCTTGCTCAGCTTCTGGAATGCCAATGCCAGAGTCTTTAACTGTAAAAATAGCGATATCTTGATGGCAACCGAGATCAATCTCTACCATGCCTCCATTGGGAGAATATTTGATGGCATTTGATACGAGATTGGCCAGAGCACATTTGAGTAGCACAGTATCTACATCCGCTTCCATATCTTCTCTTTCATAGGTCAAGACAAACTCATGGTGTGCTCCCAAGCTGTCTTGCATATCGTCTACAATCTCGCGGCAGATTTGCACCAAATTCGCAGGTTCCAAATTGAGCTGAAACTTACCTGCCTCAAGTTTGCCAGCCAGCAAAATTTCATCTAGAACCTGGATTAAATGCTTGATTGCAGATCTGATTCGGGCGAAATATGCCTGACGCTTATCTTCTGTAATTCCCGACCCAAATTTTTCTAGCAGCTCTGAAGATGTATTAATTACAGTCAATGGGGTGCGAAATTCATGTGAGGCGATCGCGATAAACCGAGACTTTAATTCATTGGCTTCACGCTCTTTGATTAGCTGTTGCTGCACTTCTTCAGCTTGTTTCTGTTCGGTGATGTCTTGCAAAAGTCCGACCACTCGATAGAGCGTGCCACTCTCGTCATACACCGGAAATGCGCGATCTCGAATCCAACGAAGAACCCCATCTGGACGAACAATTCGATATTGCTGATCAAAATCGCCCTGATATTTTCGCGGCATTGCGGCAGCAACGCTGGGCATATCATCAGGATGCACCAACTGTAGCCATGCGGTCGTATCTTGGGGTAGATCCTGAGAGGGTTGCCCAAAAATTTCTTCATAGGCAGAACTGACATAGAGCCAATTTGACCGCTCTAACGAAAACACCCAAAATACATCATGGATATTTTCGGCAATTTGACGAAACTTCTCTTCGCTAAATCGTAATTGCTGCTCCCGCTGCAGCAAGCTACTCACAAGCTGACGCAGCACTTGAGAAAGTTTGGCAATTTCGTTCTGTCCTTTGAGAACAGGAATATTGACATGCGTGTCACCCTGCCGAATCTGCTCAGCCGCTACAGAAATTTTGTGTAGCGGTTCGGTAATTCGTCCGGCTGCAAGCCATCCGAGAACAGCAAATATGACTCCAGCTAAACACCCCCCCAATAAAATCTGCTGATAGAGTTTATTGGCCGCAATAAAAGCATCATCAATGTCCTGACGTACTAAAATCACCCAGCCCAGGCCAGGATAGTCCTCGTATCCGAGGCTGGGCGCAAAACCGGTTAAATAGGTATTGCTGTCTGGCCACTGCTCAATCTGGTAGCCGTGCTGGCCTGATTGGGCAGACGTGACGCTTGCCAAATCCAGGGGCTGATTTTTCAACCCATCAGGCCCCAATAAGATTGTTCTATTAGACTCCAGAATCAATATTTCCTTGGTGTCGTCGTCTAGGGCTACCTGTAGAAGAGACGCTTCGACTTCTTCTGCCCAAGCCCAGTTGAGGTGGGCACCGAGCACACCCCGAAACGTCCCTTGAGCATCAAAAATGGGAAATGATATATCGACAAACCGGAGCGGTTCATTGCTGGGGTTAGGGAGCAGTTTGGCCAGCAAAACCGCTTCATGGACATCGCCGACAAACGGCCCCTCTCGCCCACCGATAAACCAGGGGCGCTCAGCAACATCTTGACCTTGTAAAAGGCCTTGTGTGCTGGCACGGACGATGCCATCGGCATCGGTAAAGCCAATCCACGAATAAGCAGAATAGCTGGTTTGAAGTTTCTCAAGGAGTTGCTGCTGCTCAAGCACATTGGTAGAGCGTTTGAGCGGATCAAGTTCGGTAATAATCTGGAGTTCTCGATAGCGCTCAAACATGCCCTGGCTCAACTTGTCGGCCATGTAATAAGCAGTTTCTGACAGGTTTTGGCCAATGCTTTGCTGGATGCGATGTTGGGCTAAATCCCCTGCTGCTTTACCCAATAGTGTGGCTAGCAAGAGAGTGATACCGCCCGACGCTAAACCAAGCCTGGCTCGAAGACTCAGGTTGAACCAAAGGGATGACGGTTTCATCATGAACCTGTCAGATTAATATTGCTGGAATGGGGCTGTCTCAGCTTTTCGGTGAAATTACATCGTGGCTCAAATCCCAGAATGGGCAAGTTGTCATGGCGCGTTTGCAAGATGCCCATTATGAACTCTGGTTGCACCTGGTGCTGTAAATAAATCAATGAAGCCGATATGAACAGGGAACGTCTGCCATTAAGAGGTTAGTCGGGATGAGGATCGGGTTACTTCCGTGTTTTTACCGAAATTGTGCCTGGTTGGTTCAATGACATCGCATTGTTAAATTGTTGAGATCCGAGATTCGGTAAAACTCATATTTTCACGAGGATGCCATGCGCTAAGCTTTCCTAGAGGGTTCTTGTTCACTAATACCCCTAATACCCCTGAACGATTTACCCTGAAGATGTAATCTGTGTAGCAGGTGTTAGCATCTGCTGTCGGGCTAGAGTGAGGCGATGCGGAGGAGGCAGGAGATATGGCGACTATTAAATTCATTAATGAAGATCAAGAGATCGTGGCGGCAGATGGAGCGAATTTGAGAACTAAAGCGATTGAAAATCGCGTTGACATCTATACGTTTAAGGGCAAGCTTGTTAACTGTGGCGGATATGGACAGTGTGGCACTTGCATCGTCGAGATTGCCGATGGGATGGAAAATCTTTCCCCTCGAACTGAGGTTGAGAAGCAGAAGCTCAAGAAGCGACCTGACAGTTATCGCCTGGCCTGTCAGACTCTCGTTAATGGCCCGGTTACGGTGATGACAAAACCTCAAGCCCGAAAGAAATAGATGTCTGCGTAGGAACAGAGTGATATTCTAATAGATAAGGGTTTCAACCTCTGCGGTCATTTGCGATCATTCTGAAGAATTTTGAGGCTGGGTCTAATGCAGGTAAACGATTTAGGATTTGTAGCTAGCATCTTGTTTGTGTTGGTTCCGACCGTCTTTTTGTTGATTCTCTACATTCAAACAGCGAGTAGAGAAGCTAAATAGGTCTTGGTATAGGCATTTGTTGCCGTATCGAGCCTATTTGTTTGATCAAATAACTTGAGTTCATTGTTTAACGCTAGGGGTATATGCCTGCTAGCGTTCTTTATTGAAGCCAGAATTGAAGGGTGGAGTCAGGCTTGATTGCAATAGGCAGATGCTTATAGCTGTCATGCCGGGGGTGCAAGCCATTCATGCTGTTCTAACTCTGATAAACACGGCTACAAGTCGGTTTATTCCGATCGACTTTGCTTTTGCGTAGCTAAGCTGTTGCGTTCCCAAAACACTTGGTTTGTGTAGCCTTGAATGCGGCGATCGCCCAGGGCAAGTTCAAGTCGCTTTTCGGTCAGGCAAGCATAGTCGTGATCAATCTCAACGCCAACAAAGCGCCGATCGAGCTTTCTCGCCACGACTGACGTGGTGCCAGAACCCACAAACGGGTCAAAAACCACGGCTCCTTCAGGGGAGCTGGCCAACATCAGTTTAGCCATCAGCTTTTCTGGCTTCTGAGTTGGATGGCAGGTATTTTCAGGCATTGACCAGAAGGGGATGGTGATGTCAGTCCATAGATTGGATGCAGCGGTCAGGCGAAAGTTGCCGGCTGCCGTTGAGTTCCAGTCTTTAGGATGACCGTTGATGTCGGTATACGGAGCCATGACGCGCCGCTTGAGTCGCACGGCGTCGGCATTAAAGTAGTAGTGCTCTGAAACGGTGCCAAACCAAATATCTTCAGCGCAGTTTTTCCAATTTGATGTGGCACCTCTCCCCTTTTCACGCTCCCAGGTTATGCGGCTCCGCACTTTGCAGTAACAGGACAGCACGTTGAACACGGCGGATGATGATTGCCAATCGCTGCAAATGTAGACTGATGCGGTGGGTTTCAAGATGAGAACCAGTTTGGCAAACCAACTGTGCAGCCAATGTTCATAGTTAGAGGGCGATCGCTGCCGAATGATGCGCTCATTAAACCGCTTGGTTAGGTTATAAGGCGGGTCAATGATCAGCAAATCGACAAACTGCGGCGGCAGCCAATCCAAAATGTCAACCACATCCTGACAAATAGTGCGATTGAGAATGGCATCTGGCTGCACTAAGCCATCGAGAGAGACCAATCTGGCCCCATAGCGCGATCGCTCCTCATCGGTTAGGGTGAGCGTGCGATTTCGAGGAGCCGACGAAGGGTCTTTCAAGGCCATTATCCAGGCTGACGCACAAGCAAGACAGGGCAGGGAGCATAAACCCGCACATAATCTGAAAGAGACTGCCCCAAGAGCCGATCCAGATCAGGCAATCCTTTCGCAATTGACGGACGCCGATCGGGAGACCCCATCACCAGCAAGTCAATATCCAGGTCTTCGGCTAGCTGACAGATTCTAGCGCCAGGTTTGCCCGATGGAGCCTCACATCGATATTTGACCCCCATTCTTTTGGCGTCTGCCACGGCTGATGTCAGCACCGGATCGTGCTCTGGCTTATCCATTGGCTGATCAGGAATAGTTTTCAAATCTGGATTAACGTGAACCAAAACCACCTCCCCTCCAGAAACATCGCGAAGGAGCGCTAGGGCAAGCTGGATAGCCTGTTGAGCAGAGTCGGAGCGATCTAGTGTGACTAAAACCCGCCGGATCTTCTTCACATAAATGTCGTCTTTAACCAGCAGCATGGGGCGAGACGCCAGCTGAAACACATATTGACTCACTGAATTCTCCAAAATCGATTGGAGTCGCTTTAACCCGCGTGACCCCATGATGATTAGGTCAGTATCGATTTCTTCGGCTACTTTGCACACGATGTCTTTGGGGTCACCTTCTCGCAGCATTGCCGTAGCATGGGATGGGTCTAGATTGAGCGATTGGATGACGCGAGCCAGTGTTTTGCCGCCTTCTTCCCACTTGGCAGTCATGCCTTCAGCTGTCACCTGTGGAGTCACGACATGCAGCACGGTAACCCGAGCGCGTTGAAAGAGCGGAATGTCAAGCAGCGACTTGAGCATTGCCTCTGCTTGACCAGTTCCTGAATCTGCTAGCAACACTTTCTCCATTGAAATCATATACCCATCCCCTCGTTAAAACATATTAACAAAACGCATCATTAATGAAATGAGTTGATAACAATTAAATCGCTAAAGATGACATCTGAATTTTAATTTAACTTTATCACTCTACGGAAATCATACCTCGCACGGTAAGGATTTACTGCCCTTGGCTCGTTGATTTCATATTTTTTGATTTGTTACAAAAGAGGAAGCCAAGACGATCATTCTGCAGCCGGATAAACGGATATAAAAATCGTCTGTCAAACCGCTCCCGCAGAAGTTGGGGTGACTCCTATCATAAGTTGGGGTGACTTGTGCAGAAGATGCAGTCACCTCTGCACAAGTTGTGGTGACTCACACAATGAGTTGTAGTGACTTCCGCACAAGTTGGGGTGACTTCTGAAGAAGTTGCGGTGACTTCCGCACAAGTTGCGGTGACTTCTGGATGGCGAACTATCAGATATACACAACAGCTGAGGACGACGAAAGATACCGTGTTTATCCCCTAAATTCCCTATGCTGGGTTGACGAGATGGGTTAGAAATTGGGATAAGGTAGAGGCGATCGCCATTTGAGCACTACCCAATCTGAAATGATACTGAGACGCTCTTATGCAACCAACACTATCGTCTAGCGCCATTCAAAATACGGTATCCGTAGCTCCCGATAATTGGTTCGAGTATCGAGTCCGCGTGCAACCCCATCACACCGACTATGCAGGTGTGGTTTGGCATGGGGCATATATTGCCTGGATGGAAGAAGCGCGGGTTGAATGCTTGCGATCGCTGGGCATCGAGTTTGCTGATCTGGTCGCGATTGGCTGTGACTTACCCGTCGTTGACCTCTCGATTCGCTATCATCAAGCCTTACGGATGGGGCTAGAAGCAGTTGTCAGAGCGCGGATGCTGCCTATCGATGGCATCCGTCTCAACTGGGATTATCAAATCCAGTCGCCTGACCAAGCGACGCTCTACGTCACCGCCCAAGTGGTGTTGGTGCCGGTTGACCGGGAGAAAGGGAAAATTCTGCGGCGCTTGCCTCCGACCGTGAAGGATGCGTTGGTGAAGCTAGCGGGGCAGGGATGAGTGGGGGGATGGGGTTAACGGCTGAACAGCAGAGCCCACAGCTCACGCCAAACGGTCTGCACTTGCTGCCAGATCGCGCTGGGCTGAATGCCGAACAGCAAAAATAGAATTAACACAATTGCCGCGATCGCCACGATAGTTCTGGCGGTAGATCTGAGGAATCCGATCAGCCAGGAGAAAATCACGACCGTGGCAACAATCACAGCAAGAAGAAAAATAGCATTCATGGCGTTTGGATGACGCGAATAGATTCGGTGCAAAACTAGAGGCAATGGCAATTAGCTCAGTCATCTGCGGTATGCACCGCAATGCTGGATCGCCTCCATTGAACCATATTCAGATTACGCATCGGTATGACTGCTTGGTAGTCTAGAGAAGGCTAGCTGTCTTCAGATATTGACCGTTACTCAACGATTCAAGAAATATTCAAATTTGAGGAACTCGGATTCAATCCCTTGAGATGTGGCCAGTCCGATAGAGGCAGGGCATGTCTCTATCTAGAACATTGCACATTAAATTCACATCCCTTAGAGCAACCGTGTTTTTCAGCGTTGTAATTCCTACGTATAATCGCCAGCCCATTCTGGCAAAGTGCTTGCAGGCGCTTGAACATCAGCAGATTGACGTCAATAGCAGCATTGAGGGCTATGAAGTGCTGGTGGTCGATGATGGTTCCACCGATGGCACTATTGCTTGGATTGAGGCTCAGTCTGATCGGTTTCCCCATGTGCGTCTGCTGCAACAAGCGCATCAGGGGCCTGCGGCTGCGCGTAATCTGGGGGTGCGACAGGCGCATGGAGACACCATTATTTTTATTGATAGTGACTTGGTCGTAACAGAAATATTCTTGCAGGCGCATGCTGGGGCGCTGGGTCAGGGTCAGAAACGGCTGGGCAGCGATCGCCTGTTTACCTATGGGCGTGTGGTCAACACCTGCAATTTTGAGCACCCCACCTCAGAGCCATACAAAATCACCGACTTCTCAGCCGCCTTCTTTGCCACTGGCAATGTGGCGATCGCCCGCCACTGGCTCGAACAGGCTGGCCTCTTTGATACCTGCTTTCAGCTCTATGGCTGGGAAGATTTAGAGCTGGGCGTGCGGTTGAAACAGTTGGGGCTGACGCTGATCAAATGCCCAGAAGCCGTAGGCTATCACTGGCATCCTCCTTTCTCGCTTGACCAGATCCCCAAGCTGATCGATCAGGAAATTCAGCGGGGGCGCATGGGGGTTCTATTTTACCAAAAGCACCCAACCTGGGAAGTGCGGATGATGATTCAAATGACCTGGGTTCATCGTGTGCTCTGGGGTGGGCTGACGCTGGGTGGGATGCTCAACGAACGGACAATGGCTCCGCTGCTCCAGTGGTTGATTAATCAAGGCCAACCCCAGCTTGCCCTGGAAGCGGCTCGCATTTTCTTGAATTGGTATAACGTCAAAGGCGTCTATGCGGCCTATGCAGAGGGGCGATCGCCCGCATCGTAAAGTGCTCGATCAGTAGCTCGATGCGGTTTGTTATGCCTGCTGCCTAAGCGCCTAACCCTGCGCTCTATCCACTCTCCCCCTAACCCAAGAAAAGCTTGTATGCTGAGGGATATCAGTCTAAAACAGGCATTGCTATTCAAGGCATGATTT
Source organism: uncultured bacterium (assembly GCA_964502605.1). Lineage (GTDB taxonomy): Bacteria > Cyanobacteriota > Cyanobacteriia > CAZCXK01 > CAZCXK01 > CAZCXK01. Next base: position 51,241 of record CAZCXK010000023.1, read on the forward strand.
TGGAGGGCAGGGCGATGCCGTGCTCACTCAGAGAGATTTCACACCTTCATTTTTAGTTTGTGCAAGAAGATTTTAGACTCATTATTGATCTGGTCACGGTGCTGGCAGCGGCGGCGGCTGGGGGGCTGCTGGCTGCACTGTTGCGACAGCCCGTTTTGTTGGGTTACATCACCGCTGGCGTCGTGGTTGGCCCGACTGGCTTGGGGTTGATCAAAGAGCTGATTCAGGTTGAAACTTTGGCTCAGTTTGGGGTGGCATTTCTGCTGTTTGCGCTCGGGGTTGAGTTTTCATTTTCTGAACTGAATAAAGTTAAGGCGATCAGCTTGGGCGGAGGGCTGGCTCAGATTGCCCTCACCATTTTGATCACAGCGTCTGCGTCCATGCTGTTAGGTTGGGTGACGTCTCCGGCTCAGGGCATCTTTTTGGGGGCGATTCTTTCTCTTTCGTCAACGGCTGTTGTGCTCAAGTGTCTGATGGAGCGCGGTGAAACGGCCACACCCCACGGGCAAATCATGCTCGGTATTTTGGTGGTGCAAGATCTGGCGCTGGGGCTGATGCTGGCGGTGCTACCTACGCTTGATCAGCCTGTTGAAGAAATTGGTGTGGCGATCGCCTGGGCATTGCTGCAAATCGGGTTGATTGCCGCAGGCGCGGTTGTCATTAGCATCTGGATTCTGCCTCCGTTGCTACAGTTACTGGCTCGCACTGAAAGCCGTGAGCTATTTCTGTTGGGCATTGTTGCCCTCTGTCTGGGGATTGCCATTCTCACTGAGCATCTGGGCTTATCGATTGAAATGGGAGCCTTTGTCGCAGGGCTGATGATTTCGGAAGTTGAGTACGCTGATCAAACCCTTAGCTATGTCGAGCCGCTGCGCGATATTTTTGCGGCACTGTTTTTTGCCGCCATTGGCATGCTGATTGATCCGGTCTTCTTGTGGAACAATTTAGACCTGATTTTGGGGCTGGTGGCACTGGCATTTGTAGGCAAGTTTCTGATCATTATGCCGTTGGTGCTGGCATTCCGCTATCCGCTAAAGGTGGCGCTGATTGCGGGGCTGGGGCTGGCGCAAATTGGAGAATTTTCGTTTGTGCTGGCGACTGAAGGACAGGCCTTGGGGCTGGTTTCACGGCGGGTCTACTTGCTAATCTTGGGTACGACCGCTGTAACGCTGGTGGTGACGCCGTTTGTCTTGAGGCTGATTCCGCAGTTGTTTATCTCGGTTGAGCGCATCCCCTGGATTAAGAGCTATCTCGATCGCACGGATATTCCCCTGGAGATTGCCGACAATGTGCCCGTGCAAAATCATATTGTGGTCTGTGGCTATGGGCGTGTCGGTCGCACGCTGGTGCGTGTGTTGCAAGGGCATGATTATCCGGTCTTGGTGATTGATCAGTCAGAAGAGCGGATTCAAGAATTGCGGCTGAGCAAGACGCCTTATATCTACGGCAATGCGGCTAGCTTGCGCGTGCTGGAAAAAGCAGGGGTAAAAACGGCTCAGGGGATGGCGATCGCCCTGCCTGACCCGATGAGCATTCGACTCTGTCTCAAGCGATCGCTCGAACTCATGCCCGATTTAGATGTGGTGGTGCGTTCAAATCAAGACAAAGACATTGAATTGCTCTATCAGCTAGGCGCTCGCGAAGTGGCCCAGCCTGAATTTGAAGCGAGTTTAGAGCTGGCGTCTCATCTGATGACGGGCTTAGGGTTGCCGCTACCAGTGATCCAACGAGATATGCAGCAAATCCGCGTCTCCCACTATGCAGAGCTGCGGGCTGAGCGCCCCTCGCACCAGATTTCGCGGGATCTCAAGGCCGCCACCCAAGATTTGAGCAGCAAATGGTATGAGTTGCCCGCTTCGTCGCCACTGATTAATATGACGCTAGAAGAGAGCAATCTCAGGCGGTTGACGGGGGTTAGTATAATTGCGATTCGGCGCAGCTCAAATGAAGAGTTGGATTATCCGGGTGGCAAAGCCCTGATTGAGGACGGCGATCGCCTCCTGATTGTGGGAGAACCTGACGAGCTGGCAGCGTTTGATCAGCTGGCGCAGGGCAAAGCAGCAGTGCCGGGAGAAAATGCGTCCTGTCAGTGGCTGCTGGTGCCTCCTGATAGCCCCGTTGTTGGGAAGACTCTGGAAGAGTTGCATATTCGACGCCAGTTTGGAGTGCTGGTGCAGGCGATTCGGCGCGAAGGCAAGTTTATCGGATTTCCAGATGGTCAAAGTGATTTGCAAGTGGGCGATCGCCTCTTACTATGCGGTAATTTTTATGCCCTCAGTCAGACGAGTGCCTGGATTGCACCTGCTGCACCGATAGTGGAGATCCCGGTGTCGGTGGTGGCATCTCTGTCAGGTCACGGGGATAATGCAAACTGAGCCCCCTCCAGATTCTGACATGGCTTTGGGGATCTGACCTGCCCCAGAGGGAGATTCTGCTTCTCACGTCATACCCTAAACTCCAGAGCGATCGCCCCATCTGTGACTCATGATCCTGACCTGCATCCTAGTTGATTTGCATCTGATTCATCATGTTCTGACATGCGTTCCTGCTTAGGAGACCCGTATGACAACTCCCACTCAATATCCGATTCCGACTTTCTTTGACCCTGCCCAGGTGAGAGAGGTCTGGCGAGTTCCGTATCAACAACGCGCTGCAGCCGCTGAACAGTGGGCCAAACAGCATCACATCTCCCCTGCAGCCAATGACAGCACTCGCGTGTGTTTGCTGCTGATTGATGTGCAAAATACTTTCTGCATTCCAGAGTATGAACTGTTTGTCGGTGGGCGATCGGGGTTGGGAGCCGTAGACGATAACGTGCGCCTATGCGAGTTTATCTATCGCAATTTAGGGACGATTACGACAATCGTGCCGACATTAGATACACATGCAGCTATACAGATTTTTCATCCCATTTTCTGGGTCAATCAGCAGGGCGAAAATCCGCCGCCGATGACGATGATTTCCTATGAGGATGTAAAATCCGGAACATGGCGCGTCAATCCGGCGATCGCTCCCCATGTGAGCAATGACACCAGCACAGATTTGCAATCCTATGCTGAGCATTATGTGCAGTCGCTTAACCTGGACAGCAAATATCCGTTGACGATCTGGCCCTATCACTCCATGTTGGGGGGTATTGGCCATGCCCTTGTCTCAGCTGTCGAAGAAGCCTGTTTTTTTCATGCGATCGCCCGTCGTAGTCAGACTCGATACGAAATCAAAGGCGGCAATCCGCTAACTGAAAACTACTCTGTTCTCAAGCCAGAAGTGCTCGAAAATCAACACAATCGGGCGATCGCTCAGAAAAATACCGAACTGATTACTTCCCTGCTGGCATTTGACCGGGTGATCATTGCCGGTCAGGCCAAGAGTCACTGCGTAGCTTGGACTATCGACGACTTACTCACTGAAATTCTAGCCATTAACTCCCAACTGGCTCACAAAGTCTATCTGCTTGAGGATTGCATGTCTCCAGTCGTAGTTCCAGATGTTGTAGATTTCACCCGTCAGGCCAATGAAGCATTCCAGCGGTTTGCTGATGCCGGAATGCATGTGATCAAATCTACTGAGATCTAAGACAGGCTCAGCCCGTTGATCCTTTACAGAATCGCGCAATGATAATGATTTCTTAAAGAAAGGGGAACATCGACCTGATGAGATGGGTCGATGTCAGAAGGTGTATGCAGATATGCTAAGAGCGAATTAACGATCTAGGCATCATATTGTGTGACAGTTCCCTATGGATGAAGAACTGTCCTAACCTTAGATATCGATACGCATCTACTGGAGATAAAGTAATGCCAACTGTTTGGGCTCGATATCTAGCATTCAGGGTCACAGTGCTGAGTCGGGTAATCATTACTGATTGCCAAATTGCAAAGCCCAAGTTGGTCGAGATCTCCAGATTTCCTTGTCTCTAAAGTGACGCTTGAGCAAATGTCCATATTTCTCGCCCCCAAGAAGACCTGGATTGCTGTGTGAAGCGGCTATCTTAGAGATGAGTCAGCTGGAAATCGTCAGGATGTAGTTCGCACATTCCTGGTGATTAAGCGATCTCATCGTAAACGAGTTCTTGTAGCCGAATCTAACCCATGACTTTTGCTGCGACTAATTCATCAGTCTTCACACAACCCTCAGACGCGTCGGCAGTTTCAACTTCGACCGCTCCTGAGAAACTCTCACATTACGACCTTATTCTGCGTTGCCAAATGGGGATGCGCCCGAATCGGGTCGCGTTTGCAGAGCTTATCCGTCGCTATCAATCTCACGTGGAAAAGGTTCTCTACCATCTTGCTCCAGACTGGTCAGATCGGGCAGATCTCTGCCAAGAAGTCTGGATTCGTGTCTACCGAAATGTTAAGCGCCTCCAAGAGCCTGCAAAGTTTCGGAGCTGGCTGACGCGGATTACCACAAATCTGTTCTATGACGAGCTGCGGAAACGGAAGCGTGTTCACAGTCCTCTGTCTCTCGATGCCCCTCGCCAAGCTGAGGATGGCGAAATGGATTGGGAAATTGCATCTGCAGATCCTGGGCCAACCCAAGATCTAATCACTCGCGAGTTTTATGATCAACTTCGAGATGCAATTGCGGATCTACCTGAGGTATTTCGGACGACGATAGTGCTTCGTGAAATCGAAGGCATGGCCTACGAAGAAATTGCCGAAATCACAGGTGTGTCTCTGGGCACCGTAAAGTCACGCATTGCCCGGGCTCGCCAACGGCTCCAGATTCAGCTGCAAAAGTATCTAGATACGTAAGTCTGGTTTCGCTCACCATTCTTGGATACCCAAGCAGCGTTGCTCACCATACTGCTGACTTTTTGAATCTGAAACGGCACGTTATCCCAGTTGATTAAGTTGGTTGAATTGATTAAGACGCTACGAGAGAGCTGCTGTGTAACGAACGCAAATGTCAAACGTGTCGTTGGGGAGAGAGTATGCTAATGCCCATACTTAGGATGAGTTAAAAAGTCTAAAGAGGATTGATGAGTTTGTTAAGTTAAGTCAACCTCTTCTGTTTTCCTTTAGGGCTGCCTCAACATCCTCTGATAGCCCCTTTCAGGTGGTTTGACCGTTCGAGTCTCTAGCCCCTTCCTCGGAGGATTCAGTATTAGCTTACGTATTTAGCTTACACATAACGTTGTCTTCGCTTGGGAGCAAAATGGAGCGATCGCCCGTCATTGACAGAATGGGACATTACCCCTTAAGAGGAGTACACCATAATCTTTAGAGGTATTCTGTGTCCTGGTGTCAAAAAATCTTCTTTGAGTCGGCTGACTTTCCAGAGTTCTTTATATAAGATGAAGTACTGGTGAGGTTTGGCCCACCAGTCGGCTCAGTCATTCGCTAATTTAGCCTCTGATTTGGAATCCTGAAGATGACTTCCAACTTTAATGCGAGCAACGATTCTAAGCGGTTAGCTGCTCTTAATTCCCATCAACAAGGAGGTGAGCAACCCGCCCCTTGTGCTCTAGATAACTTAAAGCGCGATCGCTTTGAGCTGTTGAGTGCCTATCTGGATGGAGAAGTTACCGCCGCAGAACGGCGTCAGGTCGAAGATTGGCTGAAATATGATCCGCAGGTTCAATGTCTTTATGCGCGACTCATCCAGCTTCGACGAGGATTGCAGGGTGCTTCGACGACCTCTATTAGTCCAACATCTAGTTCAGCATCATCTGTTAATACGGCTCAGCAGGTGTTTTCCAAGCTGGAGCGGCGTCAGTCGCGGAAGGTTTTCGCGTGGGGCGGAGTTGCCGCTGCTGCATTGTTAATCAGTATATTTTCTGGAAATTTGCCTCGTTTACAGTACGCATCCAACCAAATTAGCTCATCGACTGAGGAAGATGGGCTTGCAACTGATCCTTTAGGACTTTCGCTAGATGAGTCTTGGGTCACAGCAGATATGGCCTCTACCGAGATTTCAAGTGATGCTCTGATGATTTCATTAGATCAATCTTTGATTGATTATTCGGGTGACGATGTCCGTCCATAGCGATCGAGTTCTGTAGTCGCAGATATATGTCCAGGCAGTCTATAGCTTTGATCTGATTACATTTATAGTGCTTCTGCCTGAGCTGGTCATGTTAGTCCTATAAGTGCTGTGGATATAAGTGCTGTGGATATAAGTGCTGTGGATAGCGTTTAAGTGGGTAGACATAAATAAACGAAGCTATGGTGGGGTGCACCCGGCGAGGGCGCACTCCACTGACTTTATTTATCACCATGTACTAATAGCGTATTACTTGTTTGAACTTGGACGAATTTCATGGTGGTGGTGGCGAAATAGACGCAAACTAAACATTTTGGCGCTGTTTCGTCCATCTTCCATTAGGGAGGTATGTGCCGCCCAGTTGGCTAATCTTCTCAGGAGTCATGAGATAGGCCCAAGCCTTTCCTAGAAAGACTCCTGGTGGTGTGAATAGTTTGATTTGCTCACGTCGATATTCATTCTCAGCGTCGGGGCGATCGGGGCTGTAGTCTTCTAGCTGATCAAGGGCATCTAAGATTGTGCTGTCGTCAAACGATAGGCGAAACCCCTTTACAATGCCATCTCCAGCTGTCATTGCCGGATAGCCCAGAGGAAGGTCAAATAAATAGCCGTGGGCGATCGCCTGACAGCTCTCGACAACGTTTCCAGCACAATATTGCGAATAATAATACTCACCGGGTTGCAACGTTCCGTAAACAAATACGTTCACATGGTTAGTCCTCATACCATCTTCCAGTGCTAATCGTCTCAAGGCTAACAATTTTTGATAGTAGCCTGAAGTTGTTCCATTCATGGATGAATACCTTTGATTCCAGCAATTCTCATTTTGGCGAAAGGCTGTTCAAGTCCTGGAAATGCCAGTATTGTAAGACCATCTGAGAGAGCCAAGAGAGCCAGAACCGTTGAAAGACCGGGGTTTGTTTAACACAGTAGTCGGTCTGCATTTGAGGAGACCTTCCAGGTGTTAGAGCAGCAGGGTCAGTTAGAGGGCTTCCGCTCGGTTGCGGACACCCTGTTGATTGCCATTGACGGCACCGAATACTTCAGTTCGAGCCAAATCCACTGCTCGAACTGCTTAACCCGTACCCTCAAGTCGGGAGAGACGCTCTACTTCCATAGCGTCATCACCCCGGTCATCGTCTGCCCCGGGCAGGCTCATGTGATTTCACGTGATTGGACACGCTTAAGACCAAGGGTTACAACCTGGAACACAATATCGGGAACGGGAAACAGCACCTTTCCTCGCTGCTTGCGACCCTGAATATCCTGTCCCTGCTATTCCATATCTCGTTGGAGTTGCTTGACTTGAAGTACAAGCTGCTGCGATCTCAATAACAAAAAACTCAGCGGGTAACAATTTGTCCGGGTTGGCACTTGAGGGCAATGCAGGATGAAATGGATCAGATTGGTATAGCTTTCTCATCCTGACTCTCCCTGAATTTCGTCTTATGCAGCCGACCGAGCGACCGTCTTCTTCCAAACGGCGTCACAGTGGCGACGCCAACTCTGCAGGCGATCGCCCTCCTGTGCCACCTGATCAGCCAACGCCCAGCACCGACATCGCCCCGCCTGATGTTGCCCATTCATCGGGATGGCTCAATTATTTTCGGCAGTGCAGCCATCTTTTGGTGGCGGTGATCGCGCCAGAAACCCTGCACCTCATCGATGCTAATGATCCGCTATGGTTGCTGCTGGGGTTAACGCCCCAACCCGATGGCGATCGCCCCAAGGCAGGTCTCAAGAGCGCAAATTCACTGGCGTCGGTCTTATCGCCCCATGATTATGAGCAACTGCGGTATCTCTATCGTCAGCATCTGCTTTACCGGGTGCTGCGAGACTTTTATCAGGCTGATCCGCAGATCTGTCGCATCCTCGACGAGCCGATCATGATGCAAGTCGATAGCCCGCTCTATCGACAAAATCGAT
>CAZCXK010000024.1:0-39296 GCA_964502605.1 uncultured bacterium
CTCATGAAACCCTTTTCTACTCTCCTTTTGCAAGTTTTTGTCCTGTACTTAGGGCATTACTACACGACGTTGAATTACATTCACTACAACCCAGTCAAACATGGCTGGTCAGAATCTGCCTATGATTGGTCTTGTAGCGCTGAACGAGAAGGACAAAAAATTGTGGTTGAGATCAAGAGCTTTGTGGGCGATCGCCCATGACCGATTTTCACAATGCCGTTGGTCAATATGCTGTTTATCGCAACCCGATCCAAACTACGGAGCCTCACTATCAGCTCTATCTCGCTATTGATGACATTACCTACGAGAACTTCTTCAAACGCGAAGGCATCGCCTTCATCATCCGTACCAGTCAGATCTTTCTACTAGTTGTGAATATTGACCAACAGGAGATCGTGCAATGGATAAGCTAGAGAATTACGGTCAGATCATTCAAGAAATTCTGGTTGACTATCAACAATGGGCAACGGATGCCATTGAACGGTGTTGGGCAGCACTCGAAAACTATTGGAATGGAACAGTACTCGACTCAATTCAGGCGGCAATCTATTGGGCGATGAACATAACCTGGAAGGGAATTGCTCCGATCATCCATCTGCTTGATACCCTCTACGAGAAAGGAATTAAAGTTCCACTTCTAGAACTAGAAGACTCCTATTTCCCGTTCTGGCAACGCTCTGAAACCTTGCCTAAATGGGACATTACTATTGCGCCAACATGACTGGTACTTTACTTAATTGCAGATCCCTAACACGATTATGAAATCTCCAGACTGAATGAAGGTGAATCCTGTGACAGTTGCTCGTGATTTGGCTCCAATTTTAGACTGGTTTCGCCAACAAGGGTGGTCTCCTCTACCGTTTCAGCGTCAAACATGGGAGGCCTATCTGTCCGGTGGAAATGGCCTGATTCAGGTGCCCACAGGCTCAGGAAAGACCTATGCTGCCATGATGGGGGCGATCGCCGACCTGCTGGCTCGACCTGGTAAGGGTCTGCAAATTCTCTATATCACCCCATTGAGAGCCCTTTCGCGCGACATTGAACAGTCTCTTCGCCGCCCGATCGATGAGATGGGCTGGGCAGTGCGGGTTGAATCTCGTACCGGTGACACTAGTTCGTCGCGTAAGGCGCAGCAGCTGAAAGCAATGCCTGACATTCTGATCACAACACCAGAATCGCTAGCGGTAATGCTGTCATACAAGGATGCTGCCAGTCGGTTTAGAGGCTTGCGGGTAGTAATTTTAGATGAGTGGCATGAGATCTTGAGCACCAAGCGTGGCACTCAAACTGAGCTGTGTTTGTCGTACCTCCGCCACCTGCAACCCATGCTGCAAACCTGGGCAGTGTCGGCGACGCTGGGCAATCTGAATGAAGCTGCTCAAACGGCGGTTGGCTTGGGAATGAAGCCTGTGATCATTCAGTCGCATCTCAACCGCCAGACCATCATTCAGAGTATTTTACCCCAAGCGGTCGATACGTTTCCCTGGGCCGGACACCTGGGTCTGCGGATGTTTGAAGAGCTTGTTGCAGCGTTAGATATTGACCGCTCAACGTTGATTTTCACCAACACGCGCGCTCAGGCCGAGCGGTGGTTTCAAGCCCTTTTGTTTGCAATGCCGAATGAGGGCGATCGCATTGCTCTTCACCACGGTTCGATTGATGTGAAAGCAAGAGAGGCGATCGAAGCAGGTGTCAAAGCGGGCGCGATTAAATGGGTGGTATGTACATCATCACTCGATCTGGGCGTGGACTTTCAGCCTGTTGAACGGGTTGTGCAAATCGGCAGCGCCAAAAATCTAGCTCGACTGCTGCAACGGGCAGGGCGGTCGGCGCATGTCCCAGAAGGCACCTCTGAGGTTCTATTTCTACCGACCAACGCCCTTGAGCTGTTAGAGATTTCTGCCTTCCGCAACGGCTTAAATGCGGGCGATATCGAGACACGCCACCCGCTAGACAAGCCCTATGACGTGCTGCTACAGCACCTAGTTACCCTTGCTTGTGGAGATGGCTTTGTGCCTGATCACATCCTTGCGATGGTTCGCACAACAGTTGCATATCAGCACCTTACCGATAGTGAATTTAACTGGCTGCTCGAATTCGTGACTACGGGGGGCAAATGTTTGAGCGCATATCCCCAATATCAGAAAGTGACATCAAAAAACGGAATCTGCCAGATTTCAACGGCTCAACTATCGCGAATGCACCGCATGAGTATTGGTACAATTACCTCTAACCAGTCTGTGCGTCTGGTTTACACTAATCGCAAAGAAATTGGCACCGTTGAAGAAAGCTTTGTTTCTAAGCTAAAGAAAGGCGATGTGTTTTTCTTTGCGGGGCGGCAGTTAGAGTTTTTCATGATCAAAGATATGGTGGTGTATGTTAAAGGCACCCATAAGAAATCAACTGTCACGCCAACTTGGGGCGGCGGCAACCTGGCAATTTCAGATACCTTAAGCCTCCATCTCAGAAGCGAAATCAGCACTCTGAACGGTCACTCTAGCCTCAATGCCGAACTCGACTGCATTCGTCCCATTCTCGCCACGCAAGAACGACTCTCTCACTTGCCTGCAGCCAACGAACTCCTAATTGAAACCTGTAAGACGCGTGAAGGTCAACACCTCTACGTGTTTCCGTTTGAAGGGCGCTTTGTCCATGAAGGACTGGGCTTTTTGTGGGGCTATCGCTTTGCCAGCCAGCAGCACGCCACCTTCACGATTTCAGTGAATGATTATGGCTTTGAAATTTTGGCACCCAAGGGCTACCCCTTCAAAAACCTATTTTCAGAGGCTTTCTTTGAGCGAGATCATTTAGATGACGATGTAAAGTCGAGTCTCAATCTATCAGAACTGACAGGGCGAAAGTTTCGCGGTGTATCACAGGTCGCTGGATTGGTGTTCAAAGGCTATCCGTCCTCCCGCAAAACATCGAGTCAGATTCAGGTGAGTTCGTCGCTAATTTATGACGTATTCTCGAAGTATGAACCCGACAATTTACTGCTCAAACAGGCTGAGCGTGAGGTGCTTGACGAACAACTACAAGTCCATCGCTTAGCGAAGACCCTAGAACGGCTCAACCAATTTTCTACTGTCTGGTGTGAAACAAAGCGACCCTCTCCGTTTGCGTTTCCCCTTTTGATTGAGCGGCTCAATTCTCGCCTGTCGAATGAAAGCCTGCTGGAGCGCATCGAGCGGATGAAGAACCAGTGGGAAAAGAAATAGGGTATTGCCCGATCAGAAACCAGGGTTCGTTGATAGTTGACCTATGACGGTTGACGTTTCTGGCCATCGAACCCCGGTTTTTGCACCAGTGTTTTAGCGCCTCTGTTCCAGCGCGTCTGCGAGAGTTCCACCTCGGCGAAATCGAGATAGCAGAATTGCAGCTTCGGCTCGTGTCACTGGAGTCTGAGGGGCATAGATGCGAGTGCGGCCATAGACCCGTTCAAAATTACGCCCGCTGGCGGCATTGCCGAGGTCAAAGGCTACATGCGGCAGATAATCTTCGGAGATTTCATCGACATCTGAGAACCCTCGCGTCTGTCCGATAAATGCCCGGAGTGACTCTGGCGATCGCCTGTCTGGGATAGCGGCTGTCGTATCGAGTGGCGCTTTGAGGACAATCATTTGCTCTCGGGTCAAGACCTCATCGGGGCCAAAGGTGCCGTCCGTGAATCCGGCGAGCAATCCAGCTTCATATGCAGCCTGAATATAGGTAAAATAGGGATGAGAGGGAGACATATCCGGAAACGCCGAGCGGCTAGTGGTTGGAAGGCGGATCGGATCGCGATGGAGAACGTTATAGGTTTTAACCATCCAGGTGACAAATTCACCCCGCGTGATGGGTGCTGATGGCTGAAACACGTCGCTCGTTGAATCTAAAATACCCAACTCAGCCAGTTGACGAATCTCTGTTTCACCTATGCTGCCGCTGATGTCGGAGAAGGCTATGCTCAACTGAGCTGTAGCTATTGATTCTGTTACGTTCCAGGCGTCATGATCAGATAGTTGGTGACAGCTTTCCCGTGATGCATTTAGAATCTGGTGCTGTCCACATCCATTAAACTCAACCGATCGAGCGGTTGCAGAATGTCCGATGCCCAACAAACTCAAGGACAAAGCCGCTACAGCCGCCGACTTCATCGGGATCTGCTTCATCAGGATCTGATAGTGCAAAAGTATCATAGGTTTGGTGATTCCTTATTGTCGATAGAGCGTCAGACGGGACTTGCCCTTGGAATTGTGGTGATGCATGCTGGGTCAAAGCCTCTGCTCAGCTGATCCAAGGGCAGCGTACTCCGCGATCGCTTGGTAGAGCATTCCAGCACTTACCCTGACGACTCATAACATAAGAGTCAATGAATTTTGGGAGACAGGTCTCCGACCGATCATCCCGTATGGTACATACAGCCGGAGATTTGCAGATTCCGGAAAGGAATCACTGCCGCCATGAATTGTGACTCACCGCAACTGGTACAATGCGATCGCCCACTTGGAGGTCATTTCATGAGTACAGATGCACAGTCATCCGCGTCATCCACCTCTGGAGCCGATGCTGTTGATACCGCGATCGCCCAAGGGCTTGATTTAGATGGTTCGCCTATTCCCGCTGCTAAGCTCAATCTATATCATCGCGTGATGGGGCTTGAGGCCAATCGCCAGCGCAGCGGCGTTTCTAACACCATGCGATCGCGCATTGTCAGAATTGGAGCGAAACACATTCCTCAAGCCGAACTCAATCAAATGCTGCTTGATGCAGATTTTGCCCCACTAAAAGACAAGGAGGTTGCTTTTTATTACGGCAGCAAATGATGGAGTTGTTTTGCTGAACTTAGATCATGATGCGGCTCTTGCCTTCTTTGCCAAAGGTGCCGATTAGCGGGCTCATCATCATGAAAGTGGACGCTTAACTAAGCTTCAAGTACTAAAGTTGCAGTGGCGTGATGCCCCTGATTGACGGACAAAATTATTTACAACCCCTATCCTGCATTGGGTCAGGAGACCTGCCCCCCACATCAGGCAAACCACCGCAGGGGCGAGGAGACCTCGCCCAATGCAGATTTTCTTGTCAGTCAACCAGGTGATGACCACTAATATCTCACGGATGAACTGCAAGCCGACTCGTGGAAGCCTGTAATCGCCGCTGGCATCGGCTGCGACCAAACATCAATCTATGTGGTGATGAGCAGCACGTTTCAAGTAGGGCCGTTGCAGCCCTGGCTGGATTTGACAGACCAGGGGAAGTCGTTAAAGCCTGGAGATGCATTGAAAAAGGGGCGATCGCTTTGACTTAGCATATGATTGACCAGTTCAAGACCAGCCATCAATGATGGATAACATTCTTTTTTCTGCTAATCCCTTAACAGATTTAACAACATCTTGATAATCAACAAACTGATTCTGAGGTTTCGTATCCCTTATTTTACAAATATCCTTAGCAAATTTTTCTGGGGTAGGTATTTTCACACGAGTCAGCTTCAGAGATAGTGCTTCTTCATCTAAAGCATTGATCTCAGTCAAAGGATCGTTCTTCTTGGAAAGTTGTTTCTCAAAGGATTGAAATCTTGCCTCTATTTTCTGCTTTTCAAAAACTCTTTCTTCTTCTATTATCTTGACTACATCATCGATTTTACGACTAATCCTTTTCTCAATCGAGTTTTCAAATCTTTTTAGTAAGAGTTCAGTCTGTTTGAACGAATCCGGAGAAGGATTAGAACTCACTTGACCTACTAAGTTTTCAATCTCTTTTCTAAAGATGTTAGCTTCATCATCAGTCATATCAAAAACCCAGACCCAGAGTTTTTCAACACCTAGCTCTCTGGCAACGATACACCAATCGGCACCATGCACAACTTCATAATCTTCTTCTTCAGAATAGTTCTCAGTACGACGAACTACTACAGGAATCAAATTGGTATTTTGCTGAGTTAAACTACCAGCCAGAAGTTCAAATCTCTCAGGGGAAATCTCAACAGATTCAAGATTTGGAACAGCAATTTGGAATGTATGAACCTGACCGTGGTTGACTGGCTTAATTCGGAGGTATTCAACAATACGTTTCTGACGTTCTGATTGATCCATAACTCCTAACCATTTTTATTTGTAGTTTGAATTAGATATTCTGCTGAACTGATGTAATAGCTAAAGGCCTCTTGTGCAGATTCCTTCTCTCTTTGCTCCAGATCATCATCAAATTCTGCATGGCAAATTGGATATCCCTTATTGGGAGTAGTAGAAATGATGGAGAGATTTGGAATCCAAGTGTGATCTGGCCACGGATTTACATCGTTACTTTCAGGGGTTTTTGATAAAACCTTCATAAGTTCATCAAGCATATTTCGGGCAACTTTATTTGCAGCTCGATTATACATGCTGACTGCAATACCTAAAATCAATAATGGTTCTTCACGCGACTGATCAATTGCAATTGCTCTATCAACAACATATTCCAATGCTCGAATTGGGTAAGGTGATAGTTGCGTGGGAATTAAAACTCCTGAAGACGCCATTAGTGCAATGGTGTTGACTTTCCCAAAAGACGGAGGAGGATCGATAAAAATATAATCATACTGATCAACGTAATTTTTCAGTTTCTTTTTCAATACGCGATCAATGTCAGGAGTCATGAATAGTGTAGCTTCCATGTCACTTAAACGAATGTGAGATGGAATAATGTCTAATTGAATATCATCCCAACGTTTTTTAATAATCGCTTCTTCTAAAGTCATCCTAGGCTCAGTTAGCAAATTAGATATATCCTTTCGCCCTTGCTTTTCAACATCTTCTAGAGGATCAACTCCCAATCCTGTGGTTAGATTTGCTTGAGGATCAATATCAATTAGAAGAACTCGCTTGCCTAGTTTATTTAGAGCAGCTGCTAAGTTGATTGTCATTGTAGTTTTTCCGACACCACCCTTGTTGTTGAAAACAGTGATAATCATAGACTTATGCTCTTTTAAGGTAGGTTGACCAGTAGATTCAGATTTGTGATGAAATAGCTTCATCATTTCTTTGCTGTCGAATGCATTTGAAATCCGACTGGCAAATTTTAGATAAATGTGTTGCTGGCTATGATGCACAGCCTCTCTGACTTTTAAGCAAGTTTCTTTGCTGAGTAGCTTATGAACCAGGTTGAAATTTTTGATCAGAGTTGGCTGAGAGTATTCAGCAATTTTGAAAACCTGGTCTTGATAGTAATACAGCAGACAAAACGAGTATCCGTTCGTCAACAGACCTAAAACGGCTCTCGACTGCCGCATATAGGCGCTAATTTGCCAAATGCTCTGAGCAATCTTCTTATTGGGTGTTTTGACCTCAATCACCAGATAGGGTAAGTAATGCACCAGTGGATCATGTGGATGAACCAGAAAATCTGCTTTAGTTTTACCAATTCCAACTTGAGATTTCCAGTCAGTATCATGATACCCAAGACCACAAAGGAGTGGGAGCACGATCTTGTGTGCTATGTCAGACTCATTGCTCTGAGGCGTGATGGACTTAAGAAAGTTTAGTTGGTGAGGGATATTCAACGTGTTATCAAGGCAAGCCTAAGGGGACTTCCCCCAGCTTAACGACAAATGCCTTGATGGTCTCTATGTGCAAAGAATTCTTGCGATCGCCATCAGCAATAAAACCCGCTCTCAGCTTTTCCTGACCAACAGCAGTTTCTTGTGAAAAACGCTGTTGGCGAGGGGCATCCTTACAAGTCAAAAAAACATCCGTAGAATTACTAGATTTTAGATAGGAGTCATTTCCCAACTTGGGTAGTCCTGATGATGTGCAATCAGGGTTCAATCCGTAAAACTGCATGTAGTGAGAGGAATTCAACGCATGGTTTTCTCCCAGCTCAGTCGAGGGGTTTACGGAATGAATATCGGAACTGCCCGTCAATCCAGTAGTGGGGCTAACTCGCAGCAGTTATTTAGAAATAGCGAGGCTGAACAACCCATATTCTTCTCACTTCTCAGGCACGCTCGAAATTAGTAAGGGGCATTGCTCAGGTTGTAACGAATTGCCAGGAGAAACTCGGTCATGCAAGATCGTTGGGGTATTTACAACGGTAAATCAAGAGAGGAGCTCAATCCGCACCAGCTCAGGTCGGGAGATTGGGTCGTTGCACCAGATGGTCAGCTCGGGAAGCTAGATCGACCGGGTTTTAAGTGGGGATACTTAGAAGGGTGCGATCGCTCCTACCCCTTGGTCGAACTACGCCCTGTGTTAAGCCGCTATCAGTGCGATATTTTATTGCCAGTGCTATTGGAACAACGTTAGGGTAAGCATACAACAGATCCATAAATCGATTGGGTTTAGCAAGTCTGCAGACCAAGCACATCTTACAGGCCATCCCTCACATAAGTTGATGCTCAAGGCCGGTAGAAAAATAGCAAGTCTGGAAGAGCCATGTGGAGTGCCGTATTGAGATACCTCTGGGCATCTACAACATGCGGCTCGATGAGGGTAAATCAGGCGGAAAGCCAAGTCCTAGGAAGCTCAGCGTTGATTCGCTGATGATGGCTACACCTACTGCTAGCGTCGCTGCCATAGTGACTGGGTTTAAGATGTTGGGCAAGATATGAGTCTAGATGAAGCGCCAAGTGCGGGCTGCGATGGTGCGGGCAGTAACGACAACGTTTCCTTCGCGCCTGGTCAGCAAGCTAGCTCGCCACGAGTCGAGCAACGGCCATCCAAATCGCCCCAACCATCAGCACAAATATCCCTAATCATCGATGTCAAACGGATGATGCCATCTCGAGGATAGGGGCGATCGACTGCAATCAATCTGGTTAGAGGGAACGTTGCATATCCAGGAGCCGACTATTACACAAAGGCTAATGAGCCCCAAAACAGTAGCTCCAGAGACAGTTAGTGATCTCTCCGGAAGCGCTGCCATCCATCCCTTCAAAGCGATCGCGGCGAACGAATATCTGGATCTGAGCCTAGATTTGGGCGCAATGTCGATGATGGCATAGCAAGTCTTTAGTAGAGAGGCGCGTTATCCAGCATTGAGTGAGGAGCAACCGGGGTCAGTTGCGAAACTGTCTACATGGAGCATTCTGATCTTGTTGGGCTCTTTATAATCCTCTTAAAATTTAATATCTATCAATAGTCCTACGCTGTTCGATTATTTTATGACTGATGAGTGCTGGATTAATCGCCACTCAGTTAACTGATGCCAAATTAGTTCGTGCTAAATGTCGTGTCGTCCCACTCTATTGTTCCCACTGGCTTGAACGGATACGGTTGAATCCAACGTGTTTCACAATTCATTGTGAGGGTGCAAAACGCCATGAATGGCCAGGATCAGATACTCTACGATCATTTTCTGAGCTACGCTCAATGCGAATCTCCGAGCCAGCTGATGGATCGCTTTCGCAGTCTGTTTATTGAGGGTTGCGGTTATCCAGAGCCTCAGATTTGGCACGCATTTGTGGAGGTGGTCAATTCTCCTGTTGCCGAACGCGAATTTAAGTATGTGCTCAACCGTTGTAGCCACATTCTGATTAACCATTGGCTAATGCAGCCGCGCCTTCATTCTGCGATTCCAGCGTTGGTTGAGCTGTTTGATACGCCTCATAGTGGTGCGCCCCGATCGCGCACGGGCAAGCGTCTTTATGAGTTAAGAACGCAATTTAAGGAAACTGAACAATATGACGCTCTGAGCCGCCTAGCTCGCGTAATGATGCAAGAACAAGCTACCGAGGACAGGCCCTTGGGTAGTCTGATTCATCGTTACCCCCTCCTTTACGAGCACAGCCTCTTAACACCGGATACGATCGCGGTGCAGGGGCCTGCAATTCGTAAGCTGCGAGACCAGTCTCAGCGACAGTTTGAGCGTGACCTGTCTCGCTATATTGTCCATCAACAGCGACTGACCTTGGGGCATACGCCAGATATGAGTGGACTCGTCAGCTCTGGTTCTACTCCGTCTGGATCTCAGGCAGGGCTGCGCGTCATCAAAAACCCAACATTTCTGAGCGATCGTCAACTGGATAAGGCACTGCGGCACTTTACAGGCAAAGTCGATGGCCGTAATACGCATCGAGACTTGGCTCGGCAGTTTTTGACGTATACGTCTGATACGCCCTGCTACCGAATTTTCAAGCAAGATTTGCATCACTATCTTGTGACGTCGATCGATCCGGGCTATGGCAGTCGTCAGTTTAACCAGCGACTGTGTAATTTTTTACAAACGATATCGCTCAATAGCGACAATCAAAAACTTAGTGATGTGCTGCTAGTCAGTACATGCCGAAAGCTGCTCAATTTTTTGGTCGTTGAGAGCCCGACGCGGCTACATCATGCTGTGTTTGTGGATCTAACGGCTAACCTAGGAATCACTGCAACCATTGGGCTTTTGCTTAAGATTCTGCTGCTCTGTTCGCGAGTGAAGCCTTATCTTGAGAAGCAGTTTTCTTTGTTGTTTAGCCATTATGAAGACTCCACTCGCGATGCGGTCAGATGGTTGATCGAATCGCTAGAAAACTTAAACATCGCCTTTGCGACAAATTTTGGACGGATTAATCTGGTTTATAAATGACAGTAGGCGCTCATTTGGCTTGTTGAATTTGTGCTGCAATAGAGTTGACTTGACGACCTCAAAAATACGCTTAAAACCCGACAAAATGATCACGCGGCGGGTCAGGTTCAGCATCTAACAACAGCATGCTATCTACTAAAACCCGTCGCTGTTCAAGACTCATCCGTGAGCGGTTCATACAAATCGATAACAGCTTTGTTGCATCATAATATTGCCGCAATGTTTCGATCTCATCTGTAGTTAGCTTCCAATCACACTGAAGATTGTGCTGACGTGTCATAAACTGGCAAATGCGGTTTCTCCAGGTTGATCGTTCTGCACACCACCAACTAAGTGGATTATGATAATTGATCTGTCTAAGTCGAATCGTTTCTTGCCAGCTGATGAGCTGAGTTTCGAGCCGTAGATCCTTATTTTTAAATCGTTCATAAATTGCCTCAATCATATTCATGAACGTTCGATATCCGTCATCGCTGCTAGTTGCATGATATGCCCGATAAAATAGCGTATGAGCTTCTAACATCTCACTTGCTAACGTAATGGTGGCATATTCAAAGTCTGGCAAACTAAACTGCCGATCAAGCATTTGCAAATGAGAAATCACTGGCGCATCTTCAAATGTAAATGCAAAGTACCAAGCTCTGAGCAATGTTCGTTTGTGCTGTGTTTGTGCATGAACTGAGGCTGATACCGACGCTGCAATTTGATCAACCCATGATAAAAAAGATCGCATTTTGTCATTGCCGCTGACCAATCGATCGACTGTTTGCTTGAATGCTTGAAAGAATGGATTGGCCTGATCGGGTGATAATAATTCAGCGACAAGCTCAATCACAAACCGCCATTGGTGCTGAGTAATATGGTCATGAACAATGGAATAGTTATCCGTTCTGACTAAATAATCAGCTGTAAAGTATTCTTGAAAGGTTAAATGAGAGAATGAGCAATAGTTATAAGCCCGTTTGGCAATCAGCCCGCTATGCAATTCCAAGGCTTCTAACACCTCTGGAGCAGGCACTTGGAATGGGCTAACTGCAAACAGTTGGCTGAGATAATCTTCAATCTTCCGCTCAACATCTCGTGTTGCGAATAGAATTTGAGGCTGGGGAGCAATAAAAAAGTCTGCTGCGATTTTACGAAGCATTCCTTCAATATCGTTGGAGGTAATTAGCCTGGGTAAATGACTATTTGGAATAGTTAATACTTTTCGCTCTAATAATTTCCTGATACCTTGTGCATATAAGTCAACTCGCGTAGTTGGAAAGTTTTCGTTACTTTCAAAGACAATGCACAATAGTTCTAGTAAGAGGGGGGTGCGTGTCAGCTCTCGAAGCGCCTTATGCTTGGGTAACCGCTCTAGGAATCGATCAGAGAATTTGCCATTTTCTGATGCTGAGGCAAATCGTTTATGGGCATAGGTGGCAATCTGACGAGGTGAAAATAAAGAAATCAGAATTTTCTGAAAATGATAGAAGGACAGCAACAGAGGCAACCGACAACTAAAAATAAATCGACTGTCGCGATAGCGATTAATGAGGTCGGTGACATGACGATGAACATCCTGACGATTGGCTTCAGGAACTTCGTCAAGCCCATCAAGAAGTAGCACAATCCGGCCTGCTCCAAACAGCAAACTGGCCATCTTATCAGCCTGCTGTACCCCACAATCTTGCAAATATGTTTCGATGTAAGTTTGTAGACTAGGCCGTCCGCCAGCTGCAGCAAAGTCTTTGATGCGAATAAAAACGGGCACGTAGTCTTTTAGCAGAGTGCCCTGACTGCACTGAATCGCAATCCATTTGAGGTAGCTGGTTTTGCCTGAACCTGGCCCACCATAAATTAATAAGCGCTGGTTGGCGATCGCCACTTGGTGACTATCAAGACGTGTTTCATAGGAGATGCGAATTCCCAAACGGTCGTAGTTTTCTTCATCTGCTTCTATTTTTAAAACATCTTCATCGACGATTTCTTCAGAGGGCAGTCGCTCAATTAGCAACAGATCAGGCTCAACATAGCCAGTGCTAATCGGCATGCCACCACTAAACGGCTGGATTTTGTCGCAGTCATAAACGATCCGGCCTTGAACCTGCGATCGCACCTCTGCAACCGCCTCATCCAACGCAGATTCTTCATCTTGCACAGATGAATTCATGGCACTGTCTTGGGTGTAGGCGTAGGAAGACACATCACTGACGTCAAGCCAATCCAACTCTAGCTTGATGCAAATGGCCTCAAAATAATCGAACGAAATGTTTTGCTCTGCTCTAAAAAAACGCGAGACGGTGTAGCGACTGATGGTGCTTCCAGCATTGCCTCGAAGCGACACAATCGTATTTGTCAAGGCAGATTGAAAATGAGGGCCAAAGAAGGCCCTTGCTCGGCTCTCTGCAACTAATTTTCCGTCGTCTGAGAGTCGTAACGATCTCGGAATCTCCAATACCATCAAACGGATGAGCACCCTAACACTTGCCTATACGTAAGTTAGCATTAATCGGCTATAGAAGAATAGTCAACGTCAGCAGACGTTGATGATGCAACATTGGTATCTGGCGTATTGATCCAAGGAATGGGTTAATTTAGACAACTGATGAGTCGTGGTGTTGAATCAAGAGTGAATTCTGTTATAGTTAACATCGAGCATTTTACGTCAAATAGTTCTTCCAGCGTTTGCTAGCCAGTTGCGTTCTTGTTGCATAACTGAGTTGTTGGCTAAGCTAAAACAGGGGCGATCGCCATCGTTTGGATCTGAAGCATGATGTCAGTAGGCACGGCCTGCTAAGATTAATGAGCTTTAGCACGTCACAAATCTTTAGCACGTCACAAATCTTTAGCACGTCACAAATTGTCTAAAGCTCAATTAATTAGTTCATACCTCTTTTAAGATGCAGACTGTGAAGAACCAAGTACGGTTTTAGAGAGATTCAGGTTCTCGCATCTTGGCAAGATAGTCACTATGTAAAGTTTTTATAAAGAGTTGCGTTGCAGGACGTTGCAGCAACGTCGCAATTCAGGTTTGCAGCCACATCAACCTAATACAAAGTAGGTATGGATGGCAGTTTTCATCCGAGTCTTCTTTGTTAACCGTTTGTAATACTTCTGAACTATCAATGTAAGGCAGTCGTTTCGTGCTTTCTTTGCCATAGAACGACTTAAGTGGCCTTTCAGCGATCGCCGTATTATGTTTCAGGAAAGGTTGTATGGTCTACCAAATTGAGCCCCAAAATCATCCTCACCATCACCCCCAATTACCCTGTCCACGGTGTGGTCAGACCACAATTGTGCAACATGGCAGCGTTTACACCTGCATCAAATGTAGGTATCGCCGTGATGTATCTCAAGGAGACATGCCAATAGAGCTGCTTTCAACAGCGTTAGGCATTGTTCTAGCCTTTTTGCTAATCATATTGATGCAGCAATCTGACAAATCTCCTGACTCATCTCTGCCGATCAAGCATGACGCTCAACCAGAAAATCCCACAAGGTTGATCACAGACTAATACCCAAATTGTTGCGAAGCCAATCTCAATAGCTGTTCTCTTGACGGCTAGAGTTACCAGCGGTTGCAGCGTTATCGTCATAGGTAACGCTGCAATTTCTGTAATCTATTGACTTGGTAGCAACAGAACTCTCAAACTGAGAGCAAGATTAACAATCGCTCAGAATCATCCCGAATCCAGTTCTCAATGGCAAAATGAATAGGTATGAGTTGGTGAGCTTTGGTGAATGAGGAGAAAAGTTGAATGCTGATTGCAGCGATTTGCTTTGTCGTAGCGTTTGTTTTTGCCAGTTTAGTTGAATACTGGCTTCATCGGTTGATGCATGCTAACGCTCGGGTTGGAAAACGTCATCGTGACCACCACAAACGGAATGAAGGTCAAGGTGTAGTCTGGGAATTCTTTGACTACATTAAAGGAAGCATTGTAGTCATGATTATTCCATTCTTTTTTTCGATTGAAGCGGGAATGGGATGGTTCTTGGGGGCAACCATTTATGCAGCATTTTCAGCGTATGCTCATCAGCTTCAGCATGAAAATCCCTCCAAGTGCTTTTGGATGAAAATGCCGGTTCACTACGTGCACCACAAATACAACATGTGGTATCACAACTTTGGACTAGCTGTTGACTGGTGGGATCATGCCTTTGGCACTTACAAGCTTGTTGAATGGGCAACTGACGACGAACTAGAGCTTCAGAATCGAAGCTATCTGCAACTGCGTTGGTGGTAAGACTGACCATTGTGGACGTTTAATCAAAGATCTCATTGAACGTCCACAATGGAGTTGCCTCTGAGATTGATTACGGATTCTTAGGCCCCGCTCTCTAGTTTGGCTTTCACTGCAGCCTGCACCTTTTGACCATCAGCCTTACCCTTAAGCTGCTTCATAGCTAGCCCCATGACCTTACCCATATCCTTAGGGGTCTTCGCCCCTACTTGACTGATTAAGTCATCGAGAATAGAACTAACTTCGTCATCGCTGAGCTGCTTCGGCAAATATGACTCAATAATTGCAAGTTCTTGCTCTTCTAGCGCGGCAGACTCGTTTCGCCCTGCTTGACGATATTGGGCGATCGAATCTCGACGCTGTTTTGCCTGCTGTGTCAAAACTTCAGTCTCTTCTTCTAGAGTGAGACCATCTTGCCCTTTAGCTCGCAAATCAGACTCTCTCTCCAGAATTACCTTCTTGATACTGCGAACGGTTTCCAGGCGAATTTTATCTTTCGCCTTCATAGACGCCTTGATATCATCTGAAATTTGGTCTTTGAGACTCATGCGTTTACTACGGTTCCTAGCTTAGTAATCGGCTTCTTCTTCATACTCAACGACTCGCTTCTTCTCAGGAATGTTGAGCTTAGGTGGCTGATAAGGTTTGGGGTTATCGTCGTCTTCCCAGGCATCCCCAGTGACATCATAATCTTCCACATATGGAGACTCACTATAGTCTTCATATTGAGCCTCTTCAATATAAGCCGCTTCTTGGGCAGGGGTGTCAGCCCAATTTTCGTCTTCAGCATCATTGAAATAGACTGGATCAGGTCGCCGCTGCCTCAACGTTTCATCTAGAGGCACTCGCTGAGACTCAGACCAATCATCTTCATTCCAGCTTTCACGAACTGCTGGGCTAGACGCCCGTGTTGCCTGCGGCGTAGCTGTTTTCGTTCCAGAGCCTAACTGATTTGAGGCCGGGGTCGGCATGACATAATAGTCGTCGTCTTCCCGTTCCCAGGGAGGTTTGCCAATTCCCAAGCGTTCTAAGACTCCCACAGTCAGCTGGGCCATTTTTTCTTCGGCACCTTCAAATACGATGAGTCGGTCAGGCCCGCTACTGACCACTTCATCCATCGACAATTCATAAGTGCTGATCAGCTGGTCAGGAATTTGCGGTAAGCCAATTGAAGCGACGATCAGCGATGAGACCTTACCATCTGTGGTGTTGAACTTAAAGCCGCGCACTTTTCCAAGCAGCTCACCGGTTTCGGTAATCACCTCACTGTTGATCAAACTGCTATAGGCATCAACATTCACATCATCATCGAGAACCGTATCATCATCCACTAGAACGACGTCACCGATTTGACGGATCGCATCAAGCAGCATTGTCTGCTGGACATTGGAAAGCACGCCAGACAACATGTTTTCTCGTAAGCCAAGCGCTACCACTTCTCGTCGATCAATATCAACCCAAAGCTGGCTAATCACACCCAACCGCTTTCCCGTATCGCGAGTGATGACCTCAGTGCCGAGAATATCTGATCGTTGGCTGTACTGTTCAAATGTCATGTGCGAATCCTGCTCTTAAAAATGAGCTTAGAAATCTACAGTGTGATGATTTGTCGCTGTATATCTAATATTACGATAGATGTCGATTTCAATCCGTGTGGTTAGAAAAGTCACATTGGCACACGCTGAGTCTGCAGGTCAAGTCCTAGGACTTGAGTATAGGCTCCTCGTGCCTGAGTCACGCCGATCGTGCGTTCAGCCGATTCAATCATAGGGCGTCGCAGACTAACTACGATAAATTGAGCCTGTTGAGCCTGATGCTTAATCATTTTAGCTAATCGCTCTACATTTGCCCCATCTAAGAACATGTCAACCTCATCAAATGCGTAGAACGGAGACGGGCGGTAGCGCTGCAAGGCAAAGATAAAGCTCAGCGCTGTCAATGATTTTTCGCCGCCAGACATTGAGGCCAAACGGCGGACGGGCTTGCCTTTAGGATGGGCGACCAAGTTGAGACCGCTGCCAAACGGATCATCCGGATCGTCAAGCTGGAGATAGCCGTCTCCGTCTGACAGGTCGGCAAAAATCGTTTGGAAATTTTCATTGACGACGTCAAATGCTTCCTTGAAGGCTCGCTGTCTCAGCGTCGTAAAGTTTTCGATGCGCAGAAGCAGCTCAGTGCGCTCTTCTTCAAGCGTTGAAAGCTTCTGGCTCAGCTCCTCTAGGCGTTCTTGAGTGCGGTTATATTCTTCAAGCGCAAGCATGTTGACGGGCTCCATGGCTTGAAGGCGCTTTTGAATTGACCTCATGTCTTGTTGGAGCTGTTCTAGACCAATGTCTTCAGGTATATCGGGCAGGGGGTCAGGTAAATCAGCCGTCTGAGCCGTTAGCTGATCTTGACGGCTCGCTAGGTCTGACCGCTGAGATTGCAGCGTCTCTCGCAGCTTTTGCAGTTGCCATTCTTGGTTTTGTTGAGTTGTCCGGTGATCGCGAAGCTGGCGCTCGGCGCGATCGCGTTCCTGCTTTTCTGCAGTGAGGGTTTGTTCTAGTTGGGCGATCGCCCCTTGAGTTTGGCTAATTTGCTCATTTAATGCTGCATACTGATCCCGAAGCGAGGATTGTTGATTGAGCTGGTGTCGCTGTTGCCCGCGACAGTCTTGAATGCGCTGTTGTAGCTGAGCGATTTTTTCTTGACCGCGCTGCCGGTGGGTCTCTAGATCTTGTAGACGTTGTTCAACAGTTCTCACAGCCAACTGGTGATCAGTTAGCTGAGCCTCTTGATGGCGCACTTGAGTCTGGATTTGCTGCCATTCACTGTGAGTTTGAGACTGCTCTAAGTCGGCAAGTGCCTGACGCTGGTGCTGGAGTTCGGCCTCTTGAGGCGGCAGATCGAGATTGAGCTGCTGCAATCGAGATTGAGCCTGATCGAGTTCCTGCTGCTGCTGGGTTTGTTGTGCTTGCAGATGCCCTTGCTGAGCCTGTTGAGCCTGTGTCTGCTGTTGAAGCTGCTCCAAATTTAACTGCAACTCTAGCTGTTGCTGACGGGCATCTGTCAGCGCCTGCGATCGCTCCTTAACCTGCACCGTTGCCTGGGCGATCGCCCCAGTGCATCGATCCAGAATCTGCTCAATCTCCTGCAATCTCTGATTCAGAGCGATCGCCTCAGCAGATTCTGATGTCTCGACGGTGCCAAAGTGGAGTGAACCCTGACGCATCCCTAAGCTTCCACCCGTCATAGCTCCGCTGGTTTCGAGCAGCTCACCCTCAAGGGTGACAATGCGAAACTGCCCTAAGTTGCGACGAGCTTCACTCAGCGTGGTGAAGATGACCGTGTTGCCAAACACATAGGCAAAGATATCTCGATAGCGATCGTCACAGTCGATCAGATTTACGGCGTAGTCCACCATGCCTTGAGGACGGTTCCAGGTGGGCAATGCCGCCAGTCGTGATCCGCGAATTTTGTTAAGCGGCAGGAAGGTAGCTCGTCCGGCTCGTTTTTGCTTCAGGAGCTCAATGCCAGCAGCAGCAACGCCATCATCTTCGACGATCAGATAGCCGAGTCGCCCACCCGCCGCAATTTCTAACGCCAGCTGATAGTGAGGATCAACTCGCCCCAGCTGTGCCACCAAGCCACACACGCCAGGTAGCCCTGTTTGCAGCAAAATTTGGGTGGCGCGGGTGCCCTGGGCTTCTTGCATTGCCTGAGTTTGGGCGTCGAGTTTGTCGAGCTGGCGCTGTTTGTCGCGTTGCTCATGGGTCAGCCGTGACTGAGTTTCTTGTTGAAGTTGCAGCTCTTGTTCGGCGGCAGTCAAGCCCTGGGCTAGCCTTTGTACCTGATCGATGGCGGCAGCAGAGCGAGATGCTAAATGGGTCTGCTGAGTCTGCTTTTGGTCGAGGTCGTGGGCGATCGCCCCTAGAGCATGGGCATATTCTTCAATTTTGGACTCAAGTTGAGCCACCCGTTCTTGTAGACGAACCTGCTCAGTGCGCTGCGGCTCCAGAGTGCTGAGCAAGGCTTCCACATGATGGCGCAGGGATGTTTGTTCTTGCACCCAGCTCTCAGAAGCTGCCGCAATCGAGCTAGCCGCATCTCTCAAGTCATCGAGCACTTGCTGAGTGCGATCGCGCTCGGTTTCTAGATGCGCCAACTCATGCTGCTTACCCTGCTGCTCCTGGGCTAGCGCCTCTATCAGCTGCTGCTGTTCATGTATCATCCGCTGCGTCTGTTCGAGCTGGCTCTGCGTCTCCTGGCTCGCGGTTGCCAACTCCTGACTTTGGCGCTGGATTTGGCGCAGCTCAGCTTCTTGCGTCGCCAGTTTTGCCTGGAGGGCAAGCTGTTCGTCTTCTCCCAGGGCTTTGACGCGAGCGTTGAGTTGCTCTAACTCTGCGTTAGACTGCTGAATCGTCGTGGAGAGCGCTTGAATATGAGTCGCCAGATCAGTGGCGGATTGTTCGCCTGCCTCGATGAGCTGAATCAACTGCTGCACTTGGCGCTGGTGCGATCGCCAAACTAAAACAGACTCCCAGCGGGTGCGCTCGTGCAGCTTAGCGCGCAGCGCCTGATATTTTTCGGCCTTGATGCGGTCTTGAGCCAGACGATCGCGCTGTGCCGTGAGTTCTTTCTCGACGATGCGAAAGCGCTCTTCTCGCTCCTTGACAGCATCGAGCTTTTCTTTAGCCTGCAAAATTTTGCGATCAAATGACGCCACCCCTGCCAATTCATCAATGATTTCTCGCCGCTCACGCGGATTCATCGAGATAATGCTGGTGACATCGCCCTGCAGCACCACATTGTAGCCTTCTGGATAGACGCGGAGGCGCTGAAGCTGCTCATGTAGCTGAGTGAGTGTGCAAGGCTGATCGTTGATTAAGTATGTTGAGGTGTAGGTGCCCTGCTGCGTCACCCGCAGGCGGCGCGTCACTTTCCATTCGGTTAAATGGGGAATCGGATCGGCAGGCTGCTCTGGATGATGTCCATTGCTGGGTGCAGTATGGTAGCCAGGGCTATGACCGTTTTGCTCATGAGTCTGATTATGAGTCTGCTCACCCATGGAGGGAGGCTGGTCATCTGGCAGATGTTGGGGGCTGCGATCGCCCCCATTGGGCTCAAGATCAGAATCAACGGCTGCACTCCCTCCCTTGCTATTGGCAACTGCCGCATCCTGGTCGTCGTCAAACTCATCATCGGGCATACCACCCAGATCAAACGTGACAGTCACACTCGCTTCGACCGTCGAACGATTGCGGCTGGTGTGATTTTGGTTAACCAAATCGGGCAGACGCTCAGCCCGCATCCCTTTAGAACTTGATAGCCCCAATGCAAACAACAGCGCATCTAGAATATTGGACTTACCCGACCCATTTGGCCCCGAAACCACTGTAAAACCGGGCCTCAACGGAACCTGTGTCGTGCCACCGAAGGATTTGAAGTGAGTCAGTTCGACGCGCTTAATGAACACTCGCGAGAGGGGCGTTGATACAGTACGGATTTACTACGGATTTACTGGTCAGTGTAACGACAAATAGCCAGGTTTACAGAGATTCAGGGATTAAATTTCGTAATTTAGGGCTGGGTGACACCGCTACATGCACGCCAGGCTACTGAAAATCTGAGTGAAACCAGCCGTTCTACATAAATATTTTCGATGCTAGGGTTATGTTTCCGGTGATTCCAGTGATTCCCGGATTGCAGATCTCTAGAATCGCTTACTGCTACTTGTTTCTGCTATTTGCTTCTGCCATCAGTCTGATGATTAGAATGAAGTTTGTCATCCGTAATTCTATTGGAAATGTGATTGGGAACGCGATTGAACCTATGATTTGGGCGATCGCCCCCGAGATATAACTCTGTGAGTCTCCCCTAAGAGAGTTGAATGTTCATGGATACCGCTCCACGATCAGGGCATGAAACCTGTTCCCATTCATTCGATCATTTATGCAGCTCAGCAGGCTTGGCTCAAGGGCAATCCTACTGGGTTTGCAGCCCTATTTGCTGAAACCGGCGCATTTATAGTTCCTGGGCAAGAGTGGATCGGCCCTGCAGCCATTCATACGGCAGTTGTAGACTACATGGCCCATAATTGGGTCAAGAGTATTGAAATTCGTCAAATTCTAGCGGATGGCGATCGCGCCTTGTTGGAATGGCATTGGGTTGACCAAGATCGCGATACCGGAATAGTTCATCAAGCAGACGATGCGATCGCCATTGATGTGGCACAAGGTCAAATCATCCACTGGAGAGAGTATATTGACTCACAGAGTTCGCGCTAGTGTAAATTTTTGTCTCGTCAGGCAGCTATGACTCCAGACCAGCAGCAGCTCAAAACTCTCCGCAAGACTCGGCTACTCAAGCGCATTCGAATGTTGGGTCATGTGTTAGACAATGCCATTCCCATTCCTGGGTTGAATTATCGCATCGGGCTTGACCCACTCTTGGGGTTACTGCCGGGGGCTGGAGATGTCCTCAGCATGATGCTATCGGCCTACATTGTGGTTGAGGCTGCTCGCTTTGGGCTGTCGGGCTCGACGCTGATACGCATGATGCTCAACATCCTGCTCGATGCCGGGGCAGGAACCGTCCCGTTTGTGGGAGACGCTATGGATTTTGTTTGGAAAGCCAATGCCCAAAACCTGGCTCTGCTAGAAGCCCATTTAAATAGTTCAGAACCCAATGAAGCCGCCGATCAGCGGGTTATCTTTGGGGTGTTTCTAGTACTGGGGCTGATGATTTTGGGGACGATCGCCCTTGCCGTCTTGATCATTCGCGGGGTGATAGCGCTAATTGGCAGCTAAAAAACATGTCATAATGGAGCGAATGTCTCTACATATAGCGTCATCATGGTTCAGGCTCCCCCATCCCTAGCAGAATCTTTCGAAAAGCTGAATTGTGTTGGCTTTGAGCCGACATCTGACTTTAGGGTCGAGCTTCCTGATCCAGATGATGACCAAATGCCAGAAGCTGACTTTCAGCAGCAGGTTATGGTGGCGTGGCAGGTATGCGATCGCTTTGATTTGCAAACTGATATTTGGCGGGGGCGCATTCTTCGTACCGTTCGCGATCGCGAAAAACGCAATGGTGATGCCCGAGGTGCAGGATTTCTCAATTGGCTCAGCGATCGAGACATTAGCAAAAGTCAAGCATATGCGCTGATTGATTTGGCTAATAGTGCTGATGTGCTGCTCGATGAGGGCTTCTTAGAACCTGAAGATGTCAATCAGTTTAGCAAGCGGGCTTTTGTGGAAACGGCGCAGGCGTCTCCAGAAGTGCAGCATATGGTGAGTGATGCAGCTCGACGGGGCGATCGCATTACCCGGCGAGAGGTGCGGCAACTTTCTGATGAATGGACAGCGATGACGTCAGACTTATTGCCAGCAGAGGTCAAACAAAAAGCTGCCGACAATACGATTCCAACGCGATATTTAGCTCCTTTCGTCAGAGAACTTGAGAAGCTGCCAGAGGCACATCAGTCTACCATTCAAGCTGAGGTGGCTGACAATCCAGATATTGACACCCTCAAACAGGCCACAGCAGAAGCTCGTTATCTGGCGAAATATTTACAGGCTGCAACGCAAGTGCAGTCGCTCAATCGAGAGTCGCTAGACCTGGAATCGGCATTGGAAGAAGCCTATCGAATTGGTTGCTTAAACTCAACTGCCGATTTGGTGAGTCAGGCGGCTCAGCTCGAACAAACCATAGCCAAGCTCTACACCACCTGGAAACGGTTGACTCGCCTCGCTGAGCGAGTCTATCTCGATAGTGGATCTAGCACCCCTCATTTGCGATCGCTCTTGACCCATTTGGAGCCCCTCTCTGGTAACGTTTTAGAAATTCAACTGGGCGACCAAGACAGCAGCTTGTCTCGCACAATTCGTCTCAAAGTGCTCGACGAGGAATAAATCGATTCAATTCAGCAACAAGTCCTACGCTCTAGGTAGTTTGAGAGAATATGCCTAGAGCATGTCATTTTTATCGTAAATTTCTGCGTAATCTCTTTGATGCGGGCACCGTGATCCGTGAAAAAATTGGGCAACCTGCATTTGATCAGTACACGAGTCGCCTGACCAGGCTTGCATGTTTCAGTGTTTCGCCAGATTCCGAAACAAGTGTGAAGAGGTTATAACAATCGAAATCCCTATCTTTATGAAATTTTGATATTTGCATTAAGATTTCACCACCCGATCTGAACCAATGGCGAGAATTTTAATCGTTGAAGATGAAAAAGTTTCAGCATGGACGATCCGAGCGTCTCTAGAGACCCTCCACTATGATGTGGTAGCGAATGTTTCGTCTGGGGCCGAAGCTATTCAACTTTGCCAAGTTGCTCATCCTGACTTGGTTTTAATGGATATTTATCTGCAAGGCTCAATGGATGGGATCGATACGGCTCAATATCTGCATCAGCAGATGAGGGTACCGATCATCTTTTTGACCACATGTGCCGACTATCAAACGCTGCAGCGCGCCATTGAGACTCAACCCTTTGGATACTTGCTCAAGCCGTTTAATCCAATTGAATTGTATAGCGCCATTGAAACCGCATTGCGACGCTCTCAGCTTGAGCAACAGTTGGAAACTACAAAACAGTGGTTGTCAAAGACGCTCAACAGCATTGGCGAAGGAGCGATCGCCACCCACATAGATGGCACCGTTACGCTGATCAATCCTGCAGCCGCAGCGCTCATTGGCTGGTCGCAGGATGATGCAATGGGCCAGCCAATTGAGCATGTATTAACCCTGCTACACCCTGAAACGTTAGAGGCCGTTGAAAACCCATGCTTACAAGCCATGCACACCCAAACTAATGTTGTTTTATCTGACCCGGTAATCTTGCGATCGCGGCATTGGGGCGATCGCTGGGTGAGCAGCTCAACGGCTCCTCTGCGCGACTCAGATGGCCATGTCACAGGCAGCGTCATGATGCTGCAAGACATGACTGCCCGCCGCAAAACGGAGTTGCTGCTCCATCGGCGTGAGCAAGAGTTTCGCGCGCTGGTCGAAAATTCTCCAGATATCGTGGCCCGATTTGACGTCAATCTACGCTACGTCTACATCAATCCAACTGTGCAGCGCATCACTGGGATTCCGGTGCAAGCGTTTCTAGGGCGCACCAACCAAGAACTCGAACTACCCAAGCCACTCTCAAATGACTGGAATCAGGCGATTCAGTCGGTGTTTCTAACTGGGCAAGAGCGCGTCGTTGAGTTCGACATTCTGACCCTAGACGGTATGAAAACATTTCAGGCGCGATTGGTGCCTGAATATTCACCTCAGCAACCGTCTATGCAGCCGACCATTGAGTCGGTGTTGAGCGTTGCGCGTGACATCACCTCAGGCAAACATGTCCAAGAGTCGCTGCGGCAGCAAGCTGAGCGTGAAAAACTCTTAAGTGGAATCACGCAGCGCATTCGGCAATCGTTGCATCTCAGTGAAATCTTGGAGACCACCGTTCGAGAAATTCACCAGTTTTTGCAAACTGATCGTGTCGTGGTCTACCAGTTTGCCCCCGACTGGAGTGGCACCGTGATTGTGGAAGCCGTCAACGACTGCTGGCTGCCGATTCGGGGCCGCCTCATCTTTGATCCATGCTTAGCCCCCGAAACATGTGTGATTCCCTTTACCAAGGGATATGTGGGCAATACGCCCGATGTGCAGCATGCCAACCTGGCAGAGTGCTATGTCGATGTGCTCAACCAGTTTCAGGTGAAGGCTAATTTAGTCATTCCAGTTTTGTTAGGCGATCGCCTCTGGGGATTGCTGGCCGCGCAGCAATGTGAGACGCCACGCCACTGGCAGGATTGGGAAATTGAATTTCTGCAACATCTGTCTGATCAGGTGTCGATTGCGCTGCATCAGAGTCAGCTTTATCAACAAACCCAGCAGCAGGCTCAGCGTGAATATGCCCTTAACCAAGTGATTTTGGCCATTCGCAATTCCCTTGATCTGTCTACCGTTTTTAGTACAGCTGTGACTGAAATTGGTCAACTCTTGCAGGTCGAACAAGCCAACGTGGTGCAATATCTTGAGCAGCATCAGGTTTGGATCTATCGCGCCACCTATACTCAAAATCAGGCAATGCCCAGATATGACGATCTGGAAATACCGGATACTGATAACTCAATCAACCAGCGGCTCAAGCGTGGAGAAATCGTCTGCATCAACGATACCCGTCTGGTTGAAGATGACCTCAACCAGATTTTGGCCCAAACGTTTCCAGGGGCATGGCTGCTGTTGCCTTTGCAGGTGTCGGGCGTGCTTTGGGGCAATATCAGCTTGGTCAAAGGGCCAGAGCCGTTTGTGTGGCAAGACTGGCAAATTGAGCTGATGCAGACGCTGGCTGACCAGTTGGCGATCGCCATTCAGCAATCTGAGCTTTATCATCAGGTGCAAACCCTGAACAGCAACTTGGAGGTGCAGGTGCAGGCACGCACTGCAGAGATTCAGCAAGCCTCCAACTTTGGTGTCACCTTAAAGCGCATTACCGATCGCGTCCGCGATAGCCTCGATGAAAATCAAATCTTGCAAACGGCAGTACAAGAATTGGCGATCGCCATGGGAGTTGTTACCTGTGATGCTGCCATTTATGACTTAGACGCACAAATAGCGACAATCTGCTACGAATAC
Source organism: uncultured bacterium (assembly GCA_964502605.1). GTDB lineage: Bacteria > Cyanobacteriota > Cyanobacteriia > CAZCXK01 > CAZCXK01 > CAZCXK01. The sequence continues at coordinate 25,371 of CAZCXK010000024.1, forward strand.
ACACCGTCTGGGATAGCGACGCGTCGGCAGAGAATGTCGATGGCTAATTTCCCAGACGGATATCATCAGCTTTTGCAAGGGCAGCATTTTCAGTTTTGTGGCATCTCCAGTGCGAAGCAGCCTCAATGGGTCGCCAAGTTTGCTTGCCCGATTGTCGATGACCAGGGCATCTTAGGTGATTTGTGGCTGTCTAAATCGGTTGACTATGCCTTTAGTGAACAGGAGATTCGGCTGGTGTTGCTGGTGGCCAATCAATGTGCGATCGCCCTCCGCCAAGCCCGCCTCTATCGAGCAGCCCAAGCTCAAGTCGAAGAATTGGAGCGCCTCAACCGCCTCAAAGACGATTTCTTGAGCACTGTTTCCCATGAACTGCGCACACCGATTGCAAACATCCGCGTAGCCACTCAAATGCTAGAAATTGCGTTCAGTCAAGTTGAGATCGGGCAACCGGGCAACCCGGCCTTGAGCCGTCTCCACCAATATATGAAAATCTTGAAAGACGAGAGCCGCCGTGAAAAATCCTTGATTGATGATTTACTCGATTTGTCGCAGATTGAGCAGAGAAGTGACTCTCTAACCCTGACAGATATTGCCCTCCAAACCTATTTGCCAACCATAGCTGCTTCATTTGTGGAACGATGCCAGAGCCAAAACCAGCAGTTGACTATTGACTGCCCAGAGGCGATGCCGCTGCTGACAATCGATCAATCTCGCCTCAACCGCGTCATCACCGAGCTGCTCAATAACGCCTGTAAATATACTCCGTCTGGGGAGACCATTCAAGTTATAGCCACTGCGACGCCTCAGTTGATTGAGATTTGGGTGAGTAACTCTGGCGTTGAAATTCTAGCCGATGAGCGCGATCGCATCTTTGAGAAGTTTTATCGCATTCCCAATCAAGACCCCTGGCGGCATGGGGGCACTGGCCTCGGCCTTGCACTAGTACAGGGACTCGTGCAGCAGATGGGAGGAGCCATTCGCGTTGAAAGCGGCCCAGGCACCACTACATTCATTGTTAGTTTTCTGCGCTAGCTTTCTGCGCTGGCAGGCATCAAAAATCAACACCGCGCTTCAAATCTACCCCTTTCTCAGCGTAGTGCTTGTGGCAAAACACCTCAGAATGGGTGGAGGCCAGCTCAAAGTAGGCCGGAGGATGTTTACAGCGGCCTGTGATGATGACTTCTGTGTCTCTAGGCTTCCGCAACAGCGCCTGCACAATAGGTTCTTGCGGGAGCAATTCTAGGTCAACCGTCGGATTGAGCTCATCTAGAATAATGGTCTTGTATAAGCCAGAGGCGATCGCCGCTCGGGCAATTTCCCAGCCACGCTCTGCTTCAACATAGTCGAGTTCTTGCTGCTGCCCCCGCCACACAATTGCGTCTCGACCACAGCGCTGGTGATCGACCAAGTTGGGGTAGCTTTGACGTAAGGCGGCGATCGCCGCATCTTCGGTATACCCATTCCCGCCTTTGAGCCACTGCATGATCAGCACCCGATGCGACTGATCTTGACTAATCCCCTTGCCAATTGCCTGCAACGCTTTCCCCAACGCACTCGTTGACTTACCTTTGCCCGCCCCTGTATAAATCTCGATGCCTTCAATCCCGTGGGCAGCTGCATTGGGATGATGCTGGGGTTTCATTTCAGAATGCAAGTCAGCCACCTCTAGCAACTCCGGTGGTGCCCCTCGTCCAGTGGCGATGACTTCGAGCTGATCAGGCTTATTCCGCAGAGTGTGGATCACATCTTCAATGGGCAGTAAGCCCAGGTCTAACACCGGGTTGAGTTCGTCTAACACAACTACAGAATAGAGGCCAGAGGCGATCGCCCCTTTGGCGACATCCCAGCCCCGCTTAGCCTCAGCCCGATCAAAACGAGTAATCTCATCAGGACCGAAAAACTCAGCCCGCCCAGTTCGCACCTGATCGATTAAATGCGGAAATCCGCGCTGGAGCGCTTCAATCGCAGCATCTTCGGCATAGGCGCGGCCTGGCCCTTTAAGAAACCGCAAGAGCAGCACTCGCGTTTGAGACACGGTGTAAATGCCCAACCCAATCGAGCGCAACACGACCCCAAGCGCGGCTTGAGACTTGCCCTTGCCAGCCCCGTCATACACATGAATCTGCCCCACCAGCCGCTCAGATCGCCCCTGAGCCGTCCGAATTCCAATCCCCGTTCTCGACATTGTTTTCAAATGACCCATTGCTCAAGGTTTAGCGTTTCTGTAATTCTCAAGATTCTGTTTGTTCTAGCTATAGCGTGATTTATCCAGACTATTCGACTCCACATCCTATATATAGAGTCGCACCCATTATGGCGGTTAACGGATGCAGAATCAATGCCATTACCTTATTTAGATGCACGCTCTACCAATGCCGTTCTTTGCGTCGTTGCTTGAGGCGATTCCATGAGTAGAATAGTGCTGATTAGAAAAACTCACTATGCCGCTATATTTGCCGCTGCGGGCAATCATTTCCCAAAGTTTGCTGCTGATGTTTACGATCGCCATTGAGGCCTTCATTTTGCGTCAGCAGCTTAGCCTATCTCCCAAAAAAAGCATCGAGTATTCGGCCTCTGTAAATCTATTGTCTACGGTCTTGGGATGGCTGATTTTTCTCTCACTCGCTCCGTCTCTGCCGAACCCCATCGAAATCCAGTTGCTCAACTTCATTTTTTTTGATCAGTGGACAGCAACTACTGCAACATGGCTGATTGCAGCCGGATTTATTACCTTTTTTATGAGCTTTTTGATTGAATTTTTGGGATTGGAGCAGCTGCAACGGTTGCTGGGCGATCGCCAAACGGTCGAAACCCCAGAGCGGTATCAGCGCCCTCGCAGCTATCCCTCCAAACGGCTTTCGTCGTCTAAGACCGATCCGACCACTCCAGCCGAACAGACCGACATAGTATATGCCATGCTAGTTGCCAATGCGGCCAGCTACACCGTGACGGTGCTCACGCTCCTAGTCTTTCGGATATTTTCTGAAACTCAACTCATCCCTAGCCTTTAATCACAGGGAGATGCCGTGAAAGCGTTTCTCGATCAGTTCTTCAAATGGATGGACAACGCGGGCAAAACCATTTGGGAGTTTTTGAATCCCATAAAAGCTTTCTCGTGGCGAACGCTCATTTTTTTGAGTTTGTTTTCCTGGAGTTTGATGCTGGCCTTGGGGGGCGTTCCATCTGAGGTTGTTGGCAACAGTGCCAGTCGTGGAGAGGTCTCGCAGTTTTCGCCAATGCACAGTGCCCTGTTTAACTTAGGTTGGGTATTTCTCAACTTGGGCATTGGCTGGGGGTTTGCCAAAGATGCTAAAGGCGATAAGAAGTCAAAGGTCAAGATTCCGCTGTTAGATCTAGAATTTTTTCCGGGCGCTTGGATCACCGCTGGGTTGACCTGTTGCTTCTTATTTCGTATCTGGATGCCCGAACTGCGATCGCTTGCCCTCCTCTGCTGGCCGATCGTCACTGCTGTGTATGCGGCGATTCCTAAAACTATTCCGTTGATTATAGGCCACAAGCTCCCTGAACCCCAGGTTCGTCAGGATTTGTTGCTCCTGGCGCTGCTGCACTCAATGCTGAGCTGCTGGATTGGGTTTCATTTGCTGGTTCAAAGCTGGGTGGTCACCTATCCCCCCCTGCTCAGCAGTGCCAGTGGCATTGGCAAGAGCATGTTTTTGACAGCGATTAATCTTGGGCCCACCTTGCTTGACGTAGCTGAAGACCGCCTGCAAGCGCAATTTGCCGAGGAGGCGTTGCCAATTGTGCGATCGCAACTTGAAAATCCCCAGTTTATTGCAACGGTCACGGATCAAATCCAGCAGCAAACCCCAACCAGCCAAAGAGTTGGCCTGAGCTTGCGAATTCTGGCACCATTAGGCGACGATCGTCCCTTAAAGCTGCAAGCAGCATGGCAAGAACCCGTTGAAAATGGGGCATCTTATTACCTGGAGAAACGCTGTTCATTGCGATCAATGGAGTCCTCCTCTGACTTACCTCAGCCAACTGCTCTATCAATGACGCGAATCAGGTGCAACCCACCGACTCTAGTTCGGGATTCCGAAAGCACACCATGAATGTAGGCACACCATGAATGTCGGCAGAATCTACGTCATTGCGACCAATGTTTTTCGAGAAGTCATCCGCGATCGCATTCTTTACCTACTGGGGGTGTTTGCGTTGGTGCTGTTGGCAGCAACAGCCCTCCTGCCTGATATTGCAGCCTCTGCCGAAGATAAAATTATTCTCGATGTTGGCATTGCCGCTATTGGCATTACGGGGCTGATCACAGCCGTTTTTATCGGCACAGGCTTGGTCAACAAAGAAATTGAAAAGCGCACCGTATATGTGCTGATTTCTAAGCCGATTAGCAGCACTGAATTTATCGTCGGTAAACATTTAGGGTTATCGAGCGTGATCGCTGTCCTAATTGTGGCAATGACGCTGATTTATGGGGTGACGTTGAGTCTGAGCAATATTCCCGTCCCGTTGGCTAGCATCATGCTCTCCGTCGCGTTTCTCTTTATTGAGCTATCACTGATTACGGCGGTGGCGATTTTGTTTGGCGTATTTATTAGCTCGATTCTCGCTACTCTGCTGACCTTTGCAGTCTATTTGGTCGGCCACCTCAGCCAGGATCTAGTTAACCTAGCGCAGCTTTCCGAAAATTCTGGCCTGCAGCGAATCATCGAAACCCTATATCTTGTGCTGCCGGACTTATCGCGGCTCGACTATAAAAATCAAGCCGTCTACGGGTTTGAGGCGCTGCCCTCAGCTGTAGATTTGCTCGGCAATGCCGCGTATGGAGTCATTTATACGCTGCTGCTGTTAGCAATTTCGACGCTGATTTTTTCTCGCCGCGAGTTCTGACGGGCTATGCGCTCAAAATTTTGGGCACTTTGAAAAAGTCTCCCTCCCGATCGGGAGCTTCATCGAGAATAGACTCGCGATCGCCCCATGATGCTAATCGATCGGGGCGAGTCACATTGCTAACGTCAATGGCGCGCGCCGTAGGCTGCACCTGATCGGTATCCAGCTCATTGAGCTGCTCAAAATAGTCTAAGATGCTGGCCAACTGCGTTGTGAACTGGGTCTCTTCCTCAGACGTGAGTTGGAGTCGAGCCAAATGAGCCACCTTTTGAACTTGAGTGCGATCAAGCATGATGAAGAATTAAAACAACAATCAGAAATTGATAATTAAACCTGGACTGAGATGAGCGTGCGTAAAACGGTTAGAAAAACACGTCTTCCTTAGAGCGACCGGTTGTTTTCAGCCAGTTTTGAGCCTCGATATAATTATTTGGAGCTAGCCGAATCGCCTGCTGCCAATGATCAGCAGCCTCTTTATAGTGAGCTTCAGCATCGTCTGCCAGCCCTGCTTCTTTAGCGCGATCGCCCAGGTAATGATGAATCACGGCGACATTATTGAGCGCTTGCGGCATCCGAGGATTTAGCTCTAGAGCTTCGCGATAGCGCTCAAGAGCCCGATCATGTTCACCATTGCTGGCGTGAATCAGCCCCATGTTGTAGAACACATAGCTGCGATCATAGGGATCTTCTTCTAACTTCAGCGCCTCTTCATAGTTTTCCATCGCCTCCGCATATTCACCATCTGCTTGAGCCGACATGCCGTCTCGATAGTAAGCAAATGCTTCTTTGGCAGTTTTATCGGTTGGCAGTAGCTTCAAGATCAAATCCGCCATGACGGTGAAGGATTTATCAATAAAATTGTCGTTTCGTTGAGATCTAGGCATGGTTGGCTCCAGCGCAAACCTGACAGAAGGTATGGATCAACAAGCCTGAACAGTCAGAGGAAATGGGGTGCCGAGGTGACGGTGTATGCCAACTCGATTCATTCCTTGATGTGTTCAAGTCTGTTAGCTCTATGGAATACTTTAGCGCCAAAGCAAACCATCCTGGGTAACAGATTGCAACTCATCTGAGGTCACTCGGGGCCGTCACTCGGGCGATCGCCCCTAGAGTCAATGACAACCATCACGACCACGCTAGAGTTTTATCACAGGCAGCCGCTGTTGCCGTCACACTGCCCCAGAGAGCATCATCACGTTGATTGTCCTGAAGCATCACTGAGTATAAAGGCTTCTGGATCTAATAATGGGGCGACTAGGCAAAAACACGGAGCAGTATGACCATGACCCCTTATGCGTCAGAGGCAAACCATGCGGCAGGCCCCTCAAGTGAGGCCACAGTGAAATCAGGACTACAAACCAGCCCCGTAGTGTTTCCGGACGGCTCAGCTGTGTGGTGCGATGACGCACCTGCGTGGATACAGCCTGACGCTGAGCAGCGAAAACCCCGGGGAGAGGCATTATCTCATGCAACTCCCGGCATAGACTTTGGAGTTGGCTCTGGCCAGGTATGTCATCATCACTATCACTATATTGCCGGAGGCCGCTGGCTGATGGCTCTAGCCCTAGGAATGGCGATCGCCCTTTTGGCTGCCCCACTCGTGTTTGCCAACTGGCCAGCCCTGGCCTCATTGACCCAATCTCAAAATGCAAAATTAAAACTGCAGCCTTAACAATCAAGCCTCTGAGTGGCCGATGATTTTTTATCCTCCAGTGTGAGACTTGAATTAAGCTCATTATCTAGACTGTCGATATGTGGGCTCCCGATTTTATGTCCTCTAAACTCTAGACTGCACAACGAGTAGACTGCACAACGAGCAGATTGCCCCCCTCTGCAGGCCAGCCTTCTATACTGGAAGTGAGTCTTAGGACGATCACGGAGGAAGGAATGGCGCTGAATCCTGCAATCATGAGGGCTGTTGAAGACCTGAACTATCGGGTTACTGTTGGTGATGTTGCATCTCAGGTCGGGCTGGATGTCAAACTGGCTGAGCAGGGGCTGCTAGGGCTGGCCTCAGACGCCGGAGGCCATATGCAAGTGGCCGAGTCAGGCGAGATTGCTTACCTGTTTCCCAAGAATTTTCGAGGCGTCCTTCGCAACAAGTTTTGGCGGCTGCGGATTCAGGATTGGTGGAATCGGGTTTGGAACGTGTTGTTCTACCTGATTCGAATTTCGTTTGGCATCCTTCTGATTCTGTCGATCGTCGTTGTCTTTGTGACCATCGCCATCATCATGATGTCGCTTAACTCTCGTGAGGGCGATCGCAATCGCCAGGGCGGGTTTGGCGGGGGCGGGTTTATATTCTTGCCCAGGATGTTTTTTGGGCCAGATTTGTTTTGGTTCTTTAGCCCCAATTATTACCGCTATCGGCGCTACCAAACTCAAACACCTCAGCGGTCACGGCGGCGAGCAGCGAATGAATCCGAAATGAACTTTTTGGAGGCCGTGTTCTCCTTCTTGTTTGGGGATGGTAACCCCAATGCTGATCTGGAAGAAAAGCGCTGGCGGGCGATCGCCACGGTTATTCGCAACAATGACGGTGCCGTGATCGCTGAGCAAATTACGCCTTACCTCGATGACCTAGGCAGCGGCTACGAAAACGAATATGAAGACTATATGCTGCCGGTGCTAACCCGATTTAGTGGTCGGCCTGAGGTTAGCCCCAATGGGGATATCATTTACCATTTCCCCGCTCTGCAGGTGATGGCCGAAAAACAGGGCAAGCAGTCTGTTGCCAGCTATCTCAAAGAAGCAGTGTGGAAATTTAGCAACGCCAGCTCGGGTAAGCTAACGCTGGCAGCGGGGCTCGGGGGCGTTAATATCGCCGGGGCTGCCATTCTGGGCGTCTTGCTGCAAAACTTAAGAGCTGAAGGGGCGATCGCCCAGATTGGTGGCTGGATCGGGTTTGTGGATAGCATTTATTGGCTGCTGCTGGCTTATGCCGTTGGGTTTTTGGCGGTTCCTTTGGTGCGCTATTTGTGGATTCGCAATCGCAATCGCCGGATCGAAACCCGTAATGAGCAGCGTCAACAGCAGGCAGAAGCGCTCAATGCTGCCGCCGATGAGCTGAAGCCGAAGATTGACTATGCCCACCAGTTTGCAGCTGAGACCGTCATTACTGAGGCTGACCTTGCTTACACTACGGAAACAGATCTGATGCTGCAGGAATCTGAACAGTCGGACAAGATTGACGCAGAATGGCGTCGCCGACTTGAGCAGTCGGGGTCTCTGTAGGAGTAACTGGTTACTAGGCACCTGACAGGTCAAATGACAGATCAGACTGGTAATTGGCGAAGCCAATGCCTCTTAGGCAAGAAGCTAATGCCTCTTAAGCAAAGGGCTTGTCCAATTCTTCATTCGACCCGAATTCTTGATAAGACCGTGTTTTGGTAATAGTGACCTAAAATTTGCTGGTGATTGTAGCCTTGCTGTGCCATTTGATAGGCACCCCACTGGCTCATGCCAATGCCATGCCCAAACCCCCGCCCCATAAACTGGAAAGACACAGAAGAGGTTGGCAGATTGCCCGCGCTAGCGACAGGGCCTAACTGCGGCATAACTGAAAATAAGGTGCTCCGCAGGCTCAGCAGACGGCGCACTTCATTGCCAGTTAAAACTCGACTACCGCGATCGCCAACCACTCGCACCGCATTGACACGGCCTCGGGGCGATCGCTGATCCGAGGTGATTTCAAAATTGAGAATCGTGCCAACACCAGGAATCATTGCTCTCAAAGCATCTGCGGAAACCGTCTCGACCCACTGATAGACCGGAGCCGATTGGTCAAAATCAGGAACCCCTACGAGATAGGGACGCGGGCTCGACCACACATCTTCCACATTTTCGGTGTGCCCGCCCGACGACGAATGAAAGACGGCTTCAACGATGCGTCCGTTGTAAGTCAGCACCTGGCCCACAGTCGAATTAACTGCAACTTGCGTGCTTTGGGTTTCTTCTTCTAAGCCTTTATAAACTTGCCAAGCTGTTGTGTCACCAACATCAAATACCGTATTGGCGCTGTGTTCGCGCTGATAAAGGGCATAGGTACGCGCAGCAACGGCCTGAGCTTTGAGCGACTCAATTGGCCAGTTTGTCGGCATCTCGCTCCCGACAACACTGTAGAGATACTGCTCTAAGTCAACATAGTTGACCGCAGACACGCCGCCAGATGTCGCAACCACTTTGGCGCGTCCACGATACCATTTGCCATCAATAAAGACTGCCCCACCGTCAGTGGGTTCAATCCAGAATTTGCTATCTTGCCAGGTGTGCAGTTTGACCCGCCCTGCCTCTGACTGGGCAACCACATACCCTGGTGGAATTTCGGCAAGCACTTGTCCGGCTTCATTTCTCAGAAATGCTCGCGTCGAGCTACCCACCTGCACTTGGTTCGCGTTTTCTTCGATCGCCACGCGCATCTCTAGCTCAGCCCGCGCGGTCGCAATTCCTGCGGTTGCATCTAGCAAAACTGCAGCCCCGACCAGCACTGATATCATGCCCATATAGCGCGCAACCCGCTGGAGTGGATGAGTGAGCGACGGGCGTAGCCAGGTCTGAAGCAGTGACCAGAGGAGCCGCTGGCAGGGCTGAGAGACGTGAGACGTCAGTGATGCATGAGACGTTAGTGATGGCATGTCTGTGAATTCCTTATACCAAAGCAGATGGCTGATTCAACCGATTCGGATTAATATCACATACAAATCCTTGCTCACTATAAGCGAACTTCAACCTCAGCGTCATCTGGTCAATTCAAAGACTGTCACGTTGCGATCGCGTCTATTGAGGCAGGAGATATGTCACCATGAGATGTGTACCATGATGGATGACTAAGTAGGACGACTGAGTTTTGCAGCTAACGTTTCTAGGTACGAGTTCTGGAGTGCCCACCCGATCGCGCAACGTATCGAGTATTGCTCTGCGTTTGCCACAGCGTGCCGAGGTGTGGTTATTTGATTGCGGTGAGGGCACCCAGCATCAAATTTTGCGAAGTAACATTCGCGTTAGCCAGATTCGCCGCATCTTTATCACCCATATGCATGGCGATCATATCTATGGCTTGATGGGGCTCTTGGCCAGCTGTGGATTGGCGGGTAATCCCGAACAAATCGATATTTATGGCCCCCCAAAGTTAGACGATTACCTCCGAGCGGCAGGGCGCTATTCTCAAACTCACTTTTCGTATCCGGTTAAGGTGCATACGGTTGAGCCAGGGCTGGTGGTTGATGACGAAGACTTCAAAGTGCATTGCAGCCCATTAACCCATCGAGTACCAGCGTTTGGCTATCGCATTGCTGAAGCTGATAAGCCTGGGCGCTTTGACGTTGAGCGTGCCCAGGCCATGGGCATTCCGTCGGGGCCTGTGTATGGCCAGCTCAAACAGGGGGCGATTGTGACGCTGCCCGATGGTCGTCGGATTAATGGTGCTGACCTCTGTGGATCGACGCAGATTGGCCGCAAGTTTGTCTACTGCACTGACACAATTTATTGTGAAAATGCGGTTGAGCTGGCTCGCGGAGCTGATGCGCTCGTGCATGAAGCGACGTTTTCTCACCAAGATGCAGACTTGGCCTATCAGCGATTACACTCGACCTCGACGATGGCGGCTCAGGTGGCGCTGGGAGCACAGGTTCAGCAGCTAATTATGACCCACTTTAGCCCTCGCTATGCTCCTGGGAATGCGATCGCCCTTGAGGATCTGCTGGCCGAAGCTAGAGCTATTTTCCCAAATACGATGATGGCGTATGATTTTCTCTCATATGACATCCCGCGCCAAGCAGCCGGAGAGTTTGCTACAGCTCAGTAAGCCATAAGCCCATGAATGCGATCGCCCCCCTTGACCTCTTGTGGGCTCTAATTGGCCTGATTTTGACCATTGGTGGAACATTTCTCGAAGCCTTTATTACAGGAATTCCGCTCAATTGGGTACAGTCGTCAGGGGTGACAGTGCAGTCGCTCGGTGTGACATGCCAAATTGGGGCCGTGTTGCTAATTGGTTGCGTGGCAGGCCGCAATGCAGCGGCGATCGCCCAGATTGCCTATCTCCTGCTGGGTCTGACCTGGCTCAATATCTTCACATCGGGGGGCGGCCCTGGATATATCTATCAACCGACCTTTGGCTATTTGTTGGGGTTTATTCCGGGTGCTTGGGTGTGTGGTGCATTAGCGTTTCGAGTGCCCCGGAGGCTCGAATCTCTCGCCTTTAGCTGCATATGTGGTTTACTGACTATTCATCTCACTGGGATCAGTTATCTCGTGGTAACTCATGCCTTAAATGGCACCGAAAATTCCATAGGTTTGCTTGCTCGCACGATTCTGCGCTATTCTATCGTGCCGTTTCCAGGGCAACTCGTGCTTGTGTGCGCGGTGACTGTGCTATCGTTTGCGCTGCGGCACCTGCTATTTTACTAGCCGATTTTATGAGACGGGGCGTTGGCTTTGCCTGTGCGGCGCATCTATTGCCTATTTGCGCTGCGAGATGACCGACAATACCCGACAATGGGTAGGGGCTTGTCATGAATGCCGAGCCTAGTTATGTTTCGTCCTGCATTATGAGAATCAAAAACCGCTTCTTTTGGATTGCCGCGTTCGTCGCACTCGTGGCTGACCAAATCACAAAATATTGGGTAGTGCAAGCGCTGGAGTTGGGCGAGGTCGTGCCAGTAATCGATGACTTCTTTCAATTCACTTATGTCACCAATCCGGGGGCGGCATTTAGCTGGTTTAGCGAAAGCGGTGGCTGGTTGCGCTGGCTATCTCTTCTAGTCAGCCTGGGCTTGATGGGGTTTGCATTGCTAGGCCCTTGGTTAGATGGCTGGGAACAGATTGGTTATGGATGTATTTTGGGGGGCGCACTGGGCAACGGCGTCGATCGCTTTGCCATGGGAGAAGTCGTGGATTTCCTCAAAGTCTGCATTCTCTGGACACCAAATCAATGCAACTTCTGGTTTCCAGTGTTTAATATCGCTGATGTGGCGATTAACATTGGCATCATTTGTCTGCTTTACATGGCGTTTAAGCCACCCCAGCGCTCGAATAGCCCTGGCAATCACAAAGGGCGATCGCGCAATGGGTAGTTTTGCTTTGAGCGCTCTGTTTACAACAACTAGGCGCACACCCATCTAGGAGGATACCCATGGTTTATCTACGTCAGCATCAGGCTTGGCCATATCAGGATTGGCCATGTTCTCGCGACAGCCGATGCTGGGGTTAAACTCTCGTCCAGAGAGCCAATCCGCCGCCTCTGCCTCGGGCAGCAATGCACTGATCATCAACCAGGAAGTAGTTGAAGAACGCTTGGTCTTTCAATTTCTGAGTATTAAATGATGCTTCTTTGGCCTGACCATCTCTGATGTAGCCCTGATAGAGGGTAAACGTTGACAGCAACAGATGCATCCGAGTGAAGTCAAACGCCAAAATGTTGCTGTTGGGGCATAGTCGAGTAGGCCCCGTCACCACCAGACGCACCGGCCCCAGTTGCACTGAGTTTTCGACGGTGCCGCGATTGGGGTCTGCGTCAGATGTCTGATATGCGAGCTGAATCATGACCCATGAGGGCAAAAAGCGTCCAGCGCCTAGCAGCACACCCGCCCGTTGACGCGATCGCGTTGTCCCCGTGATTAGCCCTAGCCTCCACTGTCCTAGGAGCGCTGCATAGGCAAAGCGGGTTCTTGACTGGCGCGCCTGTTTTTCTGCGTTGAGCAATGCCTGTACAACAGCCAACGCCTGAGGAGGTGTCCCAGCGTTTGTGGTTAAGAACTGCACAGCCTGAGTCAGCGTTGAATCCATTTTTATCCTTGGCGAGTAGCGTCAGGACAGATGATCCTGCGACGCGGGTATATTTGCTATCCTATCGCTCTTGGCTGGCTGACAAAACTCGTGAAAGACTGACTCTCCCGTACTTTAGACAGAGCGCAGTCGAAGCCTAAGGTATCTACAACAACGTGGATTGAGCGCAGCCGAAATCCACACTCCGACGATCTGTCAGGCAACCAGCTATCGCTCTGCTGTGATCCAAAATAGATAGCCAAAACAGATGGCCAAAACATACAGAAGGTGAGACATCAAACGCCTCACCTTCCTCAAACTCGCCTGTCGGCTGCTGTTAATAAAACTTTCGGTGGATAGCACCACTGAAGATATCAGAGTTTTGATTCTGAAATACTTAATTCCCGTCAATCATTTAATCAGCGGCCTAACAGAAGTCAACCCATCAATTTATGATTGACTTTTAGCTGCCTTGAACTGACAGAGCCAGTTCTTCCTCATCTTCAGGACATTGAAGACTGGGAAACAAAAAGTGATTCTCTTCAACATACTGGGCACCAAACAAACCTTTCTCGGCCCAGAAGTATCGATCAGTGGTGTGCTCATTGCGCTTGACGAGCAATAGCGCAGGTGGCAGAATGCCCTCGGCATGGATAAATTTCCGTGCAGCAGTAACAGGCTTATCTTCACCACTTTCGATACTATATTGAGGAACGTGTTCCAGAATTCTACGTCCTTCTAAACGACGACGGCTCTTGCGCTTACGTCTTCTAGCCAACCTCCTTACCTCCTCTCTTCATCGGTAGATGTAGTCGTAGCTACAAAATATTGAAACCGTCAGCAGTATATCGGGTTGGAGCCTGAATTTCAACTTCCCTTAATCTTTCGATACAAAATCTTAAGATTGTTGAGTCTCAATCAAGTCGGGCACTTGCAGGCTTTACGTCGGGCGAATACCGGGCTGTAAGCTGGCTTCAATGCCCGCATTGATGACTATTTGTAACGGGTTCTCATTCGGGAATGCGCTTCCAGATCTCAGGGAGTAAGAGTAGATCTCAGTTCTACTTGATACCTGCCTGGTCGAGTGATGCACGGTATAATTCTTAAATACTGAGTTAGCGAAAAGTATCCTTCAGTGGCTCATGTCCAAGGGCTCAGCTTAACGGATGTGCGCTCTAAGTTCAATCCTGTTGAAACGAAGTCAGGTAAACACTCAACATTAGGCGTGGATGTGCATCTAGGGCGCAAAACGTAAGGCGCGAAACAATAGACACGCTGATTTAAATACTAGATTCC
>CAZCXK010000024.1:39396-58546 GCA_964502605.1 uncultured bacterium
GGCGCAAAACGTAAGGCGCGAAACAATAGACACGCTGATTTAAATACTAGATTCCATGCTGAAGCCTGCTAGCCCTAAATTTGTTGATTTGTGCCAAACGCAGGTAAATCTGCTGAAAGATCAGATGGGAGCAGCATTAGGGGTTGTCTATCTGACTGAAGACGATGACAGCAATGATGAAACTCGGTTGATTCCGGTGGTTGCCGATCCGGAAGCATCCGCACTCTGGGACGCCCGGCATATGATTGCTCGCTTAAGCGATCGCCAACCCCAGACAGCCCGACCTCGTCGGCTGTCAGCCCCCATGCCTGACTTGCAATCTGAAGTGGAGCTGCTAGCCCTACTGGCATCAGATGCGACCTTACCGCCGCCCTCTCCTTCACCCTCCACTTCGATGGATCTAGACTGGGTGCTATCCGATGATCAGCAGTCTTACAGTCGCCAGGTTATAGTGCCCCTGATTCATGAAGGTGTCATGATGGGGCTATTGGTCACTGCTCGACCTGACCGAGCCTGGAACGAGAGCGAACAGTTTCAGATTGAACGCATTGCCCAAACGATCGCCATTGCCTGTGTGCTAGATCAGCGATCGCAATGGCTAGAACATGAACTGCACCAACAGCGCCTGATGCAGGCTCAGCAGCACGATATCTTTCATGATTTGCTGCACCAATTTCGCAATCCGCTGACGGCACTTCGCACATTTGGGAAACTTGTGCTCAAGCGTCTCAGCCCTGGCGATCGCAACCGTAACATGATTGAGGGTATGGTGCGCGAGAGCGATCGCCTCGAAGAGTTGCTCAAGCAGTTTGATGTAGCGGTGGGGTGGGGCGATGCTCATTTGCTGCCGCCTGACACCCTAGAGGCAGGAGATCCCATTACCTGGTCTGCTGCAATTGATCTATCATCCGAGACGTCTGCACATGGGACTGACTCAGCGCCGCGTCTGTTGCCTGGTGGTGGCCTACTCACAGGGGCAGCGCTCAAGATAGCCCCCCACTCAATTGTTTGTGTGTTAGAGCCGCTGATTGTCTCAGCAGCAGCGATCGCCCAAGAGCGGCAGATTGATCTTAAAACGTTTGTTCCCTCTGATTTGCCCCCGGTGCTTATTGATCTCGATGCCCTGCGAGAAGTGCTGAATAACCTGATTGACAACGCCCTAAAATATACGCCACCTGGAGGCACTGTCGAAATCTGGGCTGGTATTCGCCAGCAGCAGCGACAATGTCTTGTCATTGCAGATACTGGACCTGGCATCCCACCTCAAGACCTCGACCATATTTTTAATCGACACTATCGCGGCGTTCAGCAGGGAAGCGATATTCCTGGAAGTGGACTAGGGCTGGCGATCGCCCACAGCCTGGTTCACCAAATGGGGGGGGAGATTCAAGTATTTAGCCCCGCCCGCACTAGCGAGCTGATCGCTCGTTTATCTGAAGACTGGGGCAGTGACACCTATCCGGGTGCGGCCTTTATCGTTTGGCTAAATGAGGCCTAACATCGAAGTGCGCTTAGAGTTAAGTAGAAGCAGAAGCTAACTGGAGCAGTCGTTGGGCGATCGCTGCTTCAACAGGTATTACAGAGAGCCGATTGCCGCGCCGCAGAATCCAAAGGTCATCGGGGGTAAAGCCCTCACGCAGCACGTCGAGCGCAATCAGCGTTGGAAACGCCTGCACAAACTCAACTTTGACCGTTTGCCATCGGGGTGAATCGGGACTAGATTTGGGGTCAAAATACTTGCTCTTTGGGTCAAACTGAGCCGGATCATCAAGGCCCGATGCAACCACGCGCATCAGGCCGGCAATGCCGGGAGGTTTTGTATTGGAATGATAGAAAAATGCCAGATCTCCGGGCTGCATATCGCGCAGCAGATTACGAGCTTGGTAGTTGCGCACGCCGTCCCAAATGGTTTGTCCGTCGGTCTTTAGGTCAGTAATGCTGTAAACATCAGGCTCGGATTTCATCAACCAATAGTGCATAGGGCAAATCAGACAGATTCAACAAATTCAACAGATTCAGATCGCATAGCAGAGATGAGCGGGTCGCAGAGATTAGACATGTAGGCGATCGCCCCAAAGATTTCATGGAGCACGATCGCGGGGTTCTGAGTGCTGCCACATATCTGGGTCAGACTCATAGTCCGACGGGTGATGAGACTCTCCGAATGGCTCTTGCCTGACCCCGTTGTGAGGTGGCGATTCGTCAGCATCGTGAGGGTCTTGATCCTGAGTGGGAGATTGTTTGGGGGCGATCGCCTCTGATGATAACCCCAAATTGTCACTCAATTCGGACGTAGGCTGATCCTGACTCGCGCTCTCAAACCATGGATTGGCATCGTTTCCAGGGTCTGACTCGCTTATATTCGGTTCTTCAAATCGCTGAATCTGAATCCGATGTAATCGCGGCCCATCCGCCGACACGAGCAGCATCTCACAGTTTTCGTAGCGCAGTGTTTCTCCAGGCACTGGAATTTTTTGCAACTGGTCAATCATGAAGCCGCCTAGAGTTTGATACTCCTCGGTAATCGGTAATTCTAGGCTGAGCAGCTCATTGACTTCTTCAATGTCCAATTGAGCCTGCACCAAAAAGGTTTGCTCATCGAGAATCTGGACATCGAGTTCTTCGGCATTATCTGCCTCATAAGAATCACCAATGATTTCAGCCGCGAGGTCTTGCAGGGTGACGAGTCCGGCAGTGCCCCCAAACTCATCGACAACCATGACCATCGGCTGAGCATTGCGCCGCATCTGATGCAGCAATTCACTGAGGGGCATATGTTCCGAGACAAACCGCGCGGGTCTAACCCAGCGATGGATGGGGCTATCGAGGGTCAAGACCCCTTCGACTAACGGCTCAGCAATTTCCTTAAAGTGAATAATGCCGTTGACGTCATCTAGAGATTCGCCCGTCACCGGATAGCGAGAATGCCCCGACGTGCTGACTTCTCGTAGCAGCACCTCAAAGGACGCATCGGAAGCAATGGCCACAATATTGGTTCGTGGCACCATGACTTCACCAGCCGTCACATCGCCAAATTCAAATACGTTGGTGAGCAGTTCGCGCTCTTCTTCTTCTAGCCCTGGCGACTCTGCCGTTGTGCTGATAATTAGCTGCAACTCTTCTGGAGTGACGCGATTGTAGAGGTTTTCTTGACGCGCTTGAACGCCAACAAGGCTGAGGAGCCAGCGCGTAGACTGGTTCAAAATCCAGATAAATGGGTTGAAAATTCGGGCGATCGCCAGACTCGGCGCACCCAAGAGGCGAGCAAGCTGTTCGGGATAGATCAATGCCAGCGATTTGGGGCATAGTTCGCCCAGCACAATCTGCAAATAGGCGATCAGGAAAAAGGCGATGGGGGTGGCGATCGTATGAGCCACAGCCAGGCTGACATTAGGCATGATCGAATTCCGCATTAGCCAAATCGCAATCGGTTCGGCCATGGTGGTTTCTCCAATCCACCCAAGTGCCAAACTCGATAGCGTGATCCCGAGTTGGGTTGTTGACAGCAAGCGCTCAATGCTGCGCTGCAACCCTTGCACTGTTTTGGCTTGCACATCTCCGGCTGAGACTAGCTGATTAATCCGCGATCGCCGCACTGACACAATCGCAAACTCAGCAGTGACAAAAAATGCGTTAATCCCAATTAGCACAATAACGGACAGTAGCCTTAAAGTTGCATCTGACCCGGTTACTTGCGAATTTGCGATCATGAACGCCGCATCTGTTGCGATTAACGCTTGACCAAGAGAAGCCATGGAGAGTAGCTACCACACAAGGGATACAGCAAAATGACGAAACGGTTAGGCGTTGAAGAGAGCGTCACATTCGGGATCAAGCATCGAACCCGATCAGCCAACGTTCATGTCGAACGCTCTGACCGAAGAGTCATCATAAGACTGGAATGTCGGCAATCTGGAGATGCAAGTTTTGCCCAGACGAATTAGACCAGGTAAGTGAGAGGCGATCGCCCTGCTGCAAGCGTCCCGCCGGAACGCTAACCACGCCCATAAACGGCCCCGCCCCTGGCTGAATCTCGCTCGGCACTCCATCAACATTACTCCCCAAGATTCCACCATCATCGGTTGTTAGACGCAGGAATTGGTCAAGAACCTGAACTGGAATGCCACTTTGATTTTGAATGCTGATATCGAGAAAAAGTGTCTCGCCTTGGCGTCGAGTGGAATAGACCTCTAGCGTGACGCCCTGATCTTGCGCGACCAAGGGAAAGGCCGACGACTCGACAAATGAAACATCGGATACCAATGATTCGTCAGGCTCAGCCCGGTTGTCATCTGGGGCGATCGCGGTTGGGGTAGAAGCGGCGCGTGATTGCCCATCTGAGTCGGCTGGGCTCCCTTCGGTAGGCACAGGCTGCCCCGACATTCGAGCCTTCACACTATCTAAGATCGTTTGCTCAGGAATAATAATCAAATCTTCTCGCTCGGAGGCATCTGCGGCAGCATCTCCGACTGTGTTTGGCGGGCGCACATCCGGCTGCGTAATGCCCTTAAGAGCCTCCCGTCCTAGTGCATATCCCCATGAAGCGCTGACAACCACTGCACCGAACATCAAGGACAGCAGCATTAACGTAAAAGCCAGGGTCGAATTCACTATGGTCTCCGTGAAGATTTGTGGAGGATATCGAGCAGACTCAACGACGCACATTTTTTCTGCGGCTTGGCTGCACTTAAACCACATCTTGTTAATAGTAAGTAGTCTGGTCTCCAGATGCTACTGTTTTTAACAGGATGGTTCTTGCAGCGCAACAGTCTAGGGGAGTGCGATAGATTATCTGCTTTCCACGCTATCACCAATCTTCATTGATGTAGACTTTTCAGTAATCCAATATAAAATGGGGATTCAGCTCATTCCCAGGGTTGGCCGAGCGGTTGAGGCAGCGAACTCATAATTCGCGCAAGGCAGGTTCGACTCCTGCACCCTGGATTTTCAATCTGTCAAATGATGCGAGCTTGATGCATGATTCTGATAGCTGAAGGGTGAATAATCGCCATCCGGCTCAACTTCAGGGATTTGCTTGCAATTTTTCGTTGTATCAAAACCACGTCCCAGCAAGCCTTCTATCTGGTCGAGCGACCATTTGTCCCCAATTAATTATTGGGACATGATTGCAACCATTCCTGAAGCTCATCATTCAGACGCCAATCCCTTATCCATACCTTGGCACTGTATCACCATAGTGCGGGCACTGGGCGTGCTGGCAACGGTGCAGACTGTTGAATTGGCGGTGCCGGGATCGGCGGAATCGGCTCACGGCGAACGTCACTCAGAGGCTGTGCAGCGGGTGGCTCAGTCAACAGCGAGGTGTCATATGGGTTAACTAAATCGGGCGTCCGGATGAAGGGTGTAGTGGATGATTGCAGTTCGAGTAGCTCGACATACATGTCGTTGACTGCGCGACCATCTCGATAGATCTCGTTATCGGTATATGACAGACCAAAAAAGGTACCCACTTGCCGAATCAATGAACGATTACGGTAGAAATCACGGTCGTGAGAGAAATAGACATCTTCAAATGCCTCAAAAATTGTGGGATCTTCTTCCAGAGTAAAATCTGCCCGTTGAGCGAACACAGCACTGGACGTGAAAACCAAAGTCCCAGTTGCCAGCGCGATTGCAGCAAGGGCGTTTTTGAGGTCGATGCTCATATTTAATCCTCAACGTTTGATGAGTGATAACTAATCATAAAGCGTATGATTACGTTTAGTCGAATAATTCATGGTTTTCGGCAAATTTCAACTCATGGCGCATGGCCTGAAGCGCTATTTCTAGACCGCTTGCAATTAACACATTAGGTTTAACGAATTGACCTTAGCGCGCTAGCGACTAATCGGTTATATGTCGGTGCTTACTCAATAATGATGATGCAATGATGATGAGCCAAGTTTCAAATCAATCTCTGCTGACACAACTCAGGGCGATATCCGATCCCGCTCAGCTGCGAGAGCATTTGTTGAATTTGTTGTGCACTGTCGCCTATCAAGAAGGAGACTTTGTGTTGTCATCGGGGCAGCGTAGCCACTACTACATCAATGGCAAACAGGTCACGCTACATCCGGTGGGCGGGTTTCTGGTGGGGCGAGTGCTTCTTTCCCTTGTGGCTCCTGAGATTCAGGCAGTCGCGGGGTTGACGCTAGGAGCCGACCCTATGGTCACGGCTGTCAGCCTCGCTGCCGCCTATGAGGGAAGAGCGATCGCCGCTCTGATCGTGCGAAAAGAGGCCAAAGGCCATGGCACACAAGCCTATATTGAGGGGCCATTGTTGCCGCAGGGTACAGCTGTGACGGTGCTCGAAGATGTTGTCACCACGGGCCAATCAGCACTAAAAGCGGTTGATCGATTGACTCAAGCTGGCTATGAGGTCGATCAGATTTTGGCACTGGTCGATCGCCAGCAGGGAGCTGCCGAGCATTATGCTAACCGAAATTTGCCATTTCAGGCGCTGTTTTCCATCCGTGATTTGCAAGCACGCTGGGCTCAACTCAGTCTGAAGTAGCCAAGTCGGCCATAGCAGCTCAATAGTATTCTGCTGAACCTATTGAAGCTATCTCACCATGCGACCCAGATGCTAAATTAGGCAACAAGCTCAGGAATCATTCGAGATGGTTCTGACGTCTGATAGCTGAGTTGATTGACATTGGATTGCTTCAAACTGGCGCAAGAGCCATCTTTCCCTGCGCTGATGATGTTGTTTCTTATACCTTCTATCAATTCCTATCTATATATTCCCTGGCACCATGAACAGGTTCGTCAATTTTTCTCGGGTTTTGGTTTGGCCTCGGACGTTGTTGTTCAGCTCAGTGATCGGGGGGGTGCTAGCACCGCCTGCAGGTTGGGCGCAGAGTTTGCCACCGTTAATGGACGAGGCTACTAGTCAAAGTTTGGTGCCGACTGTTGACGTGCGATCGCTTCCGAGTCGTGTGTTTCAGCCTCATTATCCAACGCTGTCGCTCTCAGCCCTGCCAGTGCCAGAGCCCATTTTCCCGGAAACGGTTCCCGAGATTCAGCTGGTCATTCGGCTGAGTGAGCGGCGGGTATATGTTTATCAAGACAACCAGATTTATATCAGCTACCCGATTGCGATTGGCCGCTCCGGATGGGAAACCCCAACTGGAGACTATGAAGTGCTCAACATGGTTAAAAATCCAGGCTGGCAGAACCCCTTTACCGGAGAAGTGGTTCCCCCCGGCCCCAATAACCCGCTGGGTGAGCGCTGGATTGGTTTTTGGACGGATGGCGAAAACTTTATTGGGTTTCATGGAACCCCCAACGCTCAATCGGTTGGGCAAGCAGCATCCCATGGCTGCATTCGCATGTACAACCGAGATGTGCAAGATCTCTTTGAGATAGTGGCACTCGGGACGCCCGTGACCGTGCAGCCGTAAATGATCCACGTTCGACAGTCTAGTGCTGCGTCACAACTAAAAATCAGGGTTGGTAGTCAGTGCTTTAGCGCTGAAGCGCTAACTACGGGCCAAAGCGTTACCCTAAAATTAAGCGGTGACTCTGCACTAGCGTGTACGCACAACTGCTACAACTCCAAACAATGCTGCATTCGCTGCCGCTCAGTGGCGATCGCCCCGACTCCCTCGAGAGACTTCCTGTTACACGACACGCAGTTAAAACGTGAGGAGTAACACAAGACTTAATCGCCATCGCAACCCAAGGTGATACACCAGAAATAAGCCAAGACTGCCCAACACTAAGAGGCCATCATGCCCAGTGCAATTGCAGTTCCAATTCGAGAGCAAATGGTTCAGCTCCGGCAACAAGGTGAGAGTTACTCGGTGATTGGGGTGCAATAGGGATGTTAGCTTGCAGTCTTCCAGCAAAAACTTGAGTAATAAGATCTACTATTCATCAGTCATTCTCTAGTTCAGCATCTGGAACGACTCCGAAGTCTGAGATACAGGAACGTCTACGGACAACTCCACCCGTTCCATCAGTTGAGGAATGTAGCGATAGAAGCGTTCGTTGCGTAGCTGCATGGCATCGACAGTGCAGACGCCACAATGTACCCCTGGCGGTGGAACAGCAACCGATTGCACCACCTCATCCGACACCCCAGCCCAGGGCAGATGCCCCTCTGGAGCCTGCAAGGAGTAGGTCAACTCCGACTCATTCAACCAGTCACTGCTGATGAAGTCAACCTCAGCGCGAGGAGCGGCGAGTTTCCAGTCTACGCGATCGCGAAAGGCATTGACAGCCGCTTCTCTATTGTTAGGGTGATTGGCCAGTGCCTGCTGCCAAAGACGCAACTGAACACTGAGGCCAAACCGTCCGCTGCTGGCCGTCAACCACATCTGGTCAATGGCACGAATCAGCTCCGGCTGCACCAATACTGGCTCGAACGGCGGCAGTGAGGCCGACTCCGGGGCAAGCAACCGCCGGGTTTCTCTATCGGCAGCGGCCCAGTCCTCAGACTGGAGTCGGTCTTGTAACAGTGTCAACTGCTCGTCAACAGCCCCGTCAAGATCAGCATTATCAGTCTGGCAGGTGCCCACCGTTGAGCGCACATACTCACTAGGGCGCAAGTAATGGACAGTCTGCATCTGCTGGGCCGGTCTGCCGGTGGGACGCAGACTGACGTAGAGTCCATGCACCGAAGCGGGTGTCCCATAGAGGCGATCGCCATTGTTGGGCTGACCGCGAAAGGTTTCTTCAAAGGGCAGTTGAGAATAGTCAGCATCGGGAGCCATCTGCTCATAATCACTCAAAGTAGCAGCATTGAGCAAGGTTTGAACGCGGCCATTCTGATCTTGCCACTGCACCGCGAGGGTCAAGGTTGTTCCAACTGGGTTTTGAGGGATTTCCGCCGCAGTGGTCTCTGGCAGGCTGCCCCTCAGTCGGTAGGTCAAACTCACTCCCTGGCTTAGAGAAACCATTGTTTGACAGGTGACACGGTAAGAATTGGTTTGGGCATCCGCAGGTGGCATCGTAGTGGTTACCAGGGCCACCGTCAAGACGCAGCTTAACGGCTTCAGGATGAGCATCTTAGACATGAGCAAGCACCTCCAACCCGGCGCACAACTTAAAAGTGGGAAACATTTAATCTCTAAGTCGGTTAAAACCTCTATGCCCTGCCCCTGCTGTTTTGTCAGGCTTTTCGCTTTAGAGTAAAAAGCGAAAGGGGGCGATCGCCTCTTAACTATCCCGCTCCTCAGCCACATTTGACAAAATTGGTATCAGTTAGCGCATGCCCACCCGATACCTGGAAACAGCACTAAGCGACGCTAAAATCGCGTCGATCGAGAACATCCACATCCACACCCTTGAGTTCAACGAGAACTCTATTGCCATCGCTAATTAACACATTCCTGTTCCTTTGGGTAAAGCTGAGATCGCCAAAACGAATGCTGCCCAATGAGAACTTATCTGTACCGTCCTTGTAGTCCAAGATTTTATCTGCTCCCTTGAACGATTCAATCACAAAGATGTCGGCATCTGCGCCTCCCTTTAGAACATCTTTGCCTCGACCACTCGTTAACTTGTCTTTCCCGTTGCCACCTACTAATTTATCCTTAGCGCTATCACCCACGAGAATATCGTCACCATCACCACCGGTGAGCTTATCGTTGCCACCTCCACCCAATAACCGATCATTCCCGACATCTCCAAACAGCCGATCGTTGCCTGCAAGGCCAGAAATGGTGTCGTTGCCTGCAAAGCCATTTATTGTATCCTGGCCAGAGGTTCCCTGTAAGGTGTCATCGCCACTGAAATCAGGAACTGGATTGAGCGTTAACTCGTAATGAGTGGCATAGGTAAATGTAGAAGTGCGAGGGGTAGCAACTTGCAAGAAATAAGTCCCTGGCTCCAGAATTACAGAGAAAGTTGTATTAGAACCGCCGCTAAAGGTGCCAAAGGTTTCATTCGAATCATAAATCCCGTTGCCGTTGATATCTGACGCAAAGAAAAGTCTCAGGTTTTCCGTCGTCCCATTGATCAAGCCACCGATATTGGTTTTTTGAGACAGGGTAAATTTATAGGTATCAACTGGATCGATGGCATTACTGATATAGTCTCGGAGGACGCGCTGCGCCGAGAGTTGACCCAGGTTAAAGGCTTGACCAAAGGTGACACCCGGATCGGGCGAAACATTACCCGGTTTAGGGGTTGCACCCAGTTGAATGCTATAGTCGCGCGTCAAAAAGTTACCAGTCGCTACTTCAAGGTAATAGGTGCCAGTCGGCAGCGATTGAAAAAATGATGTATCTGCACCTGCCGAAAACGTTCTAATGCGCTCGTTATTTTCGACGAGGCCATTGCCATTAAAATCGACCACCAACCGCAGAAATGGAGGGGTGCCTGATTCTGTCGCCCAGTCAACCATTCCAAAAATATCGCTATTTGCAGAGAGGGTAAATCTGTAGTATGAGACTGGGTCTGTCCCACCAATCACATCAGAAATATTGATTGTGCTTGAAAGGGTTCCCAAATTGGTGGCAGTTGCCAAGGTATTATCTGTCAGTGACATAGATTGGTTATTGGAACAACAAAGATAGAAGTATGTCAGCAATGCTAGTTTGTGCATTGCTGCATAGGAATCAGTTGCTATAGCTCTCACCAAGTTGCCCATGATGAGCTGTAGCCATGACGGGAATGCTTTTGTAGAAACGGTAGAGCACAGATGGAGACTACACTATGCTAAGCGATTCGATCTTTATCCCATTGACCATTTGTGCCAAGAAATTGACCGATCGCGCCCTTTGCGACGAGATCAACCATCAGTCGCGTTCGCGCAACTTGTCCAGCCCATCCAGAACAAAATCGAGGCCAAACTCAAAGTCATGTAGACCGTCATAACTACCATCAATGACGTAAAGCGAAAGTTGGTGCATGTAGGGATATTGGTCTGGAGGGATGTATGAAATGAAGCTTTCGGCTGTCTCGGCATATTCTGAGGCTTCTATGGGAAAGTTTAATTCCTGGAGGGTAAAGCCGTAGATGTGGCTGTCGATGGCATTCCAGGCATGATCCGCCATCTCCCATGAAAATCCTGCTTCCCGCAAGCAACCAATCGTTGTATCAACATAGCGCAGCATCGCTGGCCCTACATTTATGCGTGACATGATCGCCATCGCTGCCCAGGGGTGTTTTAGCAATACCTCATGGGTCGAGAACGCCCGTTGCCGCATCGCAGTTTTCCAATCCAGGTCAAAGTGCGGCAACTCAATTTCGCTGACCACGATATCCACAATGCCATCGATTATGTCGTCTTTATTCGCAACATGGTTATAAAGCGACATCGCTTTCACGCCGAGCTCTTGAGCAACCTTTCGCATCGAAAGAGCATTAAGCCCCCCCTCGTCTGCCAGGTGGAGGGCTATGTGCAAAATTTGCCCCCGACTTAACGGGGGTGGAGATGGTGTGTTGAACGCCCCTGTTTTAGCCATTTGCTTTATTCTGCATTGCTCTGCAACGAATCGTTTCAGCTTCTGCTAGAGGGTTATCTCACAATATGAACTTGACAAACTTACAGTGTAAGTTAGACTGACACTATGAGCAAACTTACGGTGTAAGTGTAGCTTGGGAAGCTTAAATTTGCCTCACATAAATTCACCTGAAATCTCAAAAAGTTATGCCATCAACAAACTCACTTGCCCCTAGCTCAGTGATGAGTCAAACGAATGAAAAAATAAATGGGAAAATGAGGGCGATCGCCCGTTCTGAATATGGTTCGGCAGAGGTGCTGAACCTGGAAGAGGTGGATAAGCCTGTAGTGTCGAATCATGACGTGTTGGTAAAGGTACATGCCACATCGGTGAATGCGGGAGACTGGCACCTGATGCGAGGCACTCCGTTTATAACTCGCCTGATTTACGGTGGATTGCGTCAGCCCAGGATAAAGATTCTCGGCTTTGACGTAGCTGGACGCGTTGAAGCCGTTGGTCAAGATGTCAACCAGTTTAAGCCCGGTGACGAAGTCTTTGGCGATCTCTCTGAGTGTGGCTTTGGAGCATTTGCCGAATATGTCTGCGCCGCAGAATCAGCGCTGGTTTTGAAGCCTGACACTATCTCGTTTGAAGTCGCCGCCGCCGTTCCTGGAGCAGCGTTGGCAGCATTGCAAGGTCTACGGAACTGTGGACACATTCAGCCCGGACAGAAAGTTCTTATTAACGGTGCATCTGGGGGTGTGGGATCGTTTGCAGTGCAGATTGCCAAAGCCTTTGGCGCGGAAGTCACGGCCCTGTGCAGTCCGAAAAAAATAGATAAGGTGCGATCGCGAAGCGACTCTTCTGGAGTATCGCTCGGTGCCGATCATGTCATTGATTACACTCAAATTGATGTCACTCAAGGCGGCATCGAGTATGACTTAATTTTGGATGTGGCTGCCTATCGTTCAGTCTTTGACTATTTCTCTATTTTGAAACCGGGTGGAACCTATGTTTTAGTGGGAGGCTCCACTGCCCGATTTTTTCAAATAATGCTCTTTGGGCCTTTATTTTCGAGACTCAGTCGCCGCCGAATCATCGCATTGACCTCTACCCCCAATCCATCCGATCTCCAAATTTTGAAGGACTGGCTTATGTCAGGGGCGATCGCACCGCTGATTGACCAAACCTATTCTTTGAACGATCTACCTTCTGCGATTTGCAAACTTGAACAAAGACAGGTCACTGGAAAAGTGGTTGTTCGGGTTTAACAGAGGGTTGATCAATGCAAGAAAATACTTTCTCTGGGTATCTGACCCGTAGTTTGATTCAGTTTGCGGCTCATCAGGGTGTGGATATCGCGGAGCTTTGTTTTAGGGTTGGACTTGATCCAATTGTACTGAGAACACCGGATCAACGAATTTTAGCCTCCGTCCACTATGCTGTATGGCGCGAGGTCGTCAAACAAACAGGTGATGAGAATCTGGGCCTCCATTTTGGGGAAGCCTTTAATGTAAGCAACTATGGAATCGTTGGGTACGTTCTGCTTAATTGCCAAACCCTGGCAGATGTCTTTGAGAAATATTGTCGTTACACCTATCTCTTTTGCCAGGGGGTTCCTAGTCATCTTTCAATTTCAGAAGGAATGGCCTTTTTTGAGTGTAATTTGAGCTCTGAATTGATGCCCCAGGATAACCCGTTAGAAGAATCGCGTTACGATGCCGAATGCACATTTGCCTCGACCTTAGCTGCTGTCAAAGTACTCACAGGCAAAGAGCTGCGTCCATCAATGGTGTCATTTCGCCATGCTTCTCCTAGGGATGTATCGGAGTATCAACGCATTTTTCAAACCGATCTGAAATTTTCAATGCCATTCAATCGTCTAGCCTTTAATGCGGCATACTTGAACTGGCCTGTGTTGTCCAGCAATGCGAGTTTACTCCCTCTTTTTGAGCAACAAGCAGACGCGATGTTGGGGACACTGAATGGGGGCAATGGCGCAACGCCACTCCGGAAGGAGTCTTGCTATACCCCAAAGGTTGTCCATCTCATTGCAGAGCATTTTAGAGGAGAACTCCCCAAAATTGATGCGATCGCCTTTTTACTTTCGATTAGTACCCGCCATCTCCAGCGAGAACTACAAGCAGAAGGAACCTCATTTCAGAAATTACTCGATAACACTCGAAAAGAATTAGCGTTGCGGCATTTGGAAAACCCAACGCTCTCGATTCACGACATTGCATTTCTGTTAGGCTTCTCAGAGCCGAGTGCGTTTAACCGTGCCTTCAAACGCTGGACGGGAAAAACCCCCGGATTGTATCGGCTTCAGTGCGATCAGGGATATCCCAGTTTGCGGATGAATGAATGAAAATGCTTAAAGTCAAACATATCAAAGCAGAAAACCTTGTGTTTCTCGACGAGATGGGTGGTCTACTGGGTTTGAAGCGAACCTAGCAAGTCTAGGAGACTATCACAACGATACGGAAAACTACGATGAATCTCTTGGCGAAAGGTTTGAAAAGCTTCAAGATGGTCTTGTATCAGTGGTAAATCATTACAACTCCAAACCTCTAGTACCTGATTGCCTGACAGATCGTCGGAGTATGGATTGTGGCTGCGCTCAATCCACGTCGTTGTAGATACCTTAGACTTCGACTGTACTCTGCCTAAGGTACGGGAGAATCAGCCTTTCACAAATTTTGTCAGCCAGCTTTAGCACTTTTCTTACTACTCGTCACTCAATTTGTCCAAAATCCAGTACCTGCTACAAGCTCATTACTCTATTGGCACCCCTCACTGACGCGTAGCTGATAAAAAGTTTCCCAAAAAAGGAAGTCCGCCGATCGCAGGCAGAAAATAACGAGATGTGCATAGTAAACCTAATGCCGCACCCGTGGTTGCATCAAAATAAGGCTGGTAAAACACTATGAGTGCAGCATCTCGCGTTCCAACACCTGCAAACGTTAATGGCAGTAATCCCGCCA
Source organism: uncultured bacterium (assembly GCA_964502605.1). Classification (GTDB taxonomy): domain Bacteria; phylum Cyanobacteriota; class Cyanobacteriia; order CAZCXK01; family CAZCXK01; genus CAZCXK01. Next base: position 53,774 of record CAZCXK010000024.1, read on the forward strand.
AAATCGAAAGTGGAGACAGCGCCAAGTTAATCAAGAAGGGAACCCAAGCATTCAAAGCCAGAATGAAAAGCCAGATTTGTAGCAAGTGGAGGAACCAAATAAAGATGGATATTACGCTGATTTTTAATAGTTGTATTTTATCTCTCCAGAAATAGGTGTGCATTTCATCCCAAGATACATGTAGTTTTTCAACTTTCACCTTGAATGTTTTGGGTACTATTCCTTGAACAACAGAGAAACAAATAGAGGCAAATTGACGAGAGCCTAGCATCAATAGCCCCAAAACTAGCCCAGAAGCAACACCCACAGTCATTAGTGCAAAGAGACTATCCTGCTGAGGATAGAACATAAGTCCGAGTACACACCAAAGCAAGAGCGACAGCATGTCGCAGGTTTTTTCAAAAACAACTAACGATAGAGATAGAGAACCACTGAGATGCCCTCGATCTTTTATAAAATAAGCTTTTGCAATATCCCCCATCTTTGATGGCAGAATCATGTTTAGAGTGCTGGCCGCTAAAATCAAACGATTCGCTTCTAAGAAACCTAGCGTTGCTCCAGCAGGCATGAGTAGCTGTAAACGCCAGGATGTAAATAGCGTAATTGGAACTACCATTCCTAAGCTAACCGTCATCCAAAGCCCATCCGAATTGGTGAAGACAGTAAGGAGCCCCCGAAAATCAATCTTTGAATAAATGATGAGTAAGATCGCAACGCTGATAGCGATTGAAATCAGTCGTTTCAGGTTTTTCATGAAAAAGGGGTCGGAGCTAGTGTGATCTATTTTAAGTTATAGATTACGCTTGAGTTTCAACGGTTGACCAGGAGCAAGTTGATAAATTTGGGATGTTAAATCTATCCAAGGCTGTAATTGACCTTTTTGGAAGGTTCGACTCATCACAACATAAATTGAGGTTTGGTCACTGCCAATTCCGGCAGAGAGTACAGATTCCCAATCTGGAGCACGCAGTTCATCAAAGATGCACCACGTCTCATTTTCCCAACGAAAGTGGCGAGAGAACTGAAATGGCGTGCTTTTCTTGCCAGTAATCAAGATCTGCTGCAGGATTGTGCGAATCAGATTTGGGAAGAACCGACCAACCGTTAGCATGACTACCCGAAGAATCATCAAATTCATAGGAGTCATTTGCTTTTGCTTTGCCCATCCTAGTTGCCCCCGAATAGAAATCTCATGGTCGCTAATTTCAACTTTGTAAGGATCAACAAGATGACCGACTGCATTTTTGACTTTCTTGCCATCCCGAACCAACAGCGAAAAGTGTGTATCGGATACAACAAGCTGATTGTTGCGGAAAAATTTAAACGCACCGCCTTTATTCAGAGCAAGATAGAGTTCAGTATTCTGTCGCCGGTCGATTATAATTCGGGCATCTTCAAGCCAGATACGCCCTTGCTTGGATGAAGAGAGAATGGAAGGGCGTTCTGAGATAGAATCCTGCCACGCTAGCAAATAATTCCAGGTATGGTGACCGATGATATGGTCATCGGCATAACAAGCACCCAACCCATTTTTTAAGCCGATGAGAAATTGGTCATTAATGCTTAAAGCTTCAGGCATCCACTTTCCTACTAACTCAAACCCATGAGGAAAGAAATTATAGGTGTTTCGACTCGTATATTCTCCACCATAGGAACCATCAGGATGAGAAAAGTAGGATGCCAGAATGACTGCGTTGGCGATCGCCTCTTTTAATCGACTACTAGGCTTTAGCTCATATAACCAGGCCAAGCAAGAAATTGTCAGCGTGTGATATCCCGGATCGCAGCCTTCATACTCCTGAAACCAACCCTCTGGGTTTTGCCAAGACAAGACAAGTTCTAAGCGTTCATCAATTGCACCTTGCCATCGATCGATATGGAGCAATCTTGAGGCCAGTTCCAAACATAATGCAATCAAAGCTTGATGATTCGTCAGTCGTCCACTTTCGCGATGGTGAGCCAGCCAGTCGCAACGTTTCTGAAAAAAACGTAGCATAGCTGGATCATCTAATTCCAACAGCCGATAGCTCTCCAAACAGGCCAGCAGTGAGAATGCAGTTGCTCCTCCAGCGCGTTCGAAGGGAAAGTAATCGTCGCAGGAGCCATCAACATGAGCACTCTTTACAGCATAGCGAATGCCAGCATCTACCCAAGCCCGAAGATTGGGCTGTCTATAAAAACTATTCTTGGGACAGTTAAGGCTGTAGGCCAGAGCCAGAGGAAATACAAACTCTTGTGCCATACCGCTAGGGAAGTCAATGATTTTGTATTGCCAGAAATTGCGATCGAAACATCCATATGTTGGACTATGGGGGTTGCGATCCAACAAAGTAAGGATTTTGGGAATCTGGGCGATCGCTTCGCGGGCAAATAAGTCCCTATGCATAATCTTTTAATGGTTAACCCAAAAACATAGTTATCTAAGAAAAATAGTAAGGCATAGCCTTTAATCCCTGATTGGGCGAGGAGACTTTCTCGGATGTCAGGCTGAGGCGGCGGGAGCATATCACGTTTGCCAATCTCCAAATTTGCCCTCATCCCCCAACCCCTTCTGATTCTAATTCAGTTTGTGTTTTGTAAGCAGAGAGAGATAGGAGGCGAGAACTCGCCTAAGCTGATAGCATACACTGCAGAAGATGACCTGTATGACAGAGCGGAAAAAACGGGCGATCGCTGGGGACAAAACGATTTGTTTGCCGATTTCAGTAGAGCTTGATTACGGCAAAGTCGTTAATGGCTTTCGCTACCACAACAATTGGTTACGCAATTTTCTGATTGCCTCGTCCTTGAATGGTCAAGGAACAGGAAAACCAATTAAACACAAACTAATTTAGAACAGGCCTATTCTATCCATAGTGATAGATGCTCATGCAACGCAGTATTAGAAAATGAATAAATCCCAGGTGCATGCTCAACTAATAGTCCATGATGAGCTATCATTGACTCGATCACGGCTACTTGGTTAAGTAGAGATGATTCTGGGTCGGAGTAATGCCCTACAGATTTACGGATGTATTGCTCAATATACGAGCCAACATAGTGCTGATCAAAGAATTTTTTTCCTTGGTTGAGCGTCTCAGATGCCAGGCTGCTAAGGATGTTAAGCTCACAAGTCAATGGAATAGGGCATGCTTCTGCAGCACATCTCTGAATTCCTCTAGCTTGATCCCATTGGAACAGTAGAACATACAAACATTCCTGATAGAGCTCATCTTTATGACTAAAGAGATTTCGAGTCTGATAAAAGGCTTGACAAATTAGACTCAGCATCAAGGGAGTACAGACTAGCTCCTTAATTTGCCAATTTTCAGGCATCTGTAATTGGTCAATTAGTTCCCTGGTCTGTTCTGAGCTATCGTGACCAGAATAATATGGAACTGGAGCAAACCATTTTCTGATAAACTCCTCAATCTGCACAAACGTTAGTTCAGCCATCTCAAAGTCAGTAAATTTCAGTAATCGAACGGTCTGGGCACCTGTTCGACAGGTGACAACAAATAAATTCCTATAGTAATCCTCTGCAAAGTAGTTGATTTCTTTTGCAATGGAGATCTGGCATTGGCGATCGCTAATTTCATCGAGTCCATCCAGCAGAAAAAGAAATGATCCCTGATGTAAAAGTCGTTCAACTTGATGAACTTCTAACCCATAAGGTTGAAATTCTTTACAGGCATAGCTAAACAGACTAAGTCCATCGTCATTTTTAGCATGTCTCGATAGTTTTTCGAGGGTAATAAACACAGGAATATAGTGTTCAAGGCATCTGCCTTGACTACATTGAGATGCGATATGCTGCAAGAGCGTAGTTTTACCAGAACCTGGTTTGCCAACCACTTTGATCTTTGAGTAATTTTCGAAAATCATTTCATAGCTAACTAAGTCGTCAGTATTATTAAGAGTAGGCTGCTTTTGTGACATATCCCATGAGAGTTGTGCTTCTGGATTAGAGATGTCATCTAAAAGCCAATTTAGTCTTTTACCTCTCTCGACGAGATTGATATCAATATAGATGTCGCTTAAATTCAAGATTCGATTAGTTCTAAAGAGACCTACTTCACCGCACTGAGCCAAAATTTTTTCTTGGTGTTGTAGTCGTAAATGCTGCATTAATTCATTTGAGTCAATCCTTTTAAGGTCATCAGAACTCTGACTTGGGGAGTTAGCCTCTAGATTCTCATCAAGATCTTGAGTGATGTAAAAATCTGGTGGATTTTCGGCAATTTCCCACCAATTTAGATTCAACACCTCACAGATTTCCATGAATGTGTGCCGCTCAATCGGTTTTCCTGTAAAGAATCGCCAAATAGGTTGCCGAGTCTTCAAATTAACTTCGGCAGCCAAATATTCTTGAGTCCACCCTCGCCGCTCAAATGCCCGTCTACTAATTTCTATACCTTTCTGAGATGCCTTAAATGATCGCTTTGACATAACGAAAATGACATTTAAATTGAATAGTAAGTCGCTATATCCGGCGCGAAAGCTTGACTCCGTTACTGCGCCATTCGGGCAAACAAATGATTGTCATTCAGCACACATAAAATAGTGAATTCAATCAGGCTTGCAGATAATTTTAAGAATAACGTTGGCGTTGGCATGGCTTTTTGAACTACTCAACAGAGCGCTAAAAAACATTGCCAAACAAGTAATTTAATTCAACTAGTTTCCTAGTAAATTCGTTTACCTAGAAGACCTTTATTGATCTGGTAGATGGGAGAACCGACAAAATATGCTAGACATGCATTTACATATCATACGACTGTATAATAACAAGTT
>CAZCXK010000025.1:0-7044 GCA_964502605.1 uncultured bacterium
CTTAAAACTCAGCTTTGAGAACTTAAAACTCAGCTTTGAGAACTTAAAACTCAGCCTTGAGAACTTAAAACTCAGCCTTGAGAACTAAGAACTTAGGCTTGAGAACTTAAAACTCAGCCTTGAGAACTCAAGCGTTCCTGAGATATAAATGAGTCTCGATTATTGAACCCCGATATCCGCATGGGGCTAGTTTCATTTCCCCTGAACGCATTGACTGCCGTCTCAATCATGGAAATCCCCGATTGTTCGTTGGGTACCCGAGGGCGCGATCGCTTCAACAGCTCTCCCACCAACAGCCAGGCTCCACACGCCATGACAATCATCACTCCAGCCCCAATTAGCCAGATGGCTAGCGTGTTTTTATGAGCAGGCATGACCTCCTCATTGCGCTGAGCGTGGTCTGAGACTGTCAGCTCGGTCGCATTTTCAACATCTCGCCCTTGAATCAGACTCGCTGTAATCTTATAGGGGCCAATTCGCAGCGTATCTTTACTCGAAATTGGCTGGCTACCTTGATGGAGCAGTTGCCCATTGAGAAATGTGCCATTGGCACTGCGATCGGTTACATAGAGCTGGTAATTTGCTAGGGTGATCAAAGCATGAAATCGAGACACCTGCCTATTTTCCAAGACGAGTCGGGAAACCGCTTTCTCGCCGAGCTTCTCAGGCATCTGTTCCAAATCTCGACCAATCGCCACCGGAGGATGAAGTAACGGGTGTTGCACTTTCCCAGTGACTGGGTCTTCCCACGTTAGCTGCACATAAACAGGATCGGTAGACATAATCAGACTCTAGCAAGTTGCGCGTGGATAGTAAAAACGCAGATGCGTTAAGAATTGAACGAATAGCGAAACCTTCATCCTGCAGATTACATCTTTATCTTTTGAGATTGGTATCGACAGTTAATTAATCTCTTTAAGAGAAATCTGAATCGCTACACCTACTTTAGTATTCAGAATTAGCGCACTTGAATTTAATACCTGCGACTTAAGACTATGACAATGACACCCTTGTTGCTCATCTGGTTGGCTCACCTGACAAAACAGTTATGGGATTAAACCCTCTGCGCCTATTCAAGCTCACAATTCCACAAAAGCCCTTAGGAGGTCGCTATAGAGTGACGGGTCAGCTCGGGGCTGGAGGGTTTGGGCAAACGTTTTTAGCTGCTGACTTGCATTTGCCAGGGCAACCTCAGTGTGTAATCAAACAGTTGAAACCGCAAGTAAGTGATGCTGCCAGCCTGCAAACAGCTCGCCGTTTGTTTGATACTGAAGCGCGAGTGCTATATGAACTGGGCAATCACGATCAGATCCCCCGCTTGTTAGCACACTTTGAAGATAATCAAGAGTTTTACTTAGCTCAAGAACTGATTGACGGCAACCCGCTGACTCAAGAGCTGGAAATTGGTCAGCCGTGGCCTCAGACGAAAGTGGTCGCGCTGCTGGATGATTTGCTGACGGTGTTGTCGTTTGTCCATAGCCAACAGGTGATCCACCGCGATATCAAACCATCGAATCTCATCCGGCGGCGGCGAGATGGCAAGATTGTGCTGATTGACTTTGGGGCAGTAAAAGAAGCCAGCACCCAGGTGGTGAGTCCTCAAACGGGCTTAAGCAGAACGATTTCAATCGGGACTCAAGGCTACATGCCCAATGAGCAAATGGGGGGGAATCCCAAGTTTAGCAGCGACATTTATGCAGTTGGCATGATTGGCATTCAGGCGCTGACAGGCATTCATCCCAGGTTTCTTGAGACTGATCCGCAAACCAGTGAGATAGTCTGGCGGCATCGGATTAAGCAGGTGCATCCAGACTTGGCAGATTGTCTCGATCGCATGGTGCGATATGATTTCCGCACCCGCTATGCAACAGCAACTGAAGCCTTGAATGCGTTGCAAATGCTTCCATCTGAGCTGCTATCGCCGCCGCCGATGACGCAGGCGTCATTCAGTTTGTCATCGCAGTCGGCTGATGCGAGTGGTGTGGTGCAGCGATCTCAGGCAGATGATATCTCCGATGATCCCTGGGATGACGATTCTGATGATTCTAATGCAGTAATTCGGCGTCAATCGGATGGTTCGGTGGCAATGTCGGCCTCACAATCAACCCCGACGACACCTCTAAATGAGCAGTCGCCGACGTTGGATATTCGCCCGGTGCAGCGATCGCCCCTTAATGCTCGACAAACTGTTCGCAGTGCCCTACCGACTCGTGCTGTCCTTGCGCCCCAGATCCGCCGTCGCATAAGACAGCTGGATGTAAGCTCCATTGTGCAATCTCCAATATCACTGGTGGCGATCGCCACCTCCGCTGTAGGGCTAACGTTGGTGGCACTGCTGCTATTTTTACCCAAGGCAAATCAACAAACAACTGCCACCCCTCCCACCCCAACCGATGAAGCCACCTCTACTCCCAATCCTGAAGACGAACAGTTTCAAGTGGTGTTGACCAGTGCTAATCAACAGCTTGACGCTGAAAATTTCCAGCAAGCCCTGGATTCATATAACCAGGCGATCGCCCTCAAGCCAGATCAGGCTGATGCCCATTGGGGACGCTGCTATAGCCTCAACCGCTTGCAACAAGCTGAAGACGCGCTGACATCATGCGATCGCGCCCTAGAGCTAGCCCCCGAAACCCCCCGCATCCTCTGGAGCAAAGGCCATTCGCTAGAGCAGCTCCAACGATATAATGAAGCCCTTGCCATCTATAACCAGGTGCTCGCGCTTGACCCCGACTTTGCTGAAGCCTGGAACAACCTGGGCACAACGCAGCTGATGATGAATCAGCCGAGCGAGGCGGTCAAGGCGTTTGATCAAGCCCTGAAACTCGATCCTCAACTGGCCGAAGCCTGGAACAACCGTGGAGCAGCCCTATGGAACCTGCAAAACTTTGAAGCTGCGCTCGATTCGGTGAACCGAGCCCTGGAAATTCAACCTGACTACGAAGACGCCCGTGCCCTTCAACATGAAATGCGTCAGCGCTTAAACCGCTGACCTAATCACATCTCCAGTTCTTCCCGATCTCGCCCTAGAGTAAGCTAATACTTCACTTAGGCACCTCCACGAGGAAGAGGGAGATTGGTTATGAAAAATGACTGGATTGCGTATCACGATTTAATCGCTAGCTCGACTGCTGTTCAAACTGCTGGAGCATCGTTTAATTCTCATTCATGGACATTTAAACTCAGCAGTATTCTCACTGATCTTGGCAGACGTATGGCGCACGCACTGAGTGATCGAACTGAGCCTCAAATTTGCAGGATGAGCGATCGCCAGGGAGTTGTGTCTTGGTATGTCTATGACCCCACTACCGCAACAGACAGCTATTTTGAGTCTGAAGCTGATGTACGCATCTGGCTGGAAAGCCGCCACAACCGGCCGTTAAAACCAAGGATAGAAACTCATCGTAGATAGATAGGGGGTAATTGAAGAGCGATCGAGAGGAGGCGATCGCGCTGACTAGTTTCCACTGCCTGCTACAGTGGGAAGATGTCAGTTCACATTGAGCAATGAAAACTCTACGCAATATTGTCAATATTTTGGTTAGCGTGGCGCTGATTGCCTTTATCGTCGTCAACGTTTTTAGGATTGGGCTGTTTTTACTCCAGTCAAATTCCGTATTGTAAATTGGGCTCTTATGAATTTGAGTGCACGAGGATCATTGAGCGACCATTCCATCTGGCATTCCGAAAGCGTTATGTGTCGGTGTTGGCTCAGATGTTGCGTCGCCTCAATCCTAAATGCCTGACCCCAGCCTCTTTCGTAGGAATCGGGGGACTTCTCCTTGAAAGCAGCAGGGGCGATCGCCAGAGATGGGTGTATACAGCAGGGCGTAATAGAGGGGAGTAATGCTGGAGACGAGATGATTCTGGTAGGTTGCTCTCGTCATAGGATAATGGAAGGCATTGCCAATCAAGGCCAAAAATGTGCTGGATTTGTTTATTTTGGGAGAAAATAAGAACATGCAAGGTCTAATCAACAGATTGCTAAAGGTTGCTCTTGCAACAGGCATTTGGATCATCGGCGGACAAGTAACCTACGCTCAAACTGAAGTGCGAAGTGGCGTCGTACAGTTTGCCCAGTTGCAAGAACTAGAACAGCGCCTATCGACGTTATCTAGCGGCTTTCTTGCCGACTTGCAGACTGATTCCAATTTTGATGGCGACTTTCAAATGATCTTTGATACGGCAGCCAACATTTTGGAGGGGTATACCATCGTGCAGAGAGGCGGTTACTTCCCAGAAAACGCTGGAATCCCTCGTGATGAGCAGCTGACGCTAAGCCAGGCAGTTTATACAGTATTTTCACTCGATAGTGGCAATCAACTGTTACTCTATCGCACCCCGTCGGAAAACACGGCGCGTTACTTCATTCGGGCTGGGGGATGATCAGACGATCGCTCATGACTTGTCGGTTTGGATATGGCAATGGGTAGACATCAGGGTCGGGTTGCCACTGCTCACCCCACCTATCAAACTGACCCATGTGTCCAACGCACTGGCCCAATGCGACTAAGCTCAAGAACCAAGATCAAATATCTAGATCCGCCAGGTTTAGCTTGGGGCCATAGGTTTCAATAAACTCGCGGCGAGGGGCAACGCGATCGCCCATGAGCACGGTAAAAATGCGATCAGCTTCAGCCGCGTCTTCAATCTCCACCCGTTTGAGTGTCCGCGTTTGGGGATCCATCGTTGTTTCCCAAAGCTGGACGGGCATCATCTCACCCAATCCTTTGAAGCGCTGAATCGTGTAATTCGCATTTTGAGGAAACTCACGCCGAACCAAGTTTGTTAACTCGCGTTCACTGTAGCAGTAGTAATGCTGTCGCCCGCGCTCGACTTTGTATAGGGGTGGGCAAGCAATATAAACGTAGCCTTGATCAACCATCGAACGCTGATAGCGATAGAAGAAGGTTAGTAGCAGCGTCCGAATGTGGGCTCCGTCTACGTCGGCATCTGTCATGATGATGATGCGATGATATCGCAACTGAGATGAGTCAAAGTCTTCGCCTTTGATGCCCAGCCCTAACGCCGTGATCAATGATTGGATTTCGGTGTTTTTGTAGATTTTGGCGTCATCGGTTTTCTCAATATTGAGGATTTTGCCACGCAGGGGCAAAATCGCCTGAAACTGGCGATCGCGGCCTTGTTTCGCACTACCGCCTGCCGAGTCACCTTCGACAATAAAGATTTCCGACTCTGCCGGGTCGCGGGTACTACAGTCTGCCAGCTTACCCGGCAATGTAGAGGATTCTAAAACTGACTTACGGCGCACCAGTTCGCGGGCACGGCGGGCTGCTTCAGCAGCGTTAAATGCCTGGATCGCCTTCTCTAAAATTGCATCTGCCACGCCAGGGCGGAAATCGAGATATTCTGTGAGGGTTTCACTGACCACATTGTCAACGATGCCACGTACTTCGGTATTACCCAGTTTCGTTTTAGTCTGTCCTTCAAACTCTGGATCAGGAACCTTAACCGAAATCACTCCCGTTAGCCCCTCGCGCACGTTCTCACCCGCCAGATTAGATTCACTCTCTTTGAGCTTGTTGCGCTTCCGAGCGATCATATTCATGGTGCGAGTCAAGACGGCCTTCAAGCCCTCTAAATGGGTGCCTCCATCGATCGTGCGAATGTTGTTGGCAAACCCCAGCAAATTATCGGTATAGGCGTCAACGCACCACTGGAGTGCCACTTCGACCTGAACGCCATTGCGCTCCCCTTCAATATGAATCACTTCTTCATGCAAGGGTTGCTTATCCTTATTCATATATTCGATATACTCGCGAATCCCTCCTGCATAGTGATAGGCTTCAACCTTGGGTTCATTCGTTTTGAGCAGCTCAAGCCGATGATCGCTAAAGACGATCTCAGTACCCGCATTGAGATAGGCTAGTTCGCGGAGCCGACCTGCCAGGGTTGCATAATCAAACTCGATGCCCGTGGTAAAAATCTGGAGGTCAGGCTTAAATGTCAACGATGTGCCGGTGCGAGATTCGTTGGAGGGCTGCGATGTCAGGTCGCCCATAGGTGCGCCCCGCTCGTAGCGCTGAGTATGAACATGGCGATCGCGCCAAACCGTGACCTCAACCCATTCGGAAAGAGCGTTAACAACGGAGATGCCGACCCCGTGAAGACCGCCTGACACTTTGTAGCCGCCGCCGCCAAACTTACCACCTGCATGGAGAACAGTCATGACAGTTTCTAACGCTGATTTGCCCGTTGCTGGGTGAATGTCGGTTGGGATGCCCCGTCCATCATCGGTAACGGTCACTGACCCATCTGCGTTAATATTGACTATGATTTTGCTACAGTGACCTGCCAGCGCTTCATCAACTGAGTTATCGACAACTTCATAGACTAGATGGTGAAGTCCACGCGGCCCGGTGGTGCCAATATACATGCCTGGACGCTTGCGAACCGGTTCTAACCCCTCCAGGACTTGAATTTGATCAGCACCATACTCTGTTGCCATGAAGTTGCTCCTATAGACACCTCTGAAGCAGCGTTTGACTTCAGAAGACCAAAATCTATGAAAATTTTAGCACAAAAGGCTCTGAAGCGATTGTAGAGCGATTTTACATAAAGTTTTCGACAGGGATGCAATAGGATTTGTCAATCGAATGGGTTTGTAGATCGATTTGAAGACGCATACCCAGTTCGGGCTAATTTAATACTAGTGTACTAAAAAGGTGTCTGTGTCGGGTTTAATTGTAATTTGTGGGCCAACGGCTACCGGGAAATCAATCGTGGCGATCGCCCTTGCGCAGCGACTATCAGCCGCGATTCTAAGTGCAGATTCTCGCCAAGTCTATCGAGAGTTTGATATTGGCACGGCCAAGCCATCTCGACTGGAGCGGCAGCAGGTGCCTCATTATCTAATTGACATTTGCGATCCGACTGATACGCTGACCCTGGCAACGTTTCAGCATCAGGCTCAAGGTCTGATCCAGAGGTTTCAGAGTGGCGAATACAGTTTAGGAGGCCAGCGGCTAGAGGCAGCGACGGTTCAACTTGGTTTGCCAGTTGATTGTTCTGATTCGGCGATCG
>CAZCXK010000025.1:7144-11086 GCA_964502605.1 uncultured bacterium
GATTCGGCGATCGCCAGACAGGAATTAGCATCCATGCCTCTGCTCGTGGGCGGCACTGGGCTTTATATTAAGTCGATTGTGCGTGGACTTAAAATTCCTCGCGTGTCGCCACAGCTTGAGTTGCGATCGCAGCTTCACTCGTTGGGTCAGACCCACTGCTATGCATTGCTGCGGCAAGTTGATGGTGCATCGGCTGAGAAAATTCATCCCCACGATCAGGTGCGCACCCTGCGAGCCTTGGAGGTGTTTTATGTTACGGGCAGGCCAATTTCGATGCAGCAAGGGGAATGTCCGCCGTCATATCCGATTTTGCAGATTGGCCTCGATAGTCTGGATAACGAACGACTGACGCAGCGAATTGCTCACCGCACTGGGCAGATGCTCGATTCAGGCTTGGTGAATGAAGTCGAGTACCTCTGCCAGGTTTATGGGGCCGACCTGCCATTGCTCAACACGTTAGGCTACCAAGAAATCAAACAATATCTGGCCGCAGACTGTTCGCTTGATGGGGCCCAGCAGCTGATCGTGCAGCACACTCGTCAATTTGCCAAACGTCAGCGCACCTGGTTTCGTTCTGATCCGACGATTACCTGGTTTGATTGCGATCGCCCCGATGTGCTCGACCAAATCTGGCCTCATGTTGCAGCGTTTGTGGATGCTGTTGCAGATCGTCCCTGCCAATCGACTATCCAATCGAGCATCTAGAAGATCAAGACTCTGGATTCTGGATATAGAGGCCATAGGTTAGGGGCTGAATATAAATCTTCTGGTACATCTGTCATAGCGATCGTCATGGCGATCGCATTAGGACTCGTGAGGCTAAGCACAGATTGCTAAATTCGATAGGATTGGATCATCTCCATCCCAGACGAATCCTCCACTATTGCGTGGCATGACTGATCCGATGTCTGAGTCTCACCCCAACCTTGCTCATGAGCTAGATAAGGCAATTCATAGCTTTGAAGACATTCAATCTGAGCTTAACTATCGCCGAGCGCAAGATGTACTCAAAGGCTTGCTAACTCAGCTCGATCTCTCACCGCGCGAACGCACAGGGCTAGAAACCGAAATCATCAGCCTCGAGCGCATGATGGATCGCCTCGACCGGGCTGTAGTGCAGATTGCGGTGTTTGGTATGGTTGGGCGGGGCAAATCGTCACTATTAAATGCCTTGATTGGTCAAGACGTGTTTGAGACTGGCCCCATTCATGGCGTGACACAGATGGTTCAGAGCGCTCAGTGGAGCATTGAGCGCGAATCACTCACAGGTAGCCATCAAGACGTCATCAAGGTGGCGCTACCGGGTTTAGGCAGCTCACAGATTGAGTTGATTGATACACCTGGGATTGATGAAGTGCATGGCCAAGCTCGAGAAATGCTGGCTCGTGAGATTGCTAAGCAAGCCGACTTGATTCTATTTATCGTGGCAGGCGACATTACCAAAGTTGAATATGAGGCTCTGTCGCAACTGCGGCAGGTCAGCAAACCAATGCTGCTAGTTTTCAACAAGATTGATCAATACCCAGATGCCGATCGCCAGGCGATTTATCAGACCATTCGAGATGCGCGAGTCCGTAGCTTACTATCACCCGATGAGATTGTGATGGCGGCTGCGTCACCGCTGGTCGCTAGGGCTGTGCGAGGCCCTGACGGTGTTCTCTCTGCCCAATTGCATCGAGAGCCATCTCAGGTCGGCGACCTAAAACTCAAGATTCTTGAGGTACTGCATCGGGAGGGCAAGTCGTTGGTGGCGCTAAATACGATGCTATATGCCGATGATGTCAATGAGCACATTATTCAGCGCAAGCTTGCAATCCGCGATCGCAGTGCCAATCAGGTGATCTGGAACGCTGCAATCACCAAGGCGATCGCCGTTGCTGTCAACCCAATTATGGTGGCCGATCTCGTTAGTGGCGCGATCATCGATATTGCCTTGATTCTCACCCTTTCTCGCCTCTATGGTATCTCAATGACCCAGCAAGGCGCAGTGGGGCTGCTGCAAAAGATTGCCCTCAGCATGGGCGGCATCACCGCGAGTGAGCTATTGGCGACGCTGGGGCTCAGCTCACTCAAAGGCTTTCTGGGGCTGGCAATTCCAGCAACCGGGGGGATCTCGCTCGCACCCTATGTGTCGGTAGCGCTGACCCAAGCGGGTGTTGCAGGGGTTTCGTCTTATGGCATTGGGCAAGTGGCGAAGGTCTATCTTGCCAATGGCGCATCTTGGGGGCCTAATGGCCCGAAAGCCGCCGTGGAGCAGATTTTATCGTCCCTGGATGAGGCATCAATTCTCAATCGCATTAAAGATGAACTGCAGGCCAAGCTCGACCTGAGTTCGCGTCGCTAAGGCTGGGCGGCACCTTCAAGGCGATCGCCAACGTGAGTCAGATGCCCACACGACAAACATCAATCCATTCATATCAGACCCAGTCACATCGGGCCCAGTCACATCGGGCCCAGTCACATCAGTGGGTATATCCCGGTTTTGGTAACACCGATGATGTCTGCAGCCCCCTTAAGACTAACTGCTAGGGCTTTTGGGAGCGTTTATCCATGACAACCATCTTAAACGTGGCAGGCGGTGCCAAGGTGACGCCCCGCCGCACCGGCCTGAGGGGGCGATCGCGCTCTAGTTGCAGGTTAACCTGAGATAGCACAGTGGCCAGCACCAGTTTCATCTCATAGAGGGCAAATGCCATGCCCAGGCAAAGACGATTGCCGCCGCCAAATGGCAAAAATTCATAGGGCGAATAGTGCCGCTCTAGAAAGCGTTCGGGGTGAAACTGTGTCGGGTTGGGATAAAGATCGGGACGGCGGTGCGTTAGATAAATGCAGGGAATCAGCAGCGTTGCCGGTGGAAACTCGCGTCCCATGACCGTAAACGGCTTGTCTAGCACTCGACGCGGAAATGGAATAGGAGCGATCGGGTAAATCCGTAGGGTTTCTTGACAAATCGCATTGAGGTAGGGCGATCGCGCAATGCTGCTTACGTCACCAGGCTCAATCGCCTCCAGTTCGCGCCTCAAGGCGTCATGGACAGCAGGCAGGTGATGAATCCAATAAAGCGCCCAGGTCAGCGCCGAGGCAGTGGTCTCGTGCCCTGCTAGCAGTAGCGTCATCAGCTCGTCGCGCAGCTCAACATCGGTCATGGGCTGTCCTTCGGCTTCGTCACGCGCCAGCAGCAGCAGCGTCAAGATGTCATCTTGGCTGGGGTCAAGCTGCTCCCGCCGCTCTCGAATTTCGCGGTATAAAAAGTCGTCTACTTGCGATCGCAACTGGATAAATTTTCCCCATGGGCTCCAAGTGCCCCAATCTTTTTGCAGCGATCGCACAAATAACAACGTCGAACTGAGGGGTGCCCCGGTCATTTCTAAGAGCTGGCTCATTAGCCGATTTAGATCGTCATATCGAGTGCCTTCATTGAGCCCAAACACGGCCCCCAAAATGACTCGCAGCGAAATATCTTGCATAAAGGGCCGTACCGCAAAAGGGATACCCGGTTCCCACTGCTGAATGACCGCACGGGTAATGGTACACATCAGATCCCCATAGAGGCGCATTCGTTCGCCATGAAAGGGAGGCATCAGCAGTTGGCGCTGTCGTCGGTGGCGATCGCCATCCAGCAACAGCAGAGAATGATTGCCGACCAGCGGTTGCAAAATTCCGTTGGTGGGGCCAATTTCAAAGCCGCTTGGATCCGCTCGCAAGATATCTTGAATCGCTGCCGGATGGCTGAAAAATACCAGCGGCTCAAACCCTCTCAGACGAAGTGTAAAGACCTCTCCATAGGTCTGATTGCAGTCGTCTAAAAATGGGTAGGGACGAGCAATCCAGTTTAAGAGCTGCAGCATTGGGGGGCTGCCTGGCCCTGGAGGTAGCTCTGGGAGAAACACCTGAGCAGACTGCGTCATAATAACCTCTGGCTTGGCTTAATCTGGCTTGGCT
>CAZCXK010000025.1:11186-45269 GCA_964502605.1 uncultured bacterium
TCTGGCTTGGCTTAATCTGGCTTGGCTCAACCTGGTTTGGCTCAAGATGACATGCCACGTGACATGACTGCGAATGTTGTGACATCAAAAATGGGGCAATACACCTTGGTCTGGCCGGATTTTCGGGACGATGGCTGACAATGCCTTCAAACGACACAGACGGTTTCGCCACAGGTAGCGCTCCGCATTGACAAATCGTGTCCCGACTCTGCGCCCTTCGTGCTGACCAACGACCATCATGGAGATGTTTGCATGAACCCGCCATGATCCAATCCATTCGAACCTTGTTCTATCCTAGCGAAGTGCTCGTTCAAGGTTGGTGCTGCCATACTGGTTTTGGAGATTCTATATAAATTACTGGCATCGGCGATCCGAGGTGACAGTTGCTTGACCGTTTCATCGGGGCAACCAATCGGAAATAATCTTGTTTATACTGGCTTGCAGCTTGATGCATCCCAATGATCACCCATCTGTCACCGAATTCGTCGCTGTGCCCAACTATGCCTCATCATGAGCTGTCCCCATTCCATGATCCCTGCGATCCAGATTGCAACTGCCATGCAGAGATCGTACGCTCCAGCATAGGCAAAGGGCGATCGCTGTGGATCGCTCTGATTCTCATGGGTGGGTTTTCAGGCGTTGAGTTTAGCGTCGGTCTCTTGAGTCATAGCTTGGCGCTCATCGCCGAATCAGGGCATATGCTGGCTGATGGGCTGGCTCTAGGGATTGCGATTTTGGCGCATCGACTCACCCAGATAGCGGCTTCAGCTCAAGCGCCCTTTGGTTATCGCCGGGTCGAAATCTTAGCTGCTCTGGCCAATGGTGTAGGCTTGCTGGCTGTTGCTGGCTGGGTTGGCTGGGAGGCGATCGCCCAACTGCATGAGCCTCATGCTGATATTCTTAGCACTCCCATGCTAATTACAGCGGTCGTAGGGCTGGGGATCAACAGCATCAATGCGCTGCTGCTGCATCGCCATAGCCATCACGACCTCAACGTCAGAGGCGCATTTTTACACATAGTGTCAGATATTCTCGGCTCGATGGGCGTGATTGTGGCGGCGATCGCAGTGGGGGCATTGGGCTGGGTATGGGCTGATCGGCTTGTGAGTATTGGGGTCGCGGTGATTATCGCCGCTAGTGCGTTGCCGCTGATTCGCCAGAGCCTGCATATTCTTTTAGAGAAATCTCCTCGCCACCTGGATTTACACGCGATTCAGGTGCATTTAGATTCGTTTGAGTCTGTCTTAACCGCTGCGAATGTTAGAGTTTGGGCGATCGCCCCTGGTCAAGAAATTCTCTCGGCGCATCTTACGGTTGCTACACTAGATGGGCACGAGCGCGATTGTCTCCTACGTCAAATAACCGAGTCGCTCCAGCAAAAATTTGGTATTCAAGACATCTGCTTGCAAATGAGCGGTATGCTTCCGCTCAACACCATCAATCTTTCAGAGCGAAATTTATTTAATTTAGAAGCCTTGAAATCCATGCCAGCCGACGTTTGAAGTACTTTCTAACATCGGGCAACTGTCTAAGGGAATTAGACACCCATCAAGATTCTGTGCTATCTATCTTGACTAGGTAGGATTTCTTATACGAAGGGTTCGTCATTCCGACATTCAACTTGTTGGAATCTTCATCCTTAGCCCATTTGACCTCAAAATTATGGAGGCTAGAATGCTAAGGTTACAAGACCTTTTTGGTTTTCTTTAGCCTTTTTGGTTTTCTTTAGAACTACTCTCTTTTGGATTTGCCCATGTCTACTCTAAGAGTATTTCAGCCGACCCAACTCGTCACCAAGATCAATGCTCCTGAGATCAAGAGTTGGATTGATGACAGTGTCGCATCTGGAGCACAGCACTTGCTCATTGACCTCCAGAATGTAGCATTTATTGACAGTACGGGGCTGGGAGCACTGGTATCAGCCTACAAGGCCGTCCGCACTGCAGGGTGTACGCTGGCGCTGTGTTCGCTCAATAAGCAAGCTCAAATGGTGATTGAAATTGCAGGGTTAGAAGAGGTTTTTGAGATTTACGCAAGCCGTGAAGTGTTTGAATCAGAACGGTTGCAGTCGAGCATTCCTACCGAAAGTGCCACCCTTGCATGAAGGGTCATACAATTCATCCTACAATCGATTGAGTTCGATTTTATCGGTGCATAGTCATGCTCTCTCAGTATGAGTTGCGCCGATTCTTGTGTATCGGCCATAGGTCAAGGGTTTGCAAACAATTCATGAAAATTGCCACTTGGAATGTCAACTCCATTCGGACTCGGCTTGACCACGTCACTCAATGGCTGACCGATAATCCGGTTGATGTTCTCTGTGTGCAGGAGACAAAAGTCGTTGATGCTGACTTTCCGCGATCGCCCTTTGAAACCCTGGGCTACCATTCATATGTGTTTGGGCAGAAATCGTATAATGGGGTTGCTTTGCTGAGCCGACAGAGTTTGGGCTCTGTCAGCATGGGCTTTTCCCCAGTCTTAAACACGTCAGAAGCGGAGCAGTTTGACGAGCAAAAGCGAGTGATTACGGGCAGCCTTGGCGACATTTGCATCGTCAATTTATATGTGCCGAATGGCTCATCGGTCGGCAGCGACAAATATGACTACAAGCTGCAGTGGTTAGACACCCTGAGACAGTATCTCAGCCGCTTGCTCAAAGACTATGCCAATCTTTTGGTCTGCGGCGATTTTAACGTTGCACCCGATGATCGAGACATTCATGACCCATCTGGCCGCGAGAATCATATTATGGCCTCAGCGGCAGAACGGGACGCACTAAAAGTGGCTATTACGGACATGGGCCTAGCAGATGCTTTCCGTAAATTTACATCCGAAGGGGGCCACTTTAGCTGGTGGGATTATCGCGCCGCTGCCTTTCGTCGCAATATGGGCTGGCGCATCGACCACCATTATCTCTCGATGACTCTCTATGGCCGGGCAACAAGCTGCACGATTGATATGACGCCGCGATCGCTTGAGAAACCGAGCGATCATACCCCTGTGATCGTCGAGATAATCTGAGTCACTGAGCAATCAATCGTGACAATTGCGACATGACTATGGGTGCGGTTGCAAAAACCCTTACAATGATAAAGCTTTGAGCTAGCCCATCGCTTGAATGCAATGACGACAAAGTTAAACCGCAATTTAACCCGCGACCCTCAGCGCTCCAAACTTTGGTTGGCCGCGATCAAACCGCCGATGTATAGCGTCGCAGTGATTCCAATTTGGGTTGGTACGGCAGTTGCCTATGCCGAAACGCAGCAGTTGAAGATGTCTATCTTTCTTACCTTTTTGCTCTCAGCAATCCTGATTGTGGCCTGGCTCAACTCTAGCAATGATGTTTTTGACGCAGACACTGGAATTGATCAAAACAAACACCATTCGCTCGTCAATTTGACGGGCAATCGGGCGCTGGTTTTTGGCGTGTCAAATGCATTGCTGGTGCTAGGATGCTTGGGAATCGGGGCGATCGCCTACTGGCAACGAGATTTTACAGTGCTTGGCTTGGTCATTCTATGCTGTGCCCTGGGCTATAGCTATCAGGGGCCCCCGTTTCGCCTGGGCTATCAAGGGTTAGGAGAACTGATTTGCTTTGTCACCTTTGGCCCATTGGCGCTCGCTGCTGCTTACTATAGCCAGACGCAGGCGTGGTCGATGCCAAATCTGGCAGCGTCTATCTTCATTGGCATTAGCACAAGCCTGATTCTGTTTTGTTCGCACTTTCATCAAGTAGACGATGATTTGGCGGCTGGAAAGCGATCGCCCATTGTCCGACTAGGCACCCAGCGGGGGGCTCAATTGCTGCCGTGGGTTTGCAGTAGCCTGTTTGCCCTAACGGTGTTATTTGTGCTGGTGGGATATTTCCCAGGCCGGACACTGCTTGTCTTTGCTACCCTGCCTCTGGCGATCAAGTTGTCACACTTTGTTGGCACCTATTACAATCAGCCGCAGCAGGTGAGTAACAGTAAGTTTATTGCAGTGCAGTTCCATTTTTGGAGTGGGCTACTCTTAGGGCTAGGGTTTATTCTCTAAAGAGTAATGATTGCGATCGCCCTTCTGGTCTACCTTTTCCATAGTGCAGGAGGGTGGAATGCGAACAGATTCGCCAGCCAGCAGCACCACTAGTAGCGAATCGCCTCCCAACAGGTTTGCTCAACGTCATCAAACAACTCGTCACTAAGTTTATAGTGGCCCCGCTGCCCTGCTTTGATGACTCCAACAAACATTCCCCAGACAATTGCAACAAGCACCTTCAAAGGAAGAGGTTTTGTAATCTTTTGTTGACATGTTGCTTCAAAAAAGGTTAACCCAGGCTCCCAAACTTTCAGCTCGACAGTTCGACTTGTCTGATCAAGATAGGATTCATGAGAATGTAGTTCCAAAAATTGGAATGTCTGAGGATTTTCAATGGCAAATTTTGTGATTCGTTGCCAGAAAATATGAAACTGTTCTCTGAATGGTATGTCTTCTGGAAAATCTTTATTGAGCACGTTATAGAGTGTCTCTTTGGCACGTTGATAAACAGCATTGCCTAATGCTTCTTTGCTTTCAAAATATCGGTAGATTGTTCCTGCTCCAACTTGGGCACGCTCTGCCACCATCGGTATTGGTGTTCCATAAAAACCGTATTCAGCGAATAATTCTAGAGCGGCATTAAGGATAGCTTCACGTTTATCAGAATCTCTAGTCACCATAGTTTTAGGGGCGGACATAACCAAACGCTAATCAGCCTGTTGGAGGGAAAGATCGTATTGTCATCAACAGTGCAAAGGATCGATATTGATGCCTTGTCTGAATTCGTCGAGTCTAACTCGCTTCACGTTCATCCGACGCCAGAACGACAAGAGCAAATCTCACCAATCTCTACGATTAATTTTCATGAACTTAGGATGTGGCTTATTATACTATTATACAGTTAACATACTGAAAAGTCTAAGAGGCTAGCTATCTCGCAAATAGTGTGATTTTGCTACTAGCAATATTGCCAAATTACTGAGCAAACTCAGCCGCTAACGCTAATAGTTAAATAAACAGAATAGGGAGCAGACAGCAACCTTCCGGATGCAGTCGTGCAGCCTTCTAAATAGATGATTTTATACAATGAGAAAGCTACAGATAGTGATGCTGATAATACCAGGCCAACTGATCATGTAGCGTCTCCTCAAGTGGGCGAAATGAAATTCCCAAATCTCGAATTGCCTTATCGGATTTCCATTTTAATTTGGCATGTAAGTTTCTAGCACCATTACATGAAATTAAGATGGGATGTTGAGTCATTTGACTATAGCGTTCCGCGAGCCATGCGTAGGTTATCAGGAGTGGATGTGGGATGCGAAAACTAGGTAGAGGCACTCCTGTAATTGCTGTCAACACACTACAGATCTCTTCAAAACTGTAATATTGCCCTCCAACGATGTATCGTTCACCATATTGCCCTACCGTCGCTGCCTGAATCATCGCACTTGCCGCATCTCTAGCATCCACAATACAAGCTCCACCATCGAGGATCATGGGCAACTTGCGACTGACATAGTCTAAAACGAATTGGCCACTGCTCGTTGGCGCAGCATCTCCTGGGCCAAACATCCACCCCGGCAAAATCAGAGTGATGTCAAGCTTGTGCTGTTTCAAAAACGAACTGATTGCAGTTTCAGCAAGCACTTTGCTTCTGAAGTAGGGGTCTTGCTGGGCAATTGCATGAGGCGGAGTGGACTCATTGCCTGCCGTGCCATCAGGCAATTTACCAATAACACCCGCAGAACTGACATAAATAACCTTGCTAACCTGTTGCTGTTTTGCGTAGTGAAGCAACTCAATCGTCGCCTTAACATTAATGTCTTCCAGATTTTTCCAATGGTGACCGGGTTGAAATGATTCACGGAAATAGGCTGCCGTATGAAACAGCACATCACAGCCTGCCAACTCTTCCGCCACATCAGGCAGGTTAAGCATGTCGCCCTTAATAAGACTGAGGTTCAAATCTGCAAAGAGCAGTGCTGCCTTTTCGGGAGAGCGAATTAACGCTTTAACGTGATGGCCTTGCTCCACTAACATCCGAACCAGATTACTGCCCAATAGCCCAGTACTACCAGTCACAAATACATTCATCGTGTTGCTCATTAGTTCATCTCCATTGAAAGACCGACATCGATCTCTACCGACCAGGAGAATCGGTATAGGCAACCCTTGCTCACTTAGCAGCGAGACTAACTGCCACACCCAAACAACTTGTCAGTCAATCCACCATTTGAGACTTCGGTTAGTTCTTAAAGTAGAGAATTGCGGAATAATCATTCATTGCAAACTTAAACTGAATCTAAAGAAATGTCAATTCATGTCAATTGAGGGCATTAGGACATTGCCGAATTTGCGAATGATTTCAAGATTTGGGAGCCTGGCATTCCCCTCTATCTAGCTATGGCAATGCCATGCCCTCGGAATATCATCCCTTGAATTAGCCATGCCCAATTAATTTAGGGTGCTGTCACAAGGCCAGCTCAAAAATCAAGCATTACCCTAGACCATCTGAATATTAAGGGATTCCGATAATGGTTAACCAGATGATTTAGCGAGATCTGGCGGCATCTTTAACCTCTGACAACTAATAAATCTGGTGGGCTTGACATTTTTTTACAGTTTGATTTAAAGTCCTTGACTATAGGAATGAAATTTCATTCCTTCTTGAAAGACTTTGTAATACTGCTATCAAAATACTATCTGCAGTCCTGATAGTTCGTTCCCGTGGTCAAGCTAGAGTATTGGGTGAGTCGTTCCCTGAATCAGTCTGTATTTGTGGCGAGAGACCGAACACCCAGCAAGAAACTATTCAAAGATTTCAGCTCGAACAATGTGTGCTGTGTATGCTGCAGTCAAAGCATACACGATGTTTGATTGTGCTGATAGGTTTTAGCAGGTTATAGGTTTAGTTGGTTTAGTTCATTGAGTCTAAGTAGCGTATTGCACGATCTGGACGAGACTAGTTCCATTGTGTGACGATTCACCTGAGGCGTGAAATGAGTGACTATATTTTTTCAACCTTGATAGACTTGTTACATTTTCGCGCGGCAAAGCAACCTGACCAGGTTGCCTACACGTTTCTTGAGGATGGAGATGATCATGCCATTACGTTGACTTATAAGAGTTTAGATCAGAAAGCGCGGGCGATCGCCTCTCAACTGCAAGCCACAATAGCGGCTGGCGATCGCACCTTACTACTCTACCAAGCTGGGTTAGACTACGTTGCTGCTTTCTTTGGATGCTTGTATGCAGGGGTCGTGGCGGTTCCAGCCTATCCACCACGGAATAATCATTCTCTTGCACGGCTACAAACCATCCTTGCTGACGCTCAAGCCACGACAATTCTGAGCACTGTTAGTGTTTTGTCAAACATCGATCGTCAGATTAGCCAGGTGAGCAACTTGCAGCAGTTGACCTGGTTAGCAACTGATGAAACAGCAGATGACCTGGCTAAGGCATGGCAAGAACCTGCAGTGCAAGCGGAGACCCTTGCGTTTCTGCAATATACATCCGGTTCTACGGGTGTTCCCAAGGGGGTCATGGTCAGCCATGCCAACCTCCTGCACAATCAAACATTAATTCAGCATGCAATGGGTCATGGTAGTGATACGATCTTTGTCGGGTGGTTGCCTCTCTTTCATGATATGGGCCTGATCGGCAACATGCTCCAACCCCTTTATCTGGGGATTCCATGCATTCTCATGTCTCCCGTATCTTTCCTCCAAAAGCCATTTCGCTGGCTAAACGCAATTTCCACCTATCGGGCAACTACCAGTGGCGCACCGAACTTTGCATATGATTTGTGTGTTCGTAAGATCACCGATGAGCAACGGGCAACACTCGATTTGAGTAGTTGGCAGGTGGCCTTCAATGGGGCTGAACCTGTTCGCGCTCAGACTTTGGAAAGATTTGCAACTGCTTTTGAACCGTATGGATTTCGGCGAGAAGCACTTTACCCTTGCTATGGCATGGCAGAAACAACTTTAATCGTTTCAGGTGGGGCTAAAGGTCAACTGCCAGTATTCAAATCGGTTCAAACTCCTGCGCTCCAACAGAATCAAGTCTGCTTCGCAGGTAATGAAAGCCCTGACAGGCCAGTTGAAACTCAAGTGCTAGTAGGCTGCGGGAAACCCATTCTCGACTTGCAGGTAGTCATTGCTAACCCGCAGACATTAACTCAATGCCAGTCGAATGAAATTGGCGAAGTTTGGGTCAAAGGGGACAGTGTTGCTCAAGGCTATTGGAATCAGGCTGAAACAACTCGGAAGAGCTTTCATGCCTACTTGCAAGATATTAAAGAAGGGCCTTTTCTGCGAACCGGAGATTTAGGATTCTTACATAAAGGTGAATTGTTTATTACAGGTCGCCTCAAAGATTTAGTGATTATTGGAGGTCGCAATCATTATCCTCAAGATATTGAGCTGACTGTATTTCAAAGTCATCCAGCACTAAGATTCGATTGTGGTGCTGCCTTTTCAGTTGAAGTCAATGATGCAGAAAAACTCGTCATTGTTCAAGAAGTCGAGCGATCGCACATTCGGAAACTCAATCTGGAGGAGGTCATTGGGACAATCCGGTTGGCGATCGCCGAACATCATGATCTCAACGTGCACGCGATCGCGCTGATTAAAACTGGCAGCCTTCCCAAAACATCAAGTGGAAAGGTGCAGCGACGCATCTGCCGATCTCAATTCTTGTCAGATGAACTAGCAATTGTCGGTCGGTGGAATGCCCCGACCATCAATGAACTATCATTGCCCCAAACCATCCATTCTCATGCCACATCTGGAAGTCTCTATCATGAATTCCCTTCAGAGAAGGCAATTGAGTCGTGGTTAGTATCCCGCTTAGCTCAGCGGCTAGGGCTAGCAAGCACAGATATCGATCGCCATCAGCCCTTTTCCTACTATGGGCTAGGGTCAATGGATGCTGTTGATTTAGTTGGGGAATTGGAGTCTTGGATTAACCATTCTTTGTCACCAACGCTGCCGTGGGAGTATCCATCTATTTATACGTTAACTCAGTATTTGCTCAATTTAATGAAAGAGGTAGAGACGATTTCTGAACCTGATTGTGCGCAATCTCAGCGAGATGACGAGTTTGATCAGATCCTCAACTACATCGAACATCTTTCTGAAGACGATACACGCAAAGCACTTGAACAATCCAATTCCTAGCCATAGGGAGCACTTCTGATGGATATACTTTCTCAACGTATTGGTCAGCTTTCGCTAGAAAAACGAGCCTTGCTTGAATCTCAACTATTAGACCAGGGAAGCATTCAAGAGTCTATTGCCATAGTTGGTATGGGATGTCGTTTCCCGAATGCAGCCAGCCCAGAATCGTTTTGGTCGCTGCTCAAGCATGGAAGCAATGCCGTGACTGATGTTCCAAAATCTCGTTGGGATAATGAGTCACTTTATGATCCCAGTCCAGCGGTTCCTGGAAAGCTGAATACCCGATGGGGTGGATTCTTAGAGCGTATTGATCAGTTTGATCCTGGCTTTTTTGGAATTTCTCCTCGTGAAGCAGAGCGGATGGATCCTCAGCAGCGCCTGCTGCTGGAAGTTACATGGGAAGCGTTAGAACATGCTGGACAATCACCTGCTCACCTATCAGGGCGGAATGTCGGCACCTTTATCGGGATCAGCACTAGTGATTATTCTAAAGTTCTGCTGAGCGATCGCCAGCAAGTCGATGCCTTTACGGCAACAGGTGGAGCCACCAGCATCGCAGCCAATCGCCTATCGTATGTTTTAGATCTACGCGGGCCAAGCTTATCCGTTGATACAGCTTGTTCATCGTCGCTGGTCGCGCTGCATCTTGCGTCTCAAAGCTTGCGTCAGGGTGAATGTGAAATGGCGCTATCGGGAGGAGTTAATCTCATGCTGACGCCTGAGCTAACCATTGCTCTTTCACAAGCTAATATGATGGCTGCCGATGGTCGCTGTAAAACCTTTGACACCAGTGCTGATGGCTATGTGCGTGGAGAGGGTTGTGGAGTCGTTGTTTTGAAGCGTCTATCACAGGCAGTCAAAGATGGTGACGCGGTTTTAGCACTGGTGCGAGGATCGGCAGTCGGGCAGGATGGGCGCAGTAATGGATTGACAGCCCCTAGCGGACGGGCACAGCAAACGGTCGTTCGGCAAGCCTTGGAAAATGCAGGAGTTGCGCCGGAACGCATTAGCTATGTCGAGGCCCATGGCACCGGCACGTCGCTTGGCGATCCAATCGAGGTTGATGCTCTCAAGACAGTCCTGATGCGGAATCGTTCGGTAGAGCAGCCCTGCTGGCTGGGATCTGTGAAGACAAACATTGGACATTTAGAACCTGCCGCAGGAATTGCCGGACTGATCAAGGTGGTGCTGGCCTTGCATCATCAGGAGATTCCTCCTCATTTGCATTTCCAGCAACTCAATCCCCATATTTCCCTGGCAGGAACGACCTTCTCAATTCCAACCCAGTGCCAGCCATGGGAATGTCAACCGGGAGAACGGCGATTGGCTGGGGTGAGTGCATTTGGATTTGGTGGCACCAATGCCCATGTGGTCTTGGAGGAGGCTCCATCTTACAGTCAGGTTGAGTCTGCTAGCGATCGCCAGTTGCATATGCTAACTTTATCGGCCAAGAGCCCGACGGCTCTCCGGGTTCTGGCTGAGCGCTATCGAGTATTTGCTAATGGCGTATCAGATGATACCCTTGCTAATCTTTGCTTTACGGCTAATGTTGGCAGGGTGCATTTCCCTCATCGGTTAGCGCTAGTTGTCGGTTCGATTCAGGATATGCGCGATCGCCTGAGTGACTTTCTAGAACAGGAAAACACGCCCGCTGTCGTTGTCGGTGACGCATCACCGCAGATGCGCCCCAAAATTGGGTTTCTGTTTACTGGACAAGGCTCTCAATATGCAAACATGGGACGCCGTTTGTATGAAACCCAGCCCATGTTTCGAGATACCCTGGATCGCTGTGCAGAGATTCTTGAACCATATTTGGACTGCTCTCTGCTTTCGGTGCTGTATGCCACATCAGACTCGGCACTTTTGGATCAAACCGCCTATACCCAACCAGCACTGGTAGCCGTTGAGTATGCGATCGCCCGATTGTGGCAGTCATGGGGAATTCGGCCTGATGTTGTGATGGGGCATAGCGTTGGAGAATATGCCGCTGCCTGTTTTGCAGGAGCCATGAGTCTGGAAGACATGCTGATGTTGGTTGCTGAGCGGGGTCGCCTGATGCAACAGTTGCCGACCAATGGCATGATGGCTGCTGTGTTTACCAGCCCTGACGTTCTGATGCCATTGCTAGACGCCTACCCCGATCAGGTGGCGATCGCCGCGTTGAATGGCTCAGAAAATACTGTCATTTCAGGCACTCGGGATGCCGTTCACGCGATCTTGGAAAAGCTGGAATTTCAAGGAATTCGCGCCTGTCCCTTGCGAGTA
Organism: uncultured bacterium; assembly: GCA_964502605.1. Classification (GTDB taxonomy): domain Bacteria; phylum Cyanobacteriota; class Cyanobacteriia; order CAZCXK01; family CAZCXK01; genus CAZCXK01. Next base: position 22,649 of record CAZCXK010000025.1, read on the forward strand.
TCTCATGCGTTTCATTCGCCCTTGATGGCTCCAGTTCTGCCATCATTTCGGCAAGTGGCTGAGCACATGCCCCTGCGCCGTCCAAACATTCCCATCGTTACGAACCTCACAGGTCATTTACTAAGTGACCAGGAGCAACTAGACGCAACCTATTGGTGTAGACATCTTCTAGAGCCTGTTCAGTTTGCATCAGGGCTCAAAACCCTGCAATCTCTGAATGTTGATAGTTTAATAGAAATTGGTGCCCACCCGACGTTGAGTAAGATGGGTACAGCCGTTTTAACTGACTGGCCGGGGATTTGGTTGGCATCCCTGCACCGTCGTCAAGACAATTGGGAGTCACTCCTCGGCAGCCTGCAACGGCTCTATACAGCCGGTATATCGGTAGACTGGGCAGGCTTTGACCATGACTACTACCGCCACCGCCTCCCACTGCCGACTTACCCATTTGAGCGCGAATCGTTTCCATTAATATCAACCACTGATCAAACAGGCGATCGCCCTCATAAACCAGGCAACTATGAGGATGTCGTAGACAAGTTGCAGAGCCTAACCTCGGAGATTGATAACATCCTGTCGTCCATTCGTTTGAGCCATCGCCCGTTTCAAGTGTTGGCAGATGTCCACCACCACCCCATGAACTGTCAGAAATCATCCCCGCCGGATATGTCTCCTGCACCTGTTTCTGCAACGTTGCAGGCGATTGTGTCAGAGATTGGTAGAATCCCTCAGAGCAAACTGAACGCCCAGAGCCGACTGCAAGACGAATTGGGGTTTGATTCTCTAATGCTTGTCGAAGTTAGGCATCAACTGATCTTGACGTATCCGGCCCTCAAAGACTTACCTATCAAGCTGTTTTTTAGCAGTAAAACTCTTGAAGATCTGATTCAGGTGATTTCTCAGACGGTTGCTCAGACTGTTGCTCAGACAATGCAAACATCGACACCTGTGTCAGAATTAACCAGTTCAGAACAACCGCTGGATCGATCGCCCGCATTGGCTAAATTTAGGGCTTGGGCTCAGGAGTTTCAGCCCGATCAAGTAATTCGCATCGACAAAGCATTAGTCCACAAAGACAATGCCAGCAACGTCTTGATCGCTCGTATCGAGCAGTTGCAGGAGGGGATCATTTTGGGAGAAATTTCGCAAGATATTGGCCATGCCTTCTTTTATGAGCACCCTAAGGATCACGTCACCGGGCTGTATATCATTGAGGCGGCACGTCAGTTTGCTACGGCTCTATCTCATCTTTATTATGATGTGTCCCTGAATATGGCCTTTGTTTTAGATGAGATGCAGGCTCAGTTTTATACCTTTGCAGAAACGCGTCAAGCTTTGTTTGCGATCGCTGAAATCTCTGACAAGTCCTATGTTGATAGTCAACTCATTCACATGCATGTGTCAATCTCGATCATTCAGAATGACGTGACTGCCGCAGTAATGCAGGGTTATTTCAGAACCTTTTCTATTGCCCAATACAATAGCCTCAGGGGGGATGCCCTCCGCGAGATACAGGCTATGCACTGACTTAGGCCACATGAATCTCAATTGAAGTAGAGTTTGGATATCTCCCATGGATGAAACCTATGCAGTAGTTGGAGCAGGTGCATCGGGCATTGCGACAGCCTACTATTTACAACAATCTGGATTGAATGTCGAACTGATTGAGCGCAACGACTATCTGGGTGGGCGGATGGCATCCTGTCAGATGGGAGAGCGAGAAATCGCGATGGGAGGCAAAAATATCGGCAAAGGCTATCCTCTATTTCGTGAGTTTACGCAGGCGATGGGCCATCATCCCTATGAGTTTTTTGGGCTGAATTCGTCACAGGTGCGAAACGGTAAGATCATCACTGTTGATAGTCGTCACCGCTGGATGGGGCTAGTCAGGCTCTTGAGTCATGCATCCATTACCGATGTGCTGCAATTTCTACGGATGTGTGTGGCTATCAAACAGGAAGAGACCAACGGGTATTTGGGAGGCCACTATTTCACCTCACTCAGCCAGCAGTTTGACGCCCCGCCGACAGATCAGTATTTCAGTCCGGCGTTTTGCCAGCGATTGATTCGTCCGATGTCAGTTCGTATGAACGGGGCAGAACCTGACGAGATCTATTTGGGCAATCTGGGAAGCAATGTTCGGATGGTTCTCGACACCTATGAGCAGCTTTACAACGGGATTAACGTAGTGTTAGAGCAGTTTGCTCAGCGGATTCCTATTCGGTTGGCAACCTCGGTGGAATCGCTAATTTGTCAGGGCGATCGCCTCACAGAACTGGAGTGCATCTATGATGGCAAACTTCAAACCCTGTCCTATAAGGGTGTTATTTTAGCAACGCCTGCACCGATTTCTGCCCGCTTAGTAGAACCCATTGCTCCTCAGGTGGCTGAGACGTTGCATCAGGTTCGTTACTATCCAGTGATGGTGATTGTAGCCGAATATAATCGCAATATTTTCTCCCCAGATATGCGGGCGTTGGTGTTTGATGCCGATGAGCCTCTGAGTAATGCAGGGGCATATGGAGTGAGCGATCGCCATATTGTGCGCTACACGCTGAGTGGTCGGGCGGCGCGTCCATATATTGAATCCAATCGAGACGAGGAGGAACTACTGCAACTAGCTGAGGCAACCTTGAGTCGCTATATCCCAGTCAGTATCAATGACCGAGTCCGGTTTGTGTCTCGGCGATGGTCACTAGGGCTCTGTGCCTACGCTGCGAACTACGAAACATTCTCGCGTGTACTTGCAACTAACTTGGCGTCAGTCAAGGGCTTATACGTGACGGGTGACTATCTGCAAGGTGCGTCAATCGAAGCCTGTTTCAAAGCAGGAAAAGCTTGTGCTGAACAGGTTGTGCGATCGCACCAAATGCAATTTGGATCTCCACACCTGGTATTAACCTGATTGCAGGAGAGAACTATAAGGACTCATGAAACCCATTGACAAGAGAATTTTGGCCCAATCGCCTATCCCACTCTATCAGGAGTCCCAGTTTCAAATCATCGTAGGTGTTTCTCTGGTCGCCTTTATGGGAATTCCAAGTATCACTCCAGCCTTTCCCAAAATCGTGCAAGACCTTGATATATCCCCTCAGATGGTTGGTCTGCTGATCACAGCATTTACCCTCCCCAATGTTTTATTGGGGCCCATTCTCGGTGTTTTAGCCGATCGAGTAGGACGCAAACTCATCCTGGTCACATCTCTTATAGTGTTTAGCCTTGCAGGGATGTCTTGTGCAGCAGCAGCAGACTTCTATTTTTTGTTGGCAATGCGGTGTTTGCAAGGGGCTGGAGCCGCCTCACTTGTTTTTCTAAGCGTCACCCTGATTGGTGATTTTTATTCTGGTCAGCAGCGCACAACTGCAATGGGCTATCAAGCCAGCGCCATTAGCTTTGGAACGGCCCTTTATCCGTTGCTAGGTGGTGTTTTGGCAATTTGGGGATGGAATTACCCCTTCTTGCTGGCTGGATTAGGGATTCCAGTTGGCATTTGGGTGTGGACGTCGTTGCCTCTTGCAAAGCCCAAAGCGCAGCAAAGCCTGACGGCTTATGTACGACAGGCTCTAGGGCATATCCGAGGGCGGCAGTTTATTGGACTCTTTGCCAGCACGATTACAACCTTTATTTTACTGTGTGGCACCTGTGCAACCTATTTCCCAATTCTGATTCAGCGGCAGTTTGATACATCTCCTCTGATAGTAGGTCTATTCCTTTCGATACTATTTGCTACTGTAACGCTAACTGCGTCACAGTTCAATCGCCTGGTCAAGCACTATCCTCAAGTGAGGTTAATCCAATGGTCGTTTTTGCTATATGCGATCGCCTTAGTTGTCATGCCATTGCTCCATGATCTCAGAAGTTTGTTAGTTCCTGTTGTCATATATGGTGTGGCACTTGGTATAGGGTTGCCCAGCATTCAAAATCTGTTAGCCGAATTAACGCCCCCAGACTGTCGAGCGGCTGTGATGTCATTGAATGGTGCTGTGTTAGGTCTGGGGCAAGCATTTGGGCCAATTCTTCTGGGGCTCGCCTATGGAGTCTGGAACTTGGGCGGTGTCTTTTTTACTGGATCGGCGATCGCCCTGGGAATGTTTAGTCTACTCAGAATATGCTTACACTGCGAACTAGGAGCGATCGCCAACTCATCAGAGCGTAGAACGACACTGTGAAATTAAGGAAGCAACTATGACTCGTCATCAGCATCTGATTCTTAATCAGCAGCCTCTAGCATTTGGATCATTGACCAACTGGCTGCAGCTTGTGTCAAGACATGGTGGGGTTGATCGAAACTATATCCCCCGAGCACTATTTGTGACACTCTCTAGTGCGCTTAGTAGTCCTTTGAGAATTTATGAACAGGCACGATTTAAGCGTCAAATTGAGGAGCAGGCAATCACAGATGCGCCAATCTTTATCATTGGCCATTGGAGAAGTGGTACCACTTATCTCCATCATTTGATGAGCTTAGATACGAACTTTTCCTATATTTCAACGTTACAAGCTTGGGCTCCCGAATTAGTTCTTTCCAGTCGGCGACTCATTGCACCCATCTTAGAATGGATGACACCGAACACCAGACCAATGGATAATGTCAAACTAGCACTTGACTATCCGCAAGAAGAAGAATTTTGTTTGGCTAATATTTCTCCTTTTTCCTTCTATCATGGGTGGTATTTCCCAAGACATATGAGCGAGTATTTTAATCAGTTTGCCCTATTTGATGCCGTTTCTCCAGACACTCTCAATGCCTGGAAATACGATTACATCAAGGTTATAAAAATCGCTACTCTAAGGGCTAATGGTCAAAGGCTGCTCATTAAAAATCCGGTTAATACAGGGCGAATCAGAATTTTGTTAGAGCTTTTTCCGAATGCAAAATTTATTCATATTTATAGAAATCCTTATCTGGTCTATTTTTCAACCCAGCGCCTGTATCAAAAGCTCTTACCTGTCGTCACCTTGCAGAATTTTGACGAGGATGTGATCGAGCAGAATATTTTAAGTTTCTATCAAAAGATCATGGAAAAATTCTTTATCGAGAAGCATCTTATTCCTCCAGATAACTTGATAGAAATCAGGTATGAAGACTTAGAAAATGACCCAATTCAAGAACTTCATCGCATCTATAGTCAACTCGATTTAGCCGGGTTTGAGCACATACAGGACATCTTTAATACTTACATCCAGAGTCAGTGCAGCTATCAGCGCAACAGCTATACAACTCAAGACCATGAAATGATGCAAAAAATCTATCATCATTGGCGGTTCACTATCGACAAATGGCACTATTCTGAACCAACACCTTCACCATGCGAATCCATCATTTAAACTGTGCAACTCAATGCGTTCGCGGAGGGTGCTTGGTCAGTGGACACGGCTCTCCTTGGGCGATCGCCCCCTTAGTTTGTCATTGCTTGCTGATTGAAACTGAAGTTGGATTAGTGTTAGTAGATACCGGGTTAGGATTAGATGATCTGTACAGGGCGAGAACACGCCTGCCTCAAAGCTTTTTGCTATTTGCCAATCCCCGATTAAATCCCGATGAAACAGCCATTCGTCAACTCGAGCGCCTGGGCTATTCCCGTGATGATGTCCGCCATATTATTGTCACCCATTTGGACTTTGATCACGTAGGCGGTGTATTTGATTTTCCGAATGCGACAGCTCATGTGTTAGCCCCTGAATATCATGCAGCCACCTCTGCCACCCACTGGCTCACCCAGTTTCGATATCGGTTTCGATATCGAATGATACCCTCGGGGCGATCGCCTACCTGGGCTATTCATCATCAGGTCAAGGATACCTGGTTTGGATTTGATGCTGTGTATCCCTTGCCAAACCTATCGGCTGACATCTGTTTGCTCTCACTGCCGGGGCACAGTCCTGGCCATGCCGGAGTGGCAATACAAACCTCTGATGGGTGGCTGTTGCACGCTGGGGATGCCTATTTCTTTCGAGATGAGATTCATGCCGAGCCACCCGACTGCCCACTAGGGCTGCGACTATTTCAGCAGTGCATTGCCGCCGATAACAGTGCTCGTCGGTGGAGTCAGCAACGGCTACGCCGACTTGCATTAGAACACGCTAGCATTCGCATTTTTTGTGCTCACGATCCAGTTGAGTTTCAACGCTTCAATCACCTGTCTATCTAATGGCATGACTCCGTTCCGCATTCAGACTATTCAGTTAGACAAGGAGAAAATATTTCAATGCTATTCAAATCAAAAGTAGTTCGACGACTGATCTGGATAATTTTCGGGCTGATTGCAGCTCTCGTCATCTATGGTCTATTTCAACTTGCCGATCCAGTGGCGATCGCCCCAGTGCCATCATCGGTGCAAGCAGTACAGTTTGAAGGCCGTGCGTTGCTAGTTGCATCAGATGCCGACATGGTTGCAACTGCCTACGCCGATGCTAAACTCGATCGAGTCGCCGGGATTGAAGATACCCTGACAACGATGCGCCTGCCCCTTGACCAAGACCAGACTGTGATGGCCACCATTCCGGCTCCCAATTCGGTGATGTCATGGCCTCAGATCATCGCTACGTCGCTAGATGGAACAATTGCCTATGTTGCCGAAGTCCGAGGGACTCCCCCCCCAGAGGTTCAGGAATATGACACCATTGAGGATATGCCAGACGGCTCCAGAATCACAGTGATTGACATTGCCAATCCAGCGGAACCCAGCCTAATTGAATCGGTTGAAGTCGGACGCAATCCCCGACATGTTGCCATTAGCCCAGATGGTCAGTTTTTGGCGATCGATTTAGATGAACTGGGTCGCGAACTACTGCTAGTGCGGCTCAACTCGGATGGAACTCTGGGAGAGCGTAGCTATTTCCCCATCACAAATGCAGACGGCAGCCCAGCTGATGTCAACTCGTCGAATTGGCATCCATCGGGTCGTTTTCTGGCTCTTAATTTGAACAATCAGTCGATCGCATTCTATGAAGTGGCATCTGACGCGACTTCAGTTGAGATTCGCCCCTATGGTCAAGCTCTTGATGTTGGCAATCATCTCAGTTGCGGTCAATTTACACCCGATGGCCAAACATACTTAATTCCTGATTTGAAGTGGAGCACCAAGCCGCTGCGGTTTCTCAACTACTTGATGAATCCGAAAGGAGAGCTGATTGCCATTCGGTTTGATCCAAGCGGTGTCCAGCCTGAGATTGCCTCTAAAGCAACAGTGGGGTTGAGTCCTGAAGGGTTTGCGGTTAGCCCTGAGGGGGACTTAATTGTTGCTGTAAACATGCGCCGAACCTATTTGTCTGCATTTCCTCCGGCATGGCGAGGCAAGTCTTATAGTTCATTGTCAATTTTGCAACTGGATCAGGAGTCTGGAACCCTGACCACACTGAACGAGTATGGCTTTGAAGGATTATTGCCTGAGCATGCCGTCTTTGATGCCAGTGGCAACTTTCTGGCAACGGTGATTTACAACTATCGTGAACCCAGCCCTGAAATGGGGGCGGTCGAGTTTTGGCGAGTGGTGCGCGACGACCAGCCCCGGTTAGAACGAACGGGACTCACGCTGGATGTAGTACGCGGTGCCCATGTGATCTCATTGGTGCCGTAGAGATTATTTAAGACAATGGCGATCGCCTGATAGCACTATTGATGGCATCATAGAATATGGCAATTGACCTGCACGAGTACGTTCATTGGCATATTTCCAGACCTATTCCAGCGTCTTCCCGACCGCGTATTTAGAGGAACTGTCCCGACGCATCCTGGCATGTCCATATCTCGCGGTCAACAACTTGAATCGCGACTTTGTGGGAACGAAGGGCTTTTCTGTAGTGTTTTGGCGATCGCACCTCTATGCAGTGATCCAGCAGTTTCCTTATTTTGAGCCCTATCTTGATCGAGTGCTACAGCCCCATTGCAATGCCTTTTATCTCAATCCGCTGCTGTTGCAATCAGGGTCGCGGGTAGACCCGCATATTGATCGGTCGCTGCGATCTTATTGCAAAATCATTGACCCGCCTGATGCCGTCAGTGTGCTTTATGTGCAGGTGCCCTCTGATTTAAAGGGTGGAGAACTAGTGCTGCGATCGCACAAGCGCCAGGTGGGAACCATTCACCCCCAGATGAATACATTAGTCGTGTTTCAGGGCAACCTGACTCATGCGGTCAATCCGGTAGTGTGCTCAGGGATGCGTCTGAGTCTAGTGTGTGAACAATATTGCTTAGACGATCCTTATTTACACGAGATCCCAGACTTCACCATAGAGTCACGGTCGATGCCAGCTCCAGCGAAAACGAGCCTCCGTCGGCGCTAGGGTTAGATATACAATCTATCCAAAGATGGCTAGTTCTAATCAAGTTTGTGTTTGTTAGGTTTCCCCGTTCCACGGCCATTGCAAGAAGAAGCAATCAGGAAGTTGCGTAACCAGTTATCGTGATAGCGAAAGCCATTGAGGTTCTCAAAGGGCGACATCGAGTGTGGCTCCATCGCCTGAACTTTGTGCCCGAAGGGATGGAAATTCCAAAGCAACGCCATCGCTCGTAACCCTTGCCTTGCTGCGTCTAACGTGCCATGAAAATATTGCATGGCATACAAGATACACTCTTGATAGTTCATCAATCGGTCTACTTGATTGCTGGTGCGATAAGCATCGGGCAGATCAAAGGTGACCTTCAGCTGATCGGCTTTGTTGGGCAAGTTCAGCAGTTTCTGTCTGGCTTTATCCGATATGTCATGGCCAGTGCGCTTTGCCCACTCCAGCAAGCGGCGCAAGCGTTGAGCAAATTGGCGACGATTGCTACTGGCATAGAGATGCCACAATTTGTCGGTGACGATCTGGAAACTTTGAGAGGTGTGGCGACACAGCTGTTGCACACCCAGCACGACGTGCAAAAAACACAGCACGATGGTGAGTGATGTTTGGAAACAGAGCACTCCATGCCTGTTGGGTCGCATTCCACCCATCGGTGTTGACACTTTTAGGATAATACTCTAAATGTGTCAGGCAGGCAGCTAAATCTCTCTTGCTCATCTTTTCTATGCCCTCTGCCTTCTGCCCGATTAACCCATGCCATTAACCCGACAGCCCCAGAATTCTTCGAGCGATCGCCAGATACACCATTACCCCTAAGACATCGATAATCGTCGTGATAAACGGCGCAGACATTAGCGCTGGATCAAAGTTGAGTACTTGAAAAAGCAGCGGTAGCGCCGCGCCCGCAGTAGACGCTAATACAGACACAAATGCCAGACTCAGACCAACAGAAACCGCGACCTCCCAATCTTGATGGATGAGATAGGCCCACCCGATTACCACAACGCCTAACATGATGCCTAATAGAGCACCCGCGATCGCCTCTCGCCTGATGATGGTGCCAAATTGCTTTAGGCGAATCTCAGCAGTATTTAGCCCTCGAATGACTACCGTCGAAGACTGCGCGCCAATATTGCCACCTGCATCAATCAATAAAGGAATAAACGCTGCCAACGCCACAACCTGCTCTAGCAAAGCCTCTTGATTTTGAATCACTGTCACAGTCCCCGAATTGGCGATAAGCAACACAAAGAGCCAGACGACGCGCTTACGAGCCATTGCCAACAAACTCGTTTGGAAATAGCGATCGCCCCCTGTTTGCAGCCCCCCTTGGGCGTAGATATCTTCAGTTGATTCTTGCTCTACGATATCTAGCACATCATCAACTGTGACAATCCCAACTAACCGTCGTTCTCGATCAACTACAGGTAGTGACAGCAAGTCATAGTGCTGAATCATCTGAGCCACAACTTCTTGGTCAGTGTCCGTGTCCACAAACACCACATCACGAGTCATGATGTCTCCGATCTGTTGATTGGGCTGTGCTGTCACCAAATCACGCAGAGACAAACTGCCAATCAGGTGGCGATCGCTATCAACCGCATAGAGCGTGTAGACCGTTTCCATTTGATCAGCCACCTGGCGCACTCGATCTAGGGCCTCTGCTGCTGATATCTGCGCTCGAAGCGCCACATATTCCGGCGTCATGCGGCGTCCAGCAGTATTGAGCCTATAGCCCATCAAGAGTGCAGTGGCGCGTCGTTCAGCGGGGCTTAGCTCCTGCAACAGTCGCCGTACCAACGTAGCTGGCAGCTCATCAAACAGTTGAGCGCGGTCATCGGGCGACATCTGGTCAATGATGTCGATTACCTCTTGGCGCTTAAATTCAGCCAATAGTTTATGTTGAATGGGTGGCTCCAGGTATTCATAAACCTGAATGGCTTGATTCTTAGTCAGGAGGCGAAAGGCGATCGCCCACATTGACTTGGGTAACGCGGCAATCACGTCTGCCACATCAGCCACATGCATCGATTCCAGCATTGCTTTAGCATCTGACAAATTCGATTCATGCAAGGCGTCACCTAGTTGCTCATGGATAGATCGTTCATCCAAAGGTTGAGGATCAGTCATAATCACTCCTTGTCGAACATCGTCTGATTGCACCTTTAGGATTTACGCAGGGAGCATCTTAATGGAAGGGGATCTCAACTGCTATACCCAGTAATTATCTAACAATCCCTATTTAAGCTAGTAGAGGGTGTGCCTGGTCTGGAATGCTAGCTAATGTAATTTCGCCCAGACGAGCACAGCACAGCCGATATGATTGCGCTGGATACGTCCACTACGATACTGGCACTGTTCCAGCCTCGTGGTCTGCTTGCCCTCTCGGTGCAACTGCTCAATCTACCACCGAACGCGACACGCCTCTTATGCCGCGCTCGTCGAGTCCTGAGGCCAGTTGTTGGTCACGACATAGTCCGTTTATGATCAACCTAAGACGATACCATGTCGTTGGGTATACCATCGAGCACAGCTGATGAATAATGAAAATTGATTCATCGTCCAGGCTAGCAGTATGAGCAACCGGATTTTGATTGTTGATGACGAAGATGATGTGTGGGCGATCGCTCAATTAGGGTGAGAGATGGGAGCCAATTGGACGGTATTGGCCGCCAGCTCGGGGCAAGAAGCCCTGAATAAACTCAAGGCTGACCCTAAAGCTTAAAGTATTCCTGTAATTTTGGTAATTACTAAAGTGCAGCCGTCTGACCAATCTAGCTTGACAGATCTAGATGTTGCCGCCTTGGCTGGCTGTCAAAACTCGTGAAAGGCTAATTCCCCCGTACCTTAGGCTTCGACTGCGCTCTGCCTAAGACGCGAATTGAGGGCAGCCAAAACCCACACTCCGAAAATTTGTCAGTCAACCAAGTTGCCGCCGTGCTAGTCAAGCCGTTTCGCCCGTTGCAGCTCGCAGATCAGATTCGAGATGCCCTGGCATGGGCATAAGAGCGGTGAAGGTTATGTCGAACTGCCTTCGTTTTTCTGCCTCATCTCTACTCATTTCTAATTTATGCTTGCTTCGCTGGAACTTTTAGCATTGAGATTCACTCTTTAGGCAAGAGATGAATATTGCAAACTGAGAGTTGTTTTTCAGTCTGCTTCACGGCGTCTTCCTGGGTGCAAACTACCGTAACGTACCACACTGACAATCAGGAAGCAAATATCCGTGTTTCAATTACAAGATATCAAGCAAGAGACCAGCAATCTTTGTTTTGCTTCTGAAAGTAGTCAACATGGGTTGAGAGCTGGGCAACACGCCCAGCATGCTCCCGATTGTTCAGAATTGCCGCTGGTTTCTGTGATTATTCCGGCTTACAATGCTGCCGATTATGTGAGGGCAACTCTCGACTCGGTCATTGCTCAGACCTATCGAAACCTTGAAATTTTGGTAGTCGATGATGGCTCACAGGATCAAACGCCTGAAATTGTCAGGCAATATGCTGAACGCGATCGCCGGATTACATTACTTCAGCAAGAAAATGCAGGCGTAGCAGCAGCTCGCAATCTGGCCATCCGCAAATCAACGGGAGCTTTCATTGCACCAATTGATGCCGATGACATTTGGTATTCAACCAAGATCGAGAAGCAAGTACGCTATATGATGGCGTCCGATCCAAACGTGGGTCTGGTGTATACTTGGTCAGTCGATATCAGCGCTGATGGTAAACTGACGGGTCGGGCGAGCCATTTTGACTTAACTGGTAATGTGCTGACCGCCCTGATTTATTGCAATTTTCTAGGCAACGCTAGTGTGCCCTTGATTCGACGAGAGTGTTTTGACAAAGTTGGTTACTATGACCCGGATTTGAAGGCTCAAGGTGCTCAAGGCTGTGAAGATCGAGATCTTTATCTGCGCATTGCCGAGCACTACCATTATCAGGTTGTTCCAGAGTTTCTGATGGGCTATCGCAAAGCTATCGGTACGATGTCATGCAACTATCAGGCGATGGCAAAGTCTCATCTCCTCGTATTACAAAATCTGAAAAAGCGTCGTCCTGATATTCCGACCCAATATTATCGTTGGTCTACCGGAAACTTTTATATGTATTTGGCGATTCAAGCTCGACGCTCCGGGCATTACAGCAGCAATTTAGTCTGGCTATTTAAGGCAGTGACCCATGATGGAGTTCATCTGCTCAAAGGCGACACATATCTCATGGCAATCAAGAGTTTGCTGAATCTGCTAGCCAAACCAATCGCTTCCCTGCTTTGGCCTGATCGGCTGTCATGGTTGCAATTCAAGCATAAAATCATGCCAAGCTCGCGATCGCTCACCCTGTCTGATATGCAGAATCGGGTAAACACGTTTCAACATCCGCCCCGCCAGCTCTACGCCAGGATTCGTTCAACAAGATGGATGCAGGTTGTGCAGCCACAGCAGCTCTCTCAACCGTCATCCTATCGCCAGCACGTTTAGAGATTCAGCAAATGAGTAATGCAAAGGCTATTAAATCCCTGATTCCGCTGTTGAGACTCTATCCCTGGGGCATTCCAACTATTGTTGTATTAGGTATCCTGGCCTCTCTTTCAGAAGGCTTTGGCATTAGCTTATTTATTCCACTATTTCAAAGTATTGATCAATCGTCTCAATCATCCTCTGACAATAGCTTCTTTTTGGGGTTGATCAATCGCTTAGCTAATTATATCCCCACTGATAATCGCCTCTTAATTCTGTCAGCTGCAATTTTTGTCTGCATCCTCCTCAAAAACTGTTTGGCTTACAGCAATGTCCTTTTATTTTCCTGGCTAAATTCTCGCATCAGTCACCGACTCCGCTCTAGCATCTTCAGTCAGTTGCTCCACGTCAGCTATAGCTTTTTAGAGCGTAATGAATCAGGCAAACTGATGAACACCCTAGCCACTGAAACCTGGAAAACCAGTCAGGCACTATCAGTACTGGTCAACTTGATCATCAATGTTTGCACGATTTTGGTGTTTGTGACGCTGCTGATTTTGATTTCGTGGCCGATGACCCTGTTGGTCACAGCCTTGATGGTTGGCATTTCACTAACCATTCAGTTGATGACGCGGCGGGTCAAACAGTTGGGTAAACAGGCTGTAGCTAGTAATTCTGAGTTGGCAGCTCGTATTTGGGAAGGCTTTGGCGGCATGAAGGTGATTCGGTCGTTTGGTCGAGAAGCTCATGAGCAAGCCAGATTTGATCAAGCGTCTGTGGATGTTCGCAATACGTTTCTTAAGCTTGACATGGTGTCAGGACTGGTTAGCCCCGTCTCAGAAGTGCTTTCAGCCATACTGCTGTTACTGAGCTTACTATTTGCAATGCAGAGCGATCGCTCTGCATTGCCAGCCCTGTTGACCTTTATTTTTATTCTTTACCGATTGCAACCCAAGATCAAACAGTTGAATAGTGCCAGAGTGGGACTTGTGGCATTGGCAAGTTCAGTTGAGGATGTGTTGTCGCTGCTCGATTCAAGTAACAAACCCTATCTGCAGTCGGGCACAGAGCCATTTCGTCAGTTGCAGCGTGGCATTGCCCTTCGATCTGTCACGTTTCATTATGACCCGCTTGAGCAGCCTGCATTACGGGATGTTTCAATCTATATTCCTCAGGGAAAAACGACTGCTTTAGTAGGCCCATCTGGAGCTGGAAAATCGACGCTGATCAACCTGATTTGTCGATTTTATGACCCAACGGAAGGCGAAGTTCAGGTTGACGATCGCCCCTTACAAAACTTTGAGTTAGCGTCTTGGCGACGTCAAATTGCCATTGTCAGTCAGGATGTCTACATGTTTAGTACAACGGTGCGCGAAAACATTGCCTATGGCCGCTTAGACGCGACGGATTCAGAAATCGAGGACGCTGCCAGGCTTGCCAATGCCCACGAGTTTATTTGTGAGTTGCCATATGGATATGAAACCAAAGTGGGCGATCGCGGCTTACGGCTTTCGGGGGGGCAGCGCCAGCGCTTAGCCCTAGCTCGCGCTATCATCCGCAACCCTGACATTCTCATTTTGGATGAAGCCACTAATGCTCTAGATAGTATTTCTGAAAACTTAATTCAAGAAGCCCTCAACACCCTGAGTCAAAACCGCACAGTGATTGTGATTGCCCATCGCCTGTCAACGATTGAACAGGCCGATCAAATCATTGTTTTGCAAACGGGGCAAGTTGTTGAGCAAGGAAATTTGCAGCAGTTGTTATATCTCAAAGGTTTGTTTGCTGAACTCTATCATTTGCAAAACCGTCACTCTCAATCAGAAGCGATCACATGAGCTACGCCATTTACGATGTTGATACCACCCAACCGCTGCCTATAATTGCTCTAGAAAATGACAAAATAGGCATTGCTCTTATTGTGCGACGCAATGATAGACCGATAGGTCTTTTGATGCAGCCGGTAGCTCCTGGAAGGGCGATCGCCCCTCAGGAGTTGGGGCAGTGGCTTGGTAAAGAGCTGGGACAAAAGCTTTTACAAGAGCAGCTGCATGATGAGTTACGAAATGAAATACAGATGGTTTCAGCCTCAGCAGGCACATTACCATCATTGACCGTTGCCATCTGCACAAAAGATCGCCCCGACAACCTTGTGCGCTGCCTTCATTCGCTGATTCCATTGCAAGTTTCGGGTAAAAGTGCAGTACCTCGATTTGAAGTTTTAGTTGTGGATAATGCTCCCTCTGACGATCGAACCAAGGCGCTAGTGGCTTCTCTACCTTCAGTGCGCTATACGCGAGAGCCAAAACCAGGACTCGATTTTGCCCGTAATCACGCTCTGCATCATGCAACTGGAGACTGGTTAGCCTACCTGGATGATGATGTCGTCGTCGATCGCTACTGGCTGGATGGTCTGATAGAAGCATGGACAGAAAATCCCGATGCCGGAGCCTTCACTGGGTTGGTTTTGCCCTTTGAACTGGAAACTGAAGCTCAGATTTTATTTGAGCAACGTGGTGGGTTTCGGCGTGGGTTTGAGAAAATTCGCTATGGTCAGATGCTGCCTGGAAATCCGCTATATCCCTGCGGTGCAGGCATCTTTGGTGCTGGCTGCAATATGGCCTTTCGCCGCGATATGCTGCTCAAACTAGGTGGTTTTGATGAAGCTCTCGATACGGGTGCGCCGCTGCCGGGGGGGGGTGATTTAGATGTCTTTTATCGGGTGATTCGAGCAGGCCATCACCTCGTCTATGAACCCCGCTATCTGGTATTTCATCAGCATCGTCGCGAACTTGAGAAGTTACAACGTCAATATTGGACATGGGGCTTAGGATTCATGGCGTTTGTGGCAAAATCCTGGCAGTCTGATCCAGCGCAGCGATCGCTGTTTCGGCAACTGATTCATTGGTGGTTTACTGATCAGTTTCTGCAAATCAAACAACGGCTGCGTCATCGGCACCCATTGCCACTTAGCATGATTTGGGCAGAACTATCAGGTGGCCTTGTAGGACTGATGGGCGAATATGCCCGCTCTCGCCAGCGCATCGCACAGATTTGGAGGCAACATTCATGAGTTCATTTCAACCGTGGCAAATCTATCATCTTGATCTGAGTGAATCTCTGCCGCCAGAACTCGTCCTTGCGTCTGGCTATCAAGGGCTTTATCTGGTATTTTGGTGGCTTGGGGTTCCTTTGGGACATCATGAGCTTTCGCCAGCACAACTACCCATGCCTGCTACCCAATTGATGCATCTAGCTGTGCAAACTATTACACCTGCGGTAGGCGATCGCCTCTTTGAAGATGGGTTCAAAGCTGCGTTACCAATTACACGCAGGCGATCGCCCCGCCGCATAGCCCCTGACTTTGAGGCTGTAACAGCCGTTGAGCGCCCGCTGACTACTCTCCACGCAAAACTCACCAACTGTTCTTCAGATCTATCGGTATCAGTGGTGATCTGCACACGCGATCGCCCCGATCAACTAGCCCAGTGTTTGCGATCGCTACAGGCTCTTTCTCCCTCCCCTCTCGAAGTTATTGTCGTTGATAATGCGCCGACATCAGATGCAACCTATCATCGGATTACGCAGTGGCAAACTAGCCATCCAGAACTCTCCATTCACTATGTGAAAGAACCACGCCCTGGGTTGAGCATCGCTCGTAATACGGGCATTCAGCATACTACGGGTGATTTGATTGCTTTTACAGATGATGATGTGATGGTACACCCTGATTGGGTAGCTCGTTTTCAGCACGCTTTTCACAATCCACAAGTTATGACGGTGACAGGCTTGGTGCTGCCTGGATCTCTAGACACCGAAGCACAAGTCATCTTTGAAAAAGGCTTGGGTGGGTTTAGCCAGGGCTATCGTACCAAGCTATTTGATCGTCAGTTTTTTGAAGCCATGTGCGATCGGGGTGTCCCTGTTTGGCGAATTGGTGCAGGTGCCAACATGGCTTTTCGCCGTCACGCATTTGAAGAAGTCGGACTCTTTCATGAACACCTCGGAGCCGGAGCCGCTGGATGTAGCGAAGATTCAGAACTGTGGTATCGGCTGCTAGCGGCAGGTTGGTGCTGCTATTATGACCCGGCTGTGGTTGTGTTTCATCACCATCGCGGTAGTCTGGCAGAATTAAAGCAACAAGCCTTTCAATATATGCGCGGCCATGTCACAGCCCTTCTTATCCAATTTCAGCAGCATGGGCATTGGGGAAACTTACATCGACTCGCTATTGCATTACCGCGCTATTACAGCCAATTAGTACGCCGTGCAATAACGCAACGTTCAAAGAGCCGATATAGCACTCTTTTTGCAGAAATCTCTGGTTGTCTATCAGGAGTGAAATTTTATCTCTATCATCGAACCTCGATCTCCGCTGGAATCCGTGACAGCTTGCCTGCACAAAGTACGTATCGCCCCCTCAAAAAAGCCTAATTCTTCAGGTCACATCATCAATCATGATATACACGCGCCCCAAAGAAAATACTGCTTCTGAAATACGCGGTCACAAGGCTAAACTCAAGGAGTTTCTAGCACAAAATCCCTTTCCTGAACCGTTAACCCTTGGCTTCTTTTATCGAGAAAAAATGCGTGCTATTCATCGCATTGCTCCTGACTTACCCTTTCAAAACATCCTGGAAGTCGGCGGCGGTCAGGGAGGTTTGACGACGATGTTATATCCGCGATCGCACGTCACCAACCTTGATCTAGATCCAAACTATGCACAGGCACCGTGCAACCAAAAAGAAAATGTTCAGTTTGTCTGCGGTGATGCAACTGCACTGCCTTTTACCGATCGATCCTTTGATGCGGTGACGATGTTTGATGTATTAGAACATGTGCCCAACCATCAGAAAGCGATCTGCGAAGCTCTGAGAGTACTACGTTTTGGTGGCTTTCTTCTGATCAGCACTCCCAATGAAAACTGGCGATTTCCCTACTATTCTTGCTTCAAGTCGGTGTGTCCGACCGAGGAGGATGTGATGCAAGAATGGGGACATGTACGACGAGGGTATACGCTCGATCGGCTTCAGCAACTAGTTGGATTGCCCTACCAAGATTACGCGACGTTTATCAACCCGCTGACGGTCTTGTGTCATGATATTGCATTTTCAAAACTATCTCACCGCAAGCGTCAAGCATTCTGCAAACTTCTAAGCCCTCTTACCTGGGCAAGTTACTTGTTGCAACCTGCTAAGGCTAAGGGCACCGAAACTGCATCGGTGTGGCAACTGAAAAAAGATAGAACTCACGCAGGGAACATCTTAATGGAAGGGGAGCTCAACTGCTGTACCAGGTAATTATGGAACGCTAGCTGATGTAATCTCGCCCAATAGAATGGCAATTGCTCCCAAATGCGGTCATCACAAGCATGTCCCGCCCGTGACTAGCTTGCTTTTCCCGTCGTCTTCTGGGGCATAGATACGGTAGTCAATCAGCCAGAACTGGTTGGGGTTGTCAACACGCAACTGACCACACCGATGCCCTTGATCACCTGTTTTGCGTTGCTACTGTACTGGGCACCGCACCAGATCAATCGCAAACGAGTGCTGTTTGTCTAGCATGGTGTCGTCAAATAGCAGGTAGCCGTAATCGTCCCCATCCATCTGCTCATGCACATCTTCCCAGATCAGTCGAGGCGTGATGCGCTCCCGCTTCAGGTAGCGATCCACCTCATCGTGACTCCAGTGGTCGCTGTAGTCGGCAACGTTGGTTAGGGTGTAGTTGACTTAGCTAACCAGTAGGTATTGACAGTAGTCGAATCGGCTGATTTTTCTGCTCATACCCCGACTCTAGCGCCTTATTGCCACCCTGGGCAGCTTCATTTTGCGTAAGTCCTAATGCTAAAGTGAAGAGCACGATTACTTCTTATTCCTTTCTAGACTCAGAACTGTAATGAATACCCCAGCTCATGTTTTCATTAACCTGCTGTGTTTAGGGCAACAGGATCATGCCCATGTTCTGACTCCGGTGATAGTTGGAGCCATCCTCCCCGATGCCCCCATGTTTGTGTTTTATTTTGTTGAGAAAGTAGTGCGGCGATCGCCAGAGCGCGTTATTTGGTCGAAGTCATATTACGAAGAAGGGTGGCAAAACTTTATTGATCTGTTTAATTCATTGCCGTTGATCGTTCTGGGTCTAACGTTGTGTGTTTGGGCAGGATCTCAAATTGGAATGCTGCTGTTTTCCAGCATGGTGTTCCACATTGCAGGTGATTTGCCGCTACATCACGACGATGCCCATCGCCATTTCTTTCCTTTCTCAGATTGGCGATTCCACAGCCCAGTCTCCTATTGGGATCCCAACCACTATGGCAACATTGTGACTCTGCTGGAAATTCTAGCTGTGATAGCAAGCTGCATCTTTCTGTTTCAAGCATATAAAACACTGCCAGGCAGAGTCAGCATCGGACTGGTAGGGCTCTTGTATGTGGGTTATTTTTGGTATGTTTCTAAGGTTTGGGGATAAACTTAAAGCAGAGGTCAATCAGGCTCCTATCTTAATCAAACCTAAACCTAAGCCTGGAGTCTATCATGCTGTATTCTTTAGGCGATCGCCACAGTTGCTATCTATCTAAACAAAAACTACCAACTAAAACTACCAACTAACTGATGCCTAACATGTTGAAGATGAACCCTTCCACCACGAGTTTTCAACTATTCTAAAAGAGAGCAAAATTTTCCCTTAACTCTGACTCTCAACATATGGAGGCTAAACACAATGACTGCGGCTGTGACGCGATCGCTCGACTGGAATAGGTTTGCTGCGTCCCTAGACGGCATCGAAATCATCTGTGATGCCAATCAGATTGCCAAGCTATCTCAGGATTACTATACCTTTAGCCCCATTCTGCAAGAAAAGCTATCAGACAAGCGAGGCGATTTGGTTGTCCGTCCAATGAGCGAAGCCGATGTGCTTCGGGTTGCAGCCGCCTGTGTCGAGCATCGAGTGCCGTTAACAATTCGGGGCGCGGGGACAGGCAACTACGGGCAATGTGTACCGCTCAAGGGAGGTGTCATTCTCGACTTAAGCAAAATGCAGCAGATTCGTTGGATCAAACCCGGACTCGCCTGTGTCGAGCCAGGGGTCAAGCTTGCCGCACTTGATAAGCAGGCAAGAAAATCAGGATGGGAATTGCGGATGGTGCCCTCTACCTATCGCACTGCTACGATTGGTGGGTTTATTGGCGGTGGCAGTGGCGGTATTGGTTCCGTGATGTATGGCCAACTGCGCGATCGCGGCAGCTTACATGCGGTGCGTGTCGTCACCATGGAAGACCAACCCCAGGTGTTAGAGTTGCGCGGTGATGCGGTGCAAAAGGTTAACCATGCCTACGGCACCAACGGCATCATTACAGAACTGATAATGCCACTTGCGCCCGCCTATCCCTGGGCCGAATTAATTGTAGCCTTTCCTGATTTCATGAGTGCGGCCCGCTTTGGGCAGGCGCTATCTGATGCGGATGGCATCATTAAAAAGCTTGTTTGCATTTGTGCTCACCCCATTCCTACTTACTTTGCACCATTTCGCAACGCTATTCCAGATGGGGCTCACTGTGCATTGCTGATGGTGTCGGAGCCGTGCCTGGCCCCTTTGAGAGATTTGATGCACGACTATGGTGGCGGCATCTGCTATCAGAAGGCGGCCAAAGATGCAAGCAAAGGAAATCCCATTATGGAATATACCTGGAACCACACTACCCTCCATGCTCGCAGCGTTGACTCGTCACTAACCTATTTGCAGACCTTGTTCCCCTATGATTCGGATCTGAAGCTGTTGCAGCATATGTATGACTACTTTGGAGATGAGGTGATGATGCACCTAGAATTTTTGCGAACGGGAGGGCGAGCGGTTCCAGCGGCATTACAGATCGTGCGCTTTACCTCCGCTGAGCGCCTCCAGGAGATCATCACTTACTACGAAGATCACGGAGCCTTTATTGCCAATCCGCATACCTACGTTTTAGAAGATGGAGGCCGCAAGACAGTGGATGTAGAGCAACTGGCCTTTAAGGAAAGGGTTGATCCCTATGGGCTACTTAATCCCGGTAAGATGCGTGCTTGGGACGAACGCCATTAAGAGGGAAGGTCTAAGGCCGACTCCAGCCCCTTACTTCAGCCCCACAGTCTACGCTTCTCAGCCCCTTTGAGTCGCTGGTGGGCGTCGGTCAGCAATGCCGGAATATTGAGCTGCTCAGGGCACCGAGGTAAACAATCGCCACATTCAGTGCAGCGGCTGGCTTTTTGCCCCGGAAACCAATGCCCCGCATTTTCAAACATGCCATAGCGATACTGGCCATATGCGGTCATATCATAGGCGATCGCCAGATTACGGAGGCGCAGCACCTCTGGAATGTGAATCGATTCAGGACAGGGTAAGCAGGCATAGCACTGACTACAGCGATCGCCCATTAGCCTATCCTCTTGCTGCTGCTGGAGTCGTTCAATAGCAGCACCTTCCTCAGGCGTTAGGGGCTCCACCCGATCGGCAACCTCAAGTGGACACTCTAGCTCACTTGGGTGCGCTGCTCCAAGACTGAGGGTTGTAATGCGAGGATCGCTAAGCAAAAAGCGATAATTTAATTCTAGGGGGGAAAATGGCTGGCAGAGCTGCACCAATCGTTCAGGAGGCGTGTAGAGCATTCCGCCTTTATCAGATGGTGAGATGATAAACACCCCCATGTCGTGCTGATGTGCCAGTTCAATGGCTGGGGCATTGCGCTGAAAGAAGTAATTGTAGTGAAGATTGACAAATTCAAACTGTCCCGTGGCGATCGCCATCTGGATGATTTCGAGCGGAGCATGGGTGGAGAACCCAACATGGCGAATGCGCCCATCTGCAACAGCCTGTCTGACTACGCTCATGCACCCATTTGGGGCGGTAATCCATGAGCAATGCTCCCCAGTATTAACGCCGTGAATTGCTAAGCCGTCGAGATAATCAACTCCTAGAGTAGTCAGCGACTGATCAATGCTTTGTGCCATCATATCAGCATCAGGAGTGGGCTGAATCTTGGAGGTGATGTAAAGCTGAGAGCGCGGTCGCCCAACCCCTGCCTTGAGAGCCGCTCCCAGATATTGTTCGCTACTGCCGTAGGCACGAGCTGTTTCGAGATGATTAATACCATGGGCGATCGCCCGTTCAATCACCTGTCTGGCGTTGGCTTCGGAGGCCAGATAGCGCATGGTGCCTAACGAAAACACCGATATCCGCATGTCGGTTTTGCCGAAGCGACGATATTGCATTATGACCCCAACGACTGCACGGCATCACCTCGGCATTACCGTTATGCTTCACCACTACTGAAGCGGCCCCGCTGGGCAAAATCTTCAGGGCTCAGGTCAGATAAAAAGTCTCGAAATGCTTTGCGCTCTGCCTCATCTGCGTCTCGATCTACCGGAATTGATGCATCAGCAATCACTTCTTCCATGACCCAAATGGGGCTATTCGTTCTGAGGGCAATGGCGATCGCATCACTCGGGCGAGCATCAATCTCCTTTTTGATTTCACCCTGACGCAGCGTCAGAATGGCATAGAAGGTGTTATCTTGCAGCGAATGAATTACAACCCGTTCTAAGGCCATGTCCCACTCTTCAAGCAGATTCACAATCAGGTCGTGGGTGAGTGGTCGAGGCGGTGATTGATTGTCGAGGGCATTAATAATCGCTCGGGCTTGATCCTGGCCGATGTAAATTGGCAATTGCCGCCGATCTGCAGTGTCTCTCAGTAACACAATCGGACTTCGAGTGGCTGCGTCTAGTGCAATTCCGGCAAGTTTCATTTCGAGCATTGACTTAGCCTCCAAAATCCGTTGAGCAAAGAAAGTCGAGCCAGGAAACAAGAGCACGAATCAGCATACGTCAAGGATAAACCCATCTC